>DAISYB010000011.1:0-110091 GCA_036825545.1 Crocinitomicaceae bacterium | reverse complement strand
TACCGCTTTTTACTTTGTCAAGCTTTTTTGAAAAGTTTTTTTCGAAAAAATAGTTTACACAGACTTAACGCGCTGATAAAGTTGAATTTGCATGCCAAACAAAATCTCAACTATTTTGTACGCAAAGCCTCAATCAGCTTTAAATGGTCTAGATTAGGAGCAGCATGCTCTTTAATTGCCATGGCTATCGGGCAGGTATTTAGTTCACCTCCTTTTATACCAACTGCCAAATGAGATTTTCCGTTTTGCAACAATTCAACTGCATAATTCCCCATCCTTGTTGCTATTATTCGGTCTAATGCAGATGGGCTACCTCCTCTTTGTATATGTCCAAGCACCGAATGACGTAAATCATATTCGGGTAAAAATGGTTTCACCTTATTCATAATTTCAAAGGCATCACCTCCATCATCACCTTCTGCAACTATAATAATGGAGCTTCTTCTTCCCTTGTTCTGGTTCTTAATGTCATCAACCAACTTCTGAATATCCGTTACTTCTTCTGGGATCAATACTGATTCCGCACCGCAAGCCATAGCTGAATGTAAGGCAATGAATCCGGCATCACGTCCCATGACCTCCACGAAAAATACGCGATGATGACTTCCTGCAGTATCTCTTATTTTGTCTACAGCGCTAATTACAGTATTCAAAGCCGTGTCAAAACCAATGGTATTTTCTGTTCCATAGATATCATTATCAATAGTCCCCGGCAGTCCTATAATAGGAATGTTCATTTCTTCACCCAATACTTTCGCTCCGGCATAAGTCCCATCCCCACCTATCACAATCAGTCCTTCTACATCTTGCTCCCTTAAAAAGGCAATCGCTTTTTGGCGACCTTCAGGTGTTCTGAATTCTTGAGATCGTGCACTTCCCAAAACAGTACCACCATACTGTATTATATTATCTACATCTGAAAAAGTCATGTTCTTTGCTCTGCCCTCCATCATACCTTTGTAGCCATCATAAATTCCAAAAGGTACGATCCCTTTATTTAAACATGTTTTAACAATTGCTCTTATAGCTGCGTTCATACCCGGAGCATCACCCCCTGATGTCATCAATGCGATCTTCTTCATGCCATGAAATTACTGAAAATCGAAATTATTTCTTCTACTTTTATGGAATAAACGGAAATACCTCATCTTTAACCGTATGTTTCTTTTTGGTAGGAATAAATATAAAAATGCAAGTGATGAAGACTTGATTGCCCTTTTCAAAAAGGAGGGTTCAACTCAAGTCATCGGTTTACTTTACGAACGTTATGGCCATCTTGTAATGGGTACCTGCATGAAATATATGAAGAACCAAATGGATGCGGAAGATTTAGTGATGAAGATCTTCGAAGAGATTGGTCAAAAATTAATGCGATTCGAAGTACAACATTTTAAATCCTGGTTGTACCAAATAACACGGAATGAGTGTTTAATGGTGCTCAGAAAAAAAACAAATGATTTGCCTGCATCTTTATTGGAACAAATCACCGATAATGTAGAGGAGAATCACTTGATAAATGAAAAGGAAATGCAGCTTGTTCTAATGGAAGGCAAATTGAACGAATTGAAAGAAGAACAACGTATATGTCTGGAATTGTTCTATCTCAAGGATAAATCTTACACCGAAATTTCGGAAGAGCTTTCCATGGACATTAAACAGGTAAAAAGTGCTATTCAAAACGGAAAACGAAATTTAAAATTGAAACTGGAGGAACATCATGAATTCAAAACAAAACCATAATCATGGTGCGTTAACCCGGGAAGAAATCAGGACTTATCAGTCAACCACTGATCAAAAACTGAAAAATTCCATCGAACGCAAGGCTGCTTCAAGCGGATTCGATTCAGATGCTTTAGAAGGCTGGTCGGAAAGCGGAGTTGATCTTTCTGCCATGAAAAAATTAGATCGGAAATTCAAAAGCACATGGAATGTATACTTGGCAATTGCATTATTAGGTATCGTTCCTATCACTTTTTTAATCCTCTTTTTCGTTTCTCCTAATGAAAAGGAACGTACAACACTTGTAGCTGAAACAGAATCCACACGAGAAGTACAAATTGAAAAAACAGATATTCTCGTTCCTGTAGATATCGAATCAATGGTTGAATTACCGGTAAAAGAACAGATTCAAGTTAAGCAGATCATTAAAGATTTTCAAGAGCAACTGCAAGAAACGAAAACAGGATCGTCACCTGCTGAGTCGATTGATCAACTTCCAACGAAGCCAATGGAAGAACCCGTAGTGCGTAAACCGGAAAAGGAGCTTCTTTTTGGAAAAGAGATCTATTTAAAGGACTTGAAAGTTTTGGACTATCGCAGCTACCGATCGAAGCCGACAATAAGTACAGAACAACTTGTTCTGACAGGTACCCCGGCAGATCGAAGTGATAGACAAACAGCGACAGAAGATGAGTTTGTTTGGAAAACAGTCGATATCCCCTACATTGATTACCTTGAAAAGACAATGGAACTTTTTGCAAAAGGAAACAATAAGAAAGCGCTTACACGATTTGAGGAAATCTTAAAAACTTATCCCGATGATATCAATGCACTTTTCTATGCCGGCCTTTGTTATTACAACTTAAAGGAATACAGTAAAGCAATTGATGTCTTTGCTAAGTGTGAATCTCACAAGTTTGCTAATTTCGTAGAAGAATCGCAGTGGTATCATGCCCGCTCGTTAATAGCACAAGGAAACAAAGAATCGGCGAAAGTAGTCCTTCGTGAAATTGTTGAACAACAAGGTTACTATGCAAAACAAGCCGAGAAATTACTCAAGAACTAGGTTCTGCTTACCTATGTTCAATAAAAGGTTTTCCCTTCTCGGACCATTCTCTTTAACAAGGGATTTGGTCGGTAGCGATCCTCGCCATATTCATTAAACAAAGCCTCTAGTTTCTCAAGCACGTAATGCAAACCAATTTCATCTGCCCATTTCAGTAATCCTTTGGGATAATTGACCCCGTTTGTCATTGCCAGGTCAACATCTTCTTTCGATGCAACGTTCAAGAAAACAGCATCAATTGCTTCATTGATCAACATAATCAGAATTCGCTCAAAAATCTCCTTACCTAAAGTAATATCCATTGTTGGTTCCTGGACAACTGCATTCTCTGAATAATCGTAATATCCACGTCCTGATTTTTTACCAAAGAAACCTGCTTCTTTGTGTCGCTTTTGTGTAAAAGATGGCTTGAAACGCGGATCAAAATAGAAAGAGGCAAAAACAGATTCTGTTACAGCATAATTTACATCATTACCAATATAATCCATCAATGTAAAAGGTCCCATTCTAAATCCACCCAATTCGGTCATTGCCCAATCGATTGTTGCAAAATCAGCTATACCTTCTTCATAGATGCGCAATGCTTCACCATAGAAAGGTCTTGCCACACGATTCACGATAAATCCGGGAGTATCTTTGCATAAAACGCCCACTTTTTTCCATTCAGCGATCAATTGCTTACATGTTTGTAATGTTTCCTGTGAAGTTTGCACTGCTGGAATGATTTCCACCAAAGGCATCAATGGAGCAGGGTTAAAGAAATGAATCCCAATTACACGATCAGATTTTTTCAATGCTGAACCAATCGAAGCAATCGAAAGTGAAGAAGTGTTACTTGCAAGAATACATGATGATGAAACGATATCTTCCAATTGCGAAAACACTTTGTGCTTTACCTCCAGATTTTCAATAATTGCCTCAATCACCAAACCACATGCGTTCATGTCCGTCAACTGAGAAGTATAATTGATACGTGACAAAACAACATCAACATCCGTTTGAGTCAACTTTCCTTTCTCAATCAAACGATCAAAGACTTTAACATGCCCGGTTTTTGCACGGTTCAATACCTCCTCATTTAGATCGACTAAAACAACCTGATGACCATTTTGTGCAGCAACCTGTGCTATTCCAGCCCCCATTGTTCCGGCTCCAAGTACTCCTATTACCATTTTTTTTGACTTTAAGATTAAAGGAGACAGGAGGCCGGACTGGATGTATTGCAATCACAAAAGACCCCTGCACCTTGAGTTATCGTTTCATTAGTTCAATTCAATCTTTTTTTTTAGACCGCCAATTTGCCTCTGAATACTCTGAAGTTTAGAAATTAGATCATCGGCATTCAAGTTAAAAAGATCAGCTCTCAATGATAACTGAGTTTCCAATTCATACGTTGATGAAATAGCAATATTCAAGAAATGAAGAAATTCCCGATCGCTAGTTCTTCCTGAACCCTCTTCGATGTTAGATGGAATTGAAACAGCGGATCGTTGGATTTGACTTTTCAAGCCAAATCGCTCATCTTCATGTAAACTAGCACAAAATACATAAACCGACTTCACCAATTCAAATGAATCTTTCCAACTATTGATTTCGCGAAAATTATGCTTCATTGCTACAAGTTTTTGTTGCCGAGAAAATCATTCGTCCTGACTCCAAATTTATTACTCCCCCTTAAAAACGGGTTTTCTTTTCTCCAAAAATGCATTCACTCCTTCACGAAAATCGTAGGTTTGACCTGCTTCGGTTTGTAATTCCTCTTCCATTGCAAGCTGTGTGCTCAGGTCATTTGTGAAGCTGGCATTCACCGCTTTTTTTGTCAGCCCAAGACCGCGAGTTGGCATTGCTGCTATAACTGTTGCAAACTGATTCACTTCTTCTTCGAACTGTTCATCATCAACAGCCTTATAAATCATATTCAATGATTCCGCCTGATCCGCTGAAACTTTATCACCAGTGAACATCAATGCTAAAGCCTTTTGCATACCAATAATTCGTGGCAGAAAAAATGTTCCTCCAGAATCCGGAATCAATCCAATTTTCGAAAAAGCCTGAATGAAGCTAGCGCTCTTTTTAGCAATAGTTATATCACATGCCAAGGCGATGTTTGCTCCAGCCCCTGCTGCCACACCATTCACTGCTGCGATAATCGGTTTTTCGATTGTGCGAATGCGTTCGATGATTGGATTGTAATGTTCTTTTACAATGGTTGTCAACTCTGGACCTTCCTGATCAACTGCCTCTGCCAGATCTTGTCCAGCACAAAACGCCTTTCCTTCACCAGTAATTATGATGGCTCTCACGTTATCATCAAGTTCACATTGATCCAAAGCTTCTTGCAAAGCCATAGCCATAGCGCGATTGAACGAATTGAATACTTCAGGTCTATTTAGCTTGAGTGTACAAACACCGTTTGAGACAATTTTGATCAGTTCCATTGCAATTGTTTTTGGGCGAAGATAATCAATTCGAATCAGAGGCGATATGCTTCAATGATCTTGTGTACCCTAGAAACGATCAAATTTCGCAACGAAAGTGGCTCAAGCAACTCAATTTCACCCCCATAAGACATGATGGTTCGAATTAACTCTTCAGAAATGAGTACAGTCAACTCAAACGTTGTGCGATTCTTTCCCTCCTTTAGAATCTTTTGAGTTGGATGAAATGGTTGTGAATGAATGTATTTAGCCGCCACATTATCCGCTTTGAAGACAACCCGTTCCGGATTGCTGTGGTTACTTGATATTCCAACTGCATAACGGAAATAACTAACCGGATCAAAGTTTTCCGGCTTTACACCCACTCTTTCTTCGACTTCCAGATCCTTAATACGGTCAAGCGCGTAGGTGACAATATCTTGCTTGGATTCATCAAATGTTACAACATACCAGCGATTTCGGTATTCCTTTAACAGAAGTGGTAAGACATTTCTCAATTTTGATTTTCCACTAACGAAACTAGCATAATTGAAATGAACAAATCGTGTTGACCGAATGGCTTCAAATAGAACCGGTAAAAATTCACTCCCACCATTTGAAACCGCGGCTTCAAATTGAACCAAATGCGAAACGTCATCTTCTTTTTGATCTTTCGCAATGGCAACACGATCAAAAATTTTGTCAATTGCGCTGCCAAATTGTTTAAAGAGATCAACTTCACGGAACTGCATCAAGGTGTTCACTGCGAACTGAATTGAATTGAGATCGTCATCCGTCAGCGGGATATCATTGATGCTAAAATCAGGATCTGAATAATAGTAACCTTCGTGACGCTTGCTGTATTTAATCGGAGCATCATGATCCATTCTCATCGCAAACAAATCCTTTTCGATAGTCGAATCACAAATATGCGAACCCTCTGAAAGTCCGAATAATGCTTCCTCACATTTCTCCCTTAAATCCTGTTTTGATGGGAATGGATTGTATTTGTTTCTCAGACATCGATCTATAATCCTGTAACGAATCAACGCATTCTTAATGTGAGGCATTACTTTTAGTTTTGCAAAACCTTTGTGTTTTTGTATCCGAACAGATCATATTTCTTGATGGCATCAGTAACCTCTTGAGGTACATCTTCTTCCCAACTTGTTGCTCCTGCTTTTATCTTTGATAAAACATCATCAGACATGATGTGTAACAATCTCGGATCAAAATCAGTTATCTCTTCCATTTTGTTGTTGTCAATCAAATACTGTAATAAGCCTGTTAGGTGCGTCGGTATTTTAATGTTCTTCAAACTATACAAATCCCCCGTATCCACATTATTTGCCGGATACAAGAACATTTTCACATTGTGGCCAAATCCACGCCCGAAAGCTTCAAGTAAGCCCCCAGGCAAATTGTCATAATAGCGCTCGTCAAAAATCGTATGCAGATTGTACACTCCAAGAATTACCCCCATTCGTTTGCCTCTGGCAATTGACGCAAGGTAATCGACCATTTTGTAATGTTTCAGATAATTGGAGATCATAACAGTATACCCCAACAAGCCAAGTAATTCAGCGCGATCGACGAAGTCTTTATCTGAAATTTTTCCATCGGCAGTAAGATCTTTCAATGTCAGCTCAAATACCACACACATATTCTCATCGGTAACATCTCCTTCACTCAAGAACTGTCTTTTCCCCGATTCAATCATATCAATGTGCACTTTCGTCACTGGTCTGAAACGGCCACGCATCATCAAAATATTTTTCTTGTACAGTGCAGTAGCAGGCTGCATAACGTGACCTGAAGGATCAAACATAGTTGCATCTGTAATACCTCTTTTTACAAGATTTAATGCAATTATTCGGTTGTCAATGGTTTTAAAATCCGGACCGGATACTCTCATCATATCAATTTCCATGCGGTCTCTTGGCAATCGATGCGTCAAATTTGTCAAGAATTCGTTTAGGTCATCAAAATGAAAATAGCACGCATGAATAAGATTAACTCCCAAAATCCCTAAAGCCTCTTGTTGTGCTTTATGACTATTGTCGTGCATTTTTATATGGAGAATCATAACATTAGGCTCAGCTTCTAAGCCCAACTGAAAACGAATCCCAACCCAACCCTGACCTTGATTGGTTTTATGGTAATTCAATGATTCAACGGTATTGCAAAATGAAAAGAACCGCGCTTCTTTATACTTATTCGGCAAGCGTGATTTGAGATTTTCATACTCGGTTTCGAGCATCGTTACCAATCGCTCCTCACAAACATATCGTGATGCTGCGCCATACATTGAGTCCGAAACTTTCATGTCATACGCCGATTGTGTATACGCTATGGTACCTGAACTACCTCCCGCTTTGAAAAAATTCGCTGCTACTTCCTGACCTGCTCCGATTTCGGCAAAACAACCATAAATATCGGAGGTCAAATTGATCTTTAAAGCCTTCTCCTCTGTCGTTAATCTTCTCTCGTCGATCATGTTCTTATTATTATATTAATTCGGATCCTGAAATGCAGGATTGTTTATAAACTTATGATCTGTCATAGTTAACAGAAACTTTTTTACAAGTAATTTCTGGTAACTATCCAGCTGTACTCCACCTTGAAATGCAAATTCAATCAAAGGATCCAAGGTTGGGCTTTGTTGAATCCCTGACGAATAGTGATTGATCACGTCATCCAAGGTAGCAAACCTTCCGTCATGCATATACGGCGCTGACAATTCAATGTTACGCAAAGTTGGTACTTTGAACTTACCATTGTCATTTACATTGTTTGTTATTGCTCCTCTTCCTAAATCTGAAAAAACCGCATCCAATCCATTGTTACTGAATTTTTGAACCTGCATCAAAGGTCCATTGTGACAGTGAAAACAATCTGCACCGTTAAGGCTATTGAAAAGATCCAATCCTGCCCATTCCTCCAATGATACTGAGCTCAATATCGTTTGCTCTTCAGGTGACAAAGTAAATCCGTACTGGTACTTGTACATTACGTCAAACTTTGAATTGGAAGAGATCATTGTCCGCAAAAACTGAGCAATCGCTTTGGCTACTTTAGTCGAATCAATACCCTCTTCACCAAAAGCTTTAAAGAACATGTTGCGGTATTTCACATCTGCGTTTAATTTTCCAACAGCGTCTTTCCACGATTGATGCAATTCAATCGGATTAGGAACTGGTTCTAGAATTTGTTCTTCCAATGTTTTGGAACGTCCATCCCAAAAGAAGAAATTTTGCCATCCCAAATTCACTAAAGCCATTGAATTTCTGTTTCCTTGAATTCCATCAATTCCAACTGAAAATTGATTGGCATCCGAAAAAGCTGTTTGAGGTGTATGGCAAGCAGCACAGGACATTGTATTATCACCACTTAAGCGCTTCTCATAAAACAACATGCGTCCCAATTGAACACCTTCAACCGTCATTGGGTTATCATCCGGAATGGGCATTGCAGGAAAATGAGAAGGTATTTCTAATACATAAGGTGTAGGATCATAACCAACTCGATCCTTCTTACAGGAAAGAAACAAAACGATCAAAACAAATATGAGGAAGAAATAACGCATTTAATACTTTCCTAATGCTTCTTTAAAATGATCGATAACTTTGGCGCTAATCACCTCTTGTCCAGGAGCAGTATGCGAACTATGCTCCGTTTTAAGATCAATCGATGTAGTTCCATTATTCAGAAAATGACGCATATCCAGTTTTAGTTTGGTTGTATGGATCTTATTGCTACCTGTCAACCAATTTAAATTACTGAATTCCAAATCACGCGTATAAATATCACCGCCGACGTGCAAAACAACGTTGTGGTCAAACAGATCAATTCCATCGGGTATTGTATCTACTTTAGCTTCCACTTTCACGAAAATATAACCTGGATTCCATCCCCAATGCATATCATTCGCAACAGAAATATGAAGTGGATCAGTTGAAGAATAGGCAGTGGGATCTGAATGATTTCTTGAGTCAGGTACGCCAAGTAATGCTGTGATCGACGGGAAGTCAGCAGGCTTACCCACTTTCTGAAACAGTAATGTGCCACGTTCTCGGAAATCGAACAAACCTGTAAGGGCTAAGGTTTTTGAAGCGTATTTAAGATCTGAGATGTAAAATTTCAAATCGGTGAATTGCACCTGATAGCCTTCATCGGTTAAATAGGTGTGATCAAGTGCTAAATCAGCACTTCCATAAGTTGGAACGACCAACACTTTCAATTGATCTACTGGATCCGGTTCCGGGTCAGGTTTATTCTTGTCCTTACAACTTGCCAACGCAAGCATAAGGAACAGGATCGAAAATGTTATTTTTTTTATCATGGTAGTCCTAACAAATTTAACGAAAAATGCTCAAAAGCCACTATATTTAGTTCGAAAATAATAATCTAACAATAATCTGCTTTGGTGCATTCATCTCTTCCATCCGATAAACGACTTAAAATTCTAAATGCATCAGCAGGTAGTGGTAAAACGTATACGCTTGTAAAAGAGTTTGTCAAATTGCTGTTAATTGATGATCACGATGCCAAGCGCTTCTCACAGATTATTGCTATGACCTTCACGAATATGGCAAGTTTGGAGATGAAGACAAGGGTGATCGAAGCACTTGACCAACTGAGTTACCCGGAAAAACATGGTGAAAGCGCTTCCAATTATGCTAAAGAAATAGGTTCAGAAATAGGCGTAAGCCCACTTCAGGTCAACCAAAGAGCTGCAATTATCTTAAAAGGCTTACTTCATAGTTACGAAGATTTTTCAGTCATGACGATTGATAAATTCAACCTTCGTTTGATCCGATCCTTTAGTCGCGATTTGGATCTTCCAGCAGATTTTGAAGTTGTGCTCAACGAAAATGCTGTCATCGAACAAGTGATAGACCTTCTGCTTAACAACATGGGCACTGAAGAACGCGCTGATTTCACAAAAGCCGCGTTAAAATATGCCCAATCCAATTTGGATAATGAAGAGGGTTGGGATTTTAGAAGAAGTCTAATCGCTTTTACTTCTTCATTCAGCAATGAAAAGCAACAAGCTTATTTGAATCGCTTAATGGAAGAGGATCTTTCCGAAAATAAATTGAAAGAAATTCGCCACGAACTCAAAAAAATAGATGACCATTTTCTCTCGCTTCGAGATCAGATCATTCAACTACATAATTCTTACGGAGAACAAACATCCTTATATCCAAATGGTTCACATAGCATAAACTACATTAAAAAAATTGAAAACGCTGATGGATTCATTGGCGATCGCGTACATGGAAACACCCTTAAAGCCTGCTATGCTGAAACACCGAAAGGGAAATTCATGCCGGAGGAATTCAAACAAGCACTTATTCAACTTAATGAATTGCAGAATGAAAACGATTCCAAATACGCCACTTACACTTCTTTTGTAGGAAATTATTACAATATGCTACTGTTGCGTTTTGTTGCCGTCGCTATTGAACAATTGAAAAAAGAAGAGAAAATTATTCGGATTTCTGAATTCAACCAGTTGATCTCTTCCTTAGTTCAACAAGAAAATGCTCCTTTTATTTATGAACGTCTGGGTATGCGTTACCGCAATTTCCTGTTGGATGAATTTCAAGATACTTCTCACTTACAATGGTTGAATATGGTTCCATTAATGGAAGAAACACTTGCAAAAGGGGATTTCAATTTAATCGTTGGGGATCCTAAACAATCCATCTATAGATTCAAGAATGGTGTTGCTGAACAATTTGTTGAATTACCCGGAATTTTCAATCCTCAAAAGGATTCTGTAATAGCACAAAAATCAGCTTTCTTTAAGCAGATGGGATACACTGAGGCGTTGGAGTCCAACTGGCGATCCGGCACTGCCATCGTATCCTTCAACAACGCATTCTTTTTGGAGCTAGCTAAAACTCTTCCTGAGTTCGCAAAACCATTTTACGGCTCTATCAAGCAGGAACCTAAATCCAAGAAACAGGGTTATATTTCAATTCAATCTAAGAAACTGGAAACCAAAGAAGAAATAGACTTGCCAAAGGAAGTCATCGAGACTATTCAATCATGTATAAAAGACGGCTATCAACCAAGTGATATCTGTATCCTCTCCGATCGAAATGCTGAGGCCAATCTATGGGCATTAAGCTTAAAACAAAATGGCTATAAAGTAGTTTCTGCAGAATCACTTTTAGTGAATAATGATAAACGTGTTCATTTAACTATTTCCTATCTCAAAAGAAGATTCAAACCTGCACAGCGAAGTGAAATGAAACGCTTTGCTGAGATTTACTTTCGAACAGAATCAGATGACCACTTCCAACTGTTCAATCATTATATGGAAGAGGTGAAAAAGAACGGAAAAAACTATTCTGAATTCAATAACTCTCGTTTTATTGCAGATCAATTTCAGTCAGAAGATCGCTTTTACTGCACCTACGAAACACTTTACGATCTCATCCAACAGTTTTACCGATTAATGGGATGGTCTGAATTGAACAATCCCTACTTACATCATCTAGCTGATTTTGCCTTCGAATTTGAACTAACAAAAGGTCCAGATCTCGGTGCATTCTTACTTTTCTATGAAGAAAAACGAGGATCATTAGCCATTCAAACTCCACCAAGTGATGATGCCATCGTAGTAATGACGATACACAAGTCAAAAGGGCTCGAATTTCCGATTGTCATCATCCCGAACATGGACCTGGATATTTCCATCAGAGGAAACAACAAATTCCTGTTAGATTCGGAAGGATTAATAGTTCACACTAGTCTCTCAGCTACTAGTAAAATAGATGCCGTTAGGGAACTTCAAAAAGATGAGCTGGATCATATTTACACCGACAAAATGAACCTTTGTTACGTGGGATTAACACGGCCTAAGGATCGTTTGTACGTTTTTAACTATTGGAAAAAGGGATTTGGAAAACCCTTCCATGATACTCTGGAGAAAATTGCTTCCAATGAGGGAACTACTGACTATTTACTATTTGAAAGCGGTGAAGCTCTACCTAAAACAGAAAAAGAGCGATTGCCCACCCAATTTTTTGAAACTAAAAATATCTCCGATCATTTATGGTTTCCTGACATTGCCCTTTCAGAGAAAAAAATGACCGCTGAAAAGGCCGAGTTAAATGAAGAAAGGCGTTTTGGTAATCAATTCCATATGCTGATGGCCGACCTTAAGCCTACAGAAAACTTATCAGTTAAATTAGACGAACTAATCAAGGAAGGATTGATAGAAGTTGGTTTTCGAGAAAGAATGCTAAATATCGGCGAGCAACTCTTGCAACACGACATAGTTAAAACGCTCTATTCAGATGCCAAGGAAATTCTCAATGAACAACTCATTCTTCTAGACGCTTCAAATTCAAGAAGACCTGATAAAATTATCCTAAAAGAAAAGGAAACGATTCTTCTTGACTACAAAACTGGATTGCCTTCAAGCAAAGATGTTGCTCAAATGAAGCAATACCTGACCATTTTCTACCAAATGGACATGCCTAAACCATCAGGTTACTTATATTACACGGCAACCAATGAATTGGCAGAAGTCAGCATCTAGGTATCCTAGCCAGATTTCTTATTGAGCTGTTTGCTTCGAAAAGACGTTTTCGATGAGTTGATCATCTACAAGATTTGGAACTGTTACCTTTAGTTTTGGCTCCATCTCCATAGCTCGTTTGATGGCAAATATTGCTCCTTCGTTTCGAGCCCAGCTTCGGCGAGCAATACCGTTATTGACATCCCAATGCAACATCATTTTCAAGCGACGATCTGACTCTTGGCTGCCATCAAGTAACATTCCGAAACCACCATTGATCACTTCACCCCATCCTACTCCTCCACCATTGTGGATTGACACCCAAGTCGCACCTCTGAAGCTATCACCAATTACATTCTGTATGGCCATGTCAGCTGTGAAACGCGATCCGTCATAAATATTTGACGTTTCTCTGTAAGGAGAGTCCGTTCCGGAAACATCATGATGATCACGACCTAAAACAACCGGTCCAATCTCACCTTTTTCGATGGCTTTATTGAAAGCTGCAGCTATACGCATTCGACCTTCTGCATCTGCATAAAGAATACGTGCCTGCGAACCAACAACCAATTTATTTTCTTGAGCTCCTTTTATCCATTGAATATTATCGAGCATTTGCTGTTGAATTTCAGCCGGGCTATTGCGGTACATTTCTTCCAAAACTTCACATGCAATTTCATCCGTTCGTTGCAAATCCTCTGCTTTTCCTGAAGCACACACCCATCGGAATGGACCAAAACCAAAATCAAAGCACATTGGACCTAAAATATCTTGCACATAGGAAGGGTATTTGAAATCAATTCCATTCGCTGCAAAAATATCCGCACCCGCACGAGAAGCCTCAAGGAGAAAAGCATTTCCATAATCAAAAAAGTAAGTTCCTTTTTCAGCATGGCGATTAACCGAAGCCGCATGACGTCTCAATGTTTCCTGAACTTTCTCTTTGAACAATTCAGGTTCCTCAGCCATCATTCGATTGGATTCTTCAAATGATACACCGACCGGATAATACCCCCCCGCCCATGGATTATGCAAAGAAGTTTGGTCTGAACCCAGGTCAATAAAAATTCCTTCCTGATCAAATTTCTCCCAAACATCCACAACGTTACCTTGATAAGCAATGGAAACAATCTCTTTTTGCTCTTTAGCTACACGCACACGTGAGCACAACTGATCCAGATCGAGAATCACTTCATCCACCCATCCTTGCGAGTGGCGTGTATGAACCGCTTTCGGGTTGACTTCTGCCGTAACAGAAATACAACCCGCAATATTGGCCGCTTTCGGCTGTGCTCCTGACATTCCCCCCAAACCAGCAGTTACAAAGAGACGGCCTTTCATGGATTCACGGTCCTTAGCAATCTTTCTTAATGCATTCAAGACTGTAATGGTTGTACCATGAACGATTCCTTGTGGACCGATATACATATAAGAACCAGCCGTCATTTGTCCATATTGAGTCACACCTAATGCGTTGAATCTCTCCCAATCATCCGGTTTCGAATAATTTGGAATCATCATGCCATTGGTAACTACCACTCTTGGAGCGTCCTTGTGCGAGGGAAACAATCCCATAGGATGACCGCTGTACATAACGAGAGTCTGCTCATCCGTCATTTCAGCAAGATACTTCATGGTTAATCGGTACTGGATCCAATTCTGAAAAACGGCACCGTTTCCACCATAGGTTATCAATTCATGAGGGTGCTGAGCAACTGCATAATCCAAATTATTTTGAATCATCAACATGATCGATTTCGCTTGTAAACTTTTACCGGGATAATCATCAATTGATCGGGCATACATAGTGTATTCAGGACGGTAACGGTACATGTAAATTCTACCATACGTCTCTAATTCCTCCATAAAATCAGCCGCCAATTCTTCATGTTGATGAATAGGAAAATAGCGAAGTGCATTACGAATTGCTAACTTCTTCTCGTCCGCGCTCAGAATATCTTTTCGTTTTGGAGCATGATTAACCGTTAAATCAAAAGCCTTTTTTGTTGGTATGTTCTCCGGAATCCCTTGCAGAATATCTTTATGTAAATCTTGAATCGTCATTGTCTGATTTTTAGGAAGCACAAATTTAGTTCAATTGATTTTAATTGAAACAAAAAACCCTGCAATTGCAGGGTTTAAAAAAGATGAGTTTATCCTTACTTCATTAAATTAATGAACCCATTGTAGACATACTTATTATCATTGATCTTATCCTTAGTTCGAAGCACCCATGTGTAAATGCCTTGTTGAACATAGCTGCCATTATAAGTTCCATCCCAACGACCTTCAGGATCTCTTGACTCCCAAATAACTTCACCCCAACGGTTAAAAATCAAAAGTTCAAAGTCATAAATATCAATTCCTTCAATATGAATTCCCCAAGACTGGTTAAATTCATCGTTGTCTGGTGTAAAAGAGTTGGGCGCATAAAAAATTACTTCAGGTTGTACTGAAACTATTTGATAAGCCGTATCTATACAACCAAATTCTGAAGTTGTAATTAACATTACTTCATAATCAGCGACAATCCCCTCCGGATATTGAACCTGCGGATCTTCTTGCTGCGAATAAGGCATATTTGATCCAGGGAAGAACCATTCATAGGTGTGTCCGTTGATCGAATAATTCACAAACTTCACACTTGTATTAAACATTAACACAGGATTCGGTGAGTATCTAAAATCCGCTACTGGTTTTGGATTGACAAATAAATAATTATGAAATGTAGTTGAATCAATACAACCCTGAGGGGAAGTAACGATTAGCTGAACGTTGTATAATCCCGACCACAAAGTACTAGTGGTTACTACTTGTTCATTCACAAAGATATCTCCGTTAGAAATTTCCCAATAAACGAGGTCTACCATAGAAGGATCGGTCTCATTTGTTAAAGTATATTCCACAGGTTCACATTGATTATTCATGTTTACTGAAATCTGAGGAACAGGTAGAGGTGCTACATTAACAATTGTATTCAATACAAGCGGAGTTGATTCACAGCCATCAGTAATTGTCACAGTGTATGTTGCTGTAGCCGGAGGATTTGCTGTTATAGTATGGTCGGTACCCGTACCATTACCTCCCATGTTCCAAATAAAGGTAAATGGAGCTCCAATTCCCCCAGACGCATTGGCCGTTAATGTAGTTGGATATCCCGGACAAATTGTTGTCTCTGGTGAAATTGTTCCAGAAATTGGTTCGCGAACACTAACTACAATTGATTCAGAAGGTGACAAGCATCCATTTTCGCTTTCTGCATAAACCGTATAAGTTGTATTGGCAATTGGGCTTACCAATTGCACCGCATTCAGATTCGAAGTATGCTCCCAGTGAAAACTATATGTCACGCCATTCTCGGCTGATGCTGAAAGTTGTGCAGTTCCATTCTGACAAACAAGCGTATCGTTACTTACACTGATCGTAATTGCAGGAGGATCAACAACAGTAACCTGTGTACATGTTTGACATCCAGCAAAGTTCCTTGAACAGACCGTATAAGTACCTGCTGCAAATCCACCTTGTGTTGAATTGGTTACCCAGCTGGTTCCATTATTGAAACTATACTCTTCTGCCAAAGGACTATCAATTGATATTTCAGCATCACTATATCCAAAACATGATGGTGGCACAACACTCGTAGTTTGCGTAATGTTAGTAACCAATACCCTTACAGTGTCCCGATACATTCCACAAAGAGTGTTGTTCTCTCTCAAAATAAACTGGTACAAACCAACTTGATTTACAGTTACTGTTGGTGTTAATGAATTAAAATTCGGAGAAAAAGTCACAGTAGGAGTTGGTGTTATACCCGTTGTTAAAAACTGCCACGAAGGAGTATTTGCAGGATTACTGATCGTTCCATTAAGATAAATTGGTTGACCCAAACAAACAGTATCGTCAATTCCGGCATTTGGTGTTGGAGGTGGAACAACAGTGATAGTAAATGTTGCTGTATCGATAAAAACCGAAGATGTCGCAGTCGCAGGCTGCATCACTTCAACTTGATAAGTCGTAGTAACTGTTGGTGTCACAGTAACATTTGTTCCACCACTTGTATTGGAAACTCCATCTGTCACCAACCATGTAAACTGTGGGTTACTTAGACCAGGAGTTGCAATTGTAACGGTTGCACTATTTCCCAAACAAATCGTTTGATCTGGAGCAGATACACTACATACCACCTGAGCTGATCCGAAAAAATTCAGGTTGACATTTTGATTCGTAAAACTGTAGTTTGAAAGACACAGCATATAAGCTTGGCCTGCTACGACGTTAATAGGCGGTTGATAACTTGTTGGTGATCCACCTGGTGGCAGATTACCGGCAGCTGCCATACCTGTGTTACCGTTACACATTCCGTTCCAGTTGCATGCGACAGGAGGTAAGGTATTACCATTAATTCCGGCGCACGCCTGCTCCATACTTGCATTAGGCATTGGCCACATAATCCAGTCGAAACAACCACCCGAAGGCCCTATAATTGACCATTGAAGTGTTCCACTCGACACCACATTAATCGTAATGAATGTTGATACCGTTTCACCTGACAATAGACAGCCTGCATTCACTCCTTGTGGATTTGAACTTGGATTAGTGATAGATCCTGCAGTGAAATCAACTGTATTGTACGAAGGTTGAGTTCCAACTATTGGAAAAGATGGAGTTGAACAACCTGGGACTGCTAAGTTACAATTAACAGGTAATTGTTGAGCAAATCCGAAGTTTAATAAAACTATGAAACAAGCAATTATCGTGTATACTAATTCTCTCATGATATTATTTGTTACAATCTTCAAACGGATAAGGTTTAACAAGGTCAACACCGTGCTTACCTACTTGCACACATCGCGTTTTATCACTGTATTCAGAAAACCAAGAAACAAATTGTTCCTCGTTTAAAGATTCGATTGAATTTGTTAAGACAAAGGCCCTTTGTGTCGAGTAATCAATTCGTACCACGCGAACCGACGGATTTTCTCGCATGATCGATTCTAATTGGCGTGCAGCTTCCTGATCTTGCACCTCTACCAAGCATTGTCCAAAGAATAAAGATTCAGATTGTTGCCCATATAATTGAGCTGATAAAATAATCCCGAAAACTATAAGTACTAGTCTTTTCATTGTATTTGTTTTTATCCAAGACGACCATATAACTAATAGGTTGCTTGTATTCTCTCCAAATTTACCGCTAATGAACGGGGAGGACAAAAAAAGGGGCTAAAAAGCCCCTAAGTGTTATTATTTCAACGAAAACGTAAATTACTGAATGAATTTAAACTTCTTTCCTGGATAAACAGCAGCATCTCCTAATTCTTCCTCAATTCGCAATAATTGATTGTATTTCGCCATTCGGTCACTTCTTGAAGCAGATCCCGTCTTGATCTGACCAGTATTCAATGCCACTGCCAAATCAGCGATTGTACTATCTTCAGTCTCACCACTACGGTGACTCATAACAGATGTATATGAATTAGATGTAGCCATCTGAACAGCCTCAATCGTTTCTGTCAATGAGCCAATTTGGTTTACCTTAACAAGAATTGAATTCGCAATCCCCCCCTCAATTCCTCTTGAAAGGCGCTTCGTATTGGTCACAAAAAGGTCGTCACCTACTAACTGAACTCGATCACCCATTTCCTCTGTGGCTAATTTCCATCCTTCCCAATCATCTTCCGCTAAACCATCTTCAATAGAAATGATCGGATACTTATTTGACCAATTCTTCCAATAAGCAACCATTTCCTGTGAAGTCATCTCATCACCCGTTGACTCGAATATGTACTTTTGCTTATCTCCATTATAAAACTCAGATGCTGCGGCATCCAAAGCAATATAAATATCTTCTCCCGGAACAAAACCTGCTTTCTCTACAGCTTGAATTACTACTTCGATCGCCTCATCATTTGATCCTAAGTTCGGTGCAAATCCACCCTCATCTCCGACATTCGTTGACATTCCTTTGGATTTCAAAACTGACTTCAGATGGTGGAACACTTCAGTCCCCCAACGCAAACCTTCAGAAAAAGACGACGCTCCAAAAGGCATTACCATAAATTCCTGAATGTCGATCAAGTTATCAGCATGTGACCCCCCGTTCAAGATATTCATCATTGGAACTGGCATCGTTACTGCTCCCACTCCTCCAACATAACGATACAAACTCAATCCGGCCTCCATTGATGCTGCTCGTGCAACAGCCAAGGAAGTTCCTAGAATGGCATTGGCTCCTAAACTGGATTTATTGTCTGTGCCATCCAATTTGATCAACGCAGTATCAATTGCTTTCTGATCATAAATGTCCATACCATGCAAAGCCTCATTAATCAAAGTATTCACATTGTTTACTGCTTTCATTACCCCTTTACCAAGATATGCAGCTTCACCATCTCTTAATTCCACTGCCTCATGAATACCGGTAGAAGCACCTGATGGCACTGCTGCTCTACCCACATATCCATTTGCTGTAATAACATCTACTTCAATTGTTGGATTTCCTCTTGAATCAAGGATTTGTCTACCGAAAACTTTTACAATATGGCTCATTTTTTCTGTTGTTGCATTAAGTCAATAAATTGATCAAACAAATAACGTGAATCGTGTGGACCTGCTGATGCTTCAGGGTGATACTGAACGGAAAACACAGGTTTATCAACTATTTCAATCCCTGCTATCGTATCATCGTTCAAGTGTTTGTGCGTCACTTTTACATTTGGATTAGCCTCAATACTGGATTTTGAAATCACAAATCCATGATTCTGGGAGGTAATTTCTCCTTTTCCGGTTTTCAAATTAAGTATCGGATGATTTATTCCGCGATGTCCGTTGAACATTTTCTCCGTTTTTAATCCTTGGCTTAACCCAAGAATTTGGTGACCTAGGCATATACCGAAAACCGGCTTGTTCGAATTAACAATTTCAGAAACCAAATTGATCGAGCTTGGCATTGCTGAAGGATCTCCTGGACCATTTGAAAGCAAGTAGCCATCCGGTTCAAAAGCATCAATTTCCGCTTTAGTTGAATTAAGCGGGAACACCTTCACATGACAACCACGCTCAACAAGACAACGTACAATGTTCTGTTTCACGCCAAAATCAACTAATGACACTTTGTACTTAGGCTTTTCTGGCGACATTTCATAGGCTGTTGTAGTAGCCACTCTTGAAGAAAGCTCCAATCCATCCATTGAAGGTGTGTTTCGGAGAATCTCGCTCAATTCTTCTAAACTTTTCTCCTCAGAAGATATCAAGGCATTCATAGCACCTTTACTTCTAATGTGACGCACTAATGCTCGTGTATCAAGGTCGGTGATACCAACCGTTTCGCTTTCTTGCATAAGATCCTCGAGGGAACCAGATGCAGAAGGTCGTGAATAACCTTCAGAAAATTTCTTTGTTACTAGTCCCGCTATTTTTATTCCTTCCGACTCAATCTCGTCAGCATGCACGCCATAATTTCCAATGTGTGCTGTTGTCATGATCAAGATCTGTCCAAAATAAGATGGATCTGTAAAAACTTCTTGATAACCGGTCATACCTGTGTTAAAGGCAATCTCTCCGGTAGTTGTTCCGATCTTTCCGGTTGCTTTTCCATGGAAAACTGTTCCATCTTCCAAAAGCAGGATTGCAGGTCTTCTATCTACCATTCTCGATATTTTTTGCAAAGTTAGGATTTCAAATCAAAAGGAAAGAATTGTGAATAAAAAAAGGGTAACGATCACGCTACCCTTTTCACTATTTTGATCAGTTAACATTATTTGCCTTCTGATTCTTCTTCGTTTGATTCAGCTTCTGCTGATGGTTCTTCAGTAGCCTCTTCAGCTGCCGGAGTCTCCTCTGCTACAACTTCTTCAACTACTTCCGCTTCAGCTACAACCTCTTCTGCCGTTTCAGCAACCGGAACAGCTTCTACTGTTTCCTTCTTTGCTCCACCACGACGTGAACGTCTTGTTGTTTTCTTCGCTGATTCGTTTGTGTAGATTTCATTGAAGTCTACCAACTCGATCATACACATTTCAGCATTATCTCCCAAACGGTAACCTGTACGAATGATACGTGTATATCCTCCAGGACGATCAGCGATTTTTGGTGCGATATCTCTGAAAAGCTCAGTTACAACTTCTTTGTTCTGCAAGTAACTAAATACAGTTCTGCGTGAATGCGTTGAATCTGTCTTCGATTTTGTTAGAAGTGGCTCAACATATCCTCGTAGTGCTTTAGCCTTTGCTACTGTAGTATTAATACGCTTGTGTTGCAATAGTGAACAAGCCATATTTGACATCATCGCTTTTCTGTGCGCTGACTTTCTACCAAGATTATTTACTTTATTTCCGTGTCTCATAACTTTAATTTCGTAAGTAACGGTTAACTGACTCTTTTCAATGGTATCGCCAAAGAACAGCCACCTATTACGCCATTATTAATTCAATTGCGATACTAGTCTTTATCTAATTTATATTTTGAAACGTTCATTCCAAAAGACAATCCTTTGTTGTCAACTAGGTCTTCCAACTCAGTCAATGACTTCTTACCGAAATTACGGAACTTCAAAAGGTCATTTTTGTTGTAAGAAACCAAGTCTCCTAAAGTTTCTACATCAGCTGCTTTCAAACAGTTCAATGCACGAACAGAAAGATCCATATCAACTAACTTCGTTTTCAAAAGTTGACGCATGTGTAATGAAGTCTCATCGAATTCTTCTGTCTCAGCTTTCACTTCGCTATCCAAAGTAATACGCTCATCAGAGAACAACATGAAGTGGTGAATGAGAATCTTTGCTGCTTCTTTCAATGCATCTTTTGGATGAATTGAACCATCCGTAGTGATATCCAAAACAAGCTTTTCGTAATCCGTTTTTTGCTCTACACGGTAGTTTTCAATCGTGTATTTCACATTCTTGATCGGTGTAAAGATCGAGTCCATGAAAATTGTTCCAAACGGAGCTGCGCTCACTTTGTTCTCTTCTGCTGGTAAGTAACCACGACCTTTAATGATCGTAAGTTCAATTTCCAACTTCACTGAAGGCTCCATGTTACAGATCACAAGATCTGAGTTCAATACCTGGAAAGCTGAAGTGAATCGACCAAGGTCACCAGCTGTTAACTGATTTTGACCTGTGATAGACACAACTACAGTCTCAGAATCTGTGCCCTCGATCTGTTGCTTGAAACGAACTTGCTTCAAGTTCAAAATGATCTCAGTTACATCTTCTACTACTCCTTTGATTGTTGTAAACTCGTGGTCTACACCTTCAATACGAATAGAAGCGATTGCGAAACCTTCAAGAGACGAAAGTAAAATTCTTCTCAATGAATTACCGATCGTAATTCCATATCCAGGCTCAAGAGGACGGAATTCAAACTGTCCCTGATGCTCATCGGACTGGATCATGATCACCTTGTCCGGCTTTTGAAAATCTAAAATTGCCATTTGTTTTTCTTCTTTTTAATTGTTCTCCGGTTGCGCGGTTGAAAAGAGTGAAGAAAGTCAATCCAACCCTTTAGCCGAAAACCAATGTTTGTTTAATAATTTTAATCAGTTGCCTCATTGATCCTTAAAATATTGCTAACGCAATGGATTACTTAGAGTACAATTCGACGATCAACTGTTCTTTGATATTCTCAGGAATCATTTCACGCGCAGGCACGCTCAACAATTTACCAGACATTGAAGCAGAATTCCAGTCTAACCAATCGTATTTTTTGTTGTTTGAAGTCAATGATGATGTAATTGCTTCAAGAGATTTTGACTTCTCTCTAACACCAACTTCATCACCTGGCTTCAACGTATATGAAGGAATATTCACAAGTTCACCATTCACAGTAATGTGTTTGTGTGTAACGAACTGACGCGCTGCGCTACGAGTTGGAGCGATACCCAGACGGTATACTGTATTATCCAAACGCGTTTCACACAATTGCAACAAGTTCTCACCTGTAATTCCTTTCATGCGTGAAGCTTTTACGAAAAGATTCGAGAACTGTCGCTCCAAAATCCCATACGTATACTTCGCTTTTTGCTTTTCAGCAAGCTGGATTGCATATTCTGACTGCTTTCCACCTCTTCTTTTT
Source organism: Crocinitomicaceae bacterium (assembly GCA_036825545.1). Lineage (GTDB taxonomy): Bacteria > Bacteroidota > Bacteroidia > Flavobacteriales_D > Crocinitomicaceae > M0103. The sequence goes on along the minus strand of DAISYB010000011.1, from coordinate 87,282 downwards.
GACGGTCCGTGCTGTCCGGGACCATACTGTCTTCTGTCCAATGATTTATCAGGACCAAAGATTGGGTCGCGGAAACGACGTGCGATCTTTGATTTTGGACCTCTGTATCTTGCCATTTTGTTTTATTTATGGAAGGTGTTATGAATTAAGGCTTTGTCCTTCGATAACGTGTATCCTTCCTGGTTATTAAATCCTAAATTAAACTCGACGTCTTTTCGGAGGACGACATCCGTTGTGTGGTAATGGTGTAACATCCACGATCTCGGTAACTTCGATACCAGCGTTATGTAAGGCACGAATTGCTGATTCACGACCTGCACCAGGACCTTTAACATACACCTTTACTCTACGTAATCCGAAGTCATGTGCTTCTTTAGCCGCATCTTCAGCAGATACCTGCGCAGCATATGGAGTGTTCTTTTTAGAACCCTTGAAGCCCATTTTTCCAGCCGATGACCAGGAAATTACCTGACCAGCGTTGTTAGTCAAAGAAATAATGATGTTGTTGAAGGTAGCTTGAATGTGCGCTTCACCAGCAGCATCTACTTTGACGTTCTTCTTCTTTTTCTGATTAGACTTTGCCATCTTACTTATTTATTATTTAGTTGCTTTTTTCTTGTTTGCAACTGTTTTTCTCTTACCTTTTCTAGTTCTAGAGTTGTTCTTGGTTCTTTGACCACGAAGCGGTAATCCAGCACGGTGACGAATACCACGTTGACAACCGATATCCATCAAACGCTTAATGTTCAATTGTACTTCAGAACGCAATTGTCCTTCCGTTTTGATCTCATTAACAGCGTTACGGATAGCCGACAACTGATCATCGTTCCAATCCTGTACTTTGATATTCTCATCAATACCACTTGTCTCCAAAATTTTCTTTGAAGTACTTCTACCAATTCCGTAGATGTAGGTTAAACCAATTACACCTCTTTTGTTCTTTGGTAAATCTATTCCTGCAATACGTGCCATACTTACTAATAATTACCCTTGTCTTTGTTTAAGTTTAGGATTCTTTTTATTAATCACATAAACTCTACCCTTTCTCTTAACAATCTTACAATCTGCAGATCGTTTTTTTACTGATGCTCTTACTTTCATCGTCTTCTTTTTTAAAGAATGTTTTACTTATATCTGAATGTTATTCTTCCCTTAGTCAAGTCATACGGAGACATCTCCACTTTCACTTTATCACCAGGAAGGATCTTAATGTAAAACATTCTCATTTTTCCTGATATATGTGCCGTGATCACGTGCCCGTTTTCCAACTCAACGCGGAACATTGCATTGGACAATGCTTCTATAATTGTCCCATCTTGCTCAATTACTCCTTGCTTCGCCATACTTACATGCCTGATAATTCACCTGCATTTCTTCTACCACGAACTCGTGTCCCTTCCATAAGTCCGTCCATGTGACGATTCAAAAGGTAAGATTCGATCTGCTGAAGTGTATCCAAAACTACACCGACCATGATCAAAAGTGACGTTCCACCAAAGAACATTGCAAAGGCATCATTGACTCCAGCTAATTTTGCAATTGCCGGAATGATCGCGATAAATGCCAAGAACAAAGATCCAGGGAATGTAATACGCGATACTAATGTATCAATGTACTCGGCTGTTTCTTCTCCAGGACGAACTCCTGGGATAAAACCACCACTTCTCTTTAAGTCATCCGCGATCTTTCCTGGATTGATCATGATTGCCGTATAGAAATACGTAAATACAATAATCAATACTGCAAGCAATACGTTATAGCTCACACCGTAAATATCTCCAAGTGTACGCTGAATGAAGTTTCCTCCTTCTGCTGCATCACCCGAAAAGATCATTACAGGTATCGTCATAATCGCTTGTGCAAAGATGATTGGCATTACACCACTCGCATTCACCTTAATTGGCAAATAGCTGCGTGCACCTGCTTCATCAACTGCTCTTGATCCAACAACGCGTTTGGCTGTGTTCAGCGGAATTTTCCGTACACCTTGAACAATCAATACCGTTCCCAATACAACCACCATAAAGGCTACAACCTCCAAGATAATCTTAATTAGGTTACCAGAATTGACACCAAGTTCAACTAGGAATGATTCGGGTAGACGAGCTAAGATACCTACAGTAATCAATAAAGATATACCGTTACCAACACCTTTATCTGTAATACGCTCTCCTAACCACACTGCGAACATGGATCCAGCAATCAATACAAGCACCGTCTGTACCCACCACATTGAACCAGCGTCAACAGGTAAGGCACCTTTTGACTCCACGTACAACTTTAGGTAACTAGGTGCCTGCAAAGCACAGATAACGATGGTTAGGATACGCGTGTAATTGTTAATTTGCTTACGTCCTGACTCACCTTCATTCTGCATTTTCTGAATAGCGGGTACCGCAATACCAAGCAGCTGCATGATGATTGATGCACTGATATAAGGCATAATACCCAACGCCATAACTGATGCGTTAGTAAAACCACCTCCTGAGAAAAGAGAAAGAAGTGTCTCCAGTGTATTCTGTTCACCAGCTGCTTTCGCATTTGCCAAAGCTGTAAAATTTACACCTGGCAAAATGATGAACGAACCGATCCGGTAGACCAAAATAAGGCCGAGGGTCAATAAGATCCTCTGCCTTAATTCTTCTACTTTCCAGATATTCTTGATATTCTGTATAAATCGTTTCATTTCAAAAAAATGTTGGCAAAGTTAATTAGATTTCTGAACATACGCCACCTTGTGCCTCAATTACTGACTTTGCAGAACCTGAGAACTTGTGTGCAGTTACATTAATCTTCGCTTTCAACTCTCCTCTTCCAAGGATTTTCACCAATTCGTTTCTTGAAACAAGACCATTCTCACGAAGAACTTCGGGTGTAATTTCGGTAATGTTCTTACGTTCGATCAGTGATTGAATGATGTCAAGATTGATCGCTTTGTATTCAACGCGATTAACGTTCTTGAAACCAAACTTAGGTACACGTCTCTGAAGTGGCATTTGTCCACCTTCAAATCCGATCTTCTTGCTGTAACCTGAACGAGACTTGGCTCCTTTGTGTCCACGTGTTGAAGTACCTCCATGACCAGAACCCTGACCACGTGCAATACGCTTCTCTCTGTTAACGGAACCTGCAGCAGGTTTTAAATTATTTAGATTCATCTCAATTCGATATTAAAAGTTTTACTCAACAACTTCAACAAGATGTTGAACCTTCTTGATCATTCCCATGATCTGAGGAGTAACCTCCTTCTCGATCACCTGATTCAGCCTACTGAATCCCAACGCTTTAATCGTAGCCTTTTGAACTGCCGGACGTTTAATAGCGCTTCTAACTTGCTTAATTTTAATTGTAGCCATTTTACCGTCTATTAACCGTTAAACACTTTGTCCAAAGAAACTCCACGTTGACGAGCAACTGAAACTGCATCTCTCATTTTTGACAATGCATCGATAGTTGCTTTCACCACGTTGTGAGGGTTTGAAGATCCCTGAGATTTTGCAAGTACGTTATGTACCCCAACACTTTCAAGAACTGCACGCATCGCACCACCTGCGATTACACCGGTACCGTTTGTAGCAGGCTTCAAAAGAACTTCAGCACCACCAAACTTACCTTTCTGAGCGTGAGGAACAGTTCCCTTCAGGATCGGAACTTTAATCAGATTCTTTTTTGCGTCATCAATACCCTTAGTAATCGCTTCAGTTACCTCTTTCGCTTTACCAAGACCATGACCTACGATTCCGTTCTCGTCACCAACGACAACGATTGCTGAAAAGCTAAATGTACGTCCACCCTTCGTTACTTTTGTAACACGGTTTACCGCAACAAGCTTGTCTTTCAGCTCTATATCTGCAGATTTAACTCTATTCACTACTTGTGCTGCCATTTCTTAAAATTTTAATCCGCCTTCTCGAGCTGAGTCAGCCAATTGTTTAACTCTACCGTGGTACAAGTACCCGTTGCGATCAAACACAACTTTCTCGATACCGGCTTTCAATGCTTTTTCAGCTACTTCTTTACCAACAACTGCTGCCTGATCAGTTTTATTCTTCTTATCGGCTGCTTTGTTCTTGTAAGACGCTGCTGCTGCTAGTGTTACTCCGGCAACATCGTCGATCAACTGTGCGTAGATCTGTTTGTTACTGCGGAATACCGACAAGCGAGGCACCTTAGAAGTACCAGAAATTCTCTTTCTGATTCTTCTTTTAATTTTTGCTCTTCTGTTTAATTTACTAAATGCCATAACTCTAAAAATTATTTTTTACCTGCAGATTTACCAGCTTTTCTTCTGATCTCTTCTCCTACGAAACGAATACCTTTTCCTTTGTATGGTTCCGGCTTACGGAAGGAACGAATCTTGGCAGCGACCTGGCCCAAAAGTTGTTTGTCGTGAGACTCGAGAGTCACCACGGGTGCCTTACCCTTTTCGGTGTTTGCAGATACCTTAATTTCTTTAGGAAGATCCAAGATGATAGCGTGAGAGAATCCTAGTGCCAATTCCAACTGTTGACCAGCTGCATTTGCACGGTATCCTACTCCGATAACTTCAAGTTCCTTCTTATACCCTTCCGAAACACCTACCACCATGTTCTGCAATAAAGCGCGGTAAAGACCATGCTTTGCACGGTGCGAAGGTGCATCTGATTCGCGGCTGAAAGTTATTGTATTGTCCTCGATAGCCAACGTAACACAAGAATCAATTTCTTGTGAAAGTTCACCTTTAGGACCCTTAACAGTAACCAAGTTACCGTTTAACTTTACGTCTACTCCACTCGGGATGTTAACTGGGGATTTACCTATCCTTGACATTTCTTTAATCTTAAAAATTAATACACGTAGCAAAGAACTTCTCCACCAACGTTTAGCTTTCTTGCTTCTTTATCAGTGATCACACCTTTAGAAGTTGAAACGATCGCAATTCCCAATCCGTTCAATACGCGTGGCATTTCTGCTGAACCGCTGTACTTACGTAGACCTGGACGCGAAGCTCTTTGAAGCTTAGTGATGGCAGGAACTTTCGTAGATGGGTTGTATTTCAACGCAATCTTGATGATTCCTTGCTTATCGTCCTCTTCGAACTTATAATTTGCAATGTATCCCTGATCAAAAAGGATCTGTGCCATAGCACGCTTCACATTTGAACTCGGGATCTCGACCATTTTCAAACCAGCCGCACTCGCATTACGAATACGTGTAAGAAAATCTGCTATTGGATCTGTTGTCATAATTTCTTAATTTTCCTTTGATTACCAACTTGCTTTCTTAACTCCCGGGATCTTTCCAGCCAATGCCATTTCACGGAATGTAACACGTGAAATTCCAAACTGACGCATATAACCTCTTGGTCTACCTGTCAATCCGCAACGGTTGTGCTTTCTGATCTTAGATGAATTTGCAGGAAGCTTTTGAATAGCCATCATAGCATCCCACTTAGCGTTAACGATCTCCTCAGAAGAGTCAGTTGACTTAATGATCTTTGTCAACTCTTCACGCTTCTTCGCATAGCGCGCCGCCATTCTTTCTCTTTTGCGCTCACGCGCTTTCATTGATTCTTTAGCCATTTCCTATTATTTTTTTGTGAATGGGAAACCAAACGCATCAAGAAGCGCCTTTGCTTCTTCATCACTTTCTGCTGAAGTTACGAATGTGATATCCATACCTAAGATACGGTTCACTTTATCGATATCGATTTCCGGGAAGATGATGTGCTCTTTAACTCCTAGGTTGTAATTTCCACGACCGTCAAATCCTTTTGGACTGATTCCGCGGAAGTCACGTGTACGAGGCAAAGCAACAGCGATCAAACGATCAAGGAATTCATACATCTTGTCTCCACGAAGCGTAACTTTCGTACCGATTGGCATTCCTTTACGCAATTTGAAGTTAGAGATATCCTTTTTCGAAATTGTTGTTACAGCTTTCTGTCCAGCAATTCGAGACAAATCAGCCACTGCACTTTCGATCAACTTCTTATCAGCTACCGCATCACCCATTCCCTGGCTCAATACGATCTTCTGCAATTTCGGTACACGCATCTGCGTCTTGTATCCGAATTTTTCTGTCAACGCTTTCTTAATATCAGCGTTGTACATTTCCTTAAGTCTTGGTGTATAACTCATTATTTAATCTCCTCCCCAGACTTTTTAGAGTAACGAACTAAATTTCCTTTTGCGTTCAACTTACGGCCTACACGTGTAGCTTGTCCGTTATGAACGAGCATAAGGTTAGACACGTGGATACCAGCTTCTTTCTCCACGATACCACCTTGAGGGTCTGCTGCTGAAGGCTTAGCGTGTTTTTTCACGATATTAACACCTTCTACGATTGCACGCATTTTCTTTCTGTCGATAGAAAGGATCTTTCCTTCCTGACCACGAGACTCACCGCTAATAACCTTCACAGTGTCTCCTACTTTAATACTTAATTTCTGTTGCATGACGTCAATTATTTAAAGTACCTCAGGAGCAAGTGATACAACTTTCATGTAGTTGTTCTCACGAAGCTCACGAGCAACGGGTCCGAAAATACGAGTTCCTCTCATCTCACCCGCTTGATTCAAAATAACGCAAGCGTTATCATCGAAACGGATGTACGAACCATCAGCACGGCGTACTTCTTTTTTGGTTCTTACTACTACCGCCTTGGCTACCGCACCCTTTTTCACGGCACCAGAGGGCATTGCACTCTTAACAGCAACAACGATCTTGTCACCAACTGAAGCATAACGACGCTTAGTTCCTCCTAAAACACGGATAACTAAAACTGTCTTCGCTCCTGAGTTGTCTGCTACTGCAAGTCTTGATTCTACCTGTATCATTACCCCGAATTATTTAGCTCTTTCGATAATTTCTACTAATCTCCAATTCTTTGATTTACTCAAAGGACGAGTTTCCATAATGCGAACTGTATCACCAATGTTACAGTCGTCGTTTTCATCGTGTGCAACAAACTTAGTTGTTTTCTTCACGAATTTTCCGTACTTCGGGTGTTTCACCTTACGTTCAACGGAAACCACAACAGACTTTTGCATCTTGTTGCTAGTGACGATCCCGATACGTTCTTTTCTTAAATTACGCTTTTCCATTTCAAGCCAATTTCAAATTAAACAAGCAACTAAGCCTGTGCTTCACGTTTAGTCAATTCAGTTTTCAGTCTCGCAACTGTTCTTCTGACCTTGCGAATCTGGATCGGATTTTCCATCGGAGCTACGGCATGATTTAAATTCATTTTCGTAAGTTGCTCTGAGAAATCGTTGATCCTGTTCTTTAGGTCTTCAACTGAAAGTTTAGTGATTTCTTGCTGCTTCATATACATTTTTTATTTCTCTGGTATAACATAGTCATTGCGAACAATGAACTTGCATTTCACTGGTAACTTCTGTGCTGCCAGACGCATTGCTTCCTTAGCGATCTCATACGGAACACCGTCCGCTTCGAACATGATACGTCCTGGCTTAATAACAGCAACCCAGTGACTTGGAGCACCTTTACCTTTACCCATACGTACTTCAGCTGGTTTTGAGGTAACCGGCTTGTCAGGGAAGATACGGATCCACACTTTTCCCTCACGCTTCATGTATCGGGTTACGGCGATACGAGAAGCTTCGATCTGGCGTGATGTGATCCATCCAGGCTCCAAAGATTTTAGTCCGAAGGAACCGAAAGCGATCGTGCTTCCTCTTTGAGCTAAGCCCGTGTTTCGACCTTTCTGTACCCTTCTAAATTTGGTTCTTTTTGGCTGTAACATCTTTTAAAATTTTACTGTCCTTAGTTATTTTTTCTTTCTCTTTGCACCCATTGGCTTTCTTGCGCCACCTGGAGCTCCACCTGACTTAGCGCCTGATGCAGCCATTCCAACGTTAGGTGAAAGATCGCGTTTTCCGTAAACTTCGCCTTTGCATATCCACACTTTGATACCCAAACGACCATACGTTGTATGTGCTTCGGAAATTGCGTAATCGATGTCAGCTCTGAACGTATGTAACGGAGTACGTCCATCTTTGTACATCTCTGAGCGAGCCATTTCTGCACCATTCAAACGTCCGGAAATCTTCACTTTGATTCCTTCAGCTCCCATGCGCATTGTACTCGCAATCGCCATTTTGATAGCTCTTCTGAATGAGATACGTGCTTCCAACTGACGAGCAATTCCGTCAGCTACCAAACGCGCATCCAATTCAGGACGCTTCACTTCAAAGATATTGATCTGGATCTCTTTCTTTGTAAGTTTCTTCAACTCTTCTTTCAGTTTGTCAACTTCTTGACCTCCTTTACCGATGATCACACCCGGACGAGCCGTGTTGATGGTCACAGTGACAAGCTTTAAAGTACGCTCGATGATGATTTTAGAGATACTAGCTCGTGAAAGACGTGCGTTCAGATATTTACGAATCTGATCGTCTTCTACTAACTTATCCTTATAGCGTTCACCACCATACCAGTTAGACTCCCATCCATGGATGAAACCTAATCTATTACCTATTGGATTTGTTTTTTGTCCCATTTCAAAGCTTATTTAACACCATCAACAATAATGGTAACATGGTTTGATCTTTTTCTGATTCGGTGAGCTCTTCCTTGAGGAGCAGCCTGAATACGCTTCAGCATCGCACCTCCACCCACTTCGATCGTTTTCACGATGAGCGTTTCTTCTTCGATACTCTTTCCTTCGTTCTTCTGCTCCCAGTTAGCGATCGCAGAACGTAACAATTTAGAAAGGCTACGAGAAGCATCCTTCGAATTATGTTGCAATATGTTTAGAGCTTTATTTACTTCAACTCCCCTGATTAGATCTGCAACCAATCTCATCTTTCTCGGAGCAATACCCGAATCATTCAACTTTGCAATTGCAGTTGAACGCTTCGCTTCTTTATTGTTCTCAGCTCTTAATCTTTTTCTAGCACCCATGACTTTGCTACTTTACTATCTTTTTTTATCCTTCTTGTTTCCAGCGTGTCCACGGAAGTTACGCGTTGGAGCAAATTCCCCCAATTTGTGACCTACCATATTCTCGGTTACGAAAACAGGAATAAACTTATTACCATTGTGCACTGCGAATGTCAATCCAACAAATTCTGGTGTAATCGTAGAGGCTCTAGACCACGTTTTGATTACTGCTTTGCTGTTTGCTGTCTGTGCATCATCCACTCGTTTCATCAACTTATAGTGTACGAAAGGTGGTTTTTTCAACGAACGACTCATATCCTACTTATTTTTTTCTTCTTTCGATGATAAACTTATCTGAATACTTCTTCTTCGAACGCGTTTTGTATCCCTTAGCCGGCATACCATTACGTGAACGAGGGTGACCTCCGGCGTTACGTCCTTCACCACCACCCATTGGGTGATCTACTGGGTTCATCACCACACCACGAACTCGTGGACGACGACCTAACCAGCGTGAACGACCTGCTTTACCAGAAACTACCAAGTTGTGTTCAGCATTCGAAACAGAACCGATCGTTGCCATACAAGTAGTAAGGATCATTCGAGTTTCACCTGAAGGAAGCTTAACGATAGCGTAGCGTCCGTCACGTGCATTCAATTGAGCGTAAGTTCCGGCACCACGAGCGATTGCTCCACCTTTACCCGGCTTCAATTCAATGTTATGGATCACAGTACCTAGTGGAACATCACTAAGGAACATTGCGTTACCTACATCCGGAGTTGCATTCTTTCCTGCAACAACCGTATCTCCAACTTTCAATCCGTTTGGAGCAACGATGTAACGCTTTTCACCATCAGCATAATAGAGCAATGCAATGTGTGCTGTACGGTTCGGATCATACTCGATCGATTTTACCGTAGCAGGAACATCATGCTTGTCTCTTTTAAAATCTACAACACGGTACTTTTGTTTATGACCACCACCGATGTAGCGCATAGTCATACGACCGTCATTGTTTCGACCACCAGATTTCTTCTTCTTCGCAACAAGACTCTTTTCAGGAGTAGCTGTTGTGATCTCTGAATAATCACTGTTGATCTTGTGTCTTTGCCCTGGAGTAATAGGCTTGAATTTTTTAAGACCCATTTGTCAACTGCTTAAAAATTATTAAATAAATCAATCGTCTCTCCCTCAGCAACCGTTACCACCGCTTTTTTCCAAACGCGGCTTGGCTGCTCAACGATACCTTTGTTAGTATACTTAACAGAGGATTTACCACCGCCATAATTCATTGTACGCACTTCGGTAACGTGTACCCCGTACAATTTCTCGACGGCATTTTTAATTTCAATTTTATTCGCCCCTCTATCTACAGCAAACGTAAAACGATTCTGCTTTTCAGTCGCAGCTGTCGCTTTTTCTGTAATGATTGGCTTTTTGATAACTGTTTTCATCATCAATTAGTTTAGAATCTTTTCAATCACTGGAATTGAGCTCTCAGCCATAAGTACTTTCTTCGCATTCAATACGTCGTAAGTATTAACTGAATCAGCTGCTACGACCTTCACTCTTGAAAGGTTACGCGATGATAAGTGTACGTTCTCATTGTGTTCACCTACGATAACCAAAACTTTCTCGTTCTGAAGGTTCAAAGCTGCCAACAAAGCAACCATGTCCTTTGTCTTTGCTGCTTCAAATCTAGGGTCCTCAAGTACCAAGATCGATTCGTTCTTCGCCTTGTATGAGAAAGCTGACTTTCTAGCCAGTCTTTTCAGTTTAACATTCAATTTGAAACTGTAGTTTCTTGGACGTGGTCCGAAGATACGTCCACCACCTACACGTGTACCTGACTTGATACTACCTGCACGTGCACCACCTGTTCCTTTTTGCTTTTTAATCTTTTTGGTAGAACCAGCGATCTCTGCTCTTTCTTTCGCTTTATGCGTTCCCTGACGACGGTTAGCAAGGTGTTGCTTCACATCCAGGTAGATCGCATGATCGTTTGGTTCAATTCCAAATACTGAATCTGAAAGTGTCACTTTCTTCGAAGTAACTTTTCCCTTCGCGTCTACTACTTTAACTTCCATTACTTCGAAATTGTTACGGTTGAACCTTTAGCTCCGGGAACTGATCCCTTCACCACGATTAAATTTTTGTCAGTCAACACTTTCAAAACCTCTAGGTTTTCCATGTTCACTCGCTTGTTACCCATTTGACCCGCCATACGCATTCCTTTGAATACGCGTGCTGGATATGAACAGGCACCAATTGAACCCGGAGCACGAAGACGGTTGTGCTGACCGTGAGTTGATTGTCCAACACCACCAAATCCGTGACGCTTAACAACCCCCTGGAATCCTTTACCTTTTGAAGTTCCAGTTACACTCACGAACTCTCCTTCTTCAAAGATCTCGATGTTTACAACATCTCCAAGGTTCAAACCATCCATTCCTTTAAACTCAGCCAATTTAGCTTTAGGAGCAGTGTTTGCTTTCTTGAAATGACCTTTCAATGCATTCGGAGTGTTCTTTTCTTTACGATCTCCGAAACCGAGCTGAATCGCTTCGTAACCGTCGCGATCCTGAGTTTTTACTTGCGTTACTACGCAAGGACCAGCTTCTATCACTGTGCATGGTGTTGCCTTACCCTCGGCACTGTAGATACTAGTCATCCCGATTTTTCTACCAATAATTCCCGGCATACTTTAGTTATTAAAAATTAAACTTTGATTTCTACATCCACACCACTTGGAAGCTCTAAACGCATTAAGGCATCAACAGTCTTCGAAGAAGAACTGTAGATATCCAACAGTCGCTTGTATGAACACAATTCGAACTGTTCACGCGCTTTCTTGTTCACGTGTGGTGATCTCAATACTGTGTAAATTCTCTTGTGTGTAGGAAGTGGAATTGGTCCGCTTACCACTGCACCTGTAGCCTTTACAGTTTTAACGATCTTCTCTGCTGATTTATCAACCAGGTTGTGATCGTATGATTTCAATTTAATTCTGATCTTTTGACTCATTTCACTCAATATTATTAAGCTGTAACTTTTCCACTTGCTTTTGCTACTACTTCATCCGCTACGTTCTTCGGTGCCTCAGCATAGTGTGAGAACTCCATTGATGAACTTGCACGGCCTGATGAAAGGGTACGAAGTTGTGTAACATATCCGAACATTTCAGAAAGTGGAACATCTGCTTTAACCACTTTTGAACCTGCTCTGTCATCCATTCCACGGATCACACCACGACGACGGTTAAGGTCACCTACGATATCACCCATGTTTTCTTCCGGAGTAACAACTTCTATCTTCATGATTGGCTCAAGAAGCACCGGACGTGCTTTTTTCAAGGCCTCGCGGTATGCCATCTTCGCACACAATTCGAAAGAAAGTGAGTCGGAGTCAACCGCGTGGAAAGATCCGTCAATCAATTCAACTTTCATTGCATCAACCTGGAATCCAGCCATTACACCATTCTTCATTGAATCCTTGAAACCTTTCTCAACAGAAGGGATAAATTCACGTGGAATGTTACCTCCTTTAATGCTGTTAATGAATTCAAGCCCTGTTTTCTCTGCATCATCTTGTGGAGAAATCTTAACAACGATATCCGCGAATTTACCGCGTCCACCAGACTGTTTCTTGTACACTTCTCTGTGATCAACTGCTGCAGTAATGTTCTCACGGTAAGAAACCTGAGGAGCTCCTTGGTTTACTTCCACCTTGAACTCACGCTTCAAACGGTCAACGATGATCTCAAGGTGAAGCTCACCCATTCCAGAAATGATCGTTTGTCCTGTTTCCTCATCAGTATTCACACGGAAAGTTGGATCTTCTTCTGCCAATTTAGACAAACCTACACCCAATTTATCTTGATCTGCTTGAGTTTTAGGCTCAATTGCAACTCCGATAACCGGCTCAGGGAACTTCATTGACTCCAATACGATTGGTGCATTCTCAGCACACAAGGTATCTCCAGTACGAATATCCTTAAATCCAACCAATGCACCGATATCTCCTGCTCCAAGCTCATCGATCTGATTTTGCTTGTTTGCGTGCATCTGGAAGATGCGCGAGATACGCTCTTTATTGTTTGTACGTGTATTCAATACGTATGATCCTGCAGGAAGCTTTCCTGAGTAAGCACGTGTAAAGCACAAACGTCCAACAAACGGATCTGTAGCAATTTTGAATGCCAAACCTGCGAAAGGCTCATCGTAAGAAGGCTTACGCGAAACCTCTTCTTCTGTCTTCGGGTTAATACCTTTAATTGCTTCGATATCCAATGGTGAAGGAAGAATTTCCATAACCATATCAAGCATTGCCTGAACTCCTTTGTTTTTGAAAGAAGATCCACACATCATTGGAACAACTTTTCCTGAAATTGTTGCCTGACGCAATGCGTTAAGGATCTCACGCTCAGTTAATGAATTCTCATCTTCGAAGAACTTCTCCATCAAACTTTCATCAAACTCAGCAACTGCCTCAAGAAGTTCGCTACGCAATGTTCTTGCTTCATCAATGATATCAGCTGGGATTTCAACTTCCTGGAAAGTCATTCCTTGATCAGCATCATTCCAAACGATACCTTTCCAATTGATCAAATCAACAACTCCTTTGAAGTTATCTTCATCACCGATGTTAATTTGCAATGGCAAAGCATGGCTACCAAGCATTTCCTTAACTTGCTTACACACTTTAAGGAAATCTGCACCTTGACGGTCCATTTTATTTACGAATCCAATTCTTGGAACGTTATAGTTGTTCGCCAAACGCCAGTTTGTTTCTGACTGTGGCTCAACACCATCAACAGCAGAGAAAAGGAATACCAATCCATCCAATACACGCAACGAACGATTCACCTCAACTGTAAAGTCAACGTGTCCCGGTGTGTCAATAATATTGATGTGGTATTTCTGTCCACGGTAGTTCCAGTTTACTGTAGTAGCAGCTGAAGTAATGGTAATCCCACGCTCCTGCTCTTGCTCCATCCAGTCCATTGTAGCACCACCTTCGTGTACCTCACCAATCTTGTGGTTTACACCAGAATAGTAAAGAATACGCTCTGTAGTTGTTGTTTTTCCTGCATCAATGTGAGCAGCGATACCGATGTTACGGGTAAATTTGAGGTCTCTTGCCATGTCTATTAGAATCTAAAATGTGAGAATGCTTTGTTAGCCTCAGCCATACGCATTGTATCTTCTTTCTTCTTGTAAGCCGCCCCTTCTTCTTTCGAAGCAGCAATGATCTCAGCAGCTAGTTTACCGGCCATTGTTTTCTCATTACGCTTACGTGAATATCCGATCAACCATTTCATAGCCAAAGAAGCTTTACGCTCCTCACGCACGGGAGTTGGAATCTGGAAAGTAGCACCACCTACACGACGGCTACGCACCTCAACTGATGGAGTAACATTCTCCAACGCTTTCTTCCAAACATCCAATCCAGACTGATCTTCAATCTTCTTTTCTACAAGCTCAATTGCATCGTAGAATATTTTAAATGCCAAACTTTTCTTTCCGTCATACATCAAGTTGTTCACGAACTTCGTTACAACAACTTCGTTAAACTTTGGATCCGGGAGGATGGCAATCTTTTTCGCTTTTCTTCTTCTCATCTCTTCAAAGCTTTAATTATTTCTGTTTAGGTCTCTTAGTACCGTACTTAGAACGGCGCTGTTTTCTTCCTTCGACACCTGCAGTGTCTTCAGCTCCACGAACGATGTGGTAACGTACACCCGGAAGATCTTTTACTCTTCCGCCACGTACCAACACCAATGAGTGTTCTTGTAGGTTGTGACCTTCACCGCCGATGTATGCATTGACCTCCTTACCGTTGGTCAATCGTACTCTGGCAACTTTTCGCATAGCCGAGTTCGGCTTCTTAGGAGTAGTGGTGTAAACCCTTACACATACCCCTTTACGCTGTGGGCAAGAATCAAGTGCAGCAGATTTACTCTTCTTCACCACCGCTGTTCTTCCTTTGCGAACTAATTGTTGGATAGTTGGCATAAAATACTCTTAATTTTTACTGAGTTATTACTAATACAATTTTCCCCCAAATACACTTTGAGGGGTGCAAAGATAGCCACTTAATTCGATAAACCAAGAAGTTATCAAAAAAAAGTGCGGTTTTTTCACAATTTGATGTGGATAGAATAAAACCGATAATTCAAAAGACTCAATTAACACTTCTAAATCACTTGATTTTACAATTGATTTGATGGTCTAATCGACTTTGTTCATGCATTATTCTGTTACTTAACAAAGCGCAAAACGACAGTCTTGTCATCAGAAGTTTGAATTTTCAACAGATAAACGCCGTTCAATAATGCGGAAGTGTCAATTTGTTTTGAAGAAGGCATCTTATCGACTAACAACACCTGACCATTTGAACTTAACACCTCAAAATATTGGAATTCACCTTCCCCTTTGATCGTTACGACATCCAATACCGGATTAGGATAAACAGCTACCTGAACTTGATTTAACGATTCAAAACCCAAATGATTCAGTAAGTATTCGCAGTCTTGCGCTGATGGATTAACGTACAATTCATCATCCTCAAAGCACTTGAAGGTAAACATATAGTTCTCAAGGATAACGCTGGGATCACAAAATGCCACGGTCGGAAACAAAAAACTTCCGCCGCCATAACGGTTATTAAAGTTGCCATTGAGTCGAAATTCTGAATCCTCGGTGGCTGACAATTCAATAAAATAATAACCTTGATCGGTTATACCTGTATTCAGAACGGTCGCCCAAGAGTCCGTATTGCACTCGTTATTTCCTGCTGAATTCGCTATTAAATAACTTTCCCCAGTCTGCTTTGAAAAATCAAGCAACTTGTAGAACTGATTATTCTTGTAGTAGTACACTGTATCTCCCTCAGCATAAACATAATTCGTATCCCACACATGTACACCCAACAGGTGGGTTTGCCCGAACTGATCCATCCCAAACTGATAGTCAGTAGTCTTCAGTACCATAGTGTTCTTGGTATCGATCTGCTCATCACCAACATGTTCTATTTTTACGAACCCATAATATCCAGGAACCCAATAATCATAATGCCACGTTGCATTAGGCTTAACCCAGATCTGGGTCGAAGCTGCGAAGGAAAGAAGCAGGAGTCCAAATAGTAAAAGCCAATGTCTCATAGCAAAATGTGAATCGTGTCACAATTTAAGACAAAAAAATGGACAAAAAAACTCTCAGTGAATCCACTGAGAGTTACTACAAAAATAAAGTATAATTTCTTAGTTTCTATATAAGGTACTTTTCACCGCTTTCACAATACGATCCACATTCGGCAATGCCTCGTCAATCAATGTTGGAGAAAACGCGAATGGAGTGTCCGTCTGTGTAACTCGCATTACCGGCGCATCCAAATGATCAAAAGCATAACGTTGCAAATGATAGGCGATCTCAGAAGAAATAGACGCCAACGGCCACGACTCTTCAACTACTACACAACGATTTGTTTTTTTAACTGACTCAACAACGCAAGCATAATCAATTGGACGAACTGTTCGAAGATCAATTATCTCAACCGAAATACCTTCTTTTTCAAGTGCTTCAGCGGCCTCAAAAGCCACTTTGATGATCTTTCCAAAAGAAACTATTGTTACATCAGTCCCTTTTCTCTTCACATCAGCTACTCCAATAGGAATGATGTATTCCCCCTCAGGAATTTCACCTTTATCACCGTACATTTTCTCTGATTCAAGAAATACAACCGGATCGTTGTCGCGAATAGCAGCCTTTAAAAGTCCTTTCGCATCATACGGGTTTGAAGGAGTGATCACTTTCAACCCTGGTACATGTGCATAAAATGCCTCGAATGATTGTGAATGCGTTGCAGCTAATTGCCCAGCTGTACCGTTTCCACCTCTAAATACGATAGGGCAAGAATATTGTCCGCCCGACATTTGTAACATTTTAGCTGCGCTGTTGATGATTTGATCCGCTGCAAGAATCGCAAAGTTCCATGTCATGAATTCCACAATCGGACGCAAACCGTTCATCGATGCACCTACTGCGATCCCCGCAAAACCCAATTCAGCGATTGGTGTATCAATCACTCGTTTCGCTCCAAATTCATCCAGCATTCCCTGGGATACTTTGTAAGCTCCATTGTATTCAGCCACTTCCTCTCCCATCAATAAAACAGATTCATCGCGACGCATCTCTTCTGACATCGCTTCTCTAAGGGCTTCTCTAAACTGTACGGTTCTCATAATGCTTAATGTTTATCATCTCGGCAGGGGCAAAATTAATATAATTTCATTCGATTCATCGCGATTTTCTACTTCATTCAATGAATTTGAATCACAAAACAACGGGAATTCAATACAAAAAATGGCCATCCTTGAGATTCTATTCAAAAAAACAAAACATACATATACATATATATGTTAAATTTGCGCACGCCGAAAGAAACTGAGTTTGGAATAAGTTCAACGAAGTAAGAGAACATTTCATTTCCATAGAACTTGTCTTCCAGGTTTATCATAAGTCTTTCGCGATATTGAAATTGAAAATAAATAAACACAGATATGAAAATACTTGTTTGCATCAGTAAATCTCCCGATACGACTTCAAAGATCGCATTCACGGACAACAACACAAAATTCGACGAGAACGGTGTTCAGTACATTGTTAATCCATACGACGAGTGGTATGCGCTTGTCAGAGCTTTGGAGATCAAAGAGGCGAATGGAGGAAATGTTACGATCATCACGGTTGGTTCTGCCGCTGATGAGGCCGTAATCCGCAAGGCTCTAGCGATTGGCGCTGATGATGCCGTTCGTATTGACGCAGACCCTAAGGATGCTTACTTTACAGCAATGCAAATTGCATCTTATGCAAAAGCAAATTCATTCGATCTTGTATTGACAGGGAAAGAAACGATCAATTACAACGGTTCACAAGTAGGTGGAATGATTGCTGAAGCATTGGACGCACCTTTCATTTCAATTGCTACAAAACTAGATGTGAATGGAGGGACTCTAACTTTGGAACGTGAGATTGCTGGTGGAATTGAAGTGGTTGAAACCGGGCTTCCAGTGGTAGTATCGTGTGCAAAAGGAATGGCTGAGCAACGAATTCCAAATATGCGTGGAATCATGGCTGCGCGTACAAAACCTCTTCAAGTTGTAAGTCCGGAATCAATTGACGATTTGACAAGTTATGTTGCTTATACCTTACCTCCTGCAAAATCAGCATGTAAAATGATCGACCCATCTAACATGGCGGAATTGGTTGACTTACTTCACAATGAAGCCAAAGTGATCTAATTGTCGAATTGATAGACCTTAATAAAGAAAAAAATATGTCAGTTTTAGTATATATCAACGGAAATTCAATCGGTAAAGCAGCATTTGAGGCAGTTACCTATGGTAAAAAACTAGGCGGTGATGTTACTGTCATTAGCTCAGGAAATGCAGACAATGGAGTTCTTGCCTCATTGGGTAAATACGGAGCGTCTAAAGTATTGGTTGATCGCTCAGTTGCAGGAAACGATGATCAACAGTTGACTCGTTTAATTGCTTCAGCTGCAGAACAAACAGGAGCACAAACTGTGGTTTTCTCTCACGATTTAACTGCAAAAGCGGTTGCACCTCGTCTATCGGTTCGCATGAAAGCAGGATTGATCTCAGGAGCTATTGATATTCCAACGGGAGATGGGACTGTCAAGGTAAATGTATTCTCCGGAAAAGCATTTGGTTTGGTAAAAGTGAATACGGCAAAGAAAATCATTTCGCTTCTACCTAACAGTATTCAACCGGAAGTGACTGGCAGCGATTGTGCTGTTGAAGATTTCAACGGTAACGCTGGTGCACCAACTGTGAAAGTTATCAGTACAAAAAAACCAGAAGGTGAAATTCCTCTTCCTGAGGCTGAAGTGGTCGTATCAGCTGGTCGTGGCTTGAAGGGTCCTGAGAATTGGGGCATTGTAGAAGATTTGGCAAAAGCACTTGGAGCAGCAACAGCTTGCTCTCGTCCGGTTGCTGACATTGGCTGGAGACCTCATCATGAACACGTAGGACAAACGGGTGTTGCAATCCGTCCAAACCTATATATTGCAGCGGGAATTTCAGGTGCAATTCAGCACTTAGCCGGTGTTAATGGTTCGAAGGTAATTGTAGTAATCAATACAGATCCTGAAGCACCTTTCTTTAAGGCAGCTGATTACGGTATTGTAGGTGATGTATTTGAGGTATTACCACGTTTGACAGAAGCAGTGAAAAATTTCAAAGCTTCCAATCACTAAGTTTTAGTGAATAATTGTAAATTTAACACGATACTTTCAGGGAAGCTCTCGGGCTTCCCTGATTATTTCACCAATCGACGCAAGGGGAATGGATAAGATCAAATTGGAGATTGCCGGATTATCGTACAGTCAGACACAATCTGGAGCATATGCACTAGTGCTTTCTGAAGCTGGTGGAAAACGTCAACTTCCAATTATAATCGGTGGATTTGAAGCCCAAGCCATTGCTATTGAATTGGAGAAAATGACTCCAACACGTCCTCTTACCCACGATCTTTTCAAGCAATTAGCAAGTAACTTCGAAATCGAAGTGAAGGAAGTCGTGATCTATAACTTGCAAGAAGGAATCTTTTACTCGAAACTAGTATGTGAACGCGACGGACAAGTTCAAGACATTGATGCCCGAACGTCAGATGCCATTGCCATAGGAGTACGCTTCAATTGCCCCATCTACACGTTCGAACATATCTTGGCTAGTGCGGGCATCGCTCAGGACGAATTAGACTCGGATGAAAATGAATTGGAATTTACAGACGATGATGAGACTGAAGCTGTTCCTGAAACCGGTTACAAACAACTTACTGTTCAGGAGTTAGAAGATCAATTGAATCAAGCAATTGAAAACGAAGATTACGAACTGGCATCAAAGATCCGTGATGAGATCAATAAGCGTACTTCTTAGTCTGATCGCTTGGACTTTCATTAGCTATTCATCCGCCTCAGCATCTGAGTTGCCGGATCAAATCTACAAACGCAAAGGATTTACACTTGAATTAAACAAAAATGGTGTTTTCAAGAACAACGACACGTTATTTCTTGCTGCGAAAACAGGAACATGGAAAAAAGAAGGAGACTATTTGCTTTTTAAATATGCTCTAAATGACTCCACAGAAACGAGTAAAAAATCAAAAATTCTCTATTCTTCTTCCAATAAGCTATCCCTTTCCATCGATAACAAACGTTTTTCGTTTCACGATGAGGAAAGTTCCAATAAAAGTCCCGGTATTTCCTTGATCTCATTACTTCGCGGTTTCTTTGGCTTGCTTGTTTTATTCTTAATTGGTTTCTTATTCAGTAAAAACAAAAAAGCCATCAATTGGAAATTGGTTCTAAAAGGAACACTTCTTCAGGTAGTTTTAGCCATATTGATACTCAAAGTTCCATTGGTGTCAAATGTTTTTGATTTTCTCGCAAAAGCATTCGCTCGTGTAATTGAGTTTGCACACAATGGCGCCTTATTTCTTTTTGGTCAAGGTGATACAATGCCTTCAATGATGAAGAATTTTGCCTTCTGGATCCTACCTTCTGTGATTTTCTTTTCGGCACTTTCCAGCTTGTTATATTACTTCGGTATTCTTCAATTTGTAGTGAAAGGAATGGCCTGGGTCATGAAACGCGTACTCGGCATCTCAGGTTCAGAAAGCGTAGCAGCAGCAGCTAATATTTTTATCGGTCAAACAGAAGCACCTCTGCTAGTAAAACCGTATCTATCCCGGATGACCAAATCAGAAATTCTTTGTTTAATGGTCGGAGGAATGGCCACAATTGCGGGTGGTGTTCTTGCTGCTGTGATTGGAATTTTGGGAGAAGGAGATGCTGCAAAAGAGTTGTTCTATGCCAAACACTTGTTAACTGCCTCGATTATGTCAGCTCCTGCTGCAATCGTTTTTGCAAAAATCTTATTCCCTGAAACTGAAAAAATCGACACGAACCTGGAAGTTTCTAGAGATAAAATAGGTGTTAATGCCTTGGAGGCCATTACCAATGGCACAACAGATGGATTGAAATTGGCCGTCAACGTTGGCGCAATGCTAATTGTATTTATTAGTTTGGTTGCTTTTGCAAATTACTTCCTTGGAAAAATAGGCGAATGGACTACACTGAATGATATTATTTCAGCCGGAGGGATGTATAATTCGTTGAGTTTTGAAAGTATCTCAGGTTATATTCTTTCTCCATTCGCCTGGCTCTTGGGAGTGGAGTGGCAAGATTGCATGTATTTCGGACAGTTATTAGGTGAAAAAACGATTCTCAATGAATTCATCGCCTACCCGCATCTGGGTGAAATCCAAGATGAACTTTCACAAAAAACAATTATCATGAGTACTTACGTACTTTGCGGATTTGCAAACATTGCTTCGATTGGAATTCAGGTTGGTGGAATCGGAATTCTTGTACCTGAGAAAAAAGCCACTCTCGCTAAATTTGGAATTATTGCTTTGATCGGAGGAACATTAGCTTGTATGTCTACAGCTGTATTAGCCGGCATGTTATTTTAATCTTCTATTTAACATAAGCTAATGGATTTAAGCGATCTTATTTTCAGTATTCAAACGAGTGATGAATTTGAAGCCATTGCGCTTAAGGTATTTGACCACCAATATCAACACAATCCTATTTATCGTGCTTATGTGGAGGGTCTGAATAAGTCCAATCCCCAAACATTAGAAGAAATTCCTTTTCTCCCAATCGAATTTTTTAAAACCCACCAAGTATATTGTGGTCAACAAGATCCGGAACTTCTTTTCAAAAGCAGTGGAACAACTGGAATGATTCGCAGTCAACACTACGTGGCAAATGCTCAATTGTATCGAAATTCTTTTTTTTCTGCATATCGGCAATTAATCGGCAATCTGGAAGAACAAGTGATCCTTGCACTACTTCCAAATTACATTGAACAAGGTGAATCAAGTCTGGTCTATATGGTGGATCACCTGATTCGCGCAACACAGGATTCTTCTTCGGGTTTTCTGTTGAATGAAGCGGACCTCATCGAAGAACGGTATCTTGACGCACTCAAAAGAAAGAAAAAAGTAATTCTATTTGGCGTGTCTTATGCCCTTCTCGATCTGGCTGAAAAAGGAATTAATCTTTCTGAAGCTCTCATTATTGAAACAGGCGGAATGAAGGGACGAAGAAAAGAATTGACAAAAGCAGAACTTCATCAAGTCATTTGTCAAGGAACCGGAGTTTCTTTTGTGAGTTCAGAATACGGAATGACTGAATTACTTTCTCAAGCTTACAGTGATCGAAATGGACTTTTTACTTGTCCCGAATGGATGAAAGTCTTAATCCGAGACATCAATGATCCGTTCTGCTTTATCTCCGAATCCAAAACCGGTGGAATCAATGTGATTGATCTCGCTAATCTGGAATCATGCAGTTTTATAGCAACACAAGACCTTGGTCGGAAAACCGGAAAACAATTTGAAGTTTTAGGTCGTTTTGATCAATCTGATCTAAGGGGTTGCAATTTAATGGTTGAATGAGATTCTTGAAAAATCTTACCTTTACAACTCCAAGGTGAAGCAAATGTCTACAAGTACACTTTTAATTCTGCTATTAATTGGCCTAATGGCTGGCGTTCTCAGTGGTTTTGTAGGAATCGGAGGAGGAATTATTATCGTTCCTGCTTTAATGATGGCGCTAGGATTAACTCAACATGATGCACAAGGAACCAGCTTGTTCGTCTTGATGATGCCAGTTGTCTTTTTAGCAGTTGTCAATTATTGGAAAGCTGGAAACGTCAATTGGAAATTCGGATTAGTGATCGCAGCTGCATTTGTCATCGGTGGTTTTGTCGGATCAAAATTGTCGCTAAGGTTATCACCGGGTATTGTCAAGTTTGTATTCGGACTAATTATGGCCTATTTATCCCTTCGTCTTATACTTTCAGGTTTTAATTCAATTAGCAATGAATCCTGACCTAAAGCAAAAAATTCTAGAACTTTCTGAAGCGATCTATCCAAAAATTAGATCTTTCAGAGAACACCTGCATCAGCATCCTGAATTATCATACGAAGAACATGCTACCATGGCCTTTGTTGCTGAGAAATTAACAGAATTAGGCGTTGAATTTCAGCAAGGTGTAGCAGGCACCGGACTTGTCGCATTAATCAAAGCCGACCATCACACTTCTGGTCAATCGTGTTTAGGTATTCGTGCAGACCTTGATGCACTTCCTATTCAGGAGGAAAATGATGTCCCCTATCGTTCTCAAAATCCCGGAGTAATGCATGCTTGTGGACATGATGTGCATACATCGATTCTTCTCGGAGTAGCTGAAATCCTGCATAATTTAAGAGATCAATTGAAACAACCGGTAAAGCTGGTCTTTCAGCCGGGTGAAGAAAAAAATCCAGGTGGTGCCTCATTGATGATCCAAGCAGGTGTTTTAAAGAATCCAACTGTTGACCGAATGATTGCTCTACATGTTTTTCCGGAAATGGAAACAGGAAAGGTTGGTTTTAAGGAAGGAATATACATGGCATCATGCGATGAGATTTACATTACAATTCATGGTAAAGGTGGTCACGGAGCATTGCCGCACAATTGTATTGATCCCATCATGATTGGAGCGAACCTGCTTGTCCAATTGCAGCAGATCGTTAGTCGTAAGTGTGACCCAAAGGTACCGTGTGTGTTGAGTTTTGGACATTTTGAAGCTTTAGGAGCGACTAACGTCATTCCGTCAAAAGCGGTTTTAAAGGGGACTTTCCGAACCATGAATGAGGCTTGGAGAGAGGAAGCTCTTCAGTTAATTCATTTGCAAACCAAAATGATTGTCGAATCACAAGGAGGAAAGGCAGAAATTGAGATAAGCCGAGGATATCCTTATTTGGAGAATGATCCGGTATTTACAAAAGAAGTAAAGCAACGATCAATTGAAATGTTTGGCGCAGATAAGGTAGAAGAATTAGCAATCCGTCTTACTGCTGAGGATTTTTCTTTTTATTCCCATGAGGTTCCTGTTTGCTTTTTCAGACTTGGCGTTGCAGATGCGGCTAAACCTGTAAACTATGGCGTGCATCATCCCCAATTCGATATTGATCCACGTTCCATTATCACTGGAATGCGAGCACTTTCATCAATTGCTTTTTAACAATGAGAAGTATTATTTTCCTCATCGCTCTCTTGTCCGTAGTCGGTTGTGATAAAGAAAAGCAGACTTCACGCAAAATCAAAGGTGAATGGGATTTGGTACATATGAAAGCTACATTTTCGGATGGATTATCTGAATATGGAACGGGAACTGGCTACTTGAAGATAACCGAGTCTGATCAGGACAATTACCAATGTAAATTTGAGCGTCACACCGACATGCAATTCCCGAGTTTGTCTTATCAAGAAACAAATACTGGTTACAAAACTTTCAAAAACAAAGGTAAATTCAGTGATTCTTATCTCGTAGATGCGAATTATATCGTTGTATTCCAAGAATCACAGCGTATTTTAATGCTCACAAATACAGATTTACAAATTGAGTATACCAACTCAACCGGGCAGTTTGTAACTCAAACTTATCGAAGAAAAAAATAACCAGAGATGTGATTTGGTCTTCTAGTTCGCCATCTCACTCATGTACTTGATGCGCATCAATCGCAACTCTTCTTCAGTATAATCACCGTCAAATTCATGATAAGCTGTTGTGAGATCATCCGTTTCAGCTTCATTAAAATACTCATAAATCTCCTCTTGATTTTCAGGATCAAGAATATTGTCAATGTAATAATTGATATTGATTCGCGTACCTGACGAAACAATTGCTTCAATTTCCTCAATAACTTCTTGGAATGATTTACCTTGCGATTGTCCGATGTCTTCCAATGGCAACTTGCGATCTATATTCTGGATCAATTGCACTTTCATTCCCGATTTGTTAACCAAGGATTTCACCACCATATCCTGTGGACGTTCGATCTCGTTCTGTTCAACATATTCGTTGATTAAGGCCAGAAACGGTGCTCCGTAACGCTGAGCTTTCCCCAGTCCAACCCCTTGAATATTGGTTAATTCATCCATGGTGATTGGATATTGGAAACACATATCCTTAAGTGATGGTTCTTGAAAAATCACAAATGGAGGAATACCTTTCTGTTTTGAGATCGATTTACGTAAGTCAACCAATTGACTATACAAGACCTCATCGAAAGCATCACCTTTGCTATCTCCATTCAAAATAATACTATCATCATCCGACACACTGTAATCGTGTTCCTTGAGAAGCATGAAAGATTGTGGATGCTGAAGAAACGCTCTTCCATTATCCGTTAATTTCAATGTGCCGTACGTCTCAATATCTTTTGAAATCAATCCACCAACAGTTGCTTGACGAATAACTGCGTTCCAGAAATGCTCATCTCTTTCCTTGCCTTCTCCGAAACCTTCGAGTTGGTCGTGCCTATAACTTTTAATCTCAGCCGTGACATGTCCAGACAAAAACGCACAATAATGTTTTGCCTTGTGCATTTCACTCAAATTGGAAATAGCCTTCAGTAACATTTGAACGTATTCTTTCCCTTCCCGTTTTTCTCTTGGGTGTTTGCAGTTATCACAGAATTCATTGCATTGCTTTTCATCGAAGGATTCTCCGAAATAATGCAATATGAACTTTCTTCTACAAACGGAAGTTTCTGCATACGAGACAATTTCACTTAACAATTGCCTTCCAATTTCTTGCTCTGCAACTGGTTTTCCTTGAAGGAATTTTTCCAGTTTCTCTATATCTTTATAAGAATAGAACGCAATGCACTCACCTTCTCCTCCGTCACGACCTGCTCGACCAGTTTCCTGGTAATAACTTTCAATGGATTTAGGAATATCGTGGTGAATAACATAACGGACATCCGGTTTATCGATCCCCATTCCGAATGCAATGGTTGCCACAATGACTTCCACCTCTTCCATGAGGAACATATCCTGATGTCTTGCGCGTGTAGTTGCATCTAGTCCGGCGTGATAGGCCAGTGCGTTAATTCCATTGACTTGAAGTAATTCAGCCAGTTCCTCCACTTTCTTACGACTCAAGCAATAAATGATTCCGCTTTTACCTTGTTTTGTTCGGATGTATCGGATAATTTCCTTCTCAACATCCTTTTTCGGACGAATTTCATAATACAGATTATCCCTATTGAATGAAGATTTGAACAAGATAGCATCCAACATGTTTAGGTTCTTCTGAATATCATATTGAACTTTCGGTGTAGCTGTGGCAGTTAAAGCAATAATTGGAACATTGGAAATCTTTTCAAAGATTTCTCTCAAGCGGCGATATTCAGGTCTGAAATCATGTCCCCATTCAGAAATACAATGCGCCTCATCGATTGCAAAAAAGGAAATATCTACTGAGGTCAAAAAGTCGATATTTTCTTGTTTCGTTAGTGACTCCGGTGCAACATAAAGTAATTTTGTGTTTCCTTCCAAAATATCTTGCTTCACCTTGTTTGATTCTGACTTCGATAACGAAGAATTCAGGAAATGAGCAACGGATTCGTTGTCACTAACATTACGGATCGCATCGACTTGATTTTTCATCAAAGCGATCAATGGAGACACAACAATAGCTGTTCCTTCAGATAATAATGCAGGTAATTGATAACATAAGGACTTACCTCCTCCAGTTGGCATTATAACAAATGTGTTTCTGCCTTTCAAAACATTGGTCACAATCTTTTCCTGTTGACCTTTGAATGCATCAAAACCAAAATACTTTCTGAGTGCTACTTTAAGTTCGCTATCTACCATTTTCTATAACCTAAACATTAATTACTTTTAAAATTATAACGAATTTTTCGATAAATCGCTATAAAAAATGACTTTTTAGACCATTTTCCTACTCTTACTCGACGAATAAAAAATATTCCCCTACCAATTTTTCAAGCAATCACTTATACCGATCGAATGCTTACTTTTGTAGGCAGAATTATGGAAGAGGAAAAACACATGTCCTTTCTTGAGCATCTTGAGGAATTGAGATGGCGTTTGGTGCGAGCGGCAATCTCTGTCCTCGTCGTATCCACTGTTTTGTTTATCTATCAGGAGTGGATCATGGATAATCTTTTTCTATCCATGAAACAACCGGAATTCATTTCGTTTCGATTGATGTGCGATTGGTTCGGAGTTTGTATTGATGAAATACCGGTTCGTATGCAAAGTATGACAGTAGGAGGTCAATTTTCCTATGGTTTAATGATGAGTGTAATGGGCGGTATCGTTATTTCGTTTCCATTCATCTTCTATCAACTTTGGTCCTTCGTTAAACCCGGTTTGCGTCAGAGTGAGAAAAAAGTAGTCAGTGGCATTACTTTTTACGTCAGCCTTCTGTTCTTTTTGGGAATTGCATTTGGCTATTTTATTGTCGCTCCATTGTGTATTCAGTTTTTCGGAACGTATCAAATCAGTGGGCAAATCGAAAATATATTCACGGTTAATTCCTACATGAGCACCATACTGTCTACTGTGTTTTACAGTGGATTGTTATTTCTACTTCCTGTAGTCGCCTATATTTTTACGCGATTAGGAATAATTACACCGGCATTTTTAAGAAAATACCGCAAACATGCTATCATAGGAGTATTGATACTTGCCGCAATCATAACCCCTCCTGATTTGATTTCCCAAGTAATTGTTGCGATACCAATTACCTTGCTGTACGAAGCTGGAATTCTTGTATCTGCGCGTGTTGAAAAAAACATGATTAGAGAGCAGATGCAACGTTAACAATAAACGTTTCTATTCCTATCTTCGCTATCTAATGAAACTGCAACTAGTCTTTGTTCTGTTACTTTTATCGGTCTGTTCATTTGGACAACAGACCAAAGTATATGGTATTGTCAGAGATGCATTAACGAATGAGCCTTTACCCTTTGTAAAAGTTCAATTTCTTGATTCCAAGATCGGCACATTGACCGATGATAATGGTATGTACCGTATCGAAACCTATTACGCAACAGATTCGATTCAATTTTCTTTTACCGGTTATATCAATGTCCGAAAAAAGGTGATTCGCGATAAGGAGCAAGAAATCAACATTTTACTACCGGTCTTGACGACAGAAATCGAAGAAGTTACTGTTCGTCCACCAGATGAATTCCCATCAACGACTTTACACAAAAAAGTTATTGCTCATAAACACATTAACAATCGGGAAAAACTCGAGTCCTACGAATATGAGTTGTACAATAAAATACAACTTGACTTGAATAATATCGGTGAGAAATTTGACAATAAAGGCATCGTCAAAAAGCTTGATCTGGTA
Source organism: Crocinitomicaceae bacterium (assembly GCA_036825545.1). Classification (GTDB taxonomy): domain Bacteria; phylum Bacteroidota; class Bacteroidia; order Flavobacteriales_D; family Crocinitomicaceae; genus M0103. Next base: position 59,081 of record DAISYB010000011.1, on the reverse strand, counting down.
ATGAACTATTTGGATTCGGCCGACAACGGAAAAAATTACCTTCCTGTTTTATTAAGTGAAACGGTATCTGATTTCTATTTTCAGAACAATCCTAAAAAGAAGCGGGAAATTATTCATGGAACTCATATAACAGGAGTTGATAATCTTCAACTTTATCAACTTTTGGGTGACATGTATTTGGATATAAACATCTATGATAACAGTATAAACCTTTTCAATAAAGCGTTCATTAGTCCTGTCGCCAATAATGCCCGTAGTTTCTATAGGTTTTATTTAGAAGATTCAACGTTCATAGAGAATCAATGGTGTTACAAATTGCGTTTCGTACCTAAACGTACCGGTGACATGACTTTTCAAGGTGAAATGTGGATACATGACACAACCTATGCTGTCAAGCAAATCAGTTGTAATGTTTCTCCATGGGCTAACATCAACTACGTTCAAGATCTTTATTTTGAACATTATTTCAAAATGGTAAAGCCCGAGGTTTGGATGATGACCAAGGAAAAAATGATTGTAGATATTAACGTAACAAGGAACACCGTTCTCTATGGTTTTTATGCTCGTAAACTTTCATCGAGAAAGGATTTTGTGATCAATGAAAAAAGACCTGAGGACTTTTTTCGATCGGACAACACGGTTGAACTTGTAGACAGTGCAAAAATTAGAGATGACGTGTTTTGGATGAAACGGAGGCATGAACCTTTGAGTAATCAAGAGGAAGGGATTCGAGAAATGATCGATTCGTTACAGAATATTTCATTATTCAAAACACTTAAGCGACTCACTTATTTTGTCTCAACAGGTTACTACCCTATAGGTAAGATTGAAATTGGTAATGCTTATGCTTTAATGAGTGTAAACCCGGTTGAAACTTTCCGAACAGCTCTAGCCCTTCGCACCTCAAATGCTTTTTCGAGACGACTTGAATTTGGCGGTCGAATTGCCTACGGATTTGGTGATGAGGAATTCAAATATGGCTTATCAACCCGATACAATATCACTCCTAAAAAAAGGGGGATGTTAACGACTTATTACAGTTATGACATTGAACAGATTGGCCAATCACCAAATGCAGCAACAGTTGGATCGACTTTCGGAACACTCTTTAGAACAGGACCTCTTGACAAACTAACCTTTGTCAAAAAAGCGGGTTTCAATTTAGAAAAAGACATTAAAAAAGATATTATTCTGTACGGTGGGTTTGAATGGAAAGAATTTACCGCTTTGGGTGTTGCAAATTATGTTCGTTTAAATGACCTCAACCAATTTGACACTATCAATACAATCCGAACAAGTGAGTTTATAGCGCGTTTGCGATGGACAAAAGATGAAGAGTTTATTGGTGGTTCTTTTGACCGAACCTCTATTCGTTCACGTTATCCAATTTTTTCAGTTCAAGGTATCTTTGGGGTCAAAGGATTATTTGGTGGTAATTACAACTATCAAAAACTTGAATTTCAAATGGATCATCATCGATTAATCGGTGTCTTAGGAAGAATTCGTTATGGTGTTAATGCCGGTTATGTGTTTGGAACTACGGCTTATCCATTTCTAAAAGTTCATGAAGGCAACCAGTCTTATTGGTTATCAACAGCTGCCTTCAATAAACTCAATTTTTTTGAGTTTGTATCGGACAGATATGTTGGGGCTTATATTGAAAATCACTGGGAGGGATTGTTTTTTGATCGTATACCACTCATTAAAAAACTCAAATGGAGATTAGTCACTTCAGGAAGAATAACCTACGGAGCGATTAGTGATCGACATTTAGAAGAAATGTTACTTCCTGACTTCACCAAACAATTTGGGAAAGTACCTTACGCTGAGGCAGCGGTAGGTATCGAGAACATCTTTAAATTTGTTCGTGTTGACTTAGTTTGGCGAATAACACATAATGAACCTCAATTGCCAGATCAATCACTAACGGAGTACCGATTACAATCCCTTGGAATTCGTGCTCGATTCTGGTTTAATTTTTAGTTTCTTTGTACCGTGAAGTTATACACCGAAGAAATAAAAAAGACGTACAAAGGTCGCGATGTTGTTAAAGGCGTGAGCATTGAAGTAAAACAAGGTGAGATTGTTGGATTACTTGGTCCAAATGGAGCGGGTAAAACAACTTCGTTCTATATGATCGTAGGATTGGTAAAGCCGGATTCAGGGAAGGTATATCTGGATGATACAGAGATTACACATTACCCAATGTACAAGCGCTCTCAACTTGGTATTGGCTACCTGCCTCAGGAAGTTTCCGTTTTCCGTAAACTAAGTGTTGAAGACAATATCATGGCCATTCTTGAAATGACTAACCTTTCTAAGTTGGAACGTGAAGCAAAATTAGAGAAATTGCTAAGCGAATTTAGCTTAAACCATGTGCGCACCAACTTGGGAAATAGACTATCAGGTGGAGAAAAAAGAAGAACGGAGATCGCCCGAGCATTAGCTACAGATCCTAAATTCGTTTTACTTGACGAACCATTCGCGGGTGTTGATCCAATTGCAGTTGAGGATATCCAAAGTATTGTGGCCGATTTACGCAAAAGGAACATCGGGATTCTCATTACAGATCATAATGTACAAGAAACACTATCAATTACAGATAGGGCTTATTTACTTTTTGAGGGAAGTATTTTGAAATCAGGAACTGCAGAGGAATTAGCATCGGATGAACAAGTGCGCAAAGTGTATTTGGGACAGAATTTTGAGTTACGGAAAAAATAGATTTTTCACTTTGCTCGTTTTTGTCTAAATTCGCTGAGTTCGACAGATTAAACGATAAAACACTATACCATGAAATTGATCAAAACCATTACCCTCTTGATTTCCGTGATGTTTATTGCATTTGCTTGTAAGAAAAAATGCAAAGTTGATAATGTAAATGTTGATTCAGGTTCGATCATCGAAAACGTTGTTTTGTACCCAAGTTCCGGTGGTATGACAGGAAGCATGAATGGTTATTATGTTGTTGACGGTAATTCTCAATATGCAGATCGTTTTCAGGTATCTATGAATAGCGGAGAGCGCACCAATGTAAATTATGCCAACTTTACTATTCTGGCATTTCCAATTAAAGCAAAATGCAATGCTTCTTATGATCGAAACGTAACCATTGACAACGTAGCAATGACTGTAACTTACAAAATGGTAGTTACTCAATGTGATAATTGTAAAGAGGAATACCTAACTGAAAACTATGTTTTAGTACCTTCTTTCCCTTCTAATTACACTGTCCTCTTCGATCTATCGGTTATTGATAAGTAGTTTTCAACAATTAAAAAAGGTCATCGCATGATGACCTTGAAAATTCTTGAGGATAATCTTATTCTTATTTAGAAGCAAGATCAGTGTTTTCTGTTTGATCTATGCTGCCGTAAGCATCACAGTGTCCTCCTTTCGATGATTTGCAGGCAGTGAAAGCAAGTGACAAAACCATCCCCACAAGTGCCAAGGTCAAGAATTTCTTCATTGTTGTTTGTTTTTTAGTTTATTAAGGATCCTAACGTACAATGCGAAAATACAATAATTGCGTTAAGTTTGACAAAAATATTATTCACAACTCGTAGTTTAACTAAAAAGAAAAAGAACATTAACACGTTAAGTCTAGTATGTACCGGTTTTTAACTATCTATTTCTTTTTTTTTACGCAGTTCGTTTATAACGCACAAACTCCATTTTCATTACAGTTTTCCACAACTGAAATTTTGGAAATTGACAAAAAACCTACTAAACAATTTAAAGACAGTATAGCTGTGCTTAGGTACTTAAGTCAAATTCAGCAAAAAGGAATTGAAAAAGGATATATACTTTGTTCGATTGATTCGTTCAGGATTGTAAACAAACAATTCACCGTGCATTTTAGTTTAGGTGAAAAAATCGACCGCATTGAAATAGAAATAGCTAAGAATGACCTTCGCTTCATGGCTAGATCCGGAACAAAACTCTCGGAAAGGCAAATCTCAAAAACACCCTTCACACCAAAAGAATTGAGTGCTTTATTTTTAAAAATCATGGAAAATGGCACCAATAATGGCTATCCATTTACAAGGGTAAGATTTGATAGCATATACTATGTGAACAATAAAATCTACGGACGAGTTGAAATCGACAAAGGACAACAATTCAAATGGAAGGAAATACATGTTAAAGGAGATTCATCTTTGTCTGAGAAAACAATTAGCGCCTTAATCAGAATCAAGTCTGGGGAACTATATAGTGAACAAGAATTGAAATTGGTAAGTGAGCGAATTAAACAAACAGGATATTTACAAGAAATAAAGCAGGCAGAGGTATTGTTTACACCTCAAGGAGCTGAACTATTTCTCTTTCTACAATCTGTCCCCATTAGTTCTGTTAATGGAATTGTAGGACTTCAACCGAACCCTGTTACGGAAAGAATTTCAGTAACGGGTGATATTCATCTAAAGTTATTCAATGTTCTTAAAAGAGGTGAACAAGTTCAGTTAAACTGGCGAAGTGTGCAGGCTGGTGTACAAGCATTGAATACTTCCGTAAATTATCCTTTTCTTTTCAAAACACCATTTGGGATTGATTTGGGATTTCAATTGTACAAACGTGATAGCACTTTTTTAGAAACTAGAACTAAACTTGGTGTCCAATACCTACTGTCTAATGGAGCATTAATAAAAGCATTTTACACTAACTTCAATTCATCGCTACTCAACCAAACACAAGCAACTGATCTGTCTAATTTCAGAAGTCATGGTTATGGTATGAGTTTTAATAAACGTGAATTAGATTATTTACCGAACCCATCCAGAGGATACAATGTTCATATCGAAGGAACAATTGGAACAAGGGTAAGCAATACAACTGATAGCTCCTTGATAAACCGTTCATCCACTTTTCGAGGTTCATTTCTGTTTGTTTATTTCCTACCATTAGCAAAACGGCACGTTGTGAAATTTGGCGCATCTACAGAAACTTATTATACTGATGTCCTTTACAGAAATGAACTCTATAGATTTGGTGGATTAACCTCGTTACGGGGATTCAATGAAGAAGAATTTTTTGCAAGTACATTCAGTATTCTCTCTTTGGAATACCGCTTTCTCGTCGATAAAAATTCACATGCTTTTGTGTTCTTTGACCAAGGGCTTTATGAGGACGTTTCAGGAGTCTATTCCAATGATAAACCTTTTGGATTTGGCGCTGGGTTCTCATTTGGAACGAATCTGGGCATTTTTTCGATTTCTTACGCATTAGGTAAACAACAAAATAATCCAATCCTTTTGAGTAATGGGAAGATTCATTTTGGATATATTGCCTATTTTTAAAAGACAAATTAAAGCTATGGATCTTATTGTTTTTTCCTTGGTCATTGCAGCATTGGTCATTCTTTCAATTCTCTTATTCCTTGATAATCGCAAAATGCGACATCAACTTAACCAATTGAATGAAGGGAGTATTCAGCTCATGAAAGAAACAGAAGAATATAAGATGAGGGCAATTCAACTTGAAGCTGCCAATCAATCTTCAAGGGAGTTACTTGAAAATGAAAAACGCTACTCAGAAGAAAAACAAAAAGAACTGAAAACCCAACTGGAATTGCTAGGGAAAAATCTTGTTCAGCAAGGTTCAAATGTGTTAAAAACTGAAAACGAGCAAAAGATCAATGCTCTTTTGGAACCATTCAAGGAACGTTTGATTGCATTTGAAAAAGAGGTTCGGGAAACGAATAAACAAGAAATTGAACGCTACGCTTCGATGCATACAGTAATTCGCAGCTTGTCTGAACAACACGAGAGGATGAACACCACGGCGCAAAACCTAGTAGACGCATTACGCGGTGAACAAAAAGTTCAAGGAGATTGGGGGGAAATGGCCTTAGAGCGAATACTTGAAAGCAGCGGACTAGAGAAAAATAGAGAATACTTCATTCAGAACAGTTTAAAGGACGAAGAAGGAGTCATTTTCCGTCCTGATGTTATTGTTCATCTGCCGGATAATAAGCATTTGATCATAGATGCAAAGGTTTCACTTAAAGCTTTTGAACAATACATTAATGCTGAAGATGATCAAACAAGGAGAATGGCTTTAAACGCACATATTCTTTCCATAAAGAATCACATCAAAGGATTGGGAGAGAAGGATTACTCACATTTGCCCGGATTGAGTTCACCGGATTTCGTTTTGCTATTTATCCCTTTAGAATCGTCTTTTGCTCTGGCAGTTAAGGAAGAGCCTGGATTGTACCAACAAGCATGGGAAAAGAAGGTTGTAATTGTTACACCTTCAACCTTACTTGCCTCGCTAAAAACAATTGGTTCAATTTGGAAACAAGAACGACAGACACGTCATGCTTTGGAGATTGCTGAGCAAGCAGGAAGGTTGTACGATAAATTTGTTGGATTCATTCAAGATATGGAGAAATTAGGTTCTAAACAACGTGAATCAGCCGCTGCATTTGATTCAGCCATGAATAAACTTTCAACCGGATCAGGCAATCTCATACGCAGTGCTGAGAAATTAAAGTCGATGGGAGCCAAAGCGAAGAAAGCAATTGATAAGAAATTCCTTGAAACAGAGGATTCATTTGAGCAAGACGCTGATCATCAAGACGAGCAAGAATAATTTTCCTGAATTATTTATTTCTTAGCACCAAGTGCTGCTTGCATGGAATGACGTATTTCCTTCATGAATTCCGATGCATAAACGAAACTCAAAATTTCAGGATTATCAGTTGTTATTATTGACCGACGATCCCCCTGCCACCAATTTTCTCCCTGATGGATAAATAAAATATTATCTCCTACTTCAATTACAGAGTTCATGTCGTGTGTTATGACAATAGTGGTGATATCATATTCATAGGTAATCTCCTTGATCAAACCATCGATCAAAATAGCGGTTTTCGGATCCAATCCTGAGTTAGGCTCATCACAAAAAAGGTACTTTGGATTCATAGAGATAGCTCTCGCAATACCAATACGCTTTTGCATTCCTCCACTACATTCAGCAGGTAATAATTTATTTTTTCCGGTTAGATTAACTCGCTCAAGGCAAAAATCTGCTCGATCTTGCATCTCCTTCTTTGTCATTTTGGTGAACATTTTCAAAGGAAACATAACATTCTCTTCTACCGTCATTGAATCAAACAAAGCAGAACCTTGAAAAAGCATACCAATCTCTTTACGAACTTCTGTACGTTCTTGACGATTCATAGAAGAGAATTCGCGGTCATCAAAATATATCTGACCATTATCCACCTCATGCAAGCCCACAATACATTTGGCAAGGACAGATTTTCCATGGCCTGATTGACCAATGATCAAATTCACCTTTCCCTTTTCAAATTGAGCAGAAATATTCTTCAGGACATGATTATCCCCAAAAACTTTATCTACATTCTCTACACGAATCATGAAAGTAGGATCATTTGAGTTAGGAAGAAATTCGCAATAAGAATAGCAATACTACTAGAAACTACTGCTTGTGTTGAGGAACGTCCAACATCCAATGAGCCTCCCTTGGTGTAATATCCATAAAAAGATGCTATAGATACAATCAAAAACCCGAAAACGACCGTTTTTGTTAATGCGTACCAAACATGTTTCATTTCAAAGAAAGAGCGAATACCTAAAACATAGGTGTCTGTTGTTATCAAACCTGATAACATCAAAGCTAGCCATCCACCCAACATACTTAGGATCATCGAAAAAATGATCAAAACAGGAAAAAAGATAATTGCTGCTCCAATTTTTGGAAGGACAAGATAAGTCAGAGAATTAACCCCCATGATTTCTAAAGCGTCAATCTGTTCAGTAACACGCATAGTACCAATCTCAGAGGCTACATTTGACCCTACTTTACCCGCTAAAATCAAGGATATTATAGTAGGAGAAAATTCCAAAATGGTACTAGATTGTGTAATATAACCAACAGTATAATCCGGTAGAAAAGGGCTTGTCATGTTCGATGCCGTTTGAAGGGCTATAACACCTCCCATAAATGTTGACATCAAAGCCACAATAAATATCGAATTGACACCTATTAACTCAATTTCGTCAAATAGTCTCTTCCTGAAAATACTCCATTTCTCAGGCTTTGAGAGTACTACACTCATCATTATAAGATACCGCCCTATGTTGGAGAAAATATTCATTGTCGCTAAATTAATGTTAATTTCCGTGTTTGACATGTGATATTGGAAAACTTTCCAAGTTCGAAATGTTGATTTCGACTAATTTTACCGCAGTGAAATCCAATGGAGCTATAAAAAGAGAAGAAGTACTAAACAAACTGTCGCGATTTTTGCCGGAAGCATTTGTCGTTTATGTCACTGATGTATTTCTCACTTCAAATGTGCGTTTTAGCATTGTTCGATCTCGTGCAAGTAAGCTTGGTGACTTCCGTGCCGGAATCAATGGAGAAAAGCATAAGATTACAGTGAATGGCGATTTAAATCCTTACTCTTTTCTGGTAACTACCCTTCACGAATTTGCACATTTAAATACTTACCTTAAATACAGTAGAAGTGTTTTGCCTCATGGAGCAGAATGGAAAAATGAATTCAAGAAATTATTGTTACCTGTAATTGATAGCAAGGCGTTGCCAAAAGATATTGAAATTGCACTTGTGAATTCTTTAGTCAACATGAAAGCATCTTCATGCAGCGACCATCAGTTGGCAAAAGTACTTTTGAAATACGATCGTCTTAAGGAAGGCCACGTTCTTTTGGAAGAATTGCCCATGAATGCTCCATTTGTTTTGAACGGTCGTGAATTTGTAAAGGGTCCATTACGAAGAAAACGCTATGTTTGTCACGAAACCAGTTCGAATCGCGCCTATTTAGTGAGTTCGTTGGCTCAAGTATATCACAAAAAAGAAAATGAAAAATAACTATTGTATTATAATGGCCGGTGGAATCGGAAGTCGCTTCTGGCCTATGTCTACACCATCTCATCCCAAACAATTTCTGGATGTTCTGGGAATTGGGAAATCGTTGATACGAATGACCTATGATAGGTTGCTGAGTATTGCACCAGCAGAGAATATTTTCGTGGTAACCAATACACGATATACAGAGTTAGTGGCACAACAAATTCCGGAAATGGATCGCTCGCGGATTCTGACCGAACCAAAACGTAAGAATACCGCCCCATGCATTGCTTATGCTGCTGCTAAGATCCAATCTATAGATCCCAATGCTACACTTATTATATCACCAGCGGATCATTTGATCATGAAGGAACAGCGTTTTACGGAAATCATTGAAACGGCAATTCAACAAGCCAATTCAGATGAGCGTCTAGTTACACTAGGAATACAGCCATCTCGACCGGACACCGGTTACGGTTATATTGAATTTACTTCAGATCAATCATTAAAAGCTGGCTCAGTCACACCTGTAATCCAATTCCGTGAAAAACCAGACTTAAAAACAGCAGAAGAATTTATTGCTAAAGGTAATTTCTATTGGAACTCAGGAATTTTCGTTTGGAAAGCTTCTACTGTTTTACAAGCTTTAAAAGATTTTACACCAGAACTGTATGAACTTTTTACTGCAGAATCAGCAAAATACAATACGAATGAAGAGCAATCATTTGTAAATCATTGTTTTGAAGTCTGTGAAGATATCTCGATAGATTATGCCATTATGGAAAAAGCAAAAAACGCAGATGTCGTTTTGGCTGATTTTGATTGGAGCGATCTGGGAACATGGGGAAGTCTTTCTACTCATTTAAAAAAGGATGAACATAATAATTCAGTAATCGCAAAGCATGCTCATTTGTTTGAGTCAAAAAATTGCATTGTCAATATTTCAGACGACAAACTAGTCGTACTAGATGGCTTGGAAAATTACATCGTAATAGAATCTGGAAATATGTTCATGGTTTTGCGTCGTGAAAATGAACAAGAACTGAAAAACTATCTAAAATCAGTAGAGAAAAAAAGCCCCGATTTTTTTCCAGAGGATTAAAAAAACGAACGGCGGGAAATTAATTTCCCGCCGTTCTCATTCTAATTATACTATCGATCCTTAATCCAATCCTTTTTTAATCTGCTCACTTTTCCATGCTCTGTATAAGTCGAAATAGCTTTTAGTCTCAAGGACTACAACTCCACCCAATGTGTCGCCGTATTTTGCCGGTAATCCGCCGGTGTACACCATCATTCGACCAATCGCAACACCTGGTACATTTCCAATTTCACTAGTTTTTACACCATCCATAAGGTATAACATATCTCCTTTACGCGCACCTCTGAAAACCAATTCACCATCCTCAGTCATTCGCACTTCGGAAGACATTGTTGTTACTAATCCTTTCACATCAAACTTCAACGGACTCTTGTCAATTTCCTCTGCTGTAAGTTCTTTTCTTGGCAATTCACCATATACTAATTTATAGGAATCATCTTTGGCTGATACAGTTATTACGGCCAAGGTTAAAATTTCACTGGTGAACTGGATTGTTCCTAAATTCGCAAAACCATCAATCGGTACTTTTGCTACTAGGTTGTGCTTATTCCCATACATGGTATCTTCGTACAATTTCACATTTACATGATAAGTTCCTGATGGGACCGCACTAATTCTAAAGCGCCCATCAGTACCGGTTATAGCAGCATACTTTTGTCCTTGATCCAAAATGAAAACTTGGGCTCCGTATACAGAGTTCCCCGTTCCTTTTTCAACTACAGTCCCGACAACTTCTCCAAAATTTGACTGCGCACTGATGATTGAGACCCATCCCAACATCACTAATGTTAACCAACTTTTCATAAACTTCATTTTTAAGATTTCCTTACAGATGAAGATTGTAACCTGATTCCATAAAAAAAGCTCCCGAAGGAGCTTTTTTATTCTTTAAAATCTTCTCAAATTTCCGCACTGGAGCATGGAAACGCTCGATCTACTTTCTTGAATAATCCTTGCAACACTTTACCCGGACCTACTTCAATAACTTCACTCGCGCCATCTGCAATCATTTGAGTCATTGTTTGGGTCCAACGTACCGGAGCTGTCAATTGCGCTACGAGGTTCTTTTTAATTTCTGCCGGATCAGAAATAGCTGATGCCGTCACATTCTGGTACACCGGACATTTCGGTGTGTTGAATTGAGTTGCTTCAATTGCAGCCGCCAGTTCTTCACGCGCCGGCTCCATCAATGGAGAGTGGAAAGCTCCACCTACCTGAAGGATTAAGGCTCTTTTTGCTCCTGCTTCTGTCAATTTTTCACATGCTTTTTCAACAGATGGAATGGCACCTGAGATGACCAGTTGTCCGGGACAATTGTAATTTGCAGGCACTACCACTCCCTCAACTGCACCACAAATTTCCTCAACTACATCATCCTCTAATCCTAAAATTGCGGCCATAGTTGATGGCTCCATTTCACACGCCTTTTGCATAGCTATAGCACGTTTCGACACCAAACGAAGTCCATCTTCAAAACTTAATGTACCATTTGCAACTAGTGCAGAAAATTCTCCTAAAGAATGACCAGCAACCATATCCGGTTTAAAGTCTTCACCAAGGCAAGCAGCAAGAATTGTCGAATGAAGAAAAATAGCAGGCTGAGTTACTTTTGTTTGTTTTAATTCCTCATCTGTTCCTTCAAACATAATCTTTGAGATAGAGAATCCCATTATCTCATCAGCTTTATTGAACATCTCTCTGGCCAATTCACTATTGTCGTATAGATCTTTACCCATTCCGGAAAATTGAGCCCCTTGACCGGGGAATACGTATGCTTTCATAATGTTAGTCTTAAAAATGAGTTGCAAAAATAATCAAAACCTATGAGCACAAAAAAGGGTCGGTTTTCCGACCCTTCTTCATATTTTGGAAGAAATTACTTTCTTACTACCAATTTCTGAGTAGACACTGTTCCGTTTACAGAAAGGTTAACCATATAAACACCATTTGTCAAAGACTCAGTGTTCAATGTTACATTCTGCGTACCGTTAACAGTACCCAATACTTGTGTAAATACAACTTTACCAGCCAAGTCAGTTACATTAACTGAAGCCTGAGCTTCGTTGTTCAACTCAAATGACAATGTTGTGTTTGCGTTTGCCGGGTTAGGATAAACTGACATTCCAAAATCATTTGTTAATTCTTCTACACCGAGTGTTGGATCGTCAGAAAGACGGATCATCACTGCTGATGGAGAGCTCAAATAGAACATATCACCATTAGCAAGGAATCCAAGTACAGATTGCTCGAAAGTATTTTGTGCCAAACCAAAACGAACAGGGGTTGCACCACCAAAGTGACCAGCAACAACAAGAATGTCATCACCAGGATTCAAGTTAACAGCACCACCTAACAAAGGCAAAGTAACCCAAGCTGCAGTTGTACCTGCAACCGTTGCAACATTCGTTTCAGCAACGTACTCATAAGCATCTGTACCGTTGAATCTCCAAAGTTCACAGAAAAATTCGTTCCCTACTGCTCCAGCAGGTTGAGTCGCCAAACGCAATTTAATTCCTTTAACAGCCATTGGACTGAAAATCTCCATTACGTTACCAATTTTCAATGGCTGTCCATCTTGAGAAGAAACTTGTCCGATTGAACCTGAAGAAATATTATTGTCACGACCAAACTCATACTGAGTCAAGAACATATCAAAAGTAGCTGTGTTGTTTGTAAGATCTGAATCTGTTCCTGTAATTACAGTTGTCATGTTAACTGTTTTTGTTCCTAAACCAGTTGGCATATATGGAACAGTAATCTCTAATGAATCAGTCAAAGTAGCATCAATTGATACTGCCGGACCTGTTTGGTTATAACCACCTGTACCAGTTGCGCTCAATTGAACTGAAGACTGATCTGCTCCACCGTTGTTAGTTACAATTGCACCAAAAGTAACTCCTGGGAATGCCGTTTGAGACGCAGAGACATGATAGTAATCGTATCCGAATGAAGTAGCAACAGGAGTAGTCATGTACCAACTGTTCAATTTCATGTCATTATCCCAAGCCTCGATAATACGTACGTTATCAATTCCCCAGAACCAATCCCACTGACCAACATAATGAAAACGAACACGAACATTGCTTGCCCATGCTCCACCAGTCATTGCAGGAGTGATATTCACAGTTTCAACCTCACCAGGTACACAGTTTGTGTTAACCGGAACCTCAGAAGGAGGATTCACCTGAAAAATAGTCCAAGTTGCTCCACCATCGTTGGAAACTTCCACAAAATTCTGATCGTAGAAGTGACGGTAATATTCGTCAAACACTAAATACATTGGAGCACTTCCAGCACCTGACAAATCGATGTCTTGCTGAAAAGTAAAATACGCGTCTTGTGCAGCAGAACCTCCAGCAGCATCAGAATCGATAAATGCAAAGTTCCCAGATGCGTTAGAGAATGTTGCTGGCCAACCATATGCAGCCTGCTGACTTGTAATATTAGATGGCAATGCGTTAATCACAGCCCAGTTTCCAGCAGTGTGGCCTGCACCTGCAGAATGAGCCCAGTTTGCCGGTGTATCGAAACCGTCGCTCCACCATTCATCTCCTTCTGCTTTCACTTGATTCGCTGCTGCTTTAGCAACAGGACGGATCTCATTTCGATCCATTTTCATTGTTGCAGGCTGTACTGCTTTCTGTGCATTAACCGCAAATCCAGCAACTAGCACACCTGCTAATAAGTAAATCTTCTTCATAACTTAATTTATTTTTAAGATGGGTAAAAATACACAAACTTTTTGACAAACAAAAAACTCGACCTGGCAATAGAACGATATGAATCTACTATCGGTTGGTAATAAATTCATTTTATTCTTCAGAATTTTTTGCGATTCAAAATCAATTCCATCTGATCTTTCAAATCTCTTGCAGCTGAATTCGCCTTTTCAGCAAAATCCTCACCTTGTGATGCGTAAATGATTCCTCGAGATGAGTTCACTAATAAACCACAATCCTTATTCCAACCATATTGGGCTACATCTTCAAGAGATCCGCCCTGTGCTCCTACTCCGGGAACTAAAAAGAAATGATCAGGAACCATCTTCCTCACTTCGCCAATTCCCTCAGCACGAGTTGCACCTACAACAAACATCAGGTTCTCAGGAGTTCCCCATTCACATGAACGTTGTAAGACCTTTTTGAAGAGTTCTTCTCCCTGCTCATCCTTGATCATTTGAAAATCCAAGGCTCCTTTATTGGATGTTAGCGCCAACAAAATAACCCATTTGCCCTTAAAGTCGAGAAAAGGAGTTACGCTATCTTCCCCCATATATGGAGCTACAGTTACAGAGTCGCAATCCAGGTATTCAAAAAATGTTTTCGCATAATACGTTGAAGTATTTCCTATGTCACCGCGCTTGGCATCTGCAATTGTGAGTATATTATCCGGAATGTAATCAATCGTTTTTCGAAGTGACTCCCAGCCTTTCGGTCCGTAACATTCGTAGAAGGCAATGTTTGGTTTATAGGCAACTGCATAATCTTTGGTAGCATCAATGATCGCCTTGTTGAATTCAAATATCGGATCTTCGCAATCCAATAAATGAGGAGGAATCTTTGTAAGATCGGTATCCAATCCCACGCATAAAAATGATCGCTTGATTCTGATCTGTTCAATTAGTTCTGCTCGTGTCATACTCCAAGTTCCTGTCCTTTCAATTTTTCGGCATTCTCTGCCAGCTTCAATGCATCGATCATTTCACGAATGTCACCATTCATAAATGCATTGAGATTATATATCGTTTTGTTGATGCGATGGTCCGTAATCCTTCCTTGTGGATAGTTGTAGGTTCTGATCTTCGCTGATCTATCTCCTGTCGAAACCAATGTTTTTCGTTGTGCAGCGCGTTCATTGTGCACACGATCCAATTCCATTTGGTATAAGCGTGAACGCAAAACTGAAATGGCTTTTTCTAAGTTCTTGTGTTGCGAACGACCATCCTGACATTCTACTACTAATCCGGTTGGATTGTGGGTTAGTCGAATGGCTGATTCGGTTTTATTGATGTGCTGTCCACCGGCACCGGATGCTCTGAACGTATCTTTTCGCACATCGTTCATGTCAAGCTCAAAATCTACTTCTTCTGCCTCAGGTAATACGGCGACAGTGATCGCGGAAGTGTGCACACGACCTTGTGATTCCGTTTCCGGAACACGCTGAACACGGTGTACTCCCGATTCAAATTTGAGCATTCCGTATATCCCGGAACCGGTAATTTCCATGGAAATCTCTTTGTATCCTTTTACTGAGCCCTCAGAAGAGTTTAAGATCTCATACTGCCATCCCATTTCTTTAAAGAACATGATATACATTCTGAAACAATCCTCTACGAAAATACATGCCTCGTCACCACCTGTACCTGCACGTAATTCCATAATGGCATTCTTATCGTCTTCTGGATCTTTTGGTATCAACATGAATTTAATCTCCTCCTCCATTTCAGGTCTGCGCTGTTCCAAGTCATCGATCTCCATTTTCGCCATTTCACGCATTTCGGGATCTGTTTCAATTTCTAAAAGCTCTTTCGAGCTCTTTAAATTTCCCAAAAGATCGCTATACGCTTTATAAATCTTATCAATCTCTTCGAGATCCTTATATTCTTTACTCAATTTTACATAGCGATCCATGTCCGAAATGATATCCGGATCTACGATCATTTTACCTACCTCTTGAAAACGGTAGTGAATGGCTTCCAGCTTTGAAAGAAGGTCTGACATGTTAATTTATTGGAAGGGCAAAATTAAGCAATAAAACAAGAAGGATTTCCTTAACTGAATTACAAGGGTTATTTTACCTTGTACAACATGGCACTCGGCTGAGGATAAAGTCCGTCTCTCGAGATTTTCTTTCCTCTTTTATAAACGACAACTCGTTCACCGGCCAAACGTCCCGGAATTTTGCAATCCAACAAATAATATTTGTCCGCTTCAAACATGACTTCATAGGATCCTGTCAGTTCATGCGATCCAATTTTAAAAACGACTTCATCTAATTTGATCTCAATGGTAATTGGTACTCTGGCAACATCGACAAGGTCTTCACCTGTATCCATTTTGAATGAAGAAATTTCGCCTTTGTATGAACCTGTAAATTTCTTTTTCAGATCGATCTGTTTCTGAGACAAAACAATCGTTGGGATGAAAATCAAAAGCACTATCAAAATCCTCATAATGACAAATTTAGGTTAAAGAACTTTCACTCACAACCCGCTCCATCAATTCATTTCCCTCACAGTTGGCTATAAACGCCCAATCACCCTGAAGTTTTAAACAAACATGGTCTTCTAACATAAAACGAGAGGTCAAACTTTCTTTAAAGGGAAAAAAATTAACGTGCTCATCCAACGTGTAATAATAATAACGTTGACAAGGTGTTACTACAATCAATTTTCGTTTTGTAATACGTATCAATTCAGAAATGCACTGATCCAATTGTAGTAAGTGTTCTATAGTATGATTACATAAAACAACATCAAATGAACGATCCTCGAATGGAAGTGCCTCAACATTTCCCCGAACATAATTAAAAGGTTCATTTCCCTCCGGTTCTTTGATATCAAAACCTGTTAAGTCCAAGGTTGGATATCGCTCTGCAAGCATACGCAACACAAATCCTTTACCACAACCAATATCTGCAACTGTCTGATCCTTCTCGTCAATTTGATCCAAGATAAAATCGATACACGCTTGATTGAGATCAGTAGCTCGGTTTCGTGAAATGGTGTTCAGATTATTGTAAAAGGATGCGTATTCCTCAGGTGAATAGCGGTAAATATTCTTCTTGAAATCCATTACTTCAGAAATGTTCCTTCCTCTGTAGGCAAAAAGATAAAATGGATACATGAAAATTCGCGAGTCCCGTATGAAAGGAGGAATCAATTCATCCATGACAAAACGGATCGTATTGGTAATTCTTCTGTTCATTTTTTCTTATAATATCCTTTGACATGGTTCCATTTGATCAAAAACAAATCAAGAACCATTCGCCATCCATGTCTCAGTACGCTAACACTTCCTCCATCCTGACTTCTCAATTGTACGGGAAGTTTTTTTATGTCGTAATTACGTTTTAAAGCAATGTAAATGAGCTCAACATCAAAAGCAAAACCATTGATTCTTCCTACACCAAAAAGATCATCAGCTACATCTGCCCGAAACCCCTTCAAACCGCATTGAGTATCCGAAAATCCTGTCGTCACAAAGCGACCTACCAAAAAGGTGAAAAATCCACTTCCGAATCGTCGTTGACCAGAAATTCTTGAGAAATAATCTGATTCAATCAAGCCCCTATCTCCTACTACTAAGTCAAATTCTTTTTCTGCCAAATAGCGAACAAATTTATTAAGCACCGAACATTCGAATGGAATATCAGCATCGGTAAAAATTCGGAATCGTCCCTTTGCCGTTTTCATACCAGCCCGCACGGCAGCACCTTTCCCACGATTTTGCGCTAATTCAATGTAGTTGCAATTAAAATTTTGAGCCACTTGATGTGTTGCGCCGGAATCATTGGACCCATCATTGACGATTATTATTTCAGTCACAAAAGACTGATTCTTCATCCAAGACAACAATTCAGGCAGATTTTTCTCCAGAACCGTTGCGGAACGAAAAGCAGGAATTATGATACTGAGATAGATCTGATCCATAATGGGTGGTTAAAAGTACGGAATTCTTGAAAAAGTCTTTAGTTCGGAAAGAGTTCTTATTTTTGAGAAAACAGAATTCAATTCAGTGTTTTGAGCATGAATCTAACGGAACGATCACAACGGTTTTACCCCTACTTGGCAATGCTTATAATTGCTGCGATGGCTTTTTTTCAGGTGATTTTTGATCGAAATCCAATGGTTTATGACATGATTGACTGCTTCTATCCATGGCGTTTCCACATTGGGGAATGTCTACAAAATGGCATTTTCCCGTACTGGAATCCCTATCAGGATCTAGGTTACCCAATACATGCAGATCCATCAAGTGGAGCTTGGTATCCATTGGTTTGGCTGATTGGAAGCTCAGTGGGCTATTCCGTGTACTCAATAGGATTTGAATTTTTCATCCATGTGTTTTTTGCAGGAGCAGGTATGTATGCCTTGGCAAAAACGTTTAAAATGGAACCCCGAGTAGCATTTATTGCTGCAATTTCCTACATGCTTTGCGGTGTGTTTGTGAGTAATGCACAACATTTACCTTACATCATTGGCGCTGCATGGCTACCCTTTCTTTTAAATTTCTATTTCAAAATGACTCGCGAACATACTTGGAGAAACTCCATTTATGCCGGATTTTTCTTGTTTTTGATGATTACTGGTGGCTATCCCGCTTTTGTAATAATATTGTTTTATTTTTTTTTAGTTATTGCCTTAATCTACCTATGGCGCGCCGCAAAGATGAGAGGATTGTTCGCCTTTTCGGATCTAATAGCCAGACATACTGTTTTCGTTCTAACAGCTTTGATTTTATCTTCAGGAATGTTGGTTTCAGTATGGCAGGTAAGTCCCTACCTATCTCGCCTGGAAGGATTCTCATTAGAGCAAGTATTGTCGTCACCTTTTGGTCCAAATGCCTTTCTATCTTTCATCACACCCTTCTCAACCGTGAAATTTCATGAATTTTTCAATGGAGATATCTCAATGATCAATGGGTATTTTGGCATAGTGTTGTTGTTCTTTTTTGTCGCCGGATTATTTTCAAAAAAGAGTTTTGAATTAAAAATCTTACTTGGTTTGGCCTTGTTTTCATTAAGCGCAGCAGTTGGTGATGCGCTCCCTGTAAGAGAACTTCTGTACAAATACATTCCAATGATGGGAGTTTTCCGCTTCCCAAGTGTTTTCAGGTTGTTCGCTATATTACCCTTTATACTTATCGGCGCCAATTACCTAAATATTTTATACAAAAGAGGCGAACCATTGAATCTGAAAAAATGGTTGATTCCACTTTCCGGATCAATTGTGTTTTTTGTCGTTTTGATCCTTTCATTGCGAAGCGGAACGCATCTTTCCATTGCGGCATTTTTTAAATCTGTAGTAATGGAGCATTCAAGGGATTCATTTATTGAGCAGCACATTGCATTTCAATCAATTCTTCAAACTTTTATCATTCTCTCACTCTTAGTTGTTATCTGGCTGGTCAAACGAACGCGACTTCAGCTTAAATTAATCACAGTAATTATTGCGTTTGATCTTATTATTGCTACTCAGTTAAATGCACCCTACACTATTTATTATCCTCAGGTGACTTCACAAGAAGCCAAGCAGGTTGTTAACGAATTACCAAAAGGCTTTCCTTTAATGAATGACCTATCGATAGCACAAATAGGTACTCTACCTACTCCTGGAACACCGTATTGGCAGAACTATCATATTTTTCTGAAGCAGATCACAGTGGAAGGATTTAATTCTTTCTCGTTTGGCTCTTATGACAATTTAGAGAGTAAATTCCCATTCATATTTAGCGAAATGCAAGCCAACTCAATTCTTCTGCTTTCAGATAAAGTAGTTCACGAGAAACGCATGTTTTCAGCGAATAGGGACAGTACTTACAGACCAGAACTTCTGTTCTTTGATGGCTTTAGCTATAATGTATTGAGTAATCTTCGTTTGAGTCATAGCGAATCCGATGATGCCTATATTCAATCCTACAATGCCAATCACTTCGAGATCAAAACAGAAATTGGCGAAAGCCAACTTTTGACCATTTTTCAAAAATACTATGATGGATGGGAAGCAACAATCGACGGAGAAAAAACCCCTATTTATAAAAGTAATCAAAACTTCATGACGATTGTAGTACCCGAGGGTACTCAAAAAGTAGAGTTCATCTATAAAAACAAAACTGTTCTGATTGCATTTGCTATCAGTTTGGGATTTTGTCTTATGATTATGGTTTATGCGCTGCAACATGCCTTGCGTGATTAGAGCGTTGAAAAGTCAATCCGTTTCTTGATAACTTCATTGCCTGAAAAGCGGCATATTTCGTAATTTCGACCAATCGAAAACAAAGAGTAAAAATGAAGCAATACCACGATCTTTTACAGCACATTCTTGACCATGGAACCAAAAAGGAAGACCGAACCGGGACTGGGACGATCTCCGTCTTTGGTTACCAGATGCGTTTTGATCTGTCCAAAGGATTTCCTGTTGTAACCACTAAGAAACTGCATTTACGCTCCATTATTATTGAATTGCTTTGGTTTCTTCAGGGTGACACAAATATCAAATACCTGAAAGACAACAACGTGTCGATCTGGGATGAATGGGCGGATGAAAACGGGAATTTAGGTCCGGTATACGGACACCAGTGGCGCAGTTGGCCGGATGGTCATGGTGGTACGATCGATCAGATCACGAAATTGGTTCATTCATTAAAGAACAATCCGGATTCACGTCGTCATATCGTTTCAGCTTGGAATGTGGCAGATGTAGACAATATGGCCTTACCTCCATGTCACACCCTTTTCCAATTTTACGTGGCGGATGGAAAATTAAGTTGTCAGTTGTATCAACGAAGTGCCGACACATTTCTGGGAGTACCATTTAATATTGCTTCCTATGCCTTGCTTACCATGATGCTGGCGCAAGTTTGCGATCTCGAACCTGGAGATTTTATACATACATTTGGTGATGCGCATATTTACAGTAATCACTTGGAACAAGTAGAATTGCAATTATCAAGAGAATGCAGGCCTCTACCAACGATGAAGATCAATCCAAATGTGAAAGATATTTTCGGTTTCACCTATGAAGATTTTGAATTAGTAGGTTATGATCCGCATCCGCATATTAAGGGAGCAGTGGCTGTGTAGTGAGGAAAAAGGAGCGTAGAACATAGAACATGGGCTTTACAGAAGTCGATACTTTCAATAAGCGAAGCGGTCTATGCTCATTCTTCAATCGTAAATACTAAAACTTATTCTGAATGTCAATAAAACTGATTGTAGCGATGGACCGCGAGCGTGGGATCGGGAAGAATAACGATCTGATGTGGCATTTGCCTGCAGATATGAAATTCTTCCGGGAAACCACTACTGGTCATGTTGTGGTCATGGGACGCAAGAACTGGGATTCTATTCCAGAAAAATTTCGTCCCTTACCGAATCGTGAAAATGTGGTTCTGACCCGCAACACTGATTTTACAGCTGAAGGTGCTAAGGTCTTTCACTCTATGCAGGATTGTCTTTCCTTTTTTTCAGGTGAAGAACAGAAGCACGTTTTCATTATTGGAGGAGGTGAGATCTACCGTCAGGCATTGGATCTGAAGTGTGTGGACGAGATGTACATCACACACGTGGATGCGTTATACGGCGCTGACACCTTCTTTCCGGAATTCGACGAAGAAAAATGGATGGCACGGGAGATACTCCATTGGGAAAAAGATGAAAAGAATGAATCTGGTTTTGTGGTGAAACATTATTCGAAAAAATAAACCACGAAGGCACCAATGAAATAGACCAGCGCTACCCATTTAAGACACTAAGAAAACTCGAGAAAAAAAAATTAATTCAATGACGGAAAATGAAATCTCCAGAATAGTTTTCGAGCTAGGAATGAAAGTTCACAGAACTTTAGGTCCCGGTCTTCTTGAGGGTTCATATGAAGAGTGCTTATATTATGAGCTTTGCCAAGCAAACCTGAAAGTTGAAAGACAAAAGATATTACCGGTCATCTATGATGGAATTCAAATGGAAACCTATTATAAAATTGATCTAATGGTGGAGGATAAAGTGATTCTGGAACTTAAAGCCGTAGAAAAGATATCAGACCTTCATCTTGCACAACTTTTGACTTATTTAAAACTTTCAAATTGTAAATTAGGTCTTTTGATCAATTTTAATGTACCGCTGTTCAAAAACGGTGTGAAAAGAGTAATCAATGGCCAACTTGAAAAATAATTTTCTGATGCTATTAAATCCCTTGTAACCTAAAACGTTGCAGTTAATAAAAAATAACTTTGTGCCTTTGTGGTTAATTAAAAACTTATGATCCTCTGCATTGCCGAAAAACCATCTGTAGCGAAAGACATCGCTGAGATCTTAGGAGCTAAATCCCGAAAGGATGGCTACTGGGAAGGAAATGGCTATTGGGTCAGTTGGACATTTGGTCATTTGTGTACGTTGAAAGAGCCACATGATTATAACGAACGCTGGAAATATTGGAAACTGGAAGATCTGCCAATCATCCCTCCCAATTTTGGGATAAAAGTAGTTGATGATGCCGGTGTTCAGAAACAATTCAAATGCATCGAAAATCTGGTCGCTCAATGTGATTCGGTTATCAATTGCGGGGATGCCGGCCAGGAAGGAGAATTGATTCAACGATGGGTCTTACTTAAAGCAAAATGCCAGAAACCGATTAAACGTTTATGGATTTCCTCTCTTACAGAAGAAGCCATTAAGGAGGGCTTTGAGAAACTAAAGGATTCCAAACAATACGACAATCTCTATGCTGCTGGTTCTGCAAGAGCAATCGGCGACTGGTTATTAGGGATCAACGCTACCCGTGCCTTCACAACTAAGTTCGGTAGAGGTAAAGCGACCCTATCAATTGGCCGGGTCCAAACCCCAACACTGGCAATGATCGTTCAACGTCAGAAAGAGATCAATGCATTTACTTCATCGGAGTACTGGGAATTGAAAACGAATTACCGCGAAACAGAATTCTTGTGTCAGATCGATCGTTTAAACAGTGAAGAAAAGGCTAACAAAGGCTTAGAATATCTGAAACAGCATGAATTTGAAGTGACATCCTTTGAGCAGAAAGAAGGGAAAGAGGGTAATCTTCGATTGTTTGACTTGACCTCGTTACAAGTTGAAGCCAACAAAAAATATGGTTTTTCAGCCGATGAAACACTGAAAAATGTGCAAAGTTTGTACGAAAAAAAGATCGTTACCTATCCGCGAGTTGATACTACCTACCTTTCCGAAGATATCTATCCAAAGGTGGAAGGTATCTTGAGAAACATGCAGTACTACAAGCGTTTCACAGAACCTTTGCTTCAGAAACCGATTCCAAAATCCAAAACGGTATTCGACGACAAAAAAGTGACCGATCACCACGCTATCATTCCTACAGGTGTCAATCCGAGTGGAATTTCGCCCACTGAGAATCAGATCTACGACCTAATAGCGAAGCGTTTTATTTCGGTCTTCTATCCGGAGTGTAAGGTGAGCAATACGACCGTTCTGGGCAAGGTTGGTACATTGGTGTTTAAGGCAACGGGAAAGCAAATTCTGGAGCCGGGATGGCGAGTTATTTATGATGAACAAGGAGCAAAGAACACCCTTCGACAGGCTCAGGGTTCAGAGCAAGGACAAAGTTCCGTAAATGAATCAAATCCAGGTTCTATGATCCATGCTCCGGGTTCAGCTGAAGAAGAACGAGTGCTTCCGACTTTTGTTGAAGGGGAAAAAGGTCCGCATGAACCGTTTGTTCATAAAGGGAAGACCTCAGCTCCTAAACCCTACACTGAAGCCACATTATTGAGAGCAATGGAAACGGCAGGAAAGCAGGTGGAAGATGAGGAAATGCGCGAGTTGATGAAAGACAACGGGATTGGTAGACCATCTACACGTGCCAATATCATTGAAACCTTATTCAGGCGCAAATACATCGAAAAGCAACGGAAGAACATCGTAGCTACACAAACTGGGATCGACCTCATCGATACGATCCAGAATGAACTATTGAAGAGTCCTGAATTGACCGGACAATGGGAACGTAAATTGCGTCTCATCGAAAAGGGAGAATACCAACCGGAGATTTTTAAACAAGAGTTGTATAAAATGGTACGTGAATTGACGGATGAAGTGATCTTCAATTCACACCGCCAAATTCAGGTGGAGCCTATTGCCGTTACAGCTCCCCCTAAAAAAGAAAGAGCACCCCGAACGGTCAAAGAAAAACCAAGTATCGAATCGTTGGATTGCCCAAAATGCAAGTCTGTAAAACTGATGAAAGGCAAAACAGCCGTTGGCTGCTCCAATTTCAAGGAATGTGGATTTAAAGTACCGTTTGAATTACTCGGTAAAAAATTGACAGAAAGCCAATTACTGGATCTCATCCAAAAAGGGAAAACCAGTCTGATCAAAGGATTTATCGTTCCTGGATCAACTGAAAAAAGAGACGGAAAGCTGGTGTTGGATGGAAGCTGGAATGTGGGATTGGAGTAGTCGAATGTCTTTGACTCATCAGCACAATACGATATTTCATTAACTTTGCATTCATACTGTCAATAGATGAAGTTGTTGCTAAAGATGCTTTTCGTTTTTTCGGGATTTCTATCCTTTTCCCAGACAGATTCTCTTACTTCAGAACTTCCATTTGATTTCCCACTCATTATTCGCTATCAGAACAATAGTGCATCAATCAGTCACGTGAATCGATTGCGATTGAACATTCTTTCAGAGTACCTTAAAGAAGTACCCAGTCAACAAATTCTCATAGAAGGACATGTTTGCTGTGGACCAGACATGCGTGTATCCCGAAAACGGGCAAAGCGAGTCTATAAAATGTTGAGAAAGCTGGGCGTTCCCAAGAATCAAATGGAATATGTCGGGCGCTCCTTTGACGCACCGAAAGTTGAAAAAGAAAAGAACGAGGTAGATAAGAACTTGAACAGAAGGGTTGAAATACATTTGAAATAACATTGACAGGATCTTCAAAATACTTGCTCTATCTTCACAAATCTCTTCTGATACTAATGGCTTTTTTGATGTGTAATCCTTTTTGGTATTTGTCATTGTGTGGGGTTTATGGATTTCTTGTTCTTCCCATTTGGGTTGTATGGAGAACCGAACGGAGTGATAAACTGGTTTGGACATTCGTTCCCATAGGTATTCCAACTTTATTCTTTAGCACGGCATTATTGATTTATTGGAATTACGCGCTAGACTAATGATGAATAGCTTTCGATAGAATCCTTAAGGCTTAACTCATATTGACGATTTTTTCCAGTTTACATTAGGATTTTGTAGAATGAGGCCTTATATTTGACAGAATACCAGCCACTTGAACAACTTACATGACAGCAATCTATTTCGGCTTATCGTTGAATCCAGCAACGAAGGTGTTTGGGTAATTGATAAAAATGAACTAACTGTTTTTGTCAATCCAAAAATGGCAGAAATGCTGGAGTATGAGCCGCATGAAATGGTAGGTAAGGTTCTGTTCGATTTTATGGATGATGAAGGCAAAAAAATCGCCTTAAAAAATCTGTCGAAAAGAAAAAATGGTGTTAAAGAGGATCATGAATTCCTTTTGCGAACAAAATCGGGTTTACCACTGTGGACGGAGATGAAATCTAGTCCGATTATTATAAGTGATAAATACCAGGGTGCTTTAGCATTTGTAAGTGATATAACTAACCGAAAACGCACTGAATCAGAACGATTAGAAATACTAAGTCATTATTATTCTTTGTTTGAAGACTCTCCTATTCCTATCTGGGATGAAGATTTTTCAGAAGTCAAGAATGAACTTGATTTGCTAAAGTTGAGTGGTGTAAAGGATCCACGCCTTTACTTCTCAACATTTCCGGAAGAAATGACAAGAGTTGCTTCCAAACTGATAGTGAACAAAATCAACATGGCTGTTGTCAAACTGAATGAGGGTAGCACGAAAGAAGAAATTCTTGCGAATTTTAAAAGTCTCGTAACTCCGAAATCATTTGAATATGCTTTACGACAAATTGAAGCTATTTGGAACAATCAACAATTTTGTGAGTTTGAAGCTGAGTTAAAGACATTTAAAGACAATTACCGCTACGTTCATTTCAAATGGACTGTAGTAAAAGGACATGAAAACGACTACAAAAGAGTATTTCTAACAACTACGGACTTAACGGAAAGAATCAAAGAAGAGAATCTTCACTTACAAAAGGCCAATCGCGAAAAAGCTATTTTGCTCAAGGAAGTACATCATCGCGTAAAAAACAATTTACAAATCATCTCATCGCTACTTAAACTTCAATCTTACGCTACTGATGATCCGAAGGTAGCTGAAATGGTTGAGATAAGTTTGAGTCGTATTTCGTCTATGGCGAAAGTTCATGAATTACTTTATAAGTCCACTGAGTTTTCAAAAATCAATTATCATGATTATTTAAAGACATTGATTGGGTCATTGATATCTACTCTATCGGAAAAACACCAAGCGATAGAGCTCCAAATCGATGTTGATGGAATTGAATTTGATATTGACACCGCCATTCCACTAGGTTTGTTGATTAATGAAATAATAACTAATTCTATAAAACACGCCTTTAAAGAAAAGAAAACCGGAAAAATCTACGTACAAATAAAAGCTTTAGAAGGTAATGAATATACCATGTTCATTGGAGACAATGGAATTGGGTTGAGTGCTGAAATTTCAGAAAAAAAAGATTCCCTTGGAATGTCATTAATCAGAAGTTTAACTGAGCAACTTTCAGGCACCTTAATGCAAGATTCTAAAAATCAAGGCACTCACTATCAAATAAATTTTAAAGCACTAAAATAGATGCTTATCAAGCTTCCTAAGCTATTCATATTTGATTACTTCAATCTGATGATTTTTTAGGTTAGAGCATCTGTTTCATTTCCTTCATTGAAATTGTTTTGAGTCTGACTGAAAACAAGCTATAGTTTCGATGAATAATCTTTTTATTTCGACAAACTGCATATATTTGCTGATATAATTCATTTTTTATTAACCAAAAACAACGATTATGAAACGTGTAAGTTTTATGTTTATCGGTCTTTTCTTGGGAGCTGTCCTTTTCAATAGCTGCCAAAAAGAGATCCTAAACAATGACTTGGCAACGAGATCGGCTGCCAATCAATTTTTGTCCTATTCCGAAGATCAAATTTGTCTCGGAAGTGAAGTTACCATCTCATTTAACAATGGATATGGTAATTCTTGCGGTATGTCTACTATTCAAGTGAGTACCGATGGTGGAAATACTTGGAGTGCTCTTGGCTCAGGAGCTCCTTCAGGTGGTATTTTCTCTTATACTTATGCTCCATCAGCTGCTGGAGAGTATTTATTCCGCGCACACTATGTCTCAAGTGGGCCTGGATGCAATGGCGCAACAATTCCATTCAATCAAACGGTTGCATCCTTTCCGTTGATTGTTTCTGCTAATTGTTGCTCTACATCATTTTCAGGCATAGCACTGTCATGTGATAACTCACGTGAAGCATTGTTCACATTTACATCTGAAGAAGCAATGGAATTCGTGAGAATTCAAGGTGGTTTGACCAATTTCACAGGACAAGACGCTGAAATCATCGTAACAGGTGGAGATTTGTCGGTACAACAATGGACGCCTGGAAATAGCTCTAATCGTGTAATTCGTTTACAAGGAAGTGTTGGAGCATGTGAGACTGTTACAATTCTTGTTCGATGGAATTCAACAAATGGAGACCCAGTTATTACTGGCTCCTGGACAGTTAAAGATTTAAACGGGGCTGATCTTGCACCATCAGTTGACGATTTAACTTGTCAATAAAGATATTACCTACCTTAACAAAAAAAGGGCTATCTCAATTGGGATAGCCCTTTTTAGTGGCTTTTAGCCAAAATCCACCATTACTAACCAACTGTTTTACAGGCTTGTTCGTTTTCATTTCAATAAAAAAATGATATTCCACTAAACAATCAATACCACTGAATCAATTAGACCACACTGCTAATGTAACTAGCCTATATTTAGCCTTAAACTTCTACTCATGAAAAGATATATTCTTATCATTCTCCAATTACTGACTTTCGTTACATTCTCTCAAAACTGGGGGAAAAACACTGAAAGTGCTTTTGTCAATGAAGCCATGGACATTGAGGTGGATGCCTCCGGAAATTCCTACATATGCGGCTATATGACAGGTGAAACTGCATTTGACGTGACAGTTGTAGAACCTCAAGCACTTGGAAATGGGGATATCTATGTTGCCAAATACAATTCCTCAGGACAATTAACATGGGTTCGCCGTTACGGAGGAAGTTTCTCTGATAGAGCCTATGATTTAGCAATAGATTCCGATCAGAACATCTACATAACAGGACAATATTATGGTACTGTGAATTTTGGAACCTACACACTAAATTCAACCGCTAACTCAAAGGATATTTTTCTTCTTAAAATGAACCCTTCAGGAGAGGTTCTATGGGCAAGATCTGAGGGTGGATCAGGATCAGAAAATGCCTATGGAATTACAACCGACAATTTAAACAACCTCATTCTGACAGGACAATACACTGGTTCAAGCTCTATCGGTGGATTGTCTTTGTCAAGTACAATTGATCCCAATTTAAATGCACCAGCAGCAGATTTATTCATTTCAAAATACACAAGCAATGGAGATCCCATTTGGGTTCTCAATGGTCAGGCAAAGTATGAAGATCGAGGATTAGCAGTACATACCGACATCAATAACAACATTTATATGACCGGGCAGTTCTCCGACACCTTGGTTTTTGGTTCTCAAACATTTTACAACATCGGTTACAACGTCGGATTTTTAGCCAAAATCAATCCGCAAGGAAGTTTACAATGGTTACGAACGATTAGAGCAGGAATGGTTTTAGCTTATGATCTTGAAGTTGATAATCAAGGTGATATAGTGGTAGTCGGAGATTTTATCGGAAACCTTCAATACACAACCCCATCAGGAATCAACACCATTACCAATCCATATTCAAAACAAATTTTTGCCTTGAAAACCAATTCGAATGGAAATTACATTTGGGGAACTTCATTGGGCTCTGACAACACCTTATCCGCACGATCCATTTCAACAGATGTGGCTCGTGACATTTACATTACTGGGTTCTTTTCCTGTGATTGGACTGAAATGCAAACCAACCAAGGAATTTTTAATTCAGTTGGATTCAAAGATGCCTACCTGTGGAAAATCTCGAATTCCGGCTTAACTACCTATGTAAAACAGTTTGGCGGAAAGCGAGACGATGAAGGACATGGTGTGGCGATAGCAAATGGGATTTCACCTATCATTTGTGGAAGTTACACGGAAAACTTAAATATTCCTGGGGGTCTAGTTCCTTACACGACAGCTAACAATCATTTTAACCTAAGAAATAATGTATTAAATGAGCCAACTCATTACTATCTATGGGGAGATGAATCCCGAAACTCATTCCTTATCAAAGCAATTGGAAGCTTTACACCGGCCTATAATTACTTCTATTTGCAACCGGCCGATAGTCTCTATGGATTTATTTCACCCAATTTAGATACAATAAATCTTTGTTCAAATTCATCTCTACTCTATGATGCTCAGACCTATTCCAATTATGGCCCAGGTTACAACTACCTTTGGAGTTCGGGTCAAACAACAAAGGTGATTCCGGTTTCCGCTGGAGGAGAATATTCAGTTCAAGTCGAACGTTGGGATGGTTGTTCATCAGGAACTGACACCACTTTTGTGATCATTCACCCTTTGCCAACATTACCAACATTACACGATGAATTTGGAGCTACATACAACACAACCAACAATGGTTTATATCAAGCGTATAGTTTCTGTTTTCCCGATACCTTAAGTGTTTGGTTCAGTAATTTGTGTGAAGATTGTAGCATTTCAATTCAAGGTCCCAATGCCAATTATCAAGACACTTTAAGTCATGAATACTTCACTGCTGGCAATTTCTATGTTACTGTTCAAGATTCGTTTTGCACAAGTGAAGCGCGTTTCAACATCGATTTCGACTATGTTCTACCCTACGATATTGAACCTTACCTGATAGCTTATCAGGATTCTGACTTCAATGATACAATTACCATTTGCTCCAACACAAAAGCAAAATTTCATGTTTACGATTACCTCGAAAATCCGGACACTACATTCAATCTCTTTCCAACGGATCCAATTGCAGATTACGAATGGACAATATCAGGAGCCGGGTCAACTACAAATGTCATTGGTGATTCACTAAAGCTTGAATTTTTGGCTGGAGCGAGTGGATGGTACACGATTACCTACTGGGGTGCTTTTGGCTATGAAAATTTATGTGGGTTAGATACTACTGTATATGTTTTAAGCAAAACCATTTACATTGAGGTGCTGCCAACACCTGTAGGTTCAACTTCAATTGCCGGTGATAATTTAATCTGTCCAAATGGGTCAGTTTACCTTTACCTAACGAATGGTACATTGTACGATTTGAATTGGGTAGGTTCGGGAATAAACTGGACGAGTATCAACGGTGATTCTGTGCAGGTTACTGCAGCTGGAACCTATAGTTATCAAGGCTACCTGACAGACACATCAACTCAATGTTCGGTTTACTACCAAACCTCCTTTCTACTTCAGGAAAAAACACCACCTTCCATTTATGCAAACCCTTCCGATGGTATCATTTGTCCATACGATAGTGTGCTAATGGCAATCGATGACATTTATCTATCCTACTCTTGGAATGGTCCATCCGGTAGCAACCTCTCAACAAGCAACTCACATTTAGATGGCGATCAGGGCATGTATTATGTCATCGTCGAAGATGATGAAGGCTGTATGTTAACATCTCCCCCATTTGAAATCAAAGAATTTACTACCCCTTACATTATTGCCGAACCATCTACCTTTCTTTGCGAAGGGGATATCATTACATTATCTACGGTAATTATCGGAAGTGGAACCCAATATTGGACTTCGCCGATCAACAGTTCTCAGCCAAGCATCCTCGTGTCAGAACCCGGATGGTATTATTGCGAAATCAGTCAATGCGGAATAACCATCCTGGATAGTGTTCAGATAATTAGCGGTGTTTTTGAAGGAACACTTAGCGCATCAGATACAATTTTATGTTACGGTGAAACTGCTGTTCTTATTGCAAACTCAGGAATGGCAGACTACAATTGGACAACTGGTGAAATGGGGGTGCCTTACATAACGGTTTCAGAAGAAGGCTTTTATTCTGCACAACTAACCAATCAATATGGATGTGAAGCTAGTACACCACAAATCTGGATTGAATACATTGAGAATTCAGAACCTCCTCAAATCAACGGGACATCTGTTTGCTTCGGAGAGTCAGTGGTTATTGAAAATCCTTCCAATATTGAAACATTGTGGTTTTCACAGGATAGCACGTACTTAACAACTGGCATCTCATATTCCTTATACAATCTAACAGAAAGTAGTGTGATTTTAGCTGCCTACGAAAACCCAGAATGTCCAACCCTATACACCTCAGTAAACATAAGCGTAATCGACACAATTCCAGCCTATCAAATTCAAGGAGACAGCATTTTATGCTATAACCAAACCGGGATGTATGAACTTGCTGTGAACAACGGTGATTCAATAAATTGGATGTTAAATGGTCAATTATATTCTCAAGACTCACAAATTCAAGTTAGCTCCAGTGATCTTTTGGCAAATTCAACCATTTATGCTGAAGTATTTAATTCCTGTTTCAGTGAAACACTTTCATTTGAGGTGGTACTACTTCCACAGACCGAACTGAATTGTACTGTTAACGAACTTATTCTTTGTCCTGATTCGGAACAACAATTAGTTGTTTCAGAACCCTATTCCAACGCTACATGGCTTACGGAATTTGGCTCCATCATTACTGATACATTAGAACTTTATTACCCGATGAACGGATACATCTATGTTCATGCGTTCGACAATAATGGTTGTCAGACAACAACAGATTCTATCTTATTGATTTCAAATTACTATTCAACCATTATAAGCTATAATCCATCGTCAACCTGTGAAGGGGATTCAGTTTCACTCACCATCAATGGAGAATTCACAAGCGTTCTTTGGAACACCCCAAGTGGGGAATTCATTGCAAACGAACTAGATCTTACATTGGATAGTTTATCAGATGGTTGGTACACTTTAACGGTTACAGATAGTTTAGGCTGTGTATTATCCGATTCGATTGAATTGATTTATGGAGAATACCCTATTTACTCCTTTCCGGAAGACACAACAATTTGCTTAAATGAATTTCTTGGAGGGGCGATTTCTATGGAAAATCTTAATTTAATCTGGACTGACTTTGGTCCGGCTGATTCCGTTTCCTTTTCCTACTCCGGCCTGTATTATTTTACAGTCGTCGGGAACAATGGCTGTTTTGTTTCTGATAGTGTGAATGTCGAAGTAATTGATTGCGGAGATGAATTACCAAATGTTATTACTGCCAACAATGATGGAATAAATGACTATTTCGTTATTGATGAGGCAATACTATTCCCATACAATAGACTTGTAATTATTAATCGATGGGGAGCAATTGTTTTGGATGAATCCTTTTATCAGAACACATGGAATGCTGATGGACTAGTGGCCGGTACTTACTTCTTCACGTTTTATTACGATACGCGAGTCGAAAATGGAAGAAAGTATGATGGTTTTGTTACCGTCATCAAGTAAAAGGATGGAATAAGGGTATAAAAATTAAAATCAGATTAGAATTCAGTTTTAACACTCTGTTTTAACATTCCTTTTCATTTTTCTGCTCAACGATTCTCTAATTTCAGGAACAAAACAACGAAATTATGAGGAATCTAATGTTATTTTTCGCTACGGGATCGCTGTTAGCATCTTGTGCGGTAGTAAGACCTGGGGAGGTTGGTATGAAGCAGAAATTTGGAAAGTTAAGTGAGCCCAAAGAAAGTGGAATAATCGGTTATAATTTTTTTGTTGCCAAGGTGATTAAATTGCGCACGCAGACAACAAACATTGAAGTACTGATCAATTTGCCAAGTAAAGAAGGCTTAACCATTAAATCGGAGATCTCCATTTTATACAACATCAATCCAAAAGCTGCCAAAAAGATCGTGAATGAGATCGGACTGAATTACGAAAGTATTATCACTGCTGTTTTTCGTTCTGCGTCTGCTGATGTGACGTCAAAGTTCTTTGCGAAGGATATGCACAGTGGTGAGCGGGACAAAATTGAAAAAGAGATTGCACGAAAAATGAACGAAATTCTGAATGAAAAAGGCTTTGAAGTCGAATCAGTTCTGATGAAATCCATTTCTCTTCCTCCAGGTTTAGCCAAAGCCATTGAAGCAAAGCTTGAAGCTGAACAAGAAGCACAACGGATGGAATTTGTTTTACTTTCAGAGCAAAAGGAGGCAGAACGTAAACTCATCGAAGCAAAAGGTATTCGGGATGCACAATTAGTACTTTCTGAAGGTCTAACAGAAGAAATTTTGAAATTACGTCATATCGAAATGATGGGTGAATTGACGAAAAGTCAAAATTCAAAGGTGATTATTACCAGTGGTGATCCAAATGTATTAATCAACGATAAATAATACACAAACACTAATTTTGAATCAACAGCAGTCTGAGTTTCAGTCTGCTGTTTTTTTATAAAATCAACTCGCCGATTGTTCAAAAAGCTGATATCCATCATTTTTCGGCTACATTCCCTTCTGCAACTTTGCAAAATGAAACGTACGATAGCACTTCTTGTTTTAAAAGTTTTGCTCAGGTTAGATATCTTTGCTTCCTGAACACAGATTCCTGTTCGTCAGACGAATCACCGGTTAATTTTGTCTGTGATTTGTATTATTTTGTACATTTAGTTTTACCATCTTTTCTCAGACTTTGGTTGTATGACATATTTCAATAGACTGTCCGTTTTCTTGTTTTGTGGAATAATGAGTTCAAGTTCCTGTCAAGATCTCTTACAATTAAAACCTCAATTGGGAAAACTAATTGACTTGAGTATTGAAGGCGAAAAATCATTTTACGAATCATTAAAAATTTGTGATTCCATTTTTGAGAAGTTGGAAACTCTTGGTGATATTTCTAAGCTAACCGAAAATGAACAAAATATTTTGGAAAACTGTGAAGGCCCGATGAATTACTATGATGTTCTAAGTCCGGGGTGCAGTTGGTATTGTGGTGGAGGCTTAGACACATTAAGTGCGTCATCAGTACTAAAACCAGGCAAACAAACTCGCTATGATGTTCAGAACATTCATGACCTTGATTACAGTACCGCTTGGGTGGAAGGAGTTCCTGGCAACGGGATCGGCGAATATGTTTGCTACCATTTCCCACCACAAAATCCACGTATCAATAAGCTGATTATTGTTAATGGGTATGTGAAAACAGATAAAACCTGGCGTGAAAATTCACGAGTAAAAAGTTTAAAAATGTACATTAACGACGTGCCTTACGCCTTACTGCAACTTGAAGACGTGAAAAACGAGCAGATCTTCCAAGTAGAACCTATTGGTTATTCCGAACGAAAAGATTATGATCTTCTGATTAAAAATCCATGGTACACTATTAAATTTGAAATTATTGAGGTTTATCAAGGATCTAAATTCAAGGATACAGCTATCACAGAAATATACTTTGACGGAATCGATGTGCATTAAACAGTTGAAATTGTAATGGAAGGAAACGAAGGGACACGAATCAATAAATACCTGAGTGAGGTTGGATTTTGCTCAAGACGTGCTGCGGATAAGCTTATTGAAGAAGGCAAAGTAACCATTAACGGGAAGGTGCCGGAAATGGGGACAAAGATCCAAGAAGGAGACGAAGTGCGCGTTGAGGGCAAGCTCATTTCACCTCCAAAAGAAGAATTCATTTACATCGCCTTCAATAAGCCCGTTGGTATTGTTTGTACCACTGATGATCGTTTTGAAAAGAACAACATCATTGATTACATCAATCATCCAAAACGCATTTTTCCAATTGGTCGCTTGGATAAACCCAGTGAAGGGTTGATCTTCCTGACGAATGACGGCGATATTGTGAATAAGATCCTGAGAGCGAGAAACAATCATGAGAAGGAATACATTGTGACGGTCAACAAACCCATCAACAAGGAATTTGTACAGCGTATGAGTAATGGAATCCCAATCCTTGAAACTGTTACACGGAAATGTAAAGTGCGTCAAACCGGACCCTCAACTTTTTCGATCATTCTTACCCAAGGATTGAATCGACAGATTCGCAGAATGTGTGAATACCTCGGCTATAAGGTTGTTAAATTGAAACGCATCCGGATCATGAACATCGTTTTAGACGTGCCTGTGGGTCAATGGCGCTACCTGACTGAAAAGGAAATGATGACAATTCAGTCTTTGGTAGCTGATTCGGTAAAGACTTTTGATGAAGGGTAATAGAGAAAATTAAATCAAAATTTCATGATTCTTCTGGTCGAAGTTCCTTTATTTGAGCTAATTGTTAGGGTGTAAACTCCTTTCATCACATTAGACAGGTCAATTTCAACTTGGTTCAATTGGTCGACTGATGCTGCCAATACTTCTCGCCCATTCAAATCTCGAATAGAAAATTCATCCATCATAGTTTGTGAGGAAATTTGAATTATTCCGGAACTTGGATTTGGAAAAACTTCAAATAGAATTTCTTCATTTCCATGTGTTCCGGCTGATAAAGATTCACAATTATAGAATTCTCCTTCCAAATAAAACTCTTTTACAGCATCTGCTATAGAACCAAGAGACAATGCATTCTGAACATTATTACCTGAACGTGAATAGATGATTGCATACGTTTGAGAGATGGTGTCACCGGATTGAAAATTATTGATGATCGAACTCATCAACAGACGTCGATCACCTGAAACATTTCCTGAGTTGAGCTCGCTCCATTCATTACTATTATCTAATGCGCCAGAATACATGAATGAAGTCGCAACATCATCAGGATCTAAAAATGGCTGACCACTCTCTTGAAGTCCTCCAAGATTCATCCATTTACTCATTACAGAATTGAAGCTTGTTGACGGTGAAATGATACTGTTTAGTTCAGTTTTTAATGCTACAATACCTATCGCCGGTGGATCATCTCCGAATCCATAAAGTTCAATATCCTCATCGTCTTCATCAAAATTATCTGCATTGTAGAAAAATGCCATTTGCCGCACTGGGTCACTTCCCATAAAATCATCATACGGAAAACCTATATCCCCATCCACCATTAAGCCAAAACGAAATTCTTGAAAATTATATTCTCCTTTGTTAACCGCTTGAACATCAATAAACGTAAAATCATCCAAAAGTCCTCCATTGGAGTATTGATAAAAATGATAAACCATCTGCATGCCAATTGTCAAAGCTCCAGATGAATGAAGATTCCTCGTGTCATTTTGTATGAGATAGGTTCCACAACAACCTTTAATTATTGGAAAATCACCATTATCTGGATTATAAACCCCATCTCCATCTCTATCCCAAAAAGGAAGCAACCAATAATCTTGACCAATTGCAACATTCCCATGAGCAGGGTACGAATATATCCTTTCCAGGAAATCAATGGTTGGATTTTCCAAATCATCACACCCTTCAGTTAATATTCCATTCTGACATTCCCACCATTTCACAAAATATTGAATTTCAGACGAACAGAAGCTGTATATTGATTGAGCAAACTCTTGACTATACGAAAGATCCGAATAGTCATCAGAATAAGGTCCGATAAACACATCCGACTCATTAAAGTTTCCACCTAATGCTGCTCTCAAAGTACCTTCCTCATCTACTCCAGCGTACCAAAATTGAGCTGAAAAAATTAGTCCAGCGTTTGCATTTTGGGGAACAAGATAACCAGCCGACTCATTGACTGTGGTAAATTGTGATCCACTATTATTAATGGTTGCAGAAACGTTGTTGCCCTCCAAAAGTTGAAACGAATACTGCGCATTGACTGATAACGATAGGAATGCACTCAGAAAAAGTATTGTTGATTTCATAAGTTGTGTTTTCCTCAAATGTAGGAAGGTTCGCTTTAAACGACAGGCGTAAATATGGCAATGGTAGTTCTTGTTTAGTTTTCATATCGAAAAAGAAATTGAAGTGTGTTCATTAAGATACACTACCTTTGCTTTTTTAGAATCCTATAAATGCTCTTTTCTTCCCTTGGTATTTCCCGAAATTTACTTCATCGAACGAATGAACTTGGTTTCAAAGAACCCACTCCCATACAGCAACAAGTCATTCCCGAAATCCTTCGACAAAAAGATGTTTTAGGAATAGCGCAAACAGGTTCCGGTAAAACGGCAGCTTACGTTTTGCCAATTTTATCCTTGCTGGAGAAAAAAGAAAAAGCACGGAATCGGGCAGTCGAAGGGTTGATTCTGGTACCAACCCGTGAACTTGCCGCTCAGGTGCAAGAGGTTATTGGTCTGTTCTCATCTTCTCTTGATCCACGTTTGAAGTCTATGGCGGTTTTTGGAGGTGTTTCGATCAATCCACAGATGAAAGCGCTAATTGGCGTGAGGGTTTTAGTGGCTACCCCCGGACGCTTAATTGAATTGCTCGATTCGAATGCTTTGACTCTAGATGAAGTGCAATTCCTCGTGCTGGATGAAGCGGATAAAATGCTGAATCTCGGATTCAAGGAAGAAGTGGATATGATTCTTAAGCGTTTGCCGCGAAAAAGACAAAACTTGTTGTTCTCTGCAACGCTGAACGAAGATGTTGATGCCATTACACAACTGATCCTACATGATCCGGTCGTTGTCAAGATCGAAGCAGAAAAAGAAAACCTGGATCTGATCACTCAAACCGGCTATTTTGTTTCCGATGAACATAAGGGTCCTTTGTTGCGCTACCTCATCAAACACAACGACATGCAACAAGTTCTGGTGTTCACCTCATCGGTTTATCAGGCTGAAAATGTTGCTGAAAAATTGAGGAAGAACGGAATTCAAGCCAATTCCATCCACAGCAAGAAAAGTCAAGAAGAGCGCACCAAAGCTTTGAAAAGTTTCAAAGAAGGACACATGCGGGTATTGGTCGCAACGGATCTGATCGCTCGTGGAATCGATATTCAATTCCTGCCTTTCGTCATCAACTATGAATTACCACGCTCTCCGAAAGATTATATTCATCGCATTGGTCGTACGGGTCGCGCTGAGAATTCCGGCGAAGCTATTTCATTGATCACTCCTGACGAACAGCATCATTTTCGAGTGATCCAAAAGAAGATGAAAAAATGGGTGACTATGATCGATAGCGAATCAATTGATCTCAAAGGCTATTAATTGTTAGTTGACAATTGCCAATTGCCAATTGACTTCCTATCTTTGCACCTCAATCCAAGACAATGGCTGATACACGATACAACCTGCGCGGCGTTTCTGCCGGTAAAGAAGACGTTCACAACGCGATCAAAAATGTAGACAAGGGCTTGTTTCCACAAGCGTTCTGCAAGATTGTGCCAGATCACCTGACCGGTGACGAGAACTATTGTATCGTGATGCATGCCGATGGCGCGGGAACAAAATCTTCCCTGGCTTACATGTATTGGAAGAAAACGGGCGATATTTCCGTTTGGAAAGGGATTGCTCAGGACGCGTTAATCATGAACATCGACGACCTGCTTTGTGTGGGTGCAACAGATAATATTTTACTTTCTTCGACGATCGGACGAAACAAAAATCTCGTTCCGGGGGAAGTAATTTCAGCAATCATCAACGGTACGGAAGAATTATTGGAAACACTTCGCGAGCAAGGAATTGGTATCTATTCTACTGGTGGAGAGACGGCTGACGTGGGCGACCTTGTACGCACCATAATTGTCGATTCAACCGTTGTTTGCCGAATGAAACGTGATGAAGTGATCTCTAACCACACCATTCAAGCGGGCGATGTGATCGTTGGATTGGCTTCTTTTGGTCAAGCGACCTACGAAACAGCATATAACGGCGGAATGGGATCGAATGGTTTGACTTCTGCGCGTCACGATGTATTCAACAAAACACTGGCAACTGAGTTTCCGGAGAGTTTTGATTCGGGTGTACCAGCTGATCTTGTGTATTCAGGAACAAAAAACCTGACTGATGCCGTTGAAGGTTCTCCGATCGATGCCGGAAAACTGGTCTTGTCACCAACTCGAACTTATGCCCCGGTGATCAAGCAAATTCTCGATAAGCACCGCAAGAATATTCACGGAATGGTTCACTGCTCAGGAGGTGCGCAAACAAAAGTCTTGCACTTCGTTAATGATGTCCATGTCATCAAAGACAATCTTTTCCCTATCCCTCCGCTGTTCAAATTGATCCAGGAAGAGTCAGGAACAGAATGGCAAGAAATGTACAAGGTATTCAACATGGGACACCGCATGGAAGTCTATGTTTCTCCTGAGATCGCCGAATCGATCATTGCTATTTCAAAATCCTTCAATATTGATGCGCAAATCGTTGGACGTGTTGAAGCGAATGACGGCAAGAAACTGACAATTGAATCGCCTTACGGGGTGTTTGAGTATTGATTAACGTTTTAGAAGGTCCATTTTTATTGGTCGGATAATTAGTAATGAATTAGGATTCTTCCAACAGAAAAAAATAATCTGTAACTTTTCATTGATTTGTCAGTCAAACCACCATACATTAAAAAGGAGTATAGATCTATGAGGTGGTTATTCATTTTTATGAGTAGTTGGATTTGTTTTTCCACCTTCTCTCAACAATCCTATTTCGTTCGAGAGAAAACAAGCAATGAACAGATACCCTTTGTCAAGATCTATCCCGATCAGGGGAATCCCTTTCTGGCGGATATTGATGGCATGTTTAAACTCAATGAAGGTGTTACCTCTTTTCGCTTGCATGCTTCGGGCTACAAAGATACCTTGATCGATCGCAATGCAATTGTAGATGGCACCATCTTAATTCAGCCGATCTTTCAGAATATCCAGGAAGTGCGGGTTGTGGCAGGTGAAAATCCCGCCCATCGCATCATCGATCTGGCCATAGCTAACCGGAAAAAAAACAATCCAACCGAAAACGATGCTTTCCAATACAACAGTTACAGCAAGTTCATTTTTGACGTGAACCGCGAGAAACTAGATTCAATGCTCGCTGCAAAATCGGATACGACTCTTCAGAAAATGAAACGATTTTTTGATGAACAGCATCTCTTCATCATAGAAAGTGCTTCAACTCGCTCCTTCATTCCACCGGCGCGCGATAAGGAAGAGATCACCTCTTACAAAGTTTCGGGCTTCTCCGATCCCATGTTCTCGACATTTGCCAATGAAATG
This sequence comes from Crocinitomicaceae bacterium, assembly GCA_036825545.1. Classification (GTDB taxonomy): domain Bacteria; phylum Bacteroidota; class Bacteroidia; order Flavobacteriales_D; family Crocinitomicaceae; genus M0103. The sequence goes on along the minus strand of DAISYB010000011.1, from coordinate 19,153 downwards.
CAGTCGTTCAGTTTTTATGAAAATCAGGTGCAATTGCTCGGAAAGAACTACATCAATCCGATTGCATTGGGTGGAACTCGCCGCTACTTATTCATCTTGGAAGACACGACCATTGTTGGGAAGGACACCACCTTTACCATCTTCTACCGACCGCGAAAAGGAAAGAATTTCGATGGAATGAGCGGATATTTGTACATCAATACGAACGGTTATGCCATTGAAAAAGTAATTGCTAAACCTTATGGCGACACCAGTGGAACACAATTACGCATCGTGCAGGAATATGCTTATCTCAACAACAAAAAATGGTTTCCTGTGAAATTGAGCACCGACATGGTTTTGCCTTTGGCTGTTACTGTAGAGGGATTTGAAATAATCGGTAAAGGGAGCACCTATATCCGCGATGTCAATTTCGATGAAAAGCTGATCAAAAAAGGGAGTTTTGATAATGTGAGTGTGGTCGTAAATGAAGATGCAGCTGAACTTAAAAACGATGAATGGGAAAAAGTGAGGCAATACAGTATCACTGATCGTGAACGACGAACCTACGAAATGATCGATAGTTTATCGGCATCACACAATTTGGAGAGACAACTTAATACGCTGAAAATATTGACCGAAGGAAAGATTCCATTGGGTTATTTCAACTTCGATTTAAACCGCTTATTAAATTACAATTTTTACGAAGGTTTGCGCCTCGGGGCAGGATTAGAAACATCTCAAAAGCTCATGAAGCCAGTCGTTATTGGCGTATATGGCGCGTATGGTTTCAGAGACAAAGCTTACAAGTATGGTGCATATTCCACCATTCATCTCTACCGCAAAAAAGGATTGAAACTGGAACTTCGCTACCAAGAGGATGTGGCTGAACGTGGCGGTGTCGATTTTAGTCCCTCAGGTTTCAATTTAAGTAATCAATCCGCCTACCGCAAATTGTTCATCGTCAACATGGACCAACAGCGCTTAGCGGAAGTTGCGCTTACGGGATATGTCAAGGCGAATATTAAATTGCGTTTTGCTGGAAGTTTTCAACGCATTACATACACCAAAGACTATGCTTATGGTTTGCAAACTGACACCTTCATTCAAGTTCCAAGCTATGGAACCGATAACGCGGAAGTTTCAGGAGAACTCACATGGAATATCCGAGAAAAAGTCATGTTAATCGGTGATCAAAGGATTGCAAAAAGCAGTAGCTATCCTAAAATTCGCGTAAAAGTGGCCAAAGGTTTACCCAATTTCTATACTGCCACACTTGACTATTGGCGCTTCACAGTGGATATTCAACAGGAATTTCCGATTGGCACCACTGGTCGTTTTTCTTGGTGCTTGAACGGTGGACAGACAATGGGAACTGTACCGTTGTTTTTACAACACGTTGGCAACGGAACAGGAAAAGCGTGGAATATTGTAGCGAAAAATGCGTTCGAAACGATGTATCCCGGTGAGTTTTACCATTCTGCACAAGCCGGATTCTTCACCCGAATGGATTTCACACGCTTCAAAACAAAAGCCAAGTGGAACGAGCCACAAATTTCTTTGCATCACGCGATCGGATATGGGGAAATGAGTGAAAAGAACTTACACCATCAGGATTTCAGAACCATGGATAAAGGTTTTTTTGAAGGCGGAGTGATTTTGAATAGTTTGTACACTTCCGGTGTAACAGGGATTGGAATCGCGTGTTTTTACCGCTACGGGTATTATGCGGATTCCGACTGGAAGAAGAATATCATGCCGAAACTGGCGGTTTCTTTTAATTTGTAGGAAAGGGTGATAATGGTATTCGACCCCTTCAGGGTCGTGCTGATCTTGGGATTGCCGGAGGTATTTATGTTTGACCCTTTCAGGGTCTGGTATTAGGTGGATGCCAGATGAATTGATACTTGACCCTTTCAGGGGCTAGAGAAATTGGTAGTTGTTTGATTCAAACCCTACTTCTAGAAAAATGCCCTTAATTCCATTCCACCCGAGTGAATGGTTCTTGAATTCTCAGAGCGTCGCCCATTGTATTGAAGGTTCAACTGGAGATTTTTGGATACACTGCGCTGATAAGTCAGGTTCCAGGTATAGTTGGTGCCAGGACGCAAAGCCTCAAGCATTTCAAATCCAATTGCTGAATATTCATTTCCTTCAAAGCGGATCTCAACGACTTTAAACTGTCCCTGTAAACTTCCTTTGTCAGCTTGATTGTACTTGAAAGTAGTCCCGATTTCTAGAAGTCGTGCCGATTCCGCTCCTAAGTCCTCTCGATTTACTTTTTCAGAAAATTTCCCGTCAAGTGAAATTCGATAGGTAGTTGTAGGCTGAAAGATCAAACTCGGCTGAACAAAATGGTAGCGGATGTCGAAGTTTCTTCCTGATGTGTAATCGGCATCAGAGATCTTGTTTCCTGTTTGTGCTTTGCTTTCAATGGCGTAGGCTTGCTTGATGTTCAGACGAAACGAGAGTTCGTGGTAACTGTTTGCCCGTGAATCGAATCCTGTCGCCAATAAGGTTTTGTTTCTGATATTCTGAAAGGTGTATTCTGCTCCAAAAATACTTGAGGTTCGATTAAAGAAAAGTGAGTTACGCAAATTACTTCCCGTAGAAATCAAATTGGTGTCTCGAACCTCCGTGGAAAAAGGATTGAAGGCTGAAGCACCGTCAAATAAATTGGTTTTTCGATTGACACGAATTCTTGCCTGATCCGAGAAGCGGGAAAGCACCTTCAATACGCCTTTCTTTTTAGCCCAGATTCGCTCTGGACGCCAGAATATAGACTGGTTCAGTTCATTAGAATACGTACGCACATACTCATTACTTGGCGTAAATACGCGGATATACGACGCCTGATCGACAAACTGAGCGATTTCAAATTCATTCAGATCCTTGATCCCATCATTGTTGTAATCGATCCAGGTATAAACACCTTGTCCGGCATTGACTTGAATGTACAAAAACTCTCTCTTCTGCTCCAACCCTGATCCGATCTCGTAAAAATTACTAAACGTCAACGCTCCTTTTATCAGGCGCATTTCGTAGTCGATTCTTCCCAACAAACTGTTCTCCGGTTTTTGATTGATCAAGGTGGAATCTATGATCCTCAACTGACGATATCCTCCAACCAGATTCAAGGTATTATCCTTCCAGCGTTTGATCCTAAATTCTCCACCTGCCGTTTTTCCGACCGCTGCAGAAACCAAGGAAGTACTGTCCGAAATTCTGTCGTAACGCTCTCGGTAAAACAAACGGAATTCATCTTTTAGTGAATCGCCATTGGCAATGTAGAATTGATAATCGAAGAACTGATAGCTATTCGGTGCCAATGTAACCGCTCCTCCTGTATAACGATTCAATTCGTGATCATCTTGGTACCCGATTCGAATCCGTTTTCCCAACTGCTGAGAAAATTCAGAGCGGTGACGAACAAACTCACTTTTCTGGTCGGCTTGTGCCGCCAAATAACTGCCCTCCCATCGCGCATTGAATCCTTTTTGCTTCCAAAGTCCATTCGTTGCCGTTCGTAGTCCCTGATAATCTTCTCCGATGATGAAATGCTGTCCTTCCACATTCAAATTTCCGTAGTTCCGGTTCTTGAAATTTGTACCCAAGGTAGAAGCCAATTGAGGTCCTTCAAAACCTTTGTTTCTGGTATTCCAGTCCCGATCAAATTCCACCGCACGGTATTGTTCAATTGGCACAAAATAACGACTCAATGCTTCAACTTCTGCTTTTGTTTCCAGCTCCCAATTGGGTATAGAATCTTTTCCAAGGGGAATGACACCAATTAAACGCGTTCGATTGGAGTATCCGTTATCATCTTTAGCATCCAAACTTGAAAAGGTATTGACATCATTTTTTGTGTAGGCAAATTCCGATTCTAAGCGTAATCGATCAGTCAACTTTAATGCAAAACCCGAGCTGACCATTTGACGCTGTTTCGGTGTAATGATCAACCTTGTAGGCGCGTAATCTCCTTGAGAAACACCCGCAACAGGAGCAACCCATTTAAAAACCCGACCAACTGCGTTCAAGTTACTGAACACATAATCTCCTTTCCCTTGTCCAACAAATGTGAAAGTCGCACTGTAAACCGCAATATTCGGGTTAACAGAAAACACCAAAACGGAATCAAATCCCAATGAATCAATCATGCAGTACATGACTTGATTCTCAAAATATCCGACTGAATCGATGCTATTGATGTTGGCCAGTTCCAAGCTGTCTCCAATCGTGCCCAGTTGAAACTTTTGTTCGGGCGTCAAGGGACGTTGAATAGTTTGATTTTTTGCATCCTGTTCGGAATAGGCATTGAACCAAAAATCCAGTCGCTGGGAAGTATAGGTCGTAGAGGTTTGCAACAAGGATCGCGCATAATTCAGATCAGAATACTGAAATTCCACCACAATACGACTGTCCTTGGTGATCATGTTGCGTGAGGTAAATACGATCTCAGCTGTATTGTAATTGATCACATAATCAAACTCCTGCCCCCTTTCTAACATTCGTCCATCGATAAAGACTTTTTCAGTTCCACCCAAAATAGTAATGAACGGTTCATTTTCAGCTCCGCGTAATCTATATGGACCTTGATTCCCTTCAATTCCCGGAATGATCTGACGGTTGAACTTTCCTTTTGACAATGCACCACTGACTTGTGTTTTCCACGTCGATACGGAATCTGCCTTCCAGGTATACTCTGTTGTTAAGCCCTGTGCTCTTTTGCGGTAATTCATAAAATAACCTTTTGGTTTGTAGAGCCAAAAATCTCCGGCGATCGTTTTGAATCGATCATTGTACAACTGAATAAACACTTGATCAAATTCCTGCAGTTTATTCGTATTACCATCCGGTTGAATCGGTAGGTTATCGTCAGACAAAGAAGCTATTAACTTCAAGTTCGGACCAATATCACCCGACAACTCGAGGTTTAAGGTTGAATTGACACCTAGATTCTGACTGTTTCCAAAAGAGATCCCTCGTGAGATACTTCCGCTTTTGTTCAGCGAAGTGCCGCCGAAAACATCATTCACGTCGTAGGTATTCGTGATCAAAAACTGGTCGATTGCTCCTTTGTCAGCCGTATAGATAACAGAAGTGTCACGCAAGGCATACGATTTGGATAAATTCATGGGTAAAACCCTGTAAACTGCTTTTAAATCACCTGAACATTTTTCCTTTATCACGAGCAGTGCCGCGGCGTGATTGAGTTGGTAAGCATCCCGAGAGAGTTCCAGTTCACCACAAAAAAGCCGGAAGGAGTTGGGATAAATACTTAAGGAATCCAATTGAACAGTGTCGCTTTCGATGGAAATCCGGCGCTCACGAAAGCTGGAATACTGCGACAACACAGGAAGAGAACTCAGCAGACTCAGCAGAAGTATTCCTATGTGTTTGTTAAAAATCATCCGATACGAATGTACAACGATAAATGCGAAGGATTAGTCTGCTTAAGCGCCAAAAAGCACATTCGAATCATTTCTTTTTGCATGTTAAAAAACGTTAAGCCCTTCGAGCGACCTTCAATGTCGTTTACTTTTAGCCAAAACTTTTCTGTGAGAAAGATTCGGGTAAATCTGATTTGGGTACTGGTGGTTACGGCAATGTTGGCCTTGATGATGATTCAGGTATTCCAGACCGCACAGTTGTACGACCGAACCTCTACCCGTTTTAAGAACAACATGTCAACCTCCTTGGAGCGCATTGCAATTCGTCACGAAAAAGCGGAAGATATTCGACGCTACATGCATATTGTCAATCGGGATTTCAGTGGACAATACAAAGATATTTTGAAGCAGGAATTTCAGCAAATGCTTTCAGCTCAAGAATCAATCAATATTCACGACACGACGATCTATGAGAACGGGCAATTGCAAAATTATCTTGTGATCAAAGGTAGATCGTTCGATTCGATTTCCGGGGTGAGTGCTGAACAAAAAGTGCTTGCCCGAGATGTACGTCAGCTGCGTGATCTTTTTGACAAACATCACAAAAAAATACCCACTAGCGACTCCGTCAAACTGGCTATTCAGCTGGATCAACGTGTGATGCAACAGATCTTCAAGAAAGCGAAATTCGTCAATGATATGATGATTGAGACTTTTCGTGACAATGTGTATGAAAGTCCGGCCAAACGCATCGATATTGCCTTTTTGGATTCGGTAATCCGCACAGAGTTGGCCAATGACGACTTACCCAAAACGTACCATTTCATGATTGCGGATGAATTTGGAATCCCAATCGAGTTCGACAATGCACCCGAGTACTATCACGCTGATTTGGATACGGCCCGAACGGGAAAAACGGTGCTCTTCCCGAGCAACATACTGGACGACAATTTGTACTTACACATTGTTTTCCCGAAAAAGCAATCGTTCATTTTATCCGAGATGTGGGGACAATTGGTACTGACCTTGTCGCTTATGATTTTGATCGTTGCCGCGATGATTTTCATGTTTCGAACGATCTTGACACAGCAGCGCTTGTCAGAGATGAAGAATGATTTTATTTCCAACATGACCCATGAATTCAAAACGCCGATCTCAACCATTTCGCTGGCCTGTGAGGCCATGGCTGATCCGGGAATGATTAGTAATACTGCCGAAACGGAACCTTATGTTAAGATGATCCGTGAAGAAAATAAGCGTCTGAGTTTGCTTGTGGAGGGCATTCTACAGAGTGCGGTGTTGGATCGCGGTGAATTGAAGTTGAAAGAGGACAAGGTAATACTGAATGAAGTAATCCATGAGGTGGCACACAATGCACAATTCCGCATTCAAAACAGAGCTGGAGAGATCAAGTTGAATTTGCCGCATGAATTGATCGAGATACAAGCCGATCGGATGCATTTTGTAAATGTCTTAACCAATTTGGTAGACAATGCGATCAAATATAGTGAGGAATCGCCAAAAATTGAAATAAAACTGAGCAAAGAAAATAAGTACATACTCCTTTCCGTTAAAGACCACGGAATTGGTATTCGAAAAGAACATCTTCCAAGAATTTTTGATAAATTGTACCGAGTTCCAACGGGAAATGTACACAATGTCAAAGGATTTGGACTAGGATTGAGCTACGTTAAAGCCATTTCAGACCTGCACGGTTGGAATGTTATAGTACGAAGTAAGATCGGTGAAGGAACAGAATTCATTATTGAAATGAAATTAGACGCATGAGTAATTCAACACACATTTTAGTTGCTGAAGATGACGACAATCTAGGCACATTATTGAACACATTTCTAAAGAACAAAGGGTTCACTACGGTTTTAGCGAGAGACGGTAAGGAGGCTTTTGATCGATTCAATTCAGAAAAGTTCGACTTCTGTATTCTCGATGTGATGATGCCCAAAATGGACGGTTTCACATTAGCGAAGGAGATCCGAGAGTTGGACAAGCGCATTCCGATTCTTTTTCTGACGGCGAAAGCCATGAAAGATGATAAACTTCAAGGTTTTGAAGCCGGAGCAGATGACTACCTGACCAAACCATTTGCCATGGAGGAATTACTCGCACGCATCAATGCAATCATGCGTCGTGTGGAAACTAAAAATGGACAGGATTCAGAATCCTACTTGCTCGGCTCCATTAAGTACGAACCTGGTTTGAGACTTTTGCATTTATCTGATGGAGAGAAAAAGTTGACTACCAAGGAAAATCAGTTATTGGAATTGTTAGTGAAAAACGAGAACGATATTCTTGACCGTCAAGCTACATTGCGCGCTGTTTGGGGAGATGATAATTATTTCAACGGTAGAAGCATGGATGTTTACATCGCGAAATTACGCAAGTTGTTGCGCGAAGATGAGCGCATCGAAATCATGAATGTGCACGGAAAAGGGTTTAAGTTTTTGGTGAAATAAACATTCTACAAATTAGGACTACCAGCAGTCGATTAATTTAAACGACTGATGTGAAGCCTATGTTACCAACTTTTCCTACTTTTGCCCCGTTTTCAGGGTGTGAAGAATTGGGTCAAATACATATTGCAGCGATTACTGGGTTTTCAAAATTACCTCTATGTGTTTGCGCTGTTCAAGATTCGCACACTGAAGACTGATGCTAACGAAAAAGATTTCTTTCATTTCCTTTCGCTTTTAGAAGATGGTAAAGGTGACGTTCTTGACGTTGGTGCAAATGTGGGCATTATGACGGTGCACCTTGCTCAAAAACTTCCAAACACCACAGTACACGCAATTGAGCCACTTCCCGATAATTTGAAAGTACTGAAACGCGTAGTAGAGCATTACGAACTGAAAAAGATCTGCATTCACGAAACAGCTGTTGGTGAAGAAGCAGGTGAAATCGAAATGATCTTGCCTACTCAGGGTAAAACGAAAATGCAAGGATTATCGCACGTGAAGCACGACACGATTACGGAGTGGAATGAAGGAGAGGAATTCAAGGTACATGTAGATAAAATCGATAACCTCATCAATGGTCAACCGGTGCAAGGCATTAAGATTGACGTTGAAAATTTCGAATACTACGCATTGAAAGGCGGAAAACGTATCATTGAAGCGAATCATCCAATTATCTACGCTGAACTCTGGGACAATGACAACCGCAAAAAATGTATGGATCTCCTCAGTGAGATGGATTACAAGGTAAATGTAGTGGAGAACAATCAGCTTGTCCCATTCAACGATAAAGTACACAAGGGACAGAATTTTATCTTTCTTCCCAATTAATCACCAACTTTTGCGTTAACTTGGCGCATGCAGAAGAAATTCCTGTCTAGTCTTTTCCTGGTCATTGCCTTGAATCTATTGATCAAGCCACTAGCCATCTTTGGTATCGACGCAACTGTTCAGAACAGAGTTGGGACGGCAACTTACGGACTTTATTTCTCCTTGCTCAACCTCTCCTTCTTATTCAATATCCTTCTGGATTTGGGGATCAATAATTTTACGACGCGACACATCGCTCAGCATCCAACGCTGGTTAGCCATTACTGGGGCAAGGTCATTGGACTGCGATTTTTACTTTTCGTTTTGTATGCGCTAATCACTTTGACAACGGGGTGGATTGCCGGTTATACTGGGACGTCGTTCTACCTATTAGGAATTCTCGTTTTTAATCAATTGTTGGTCACGTTTATTTCGTATTTCAGGAGTCATTTTGGCGGACTTCATCTATTCCGCACCGATGCGTTCATTTCCATTCTCGACAAAGCGCTTTTGATTCTAATCTGTGGCACCTTGTTGTTTACAAACGTTAGCAAGGGAAAATTCGAAATCGAATGGTTCATCTGGATTCAAACCATTTGCTATGTTACCACCCTGTTCACCGCATTGGTCATTCTTATTATTCGCTTCGGACTTCCGGTATTAAATTTTAATCGCAACTTTTCCATCATCATCATTCGAAAAAGTTTGCCATATGCATTATTAATCCTACTCATGATGGTTTACACCCGAACTGATTCCATTATGCTCGAACGCATCCACATGAATGGCGCTTATGAAGCAGGGGTCTACGCACAAGGATTTCGTTTATTGGATGCTCTTTTCATGTTCGGTATGATCTTCTCAACACTATTGTTGCCTATTTTTTCACGAATGATCAAATACCAAGCGGAAGGACTTTACGATCTGATTCGCACTTCGCGTAATCTATTACTGGGAGGAGCTATTTTGATCGGATTCATTTGTCATAGTCATGCAGCATGGATTCTGGACTTGATCTACAAACAACATGATCCGGAATCTGTCAACACGTTTCGCATGCTCATGTGGGTTTTCGTGGCGATGAGTGTCAGTTTGATCTATAGTACCCTGTTGACTGCGAAAGGGAATATGCGTACCTTAAATAAAATTGCTTTAGTCGGAGTTGTGATCAACATTGGATTGAACTTTTACCTGATCCCTGAACATGGTGCCGGTGGAGCAGCGATGGCAACATTGGCAACCCAAATTTTCAGTTCACTCGTGCAACTGGTGATTGCACATCGTCATTTTCAGTTCGGATCAGATCTTCAATCGTTTTTTGCTGCCTCATTGCTGACCCTGAGTTTACTTGTATTGGGTTATTTATCAGAAGGACTCAATTTGTTGTTACTTCAGTTGGTTGTTGGAACAGGGTTGTTATTTGCCTTGCGTTTGATTCACTTGAAGCAACTGGCTCACGTTTTCCGAGAAGGAAAAACCATTACTTAACCTGAGTTCGAGATAGGAATAAAGTCAGATCGCTTAGAAATAGTTGGATACAAGTGAAAAGAACGAGGCGTATCGGGATACGACGAGTGATTTTCAAGAAGTAGACGACTGTTTTTAAGCGAAATTTCAACAACGCTGTTCCATAAAACACCCATCTGCTTCGTTGTTTTCCTTCGAGATAACCCGTTATCCCTCAGAAAAACGCCTAGCAGCTAAATATTTTATGAAACTCTGACAAAATTCTTATCTCGAACTCAGGTTACTTAATTGGTAAGACGATGGTAAAGGTCGTTCCTTTTCCCGGAACACTTTTGACCTCCAATCGTCCGTTGTGCGCATCAATCATCAGTTTCACATAATACAAGCCCAAACCAAAGCCTTTGACATTGTGTAGGTTTCCGGTTGGGACACGGTAAAATTTGTCAAAAATGAGTTTTTGATCTTCCTTGCGGATTCCGATTCCGTTATCGCTGATCTCAATGGAGATTCCTTTTTTGTCGTCCTTCGTACGAATAGATATCTCAGGCTGCTTATCACAATACTTCACAGCATTATCCAGCAAGTTGTAGATCACGTTGGTGATATGGACGGGATCCGCATGAATACAAAAGTGTGTTGCTTTCAAGTCCAATTCGATCGAGCCACCATGTTCGTGTTGATTGAACTCGAAATTCTCACGTGCCTCTTCGATCAGTTCGTGCACATCCAATTCTTCCTTCTTTAAAACGATCTGTTCTTTGTCCAGTTTGGCAACATTGAGTACACGCTCCACTTGATGCTCCAAGCGTTTATTCTCCTTGTAAATGATTCCCGCGTAGCGTCTCAACTTCTCTGCATCGTTCGAAAAATCTCCGGTCATTAAAGTCTCACTGGACAAGCCGATGGTGGAAATAGGTGTTTTCAACTCATGCGTCATGTTGTTGATGAAATCCGTTTTGATCTCCGAGAGACGCTTTTGCTTTAAAATGATACTCAATGCAAAACCAAAAAACACCAAGAGGAGAACCACGATGATGGTAACATAAATCCACGGTGAAATGGAATCTTGTTCAGTAGCGATCTTGTTGGCTTCCATACCTGGAAAAAGAACAGTGAAATAGTGCCCGTCTTTTTTCCATTTCAGATTGGCATACGTTTGTTCGGGCAAGGTATCTTTTGTCGAAGCGTAGATCGAATCACCTGTGTACTTAATGATATTCCCAAAGACTATTGAATCAGTAAAACAATCGTAAATCCCGTATTGGAAATCCTGTCGCACATTTTTCGCGTAGAACTCTCGCTTCAATAAAGTCTCCAGGTAGAATGGATGCAACTCTTCGTTAATGTCTACCGTGAAAGAGTTACGTCCCATTTGCTTAACAGCTCCGTACAAATCTGAACTGTCGCCTTTTTGAATAGAGATATCCTTGAGGACAGTCCGCAGGGCCATATTGACGTTCTCCGAAAACTGCAAGAGATTGAGACTGTCTTCCTTTTCCTGAATAACAATATTGGTTTGTTGAATCGAGATGGTTTTTCGGATCCAGATCACTTGAACGAACATGATACTGGCCAAGGATAGAATTCCAAGGATCACCAGTGCATTAATCGTTCTGCGGTTCATTATTTAATAGGTATCCATCTCTGGATCGATCTCCGTAGCCCATGCAAGGATTCCACCCGTGAGGTTATACAAATTGGTGTAACCGTGCTGTTGCTCCAAAAAACCGATTGCATTGGCGCTTCTCGCTCCCGAACGACAGTGAACGATCACTTTTTTGTCTTTTTCGATCTCTCTGTAACGATCTGCTATCTCTCCCATTGGGATTAACAGTCCGTTCAGTGTACTGATCTCATTTTCAAAAGGCTCACGCACATCGATCAACTGAAAATCCTCTTTGCTGTCGATGAGCTGTTTTAATTCGTGGACGGTGATTGATTTCATAGTGCAAAGGTAGGGAATGTTGTTCGAACATGGAGCATGGAGCATGGAGCATGGAGCATGGTCGAAGTGAGCGATCTATGTTCCATTCTAAAAGCCCTGCACCCCATTCACAGTCGTGTACTTCAGAATATTCTTTTTATCCGGATAGATGCGGGCAAATGCCGATTGAACAGCAAGAGTTCCTTCGTGGAATCCGCAAAGGATTAGTTTCAATTTGTTTTCATAGGTATTCACATCACCAATCGCGTAGATTCCAGGGATGTTTGTCGAATAATCGAGCGTGTTAACCTTGATTGCATTCTTTTCGATTTCGAGTCCCCAATCGGCGATTGGTCCCAGTGTTGGCTTCAATCCGAACAAGGGAATAAAGTGATCCGTATCGACGATTAGTTCTCCATCTTTTTGGTGTGTCACAACAACGTTTTCTACCTTATCAGTTCCATTAATTCCTGTCACTTCCGCTTCAGTAATCAATCGGATTCGACCTGCACCTGCAAGATCGATTACGCGTTGCACGGAATCAAGGTGCCCGCGGAAAGAACTGCTTCGGTGCACCAACGTCACTTCCTTGGCAATATTCTTTTCAGTTAAAAAGATCGACCAATCCAATGCAGAGTCTCCCCCACCGGCAATTACGCAGCGTTTCCCTCTGTAAAACTCAGGATCCTTGATAATGTACTCTACTCCTTTATCTTCATATGATTCAAGCTCATCGATAGGTGGTTTACGCGGTTCAAAAACTCCGAGTCCACCAGCGATCATCACAATCGGCGCTTTGTGCTGTGTCCCTTTAACTGTTGTAACAATAAATTGTTCGTCCTCTGTCTTATCAATAGAAACGGCAGCTTCACCCAACGTAAAGCCCGGTTTGAATGGTGCTGCTTGCTCCATGAGGTTATCGATCAATTCACCGGCAAGAACACTTGGAAATCCCGGAATATCATATATCGGTTTCTTTGGGTAAATTTCCGAACATTGTCCACCCGCCTGAGGAAGTGAATCGATCAAATGACAACGCAACTTAAGTAATCCTGCTTCAAATACTGTGAATAGACCAACTGGTCCGGCACCAATGATAATAATATCTGTTTCTATCATGTTGAACAAAAAAGGTAAAATGCAGCGCAAATTTAACGATTAGTTCACTAACAACAATCAAGAATATTTGTTTCAAGAACCCAGAGAATTTAATAAGTGTGTCAGTTGACTCATGTCAACCGGTTTACTTAAAATCCCTTTCACTTGTTTATTGTTTTTTCCAATAACAGATTCAATTTCACTATTTCCGGTGCAAAAAACGATAGGAATGGACGAAGGGATTTTTTTTGAAATTTCTACACCCGTAAGACTCCCTTTTAACTTAACGTCCAATAAAACACAATAAATCGGATCGGAATCACTTTGAATAAACTCAAAAAACGATTCAGCTCTTGCAAATGAAAATGTCGTATACCCCTCCATTTGAAGATGTTTACAGAGTACCAATGCCAACAGACTATCGTCTTCTACTATGAGTATTCTTTTTTCAGTCATCTCCAAAAGTCAGTTCGAACACAGTTCCGTGAATATGCTTGTAGGTGCATGTCCCATCCAATTGTTCAGTCAATGCATTGATCAGTGTCATACCCAAGGACCCTGAATCTGTTTCATCCGGTAATCCGACTCCATTGTCAGAAATTCGCAGCATGTAATTATTCTCCTTGCGTTTTTTAAATTCGACCAGAATTAATCCCGTTTGATCTTGTTTGAAAGCATGCTTAAAGGCATTCGTCAGCACCTCATTAATAATTAAACCGAGAGGTACCGCTTTTTGCAGATCAAAATGCAATTGCTGCATACGAATTTCAACGGTAATATTCGGATTGGTTTTCACCGATCGTTCAATTTCCTGAATCATTTGTGTGATATAGTCGCGAAAATCAATGTGGGCAAGGTCTTTCTCTCTATACAGTGATTCATGAATCAAACTCATGGATTTAATTCTACGCTTACTGTTATTGAGGATTTCGGATAATTCAGGATTTCTGTCGTAGATCATTTGCAGATCCAACATCCCGGAAATCACTGCCAAATTGTTTTTCACTCGGTGATGTGTTTCTGACAGCAGTGTATTTTTTTCAGCAATCAATTTTTGCAATTGTGAATTTTTACTGTTCAATTCTTTAAATGCACTGTAAAACTGTTTTGAAAAACCCAAGGCTAGAAAAATTAAAAAACCAAAGGCTGCAAAAACATTGAAAAAGTGTAAACGGGTAATATTACTTTCATCAATATTCAGCAAGGATTCTGTTCCGATAAAGTGAAATATTTCACCGATCACGTAGGAACTCATATAAAGCGTTAATCCTAAAATAATTTGCAGGTGCTGCCGATAATGGAACAGTGTATAAACCACCAAAGGGGCAGCAAAATAATAAAGCAAAAACCCTGATTCATGACCAAATGCAAAATTGAGCAACAGGACTACATAATTAGTCGAAATTATAATCAAGATCCGTGCTGTATTGTAATAATACCTATGATTGGCCACCAAGCTCAATGCAAACAACAACTGATTGACCACAAAGATCAACCCTAAATTAAAGGATCCGATTGAAAAAAAATAAACGTAATACGGAACACAGTAGAGTACACACAACCAAATGAACACATTGGTCAGACGCAATTTGTTGTTGAATTCATCCGGATTTGTTGCATCAAACCCAATAGAAATCAAACGATCGAGCCAGGAAGTCTTTACTGTCGAATCAGAGGTCATTGTCCAAATGTAGGAAAAAAACGCTTACTTTTTCATGTAACGTTTTGCAAATTCCCAAAGTACAACTCCGGCACATACAGATACATTCAAGCTGTGTTTTGTACCGAATTGCGGTACTTCAATAATGTGGTCTGACATATCTATTACAGTTTGATTTACGCCATTCACCTCATTACCAAATACTAAGGCAAATTGTTCAGCAGGCAATTGATGTATATTCTGCAAAAAAATCGTCTCTTCAGCTTGTTCGATACTGCAAATGCAAACACCTTCCTGCTTTAGTTCTCGGATCAGCTCTTCGATTGATCGGCGGTATTCCCATTCTACTGTTTCAGTCGCTCCCAACGCCGTACGTTGAATGTCGCGATGAGGAGGTGAAGCCGTAATTCCACAGAGATAAACCTTTTCCACATTGAAAGCATCTGCCGTACGAAAGAAAGAACCGATATTATTCAAACTCCGTAAGTCATCCAAAACCACGATTACAGGGAATTTCTCTTGTTTTTTGAACTGCTCTTCCGAAACGCGTTCCAACTCCCACAGCTTTAATTTTCTATTCATATTGTTGATAATATCGGCGGAAGAAGCTTTGTCCCCTCGCTGGATGACCCTACATTTACATGTCAAAAATCACAAAAAGCAATCGATTGGCAAAGGAAAAAGCAGAAAAGAGTGTGAGTGAAACTCCACTGATGAAACAATACAATCAAATTAAAGCACGTCACCCACAAGCGCTCTTGCTTTTTCGTGTGGGCGATTTTTACGAGACCTTCGGGTCTGATGCCGTAACTACCAGCAAGATCTTAGGCATTATTCTGACCAAAAGAGGTAATGGAACGGCTTCAGAAATTGAACTGGCCGGATTTCCGCATCATTCGCTTGATACGTATTTACCTAAATTGGTAAGGGCCGGACAACGCGTTGCCATTTGTGAGCAGCTGGAAGATCCGAAGATGACTAAGACGATTGTTAAGCGTGGTGTGACCGAATTATTGACGCCGGGTGTTTCCTTCAACGATCAGGTGCTGGAACAGAAAAAGAACAATTTCCTATGTGCGATTCATCAGGTGAAGGGAAACTACGGTATTTCCTTTTTGGATGTCTCTACCGGTGAATTTCTCGTTGCTGAAGGGGATCGCGAACACATCGACAAGTTAATTCAGGGATTTGAACCAGCTGAGGTACTGTACCAGAAGAATAGAGGAAAAGAATTCGCAGATCTTCTCAGTGATAAGCTGTGTACTTTTCGTTTGGAGGATTGGGTTTTCTCACCTGATTTCGCGCACGAATCATTGAATAAGCATTTCGGAACCCAATCTCTAAAGGGATTTGGCGTATCTGATCTCGAATTAGGAATCATTGCTGCAGGTGCTATCTTGTACTATCTTTCCGAAAATCAACACCATAAACTAGGTCATATCACTGCTCTTTCGCGCATTGAGGAAGATCGATACGTGTGGCTGGATCGATTCACTATCCGAAATCTCGAATTGGTTTCTTCACCAAATGAACGGGCTACGACTTTGTTGGATATTCTCGATCATACTTGTACACCAATGGGTGGACGCTTGATGAAACGTTGGGTTTTGCTGCCTTTGAAAGACCGAAAGCCGATTGAAGAACGATTGGAAGCGGTGGAGCACTTGCGCACGGAAAATGAAATCGCTTTTTCGATTCGTGAACGACTCAAAGAAGTGGGCGACATTGAGCGATTGATCTCGAAAGTTGCTGTAGGAAAAGTCAATCCAAAAGAAGTGAATCACCTCAAGCGAACTTTGAATCAGCTTCAACCGATTCGCGATCTGCTCAAAAATGAAAAATCGCACTTACTTCGGAAGATTGGGGATCAATTGAATCCCTGTCAGTCTCTTCTGGAACTAATTGATAGTACTTTACTGGATGATCCCGCCATTCAGGTTGGTAAAGGTCCTGTCGTTCGCGGTGGCTGTAACGCTGAATTGGATGAATACCGAACACTGTTGCATTCCGGGAAGGATTACCTGGAAAACATGCAAACCAGGGAGGCAGAGAGAACAGGAATTTCCAGTCTCAAGATTGCTTTCAACAATGTATTCGGTTACTACATTGAAGTTCGAAATACACACAAAGACAAGGTTCCGGAAGATTGGATCAGAAAGCAGACTTTGGTGAATGCAGAACGCTACATCACGGAGGAGCTGAAGGAGTACGAGACGAAAATCCTCAGTGCAGAAGATAAAATCCATACCCTGGAGAGTCGCCTTTTTCAAGATTTGGTATTCAGCATGGCGGATTACATTCAGCCCTTGCAGCTGAATGCTTTCCTTGTGGCACAGTTAGACTGTTTACTTTCATTTGCCATTACGGCCGAACAAAACAATTACAAGCGTGCTGAACTGAATGACGGTTTTGCCATTCGCATTTCCAACGGTCGCCACCCAGTGATTGAAAAGCTGCTCAAAGCCGGAGAAGAGTACGTTGCCAATGACGTGTACCTCGACAATGAAACCCAGCAGATCATTATGATCACCGGTCCCAACATGAGTGGTAAGAGTGCTTTGTTACGTCAAACAGCGCTGATCTCGCTCATGGCGCAGATGGGTTCATTTGTTCCGGCAGACAAAGCCGAACTTGGTATTCTGGACAAAGTATTCACGAGGGTTGGTGCTTCGGACAATATATCATCAGGCGAATCTACGTTTATGGTGGAGATGAACGAAACGGCGAGTATTTTGAACAATTTATCCGACCGCAGTTTAATTCTCCTCGATGAAATTGGTCGTGGAACGAGTACCTACGATGGTATTTCCATTGCCTGGTCGATTGCGGAATTCTTGCATGAGCACCCGAAATTTAAAGCCAAGACTTTGTTTGCGACGCATTACCACGAGTTGAACGAGATGAGTACACGTTTTGATCGGATCAAGAATTTCAATGTTTCTGTGAAGGAAGTTGGTTCAAAGATCTTGTTCATGCGCAAGCTGGTCGAAGGAGGCAGCGAACATTCCTTTGGAATCCATGTGGCGAAACTGGCGGGTATGCCACCAATCGTCATTCAGCGAGCAGAAGAAATTTTAGTCCAGTTGGAAGACAGTCACGAAATGACCGATGAAAAACCAACGAAACAGAAAAAATCAACGAAAAACACTAAATCGACTGCTGATCCGACCATGCAATTGAGCTTCTTTCAGTTGAACGATCCTGTTTTGGAGCAGATCCGCGAAGAGCTGGTCAGCATTGATATCAATACGCTGACACCAGTGGAGGCTTTGATGAAATTGAATGAGATTAAGAAATTGACGGGAGGGTAGCGAGAAGAGAGACCGTCCCGAAGGGTCGGGACTGTGAGAAACGAGAAGCGAGACTTTTTTGTGGGATACAGTTATTTTTCAAGAAGGAAGTTGTCGTTCTATAGCTCATTGAAAACCAAATAATTCCAATGGAAAGTTGTAAGTTGGTCTCTCTTACAACAGTGATCCGCACTGAGCAGGGTCGAAGTGAGCGGTCTCGCATCTGGATTCTTTAAAAAAAGCAAAGCAATTTTTTTTTAAGAATCTCATTTGTTAATTCTGAAAAACTTTATACATTTGTCCCCCGTTGCAAAGCGATGCAGCGTTGACAAAAATACGCGAGAGTAGCTCATCCCGATAAGTCGGGAGGTAGAGCACAACAAGGATTTTTCAAACGTGAAAAACCATAATTAAATTTGCGAGAGTAGCTCAGTTGGTAGAGCACGACCTTGCCAAGGTCGGGGTCGCGGGTTCGAATCCCGTCTCTCGCTCCAAGTACATGGAAGGAGCATTCGTGCTCCTTTTTAGTATAAACAAACAGGATGCTCGAGTGGTGGTCCCGACAGATCGGGAGGTAGACACAACGAGTTATAGAACAGGATGCTCGAGTGGTGGAATGGTAGACACGCCGGACTTAAAATCCTGTGCTCTTTTTGGGCGTGCGGGTTCAAGTCCCGCCTCGAGTACGAAAACCCCTCTTAATCGATTGATTATGAGGGGTTTTGTTTTTTTGGTGTAAAAACAGTGTCCAGATTAGAGTAAATTGTTCTTGTCTGTCATGACCTTGATCTCGGCTCCGCTTACCTTGATCTCGGCTCCGCTTACCTTGATCTCGGCTCCGCTCGATCTGCGGTAAGCTGAGCATCGAGCGAAGTCGAGTGGCGACCTTATTCACCACCATCCGAGCCTCGAGCGGTGTCGAGAGGCGCATTCCTACAATGACTAACATTCACGCACTCAGCCAATAAATGCAACTGGTTATGATCACCATTGATCAGTGCATCCTTTTTTGGATCAAGTCAAAAAGTTGGGGACTAAGCATAAATTTGCGTTAATCTGAAAAG
>DAISYB010000010.1:0-114684 GCA_036825545.1 Crocinitomicaceae bacterium | reverse complement strand
CATTATAACTGATATTAGCATGCCACTTCTTTCAGGAATCGAATTGTGTAAGATGGTCAAACACAATTATCCGGATAAAAAAGTGTTAATCCTCTCCATGTATAGTAGTGCCCCCATGGTCAAAGAATCCATTCTTGCGGAAGCGGACGGTTATATCCTGAAGAACGCAGGGAAAGATGAGTTGTTAAATGCTTTGCACAGAATCTGCAATAATGGCACTTTTTATTCAAATGAGATCTTACCGGTGATCTTAGGTCAGATTGAAAAAGAGAAAAAAGCAAAAGAAAATACTGCGACTCTGTCGGATAGAGAACGAGAAATACTCAAATACATCGTCAAAGAATTTACACGTGATGAAATTGCAGATAAGCTTTTCATCAGTCCTAAAACAGTGGACAATCATCGCGTGAACATTCTTCAAAAAACAGATTGTAAAAGTACGATTGGTTTGGTTAAATATGCACTTCAGAATGGGATAGAATGAAGATGTAATTCTTCCATCCCAGTTGATTAAAGGGGATCCTAGTAATTTTCCCTATTTAATTGGCAGGTTTTCCCTATTGTCCTTCCTTCTTTCCTGCTTTTACTTTGCTGAAATAAAACTCAACAAAGATGAAGCTGAAATTTTTAATTCTATTTTTTATTGCTCTTGCTTTTGCGCAAAAAGCAACTTGTCAATTGTATGTTCAAATGTCCGACAGCGCCGGAGTTTGGAGTAAACCTCAACAATTCACCTACAAAGCAGCCACAGGAATTGAAGGAACTGTTCAGGTCAGGGTGAAATGGATCAAACGTAAATCAACTACTTGTTTTTATGAGTTGGAGGTTACTAACGTTGGCTCATCTGAATTTCGTGGTGTTTTTCATTTATCAGCAAAAGAAATGGGCGCCATTCCGAATGTGAATAATCTGTCAGGTAATCTGAAGCCAAACCACTATGTATCTGGTAAAATTGAAATGAGGGAATGTTGGCCTAAAGGCGCCAAGACGATGACTGACATCGAACGCTGTATGGCTTGTGCTCCTAAACTCTACTTTGCAGGCAATATCATTAAAATAAAATAATCAAGCAAAAATGAAAAGACAATTATTCAATCCGACAACAATAATTATTCTTGGCCTGGCTATAATCAGTGTATTAAATGCTCAAGCCCAAATTCTATCGGCAAATGGAACAGGCCACTCCTTGTATTTGTGTAGTGACTCGGTACCCAGAGCATGGGGAATTGGATCTGCAGGTCAATTAGCAAACGGTCTAACATCGAGTAGAACCATTCCAACAACGGTCCCGAACATAGGAGGAATAGTAGCTGTATCTGCAGGAGCCAATTCCAGTTATTTTCTCAAGGTAGATGGAACTGTTTGGGTCAGTGGTTGGAATGGCTCCGGGCAATTAGGAATTGGCTCAACAACTGAACAATTAGTTGCTGTACAGATTCCCACATTGAGTGATATTGTTGCAATATCAGGTGGAGGCTCACATTCTTTGTTCCTAAAAAGCGATGGAACCGTTTGGTCGTGTGGCGACAATCAAAGCGGACAACTGGGGATTGGAAATACTACCAGTCAGAATACCCCGGTTCAGGTTACTGGTCTTACAGATATCATTGCTATTGCAGCAGGTGGTACGCAATCTATTTTTCTCAAAAATGATGGAACTGTTTGGGAATGTGGATTGGTTAATTCTAGCAATGTTCCAGTAGAGTTAAGCGGTATGACAGATGTGGTTAAAATTACAGCCGGCTGGTCATCGAATTATTACTTAAAGAGTGATGGGACTGTTTGGGCCAGAGGTGGTGGCGGTTTCGGTGAACTTGGAGATGGTGAGACAACCGGATCAAGTACGCCGGTACAAGCGATTGGTCTAACAGATATTGTTGATTTTTCAGCAAGCACAATTGGTTCTTTTTGTTTGTTTTTGAAAAGCGATGAGACAGTTTGGATGTGTGGAATGAATAATGCTGGTCAATTCGGCAATGGCACGAACACCGGATTCGACCCTAACCCCACTCCCTTTCAAAATACCACACTAAGCGGCATAGTCGCTGTTGCTGCAGGGCAATATCATTCACTCTTCTTAAAAAATGATGGAACCGTTTGGGGAAGCGGTGGGAATGCTTATGGTCAACTTGGTAACGCAACCTTTACCAACAGCACATCAGCAGTACAAACGAGTGAAACTTGTCCACCTGTTACTTCCGGTATCAATGAATTAGAAACCATCGCAACCGTGAATGTATATCCGAATCCGGGGAATGGAGTATTTCATTTCGATTCTTCTGTTGATGTGTCAGAGGTGCATATTTATAATTCTCTGGGATGTTTAATTCACACGAAAAAAGTATACAACACTGCTTTCATTATTGATCTTCAGCAACAATCTTCCGGAATCTACTTTTACAAGCTGTTTTCTCAGGAGCAAGTCGTGCAAACAGGGAAAATAATTATAGAATAAGCGAATGAAAAAGGCACTTTTTATAATAATATTGATCGCATTACATGGAAGAGTTTTCGCTCAGTCCAGTTTCAGTACAATTGATAAATTCGAAGACAGCAGACTTAGTTTTTATGCAAAGTACCTTGCTGTAAAACCTTTTAATGACGCTGTTTTTGGAGGTCTGACTTTTAATTTTAAATGGCATAAAAGAAAATCCGAACAGTGGGAGTCCCGCTTCATGTGGGAGCAAACTCTGCTTTCGGACTGGGCAGGTGGATTTTTTGGAAAATTAATAACAGGTCGTCCTGTTATGCAGCCATGGCCCAAATCGGGTCTTGATCATGCCTTCAGTTCAGGATTCTTTGGATCTTTTCAATATGGGCTAAATGCTTTTGCAAGTGATAAACTAATCATAACACCTTGCGTATCATTTGGTGATAACCTTGTGGCTGTTCAACGTTTTGAAGACCACAACCAACTCCCGCCAGAAGAATATAGTCAACTCTCAATGCCAGGTAATATACCTTACACAACATATCGTGACCCTGCAGGCTATTTCTTTTTTGCCGGACCAGGTCTTGTTGCGAGTTACATTCCAAAGAATGATTTCTGGATTGATGCATTTTTCACTTATGAATTTACTGCATACAATGTTGGAGAGACTAATATTAAGAATTTTATCCATGTTGATGGGTATCCCAATCCGAATTTTCTTAGCGTCGGATTAACACTAAATCACCGATCTGGATTATTGCTCGGCACACGTTATTATTCGCTCATTAACAGAGGTAACACAGATACTGGAATATTCCGTTTAGACTTTAATTTTGGTTACAATTTTTAACCAAACATACTTCTGTTTTGAGTTAAAAATAAATGCTATTGGTTATTCTATCACGTAAATTAAGTTCTCTTACACCTACATAATTAAAGTTCCATACTTAACAGAATCATTCAGGTATTTGCTTATGGAATGTTTTTTGAGAAATTTGTGGCATGCTTCGGTTTGTCTTACCCGTTTTATTGATCACAAATTGTGCTTTAGCTCAAAGTTATCGAGATGCTCATTTTGGGGTAACCGTTGGTACAGTTATCACATTGGGAACTCACGTTAGGTCAGCCGGAATAAGCATAAACGCCTTTTACACGGATTACTTTTTTCAGTTGAATGGAGGGACAATACTCCGCTACAACCTACATTCATACGGCCAACGAACGCGATTTATTGAAAACAGAAATCAATTGGGACTCATTCTTCTTGCCGGTAAAAAACAAAGTAATGTAGATTTTGAATTGGATGGTCTTTTTCACAACACAGCCTATAATTACGCGCTTGGTTACAACTACTTGTGGTACTTTGATCGTGCGGGAACAAGTCAACGTTCAGGCGGTTGGAGTGCTCATATTCACAATGTTGGAATCCTTCTTGAAAATGACGTTTTTGGTGGACAAGCCAAGGATCGATTCAGGACAGGGCATTTGAGTGTTGTTTACCGTACGCCGGAGTATAAAATCGGTGGTGGAATGTACATCTGGACAGGTGAAACAGCTAATTCACATTGGGACAAAATAAAAATGAAAGATGCGCCAAGTGGATTCCGCACATTAGATGACTTGCCCTATGGTAAAACGAGTCATGGAAATTTATATGCCTCCTTTCGTTACCGAATTCCATTCTTCGGACAAACGGCTGGTGCTCGAATTGGCGTTGACAGTGAGCATATGCGTCATTTTGTGCAGAACAGAATGTTTCACGATTTGATATTCTTACCCAAGAAAATCAAACGAAACACACCACACTACCCTAGACTGGATGCAAATGGGTGTCCTGTTTTCAGCAAAGAAGAAACAAGAAAAGATCGGTTTTACTTTCAGGTTGATGCAAATGAGAATTGGGGGAATTGAGGAATGAAGAACTTAGGGATGACCTAAATATTTCTTGACAGGTCCTTATCTTTTCTCACCCTCCAAATTACGGCATCCAGGTAGTAGTGATGTAAAACCATTCCAAAAAACAATACAATCACACCATTCCGAATCATGTATAGCGCATTGGAGCTGACAAAAACTGGAGAGAATCTTACACCTGTTCTTATCCCTTCAAAAAGGAGCGCATAAACTAATGAGAGTACTATAAAAAGGCCCAATTTCTTTGTGAGTTTGGTTGCGAAGCCGTGATCCAGCTTACTCGTTAAAAAACGCTTCCGGTTGATTAGATTAACAAAAACCAGGTATTGAATGTTGTGCGGAATAGTTACAGCCATCACGACGACTAATTTTTCTTCGATTGGCAACAATAGGACAACATTGTAAAGAACTAGTGATGCAATAAGAACTCCCCATTTGCCTTTATTGAAAACGGATGATTGAAGTGCCGAACGAACTGACATAACCAATCCATATAGAAATAACAATGCTGCAATCGTGAAAATTACAATAAAAACACTGTCTGATCCATAATGGAGGATCAACCGAATCATTAAAAAACTAGCAAAAAATAACCATCCTATATTCCTTGAAACATACTTGAATTGTGGAATCACATTTAAAAAATACCCAACGAGTAAAAAGCACAGTGCTGTAATCAAACTTCCTGCACTGATATGCTGCCAAACTGAAAATACAAACTCCATTTCTTCAGGTTTTGGTGCAAATGCCAATTGTTCGCCAATAAACCATAGCGGTTGTTTCCAAGCCACCCAGATGAATGGCAGAAACGATCCTGAGAGCAATAAGGTTTTTTCGTAGCGATCTGTTTTGGGGTTATTTTCATTCAATTTACTCTTGTAAATCGCCATGAATCCCCAGTTTTGCTTAATCAGGTGGTAAAAACCGAGAACGAATACCATTCGACCGCTAAAAGAAAGCACAATACTACTGCGGTAAGTCATGTACTCTCCATAACTCAATCCGAAAAAGAAAATCAATGGAAGGACTAAAATGAGTACCCACGATAAGTTAAACCATCCTCTGTTTTGTGCCATGAAAACTTTATCAAACAAAGTCCTTGTGTAAGTAATAAACAAATGGCGCACATCGAAAAGTACCGAGAACAAAAATAATGTACTTAATAACGCAACAAGATCACTCGTCAAAGATTTCATTAAGAAGTAAAATCCCACAAGGATAAATCCGGCAAGTGAACTAAAAATAAGATAGATCCAATCTTTTTTTGAATTTTCTAGAATGGCTTGCATATTTCTGCTTTGGTGGAAAGATACAAATTCAACTGAACATAACAACAGCCAACAGTTAGAGCGATGTTAAGAACTTTGGATATTTCCATCATAAACCTTCTGTATATTCCCAAGAATCTACTAACTTTGCGCCCCGTAGTTACATTTTTTTTTGACGCATGTCCAATTCCACAAAGTATGTATTTGTAACCGGGGGAGTTACCTCTTCTCTTGGTAAAGGAATCATCTCCGCTTCTCTTGCAAAATTGCTTCAAGCACGAGGTTATTCAACAACAATTCAAAAACTCGATCCGTACATCAATATTGATCCGGGAACACTCAATCCGTATGAACACGGAGAATGTTTTGTAACAGATGATGGTGCTGAGACAGATCTGGATCTTGGGCACTACGAGCGCTTTCTAAATGTTCCTACTTCTCAGGCAAATAACGTAACTACGGGAAGAATCTACCAAAGTGTAATTGAAAAAGAAAGAAGAGGTGAATTCCTTGGAAAAACAGTACAGGTCATCCCTCACATTACAGATGAGATCAAGCAGCGTATTCAATTGGTTGCCAAAGAAGGCAAGTACGACATTGTTATAACGGAAATTGGCGGTACAGTTGGTGATATTGAGTCACTTCCTTATGTTGAAGCTGTTCGTCAGTTATTGTGGGAATATGAAAATGACTGTATCGTTGTTCACTTAACACTTGTACCTTATCTGGCTGCAGCAGGTGAACTGAAAACCAAACCTACTCAACACTCCGTTAAGCAATTATTGGAATTAGGTGTTCAACCGGATATTCTTTGTTGCCGCACAGAGCATGAATTGGATCTGACTTTGCGCAAAAAAATTGCGAAATTCTGCAATGTTAGCATGAACGCTGTAATTGAATCGAGAGATGCAGAAAGTATCTACGATGTTCCACTATTGATGCAAGCGGAAGAATTGGATAAAGTGGTATTAGAGAAACTGGGACTTCCTTCGAAGTCTTCGCCAAATCTGGACAATTGGAAAAGCTTTTTGGATCGTTTAAAGAACCCAAAACAAGAAGTAAACATTGGACTAGTCGGAAAGTATGTGGAATTGAAGGATGCCTACAAATCAATCAATGAGGCCTTTATACATGGTGGTGTTGCAAATGAAGCTCGAGTAAACATAAAATGGATTCATTCAGAAAAGATAACTACTTCAAATGTGGAGGCAGAATTGAATGGATTGGATGGAATTTTGGTTGCTCCCGGATTTGGTTCGCGCGGAATTTCAGGGAAGATCGAAGCCGTTCGCTATGCCCGAGAAAATAAAGTTCCTTTTTTCGGCATCTGCCTTGGAATGCAGTGTGCTGTTATTGAATATGCACGTCACGTATTGGGTTGGGAAGATGCACATACGACTGAAATATCCGAAGATTGTAATCATCCGGTGATCAGTATGATGGAAGAACAAAAGAATGTAGCAGATAAAGGAGGAACAATGCGTTTAGGCGCCTACAAATGTCAATTAAAGCCTGGCTCTAAAGCTTCAAAAGCATACAACACTGAATTAATTAGCGAACGTCACCGCCACCGTTTTGAATTCAACAATGCATACATGGGTGATTTCGAAGCAGCGGGAATGATAGCAACGGGTAAAAACCCGGAGACCGGACTAGTTGAAGTCGTAGAAGTGGAAGGTCATCCATGGTTCGTTGGTGCACAGTTTCACCCTGAATACAAAAGTACTGTTGCTAATCCACACCCACTATTCGTAGCTTTTATCAAAGCTGCCA
Source organism: Crocinitomicaceae bacterium (assembly GCA_036825545.1). Classification (GTDB taxonomy): domain Bacteria; phylum Bacteroidota; class Bacteroidia; order Flavobacteriales_D; family Crocinitomicaceae; genus M0103. The sequence goes on along the minus strand of DAISYB010000010.1, from coordinate 107,298 downwards.
TTGAAAACAAGCAGAAATAAATTAAGATGGATAGAAATACCGTTATCGGACTGGTTTTAATTGGATTAATCCTTTCCGTATTCACAATTGTTAATCAACCTTCAGAAGAGGAACTTCGTCAACGTCAACAAGAACGTGAATTGGTTCAGAAGGAAAAAGAGGAGAATAAGAAAGCCAAAAAAGAGAAAAAGTCAGTCACTTCATCCGTAAAGAAGAACGAAAACCTTGTACCCAAACTGGATGAAAAGGGTGAACAAATCAAAGATAACGATGGACTGGTTTTCACGGATACGATCTCCAAAAGAGATACTACTATTGTTGCTAAAGCAAGCACCTCTCCTGCTCCATCTGTAGTGAACGGGAAGTTGATTCCGTTGGAAAATGACAAGTTTAAAATTTTCTTCAATACCAAAGGAGGTCAGATTTCAGCGGTTTATCTGAAAGATTACCAATCGTATTCAGATTATGCGAAGAAGGATGATGTGCATCGCCCACTTCGTTTGTTTGGTGAAGGCGACGCCGTGAATCAATTGATTATTCCATTGAAGGATAAAACGATTCGCACATCGAATTATGCTTTTGAGGTTGCTGAGAAATCTGCCAACAAAATTGTATTTAAAGCCGATTTAGGTGAAGGTCGTTCTGTTGAACAACATTACACCTTAAAGGATGGCGCATTTGATCTGGATTATGCGATTCGTATCAAAGGGTTTGGTGGTGAGGTCAACCCGAAAAATGTTCTATTGAATTGGGATGTGGCGTATCGTAAAACAGAGCGTTTATTTTCTGAACAACGCCGCGTTTCAACAGTTTGCTTCAATTACGATAAGGAAGGATTTGATTATTTGAGTGAAATGGGCGATGACGATCAGGAAGCTGAGGATCAAATCGCATGGGTTGCTTACAAACAAAGTTATTTTTCATCTTTCTTAAAACCGAAGAATGGCTTCGCCAAAGATGGTTCAAAACTGAAGGTGAAAAATTATCCTGAAGGGCATGAACGTGCATGGACCCATTTAAAGGATTATTCATCAACTTTGAATCCCGCATTTGACAATGTTTCAGATGCGACTGTTGAAATGAATTGGTTCTTCGGTCCAAATGATTACGAAACGTTGCGTTCGTATAAAAGTGGTTACGATGATATTTTGAATTTTGGTTGGGGACTTTTCCGTTGGATCAATCTTTATGCTGTTCAACCGGTCTTCAATTTCCTTGTAAACAGAGGTGTTTCTGTGGGAATTGCGATTTTGCTTTTGACGATAGTATTGAAAGTGGTTTTGATGCCGATTCAGTGGAAAATGTATGTTTCATCTGCTAAGATGCGCATACTGAAGCCTGAAGTCGATGAGCTGAATGCAAAGTATCCGAATAAAGAGGATGCCATGAAGAAGCAAATGGAAATGATGACATTGTATCGGGAATCCGGTGCAAGTCCACTTGCCGGCTGCGTACCGATGTTGATCCAAATGCCGATCCTTCTTGCTGTTTTCCGTTTCTTCCCTTCTGCTTTTGAATTGCGTCAACAATCGTTCTTATGGGCTGAAGATCTTTCGTCTTACGATTCAATTTGGGATTTCGGGGTCTACATCTGGCCGTATGGAGATCACGTTTCCTTGTTTACGCTTTTAATGGCTGGTACAACGTTGGTGTACACGATTATGAACAGTGGAAACATGCAACAACCACAACAGCCGGGAATGCCAAACATGAAAGTGATCATGTACATCTTCCCTATCATGATGATCTTCTTCTTTAACAACTTCTCATCCGGATTGAGTTATTATTATTTCATCTCTACTTTGATCTCGATCATTTTGATGTTGTTGATTAAAAAGTTTTTTGTGGACGAAGAAAAACTCAAAGCCAAGATGGCTGACCGCAAAATGGCAATGGCAGGTAATGGCGGAACGAAGAAAAAATCAAAATTCCAAGAGCGTCTGGAGCAAATGCAGAAAGCACAAATGGAACAAATGAAAAATAAAAAGAAATAAGAAAAGTCCCTCTCGTAGGGGCTTTTTAGTTATATTGCATGATTAAAATGGATTTATGAAAAATACAATTTTCAATATTCTCGCAATTGTTGCCGGACTTGTTGTTGGCGGAACAGTTAATGGTGCCCTGATAGAAATTAGTGGCTCAATCATTCCGCCTCCTGAAGGTTTTGACCTCACTACAGAAGCCGGATTGAAAGCAGCAATGGAAATCATGGAGCCTAAGCATTTTTTAATGCCATTTCTTGCACATGCTTTTGGCACTTTCGTCGGGGCCATCATGGCGGCTTTGATTTCTCGTTCCCATAAAATGTTGATGGCTATGATTATTGGAGTCGTGTTTTTAGCCGGTGGAATTTTTATGGTGGTCATTTTACCATCACCAATGTGGTTCAATGTTCTTGACCTTAGTTTGGCCTATATTCCGATGGCCTATTTAGGTGCACGTTTTGTAATCCGAAAATAATAAACAGGACATGCGCAACTTTATATTGATCATCGGTATTCTATTGACGACTAATGTGTTCGCTCAGGAAATAGAAAACGAGAATTACAATGCGGAGTTGGCGACCAAGCTTGGCGGAGATGATTACGGTATGAAGAAATATTGTTTCGTCTTGCTGACAACGGGAGAAAACAAATCAACAGACAAGGCTTTTCGAGACAGTTGTTTCGTTGGACACATGACCAACATTAACCGACTTGTGGGGACAGGAGAACTGGTTGTTGCGGGGCCATTTATGAGTAATACCGAGGGATTTCGTGGCTTATTCATTCTGAATGTAGAAGATCCTCTTAAGGCCGAGGAACTGTTGCAAACAGATCCTGCCATCAAGGAAGGATTTTTAGCCGCAAAGGTTATTCCATGGTACGGTTCGGCTGCTCTTCCTGAATACCTGAATGCTTCAGATCAAATCTGGAGAAAGAACTTCTAACTATTTCTCGATCTTTTGATAAGAAGTTACGATCCCTTTGATTAAAGCGGAACTGAATCCGGCATGTTCCATTTCGTTTAAGCCTACAATCGTACAACCCTTTGGAGTTGTTACCTTGTCAATTTCTTGCTCCGGATGCGAACCGTTTTGAATAATCAATTCAGCTGCACCTTTAACTGTTTGACTCACAATTTTTGTGGCCGTATGAGCATCGAACCCGACCTCTATCCCACCCTGAATCATTGCGCGCATAAAACGCAAAACGTAAGCAATCCCACAAGCACCAAGTATAGTAGCAGACTCCATTAGTCGTTCTTCAATTTCTACGGTTTCCCCCAGACATTTAAACAAATCGACGACACTTTCCTTTCTGAATAATTGATCAGAGGCACAAGAAATCGCTGTAATGGATTCATTGACTTCAGCAGCAGTGTTAGGCATTGCTCTAAAAAGATTCATCTCTTTTCCAAGTGCCTGATTCATATCATCCGTTGAAACACCTGTTGCAACCGAGACAAGCGTATGCTGTTCTGAATTGAACAAATGAGCAAATTCCTTGAGAAATGGAAGGATGTTATAAGGCTTCAAGGCGATTATGATCACGTCACTGTTCTTGATTAATTCCTCATTCGAAGTCGTGAATTTTACGGTTGGAAGATCCAATTGTAGCAAATCTTCAATATTTCTTTTCGAGGCAATTACCGATTGATTTGCATTGTTTTGCACAATGCCTTTCACCAATGATAAACCTAAATTTCCACAACCTACAATTCCAATTCTCATAATACGATAGTAATTAGGCCACAAAAGTACAATTTCTAATGCCCCGGAATTGAACATTAGTAGCTGATTATTGTTATTTTTGCTACTGTAGAGTCATGCTAAAACTTGTTACACTCCTTTTTCCAATTGTGATTGCGCTAAATTCTTACGCGCATGATTTCTATTTTGCATTTGCAGAAGTCGCTTATGATGAAATCACGGAACAATTGCAAGTTACGGTCATAGCAACCACCCACGATATCGAGAAAAGCCTTTTGATAAATGGTAACAAAGCTATACTTTCTGCAGAAAACACCGGTGACAGCTTGCTTATAGCCCTCTTAAGCAATGTACTAAACAATGGGTTGCAATTTAGTTCAGGGGATAAGCGTTCAGACTTGAAATTAGAGGGATTTGAACCACAACTGAACGGAACTACGCTCTTTTACTTGTCCTGCCCTTTTAAAAATGAAGGTGATATCAGTATTTCCTTCTCCTTATTGATGGATGTATTTCCTGAACAACAAAACAAAATAACATGGATCTATCGTGGCTCGAAAGAGACTTATGTCTTCTTACCGACAATGCGGTCACAAATAATTAGAACTAACAGCGAAAATGAAAAATAACTCTCTCCTTCTTCTTTCATCTTGTATTTTGGTCTTTACAAGTTGGTCACAAAGTAAATTTGCTCAGCTTGACATGGAGTTGCCAACGCCCAACCAATACCGCACGGCCGGTGGTGCTCCGGGGTCTCAGTATTATCAGCAGAAAGCAGACTATAAAATCGCTATAACAATTGATGATGCTACACAACGATTAACAGGAGAAGAGACGATTACCTACACCAACAATTCTCCTGACAAACTAGAGTACTTATGGCTCCAGCTGGATCAAAACATTTACGATGTCAATTCCGATTCTAAATTGATCGAAGTTGAAAAAATGGAGAATTTCAGATCTATTGGTGACATCAAAAAGAAGCTTTTTTATTACGATGGTGGCTTTAAAGTAGAATCCGTTTCTTCTGTTTCGGGTGGAAAAATGAGTTATCACATCAACAAAACAATGATGCGCATTGATTTGGACAAACCTCTCATGCCCAAAGGAAGCATTTCATTCAAGATCAAGTGGTGGTACAATGTCAACGATCGTATGGCTGTCGGTGGTCGCTCCGGATATGAGTATTTTGAAAAAGATGACAACTATTTATATACAATCGCGCAGTTCTTTCCAAGAATGTGCGTCTACAACGATGTTGAAGGCTGGCAGAACAAGCAATTTTTAGGTCGCGGTGAGTTTACCTTGCCTTTTGGTGATTATGAAGTCTCTATCACTGTTCCTTCTGATCATATCGTTGGTGCAACCGGTGTATTGCAAAATGGTTCATCTGTTTTGACTGCTGAACAACGTAAGCGTTTAGAGAAAGCCACAACGGCTGATTTACCGATAATGATTGTCACACAATCTGAAGCAGAGCAAAAAGAGAAAGGAAAGGAAAGATCAACCAAAACATGGGTGTTTAAAGCTACCAATGTGCGCGATTTTGCCTTTGCAACTTCTCGTAAATTCTTGTGGGACGCTATGAATGTCAACATTAATGGAAATAACGTTTTATGCATGTCCTATTATCCGAAAGAAGGGAATCCGCTGTGGGAACGATATTCAACAAAACTTGTAGCCCATACAGTAAAAACGTATTCAAAATACACGATCGACTACCCATATCCGGTTGCGATTTCAGTTCATTCAAAATGGATTGGAATGGAGTACCCCATGATTTGTTTTAACGGAGGACGTCCTGAAGCTGATGGCACTTATTCTGAAGAAACGAAATATGGAATGTGGGGTGTCATCATTCACGAAGTCGGACATAATTTCTTCCCGATGATCATTAATTCGGATGAACGTCAATGGTCATGGATGGATGAAGGTCTCAATACATTTGTTCAATACCTGACAGAGCAAGAATGGGAAAGAGGTTATCCGTCACGAAGAGGACCGGCGCACATGATTGCCGATTACATGAAAGGAGACAAACGCTTTATCTCTCCGATTATGACCAACTCTGAATCGATCCATCAATTTGGAAATAACGCTTATGGTAAACCGGCTACGGCTTTGAATATTCTGCGTGAGACAGTCATGGGTCGTGAATTGTTCGATTATGCCTTTAAAATGTACTGTGAACGTTGGAAATTCAAACACCCTACTCCTGCTGATTTCTTTAGAACAATGGAAGATGCCTCAGCTGTAGATCTTGATTGGTTCTGGCGAGGCTGGTTTTACGGTACAGACCATGTTGATATTTCCTTGGACGAGGTGAAATGGTTTCAATTAAATACTATGGATCCTAACGTTGAGAAATCATTCAAAAAGGAGATGGATGCAGGTAAAGACGTGCATATTGGAGTAATCCGTAATAAAACAGATATCAAACAGACATTTAACGAAGCCGATGCAGCTATTGATGATTATTACGCAAAGCGTGATATTTACTTTGTAGACGCGCTAGACAAAAAGGAGTATGAAGAGTTTGTTGCTCATACCAGTAAAGAAGATTTAGAACTTCTGAAATCCGGAAAGCAATTCTATCAATTGAATTTCTCAAACGTAGGAGGTTTGGTTATGCCCTTGATACTTGAGGTGACCTATATCGATAACACCAAAGAGGTAATCCGTATTCCAGCTGAGATCTGGCGACAATATGAAGACAAGGTTTCAAAGGTTTTCATTTTGGATAAAGAAGTGAAACAATTCAGATTAGATCCTTTTCTGGAAACGGCAGATACAGATTTGGATAACAATAGTTGGCCAAAAGTTGTCCAGCCGACACGTTATGAATTGTTTCAACAGAAAAAGGCAAACGAGAATCCGATGCAACGTCAAAAACGAGTTGAAGAACTTCAAAAACAGAACTAGTTAAAGCGCCAATCAGGCGCTTTTTTTAGATATAATAGATCATTTTAAGTTATTTAACGTTTCTTTATATGAGTTGAATGACGGAGTAATTCTGTCCTAGTAAATTTGCCTGTGCGATTCCTTTTTCTATATATCATCATTGGGTTGCTGAATTTCTCAGGAGGAGCTCAGTCACAGTATGATCCGGAATCTTTTCGCTCTGTTCCTCATATTGAGTTTCAAGCACATGATAATCAGTTATACGGATTTGATGGTTACCAATACCCACACGATTTTGGAAGATTTGATAAGCTGATAATCAAAAAGAATATCTTTTACCCCATTCCCAATAAATCTGTAGGTTTTCAAAAAACAGATAAAGTCAATGCTGTACTGAAAAACGTAAACCGAATTGATCGAGAAAAATTACTTTTTCTGGTGAACGACAGCAGTGAGCAGATCAATTTTCAATTTGTCAATGACACACTTTTCACGTTGAATTTACCATTAAAAGATCGTGATTACATCATTTTTGCGAGATACAAAGGTCGTTTGATTGGGAAATTAAAAGTTGAAGTGTACAAAACCGTACAGCAGGAAATTGTATTGGTGAATTTAATGGAGTTGCCTGTAAATCAACAACAATTACAGGCAGATCTCAATTTTATTTACAAGCAGGCGAATGTTGAAGTGAAAATTCGTTCCATTATTCATTTCAGTGATTCCGTTTTCAACGCACAAATTGTATTCGATAATCCAAGTTCACGCAATGACCGTTACACCAAGCAAATGCGCGAGTTACGGGATCGCTTTTTTGAAGCCCATCCCAATTTTAAGAAAAATGCAATTGTTCTTTTCCTGATTCCTGGATTTAACGACGAGGGATTACAGGGGTACATGACCAGAAACAAGGCTATGGCCTTCCTGAAATATGACCAAGAAGGTGCATACAACATAAATGCAGCAAAAGAATTAGCACGAGGAATTGGAATGCTTGATCATTATTGGATCACTTGGAAAACGAATCCGGGAATGACAGCCAATTTAATGGATAACAACAATGGCATAGATTTAAATCAAGCCCAATGGGTTCAGTTGAGACATAGCTCAAACAGTTTTTCGTTTTACGATGGTGATGAAGATGTAAAGACAAACAATGGAATGGTCGCCTACTATTTTTGGGAAGAGGATGAATTAGGGAAAATTCGTTTAAAAGGCGATAATCCATTGAGCCTTATTTCGAGACCATTTAAGAAAAACTACCTATCGTATCACTTGAATGTAAGCGACTTAATGTTTACGGTTATAGCTAGTTACAATACATATTTTCTTTGCTATTGGCACATTTTGATTTGGACTTTACTCTTTTCCATTTGGCTGCTTTTTCGTTGGAGAATTAAACGAAGAATCAGGCAATTACCTATGGATCAAGGGAAAATCAAGTTGCGATTAATCAAATGGGTCTCTGCTCCTATTTTCTTGGCATTGTTCTTATTTTCATATCAATACATCAATGAGGCACTAAAAAAATACGAAGTCAATTCAGGGCAAATTGATGAATTTAGTGGACAGTCAATGGATTTCGTAAAAAACAATATTCTGAACAACACCAATTTACGGTATAGGATTGAAAATCAGTTGAGTTCTGAGATTCTTGTAAAGCGAAAAGGACAATGGCAAATGAAGCGACGAAAAAAAGTACTTTACTTTGACGTGTTCAGAGATTCTACGGGTAATTTTGACTACTGTATTTTTAGACGTGATAGTGACACCCTGTCCATTCGAACCTTAGATTATTCAGATAAAGCCGAAAGTCATTACCTTGTTTTTTCGTATTTCAATGAAAGTGACTCACTTGAAGGACAGAAAGCGTTTAATCATATTGGCGTAGAAATCAGCAATAAAGTAGACATTGAAGACGCAGCGAAACGAATTTTGGTATTTATCAATGGTTACCGCCCAACATCGGTCGGACATTCATTTGAGGACAACTTCTCAGACATTAAGAACAACGGATTCGAATTCCCTCAAAGCTCCAATTTAATTTATTCTTTTGACCGATACGATTATTGGCGTCCCTGGAATCAAATAGATGCACTATTTAAAAAGAAGATCAACGCAGACGAAGTGTATTACGCAGATGGGCATCATTCAGTTTCCACTTCGAACTACCGTAGTATTTTAAATTTCACACGTGTTAGCAGTCAATATCCAAAAAAATGCAGAAATCCCAAAGGGCATACTTGTAATCGGACACGTTTGCCTTCGACAGGAATAATGGGTGACAAAACAGTGGACACCTATACCATGCTACCTACAAAATCCAATGTGATTGGCTTCAACGAACGAAAAAATAACGGAAAAATCGCTGCACGCAATCTATTGATGATGTTGAATGAAATACCAAACAGATCAGATAACGACACCCTATACCTCGTGGCTCACAGTATGGGCTATGCCTATGCATTGGGAATGACAGAAGAACTGCGAGGAAAAATTCGTTTTGGTGGATTTTACATTTTAGCTCCAGAGAATGCCTCTCAAGGAAAAGTCAATCGACATGAATGGCAAGAAATTAAACAATACGGGAGCAAACTGAATACTAAGGAAAAAGATCCGCCTTGTATTCAAGATGGTGTAGCACCTCAAGTTAAAGTCAACGGACTAAAAGAATCAGATCGAGCTTATTTTCCAAGTAGATATTACCGAAAAATGGGATTCTTTGATTCACACTTTGTCGGTCACTACACGTGGATATTTCAATTAAAAGAAGACGAAGCGGGCTATATCAGACAACGTTGAAGACTTAATTTTCTTAGCGTTTCAAATATCTGAAATGCTCAAATTTATCCTTGATAAATGTAATCAACTCCATTTCAGAGGCTGTTTTCAAGAAGTTTTCGTTGATATTCAAGAAGTCAATAAAGTCATCGAATTCATCATCTGAAAGTTCAATAATCTCATATGCCACGTACAAGCGCAATAATTCCCGAACAATCATTCGCTGATTGTCCTTGTATTCTTGCTCAGCAATCCATCGCTTGTTTTTCTCGGTTCTGGAAAACGCTTGATACAAAGCAGTAATCGGACTTTGCATTACTTCTATTCCGGTTACTGTTCGTGTTTCACGCATTGCCAGCGATTCGCGCTCTTCTTTGATTTGTGACAATGTTTTTAAAGGCTTAATAATCACCTCTGCAATTTCCTGAGGTAAGGGTTCTATATAAAAAATGTGCTTGCTTTGGCAATTTGAATCCGCTTTAATTCGATAGTTGATGGGTGGGTATTGCTTAATCGACAATGTAATCGAATCACCTTCCGAAACATAGACAGAAAAAGATCCGTTTGGTTGACCAAAAACACCTCGACCTGTAGAACGATTGATGATCATCAAATTGTAAAAATTCTGCGGTCGAAGCGTGTCAATTACTCTGCCTGAAAACAAAACACGGTCACATTGCTGTGCATTTAAACTAAATGCAGTGATTAAAAGGAAAAATATTAGCGGGAATTTCCACATGGTTTCAAAGTAACAAAAAAGATTCCACAAAAAATCGTCAGTATTTGTTATTAAGTGTTAAGAGTAAGAGAATACAATTGTAACTTATTAATTCATTATTAGGTTACTTTTGTAAACCTTTTTTGGCACACATTAGAATACATTTCTAAATTGATTTCAAACGTTGATTTAATCAGTAATTTTGCAACATGAAACGAGTTGTAGTTGGGCTTTCAGGTGGTGTAGACTCCAGTGTTGCCGCACATTTGCTGATCCAGCAAGGTTATGAGGTGATCGGGATGTTCATGCGTAACTGGCATGATGAATCTGTCACCCTTTCCGATGATTGTCCATGGATCGACGATTCAAACGATGCGCTTCTTATTGCTCAACAACTTGGTATTCCTTTTCAGGTTATTGATCTGAGTGTTGCGTACAAACAACGCATTGTAGACTATATGTTTCGGGAATACGAAGCGGGACGCACACCAAATCCGGATGTGCTTTGCAATAGAGAAATAAAGTTTGATGCGTTCTTAAAATCCGCACTGGAATTGGGAGCTGACTACGTAGCAACCGGGCACTACTGCCGTAAACAGGAAAATGAAGACGGTACATATTCTCTCCTGTCTGGAAAGGATCCATCAAAAGATCAATCTTACTTCTTGTGTCAGATCAATCAAGATCAACTGGCTAAAGCACTATTTCCAATTGGTGAATTACTAAAAAGTGAAGTACGTGAAATTGCACGTGAAATTGGATTGGTTACTGCAGATAAAAAAGATTCGCAAGGACTTTGCTTTGTTGGGAAAATCAGTCTCCCACAGTTTCTCCAACAGCAATTACACCCAAAAAAAGGTGATATTATTGAAATACCGGATAGCCTTGATCAATTTGCAACTTATGGCAATATCAAGCCTACAATTGAAAATGTTGAAGAGCTAGCCAAACCATTCATTTACAAAAGGGATCAGGGAGTGAAAGTGGCCGAACATCAAGGTGCTCATTACTACACGATTGGACAGCGAAAGGGTCTGCACATAGGCGGACGCCCTGAACCTTCGTTTGTCATTGGAATTGACACCAATGAGAATTGCGTTTATTCCGGACAGCGAGAATCACATCCTGGACTAAATAGATTTGCTTTAAAAATTGATAATAAAGAAGTTAACTGGATTAACCTTAAGTATAAATTAAACGTAGGGTCTCTACTAACTTGTCAATTTAGAATTCGATACCGTCAACCTTTACAGCAAGGAACATTGATCGCTAAAGAAGATGGGTTATACATCCTATTCAACGAGAAACAACGCGGAATCACTCCGGGTCAATTCGCAGCATGGTATTTAAATGAAGAATTGATTGGGTCAGGTGTTATCGCTCATTGATGTAAGTGTAAACAAGTTTACCCTACGCCTTTTTGGTATACTCTTCAAAAGTGCCATCCTCAAAGAACCAAACAATTTTTTTTACTGGTTTGAAAGGAATCTTTTCCTCTACATTTTGAGCTACTGACTCTGATTTGTTTACAGCTGAGATCTGAGATTTAGGTTGTTCGCTTGACGCAAGACCTGTAATCAACCAATGTGCGTTCACTCGGGGAAAATGCGTCAAAATTTTCTCCAGAAAATCCAATCCGGGCTTATTTCTCCCTGTAAGTACATGGCTTAAGGCTGAGCGCTGTACCCCTATTTGATCAGCAAAAGCCGACGGAGTTAAATTATGCATTTTCAGAATGATTTGAACTCGTTCTTGAATTGACATTTGTAAATTGTTTCAAATAATACAAATGTAAATAATAATTTACAAACACTATTGCCCGATAAAAAACTGCTAATTGTTTTTTGCCTACAGACTTGTGCAGAGCTAGTCGATGTATTATTGGATTTATGATGATCTGCTTCTATAAATGATTGTTCGATTCGCTAGCGAATCTGTAAGGATTAACACAGATCAGAGTAAATAAAATCCAACTATGAATAAATTATCCTTCATAATATTTCCGTTAATTAATCCGATAATACATCGACTAGCTCACCACGACAAGCACTGTGCAAGCTGTACAAGTCTGTGGACAAAATAATACATCATGCATCTTACAAAATAGAAAGCCCTGCTTTTCAATAAGAGCACAATTATCAATTTGTATCGATCATTCCAAGGATATTAAATAAGTTCATCGGAAAACAATGATTTACAAAATCACAGCTGTATAAAACTGAAAAGGGAGCCCTAAAGCTCCCTCCCCATTAATACTACTGGTTTTACCCTTAGTTTAAGCTAATTGAATGGAAAATTGATTTCGCAGCTTGCTCCTTAATCTGACCAGACATTCGAACCGAATCCATCAATTGTGCTACTTCAAAAATATTTAACTTGCTCTTAGTCCCTTGTACTCTATGCTGAGCTAGTTTGTATTGCGCTAGTTTTGCTGTATTGTTAATCATTGCCTTATGTATTGAGTTCATAATTTTCATACTTTACATGAGCCCTTTACGGGGGCATTATTTACTATGTTACATTTTCAAGCAAAAAAAATTACTTCTGTACATTCAAGTTACATGAATTGATTTAAAGCACATAACAGAAACAGTTGTTTTTCAATAAAATACAGCTGATTTTAAGTCAGAACATTTCTTTCAAAAAAAAGCGCTATACAATCTGTATGGCGCTTTTATATATAAATCATAGAGGTTAATCCTTCTTGATCAATGGATAAATCAGATTTTCCAGTCCATTTAACTTAATCTCGTGGATCAATTGTAATTGCTTTCCTAATTTGCCCGGAGGGAACCCCTGCCCTTTCATCCAAACCAAATAGGGCTCAGGTATCTGAATTAAAAAGCTACCCTTGTATTTTCCGAAAGGCATTCTTGCATTGGCAAGCTTTATTAACTCATTATGCTGGTCTTTCATTGGCGCATAGGTGTGTGCTCAATTGTTGCCAACAAATACATCCAGAATTTCTGAACTGAACTAATTTGAACTTTTTCGTCAGGCGAATGCGCACCGCGAATATTTGGACCAAATGATATCATTTCCACTCCGGGTAAATGTTTACCCAGAATTCCACATTCTAATCCAGCGTGACACGCTTTAACCTGTGGTTCGGCATTGTACAGTTTACGATACAAGTCGGCCATGAGCGTTAATATGCGTGAATTTGGATCCGGAGCCCAACCAGGATAATCACCGGCTTGAACAACAGAACAACCCATATTTTCAAATGCCGTACGAATTGTGTTGGCCACATCACCTTTTGATGATTCAACACTACTTCGTTGCAATGACTGCGTTATGAATTTTCCTTCGGAAACAATTACACGTGCCAAACTGGATGAAGCTTCCACAAGCCCCTCAATATCCGGACTCATTCGAAAAACGCCATTATGAACTGCATAGATGGTATTTAAAAACTTATTCAGGTCATTCGTTCCCATCGCTTTTCCAGCATTATCTACTTGAACAATTTCCATTGTAAACGCTGGTTCAATTGTCGAAAACTCGCTTTTAAGCACAGCGAGGAAATCAGCTAATTCTTGCTTCAACCAAGCCACCTGAACTTTATCAATCGCCAAAACAGCTTTTGCTTCTCTTGGAATCGCATTTCTCAAGCTTCCTCCATCAAAAGATATCAATTGAAAGTCACCCAGAGAATGAATGTGATACAAAAAGCGATTCAATAATTTATTGGCATTTCCACGACCTAAATGAATATCCATACCTGAATGTCCGCCCAAAAGTCCGAGAATTGACACTTGTAAGCAAACGGATCCTTCTTTTACATCAACTTCTTCGTACGAATAAGTTGTATTGGTGTCAATCCCACCTGCGCAACCAATCGACAATTCATCATCATCCTCGGTATCCAGATTTAAAAGAATCTTTCCTGAGAAATTTGCACCATCTAATTCTTTCGCACCGGTCATTCCTGTTTCCTCATCAATCGTAAACATGGCTTCCAGTGCCGGATGTTCAATGTCTTTCGATGAAAGCAAAGCCATTATTGCAGCAACGCCAATTCCATTGTCCGCCCCTAACGTTGTGCCCTTGGCTTTTACCCAATCGCCATCAACATACATATCGATTCCTTGTGTTTCAAAATCGAAAACCGTATCCGAATTTTTCTGATGAACCATATCGATATGCGATTGCAGAATCAATGTTTCGCGACCTTCCATACCCGATGTAGCCGGCTTTTTGATGATCACATTGCCTATTTTATCTGTTTTAGTATCCAATCCTAACGATTTTCCAAAATCAATCATAAACTGAATTACACGCTCCTCTTTTTTGGATGGACGTGGAACAGCATTTAAATCTGCAAAATGATTCCAAAGCGCTTTTGGCTCTAAAGTTCGTATACTCATATTTTAATCTTTCTTTTTGAATTCTACAATTCGTTCCAAATACATTTTTTCCACCTTTGCTCTTGCCCACGGCGTTCTGCGTAAAAACTTAAGGCTGCTTTTTATGCTTGGGTCGTTATTGAAACAATTTATTGGCACTAAATATCCCATGTGCTCCCAGCCGACCTCTTCAACCAGCTCATTTAGCATGCGCTCCAACGTTATACCATGAAGTGGATCCATCTTTACTTATTTCACCAATTTACGGTACTTGATTCGTTTTGGACCATTGTCTCCTAATCGCTTTTTCTTGTTTTCCTCATATTCTGAGTACGACCCTTCAAACCAATAAACTTGAGAGTCGCCTTCGAAAGCTAGGATGTGGGTACAAATTCGATCCAGGAACCAGCGGTCGTGAGAAATAACCACAGCACATCCTGCAAAATTTTCAATCCCCTCCTCTAAAGCACGAAGTGTATTTACATCAATATCATTAGTTGGCTCATCCAACAACAAAACGTTGGCTTCTGTTTTTAAGGTCATCGCCAAATGCAATCGATTTCGCTCTCCACCTGAAAGAACGCCGACTTTTTTATTTTGATCAGCTCCATTGAAATTGAACTTTGACAGATAAGCACGTGAATTGATCTTCTGGTTACCGATCTCTACATACTCTAAACCATTTGAAACCACCTCAAATACTGTTTTTTCAGGATGAATATCTTTGTGCGTCTGATCGACATATCCCAATTTCACGGTGTCTCCAACCATGAATTCACCTGAGTCCGGCTGTAATTCGCCCATGATCATTTTGAAAATAGTCGTTTTACCCGCACCGTTCGGACCAATAATCCCAACAATGCCGGCTGGTGGTAATTTGAAGTTTAAATCGTCATACAACAATTTGTCTCCGAATGATTTAGCAACATGTACTGCATCAATTACATTATTACCTAAACGTGGACCATTTGGAATTGGAATTTCCAACATTGCTTCTTTTGAAGCCACGTCTTCTGCAAGCATTTTCTCGTAATTGGTAATCCTTGCTTTGTTCTTAGCGTGACGTCCCTTTGGATTCATGCGCACCCATTCTAATTCGCGAGCTAACATTTTTTGTCGCTTGGATTCCGTTTTTTCCTCCTCTTTTAATCGGTTACCTTTTTGCTCCAACCAAGAGGTGTAATTTCCTTTCCATGGAATACCTTCTCCTCTATCCAATTCAAGAATCCAACCCGCTACATTATCCAGGAAATAGCGGTCGTGGGTCACAGCAATCACCGTTCCTTTGTATTGTTGCAAATGCTGCTCCAACCAGTCGATAGATTCAGCGTCAAGGTGGTTGGTTGGCTCATCCAACAGGAGTACATCAGGATTTTGAAGTAACAAACGACAAAGTGCCACGCGTCTTTTTTCTCCTCCTGAAAGTGTAGAGATCAATTGATCATCCGGCGGACAACGCAAGGCATCCATGGCGCGTTCAAGTTTTGAATCCAATTCCCAAGCATCCAAAGCATCTATTTTATCCTGCACTTGGGCTTGACGCGAAATGAGCTTATCCATTTTATCCGGATCATTCAAGACTGCTTCATCCATAAATGCATTATTGATCTCTTCGTATTCTTTCAACACATCTACAGTTTCCTGAGCTCCTTCCATCACGATCTCCTTGACGGTTTTGCTGAGATCCAATTCGGGTTCCTGTGGCAAATAACCAACAGTATAGCCCGGTGAAAAAACAACATCACCTTGGTAACTCTTGTCAATTCCGGCAATAATCTTCATTACCGTTGACTTTCCTGAACCATTTAAACCGATGATACCAATCTTTGCGCCATAATAAAAGGAAAGATAGATGTCCTTAATGATCTGTTTACCTTGTGGAGTATTCTTGGATACCCCGACCATTGAAAAAATGATCTTTTTATCGTCTGACATAATTGTTACTTTCCTGCAAATTTAACCAATTAGATTGACTAGCTAAAATCAAAAAAGGCCACCTCTCGGCGGCCTTTAAATCATCTCTAAAATACCAATTAAGCAGCAGCTACCGCAATAAAGGCAAATAAAAACACTAACAGATAAATAGCTAAAACCACGATTGTAAGAATCCCTACAAATTTAAACATGGATTTCAGGTTCGTTAAAGCTAAATCCATTTCTGACTGAGAATTTGTTCCAAAGCCAGATTTGATTTTCACGGCAAATTGAAACAAAAAATAAGTTGGAAAAAAATACAACACAGCAGAAAGAAGATAAGCCACACCTACAATTGCACCGGACCTACCCAGCCCTAAAGGCATAGAAGAACCAGCTACAATCATAAACAGAGCTGCTACAACTAATAAACCTATCATTACAAAACCAACGATAGACAAGAATTTAGCCCATTTCCCTGCTTCAAGCAACATACGTACTGAAGTATCAGTGACTTTTAGCTCGCCACCACTATTGCTATCTAAAGTCTCCATAGTTATTTATCTAACAAATCATTTGATTCTGCTCCAGCACCATCAGCATAGACATATTTTGCATCTCCAAATGCCAAGATTGCCATAAAAATGATCCCAAAGAAAATCAATCCAACTCCAAAAGCAGTTGATTTTCCAAATGCCTTTGCTAATTCCAGCATTAAAATAATAATGATGACAAAGTTTACAATTGGAATCAGTAGTAGGATGATCCACCAAATTGGTTTTTTAACAATTTCCAACAAAACAATAATGTTGTAAATTGGTACTAAACATGCCCATCCTGGTTTCCCAGCTTTTGCATAAATTTTCCATTGAACAATGATCGCAAATACGACCATAAGGAATAAAAACAAGGCATACGCCCCTAAAATTGCGAGTAATTGACCCATAAGTAATAGTTTAAAGTTACACGACGAAACTAAAAGAATTATTACGAAACACAAGTTTTTTTGTAATAAACTTATTCACTTTCTTATTGTTGATATCCCTGAATAGCCTTATTTTAGCTACATGAAATCGAAGTTTTTGGTTATCATAATCCTTCTGCTTTTTGGCTGTAAAAAAGGGCAAGGTGACTTTGTGTTGAAAGGAAAGATCACGGATAGCACCTTTTCGCAGGCCCATTCAGGAGCAACAGTTCAACTTTATAAAGTGCCAACAGGTACAACAGAGCAAATTTTAATCGGCACAACTGTACTCAACTCTACAGGAGAGTATAGCTTTACTTTTCCAAGAGATAAGATGGAAAAATTCATTATCAAGGTAGAAAAGGAAGGTTATTTTGAAATTTTCGAATCCATTTATTTTTCAACACTTACATTAAAAGAGGATAATATCCGAAATTATTCCACAACAGCTAAGGGGTGGATCAAGATTCGAGTTAAAAATGATAATCCTCTACCGACTGATTATTTTCATTTCATAAAACAACAAGGCAAAGCCAATTGCGCGGAATGTTGTCCAATAGAGCAACAAACTTATTATGGTTCACTCGATACAACAATTTATTGTATTAATGACGGAAATACGGTCTATTCCATTTATTACTTTGGAACCGGAATGAGTAGCGGTACAATTGACGGTGTTACGACGACTGCATTTGACACTACTGAGCTTGTCATCAATTATTAAGCTACCTGAATTTCTTCATATATGAAGTATCGGTCAATGATTTTAAAAAGGCCTTGAGGTCTTCCTTTTCTCCATTCGTTAACTGAAAAGACTGAATAATCGGACTTTGATTCCAATGCTGTACGCCTCCTTTGGAATAATGCTCAATTACTTCATTCAAGGTAGCTAAACTCCCATCGTGCATATACGGGTAAGTCAATTCAATATTTCGCAAAGAAGGCACCTTAAACTTTCCAATATCCGTAGAGTCATGAAATATTCTGAATCGCCCTTGATCTATACCGTAATCTTTATAAAGTCCATTATTCTCGGCTTTAAAAGTTGTAAAATGAGGTGGTGTATGACATTTTGTACAATATAACTTCTCAGAAAAAAGCTTCCACCCATTCTCCTCACTTTTATTCAGAATACTTTTCTTCTTACCATAATAGTATTGATCAAATCGCGAGTTAGAGGAGATTAATGTGCGTTGAAATGCTGATATACTGCGCGTTAATACAAAAGGATCAAATTCTCTGTTAAAGATTTTTCTGGCTGCAGTTTGATACTCATCTACTTTTTGGAGGCGCTGAATTAGATCCCCCATTTTCATGTCCATTTCAACGTGTTCCTGAATGGGGACAATAACCTGCATTTCAAGACTTGTCAAATGGGCATCAAACATAACCACAGGCAAATAACCTGCATTTAGAAGTGTTGGCGAATTTCGCTCGGTTAACCGACCAAAAACACCTTCGCTTACTTTTTTTCGATCCGTAAAAGCAAATTCAGGCACATGGCAAGTTGCACAAGAAACTGTTTCGTTAATGGATAAGCGTTTGTCAAAAAACAATTTTCTTCCCAACTCTACTTTCTCAGCAGTTATTGGATTGTCCTCTGGAGAAACGACCGGGGAAAACACTTGCATTTCGCCATGACCTGAGCGGCACATGTTCAAAAAAAGGGACACTGATAATGTCCCTCCATAAAGCAATATGTTTAAAAAAGATCTCAATTAACGCACTGCATTGGTTTTCTTAAGCAATCCTCCATTTGCATCACGCAAAATAACCTGATAAGAACCAACTGCAATATCTGAAACAGATGTTGTTCCGGTCATACTAGTTGTCTCCATAAGGTAGACTTGTCTTCCGCTAATATCAATCAACTCCACCGCTCCAACGTTCTTTACACCTTCCCAAGAAATAGTTAATACCTCAGGGGTATTGAAAAACCAAAGCTTTCCCGGTAAGTTATTTATCGCATTTACGGAAGCAGTTTCAGGCTGTGTAAATACTGGTTCCATTTCTGCATTTTTCATAACAGTAGCATTCACACCAGAAGTACCATGAAGAATTCCCACTGAAGAAAGGTTAATTCCAGTTAACCAGACATCTACATTGCAATCGATATGAATATCCAGTTGATCAGGATACGATTGTGTAGCTACTACCGGTAAAACAACGCTGGTATAATTGCTATTCCCCAAATTATGTAACTCAAAATAGGTGTTCGGATTTCCATCATCATTTGAGTCCACGTACCCACCAATAATCATGTGCATATATCCGGCTGACCAGCCCCAGTGCATTGCTGGATCCTGAAAACTCAAAGGATGTCCAACAGGATAGGCGCTAATATCAATTGCATCCTCTCCTGCTATTGTATTCAAGTTTGCCGGAACCCCTACTCCAAATCGAATTTCTTCAATTGTTGTCACATTCAAGTATCCCAAATAAATCACATGGTTTTCAGGCTCAATTAAATAAACTTCTTGTGGTAGCGTCATGACTTGACCTCCGTCATGCACCAAAACAATGCTTGAAACGTAATAATCAAAATGATCCAACTCCAAAGCCTTTCCATCCAAACCGTTGACTGTTGTATGCATCGCAACTTGCTGCCCCTCCACACGAGGAGTTAAACTCACAAACACATTCATTTGGGCAAATAAGGTATTCACACCTAAAAAACCTGCAATAACTAGTAATTTCTTCATCTCGTTTTTATAAAAACCATGTAATTGTGCATTGACTTCGTCGATTTCCGCTGTGCTCCAATTGGCTTCGCCGAACTTACGTTTGTCAATTGTCAATTATTTCCTCGCAATATACAAAATCTCACCTTTCTGTAGACGCATACGGTCAATTAACGTTGCGTCATAATGTTCAGTTGGCTTGAATTCCTGAACTGTAAAACCTGCCTTTCTTAACCAATCCGGATAGTCGCAACCAAAAAGTCGAACGTGATCCTTCTGCCAGTAATGCTTTTCACGGTCCTCCGGTGTTACAATACTCGGATCTTCAAATGTTGTCTCTCTATTGAAATCCTGAGGGACCTGCATGATCCCCCATCCACCCGGTTTCATTACACGGTATAATTCACGCATACACTGCATGGCATCGTCTACATGCTCCAGTACGTGATTGCAAAAAATTACATCGAAACGATCATTCTCTAGCGGGATTTGATGTAAATCAAAATGAAGATCTGCAATGGGTGAAACCAGATCTCCTGTCAAATAGTTCAGGTTCTTTTGCGACTTAAATCTGCTGTGAAAGCATTGTTCAGGAGCAATATGTAACAACGAAATCTTTTCCGCTGTAAAAAAATCACTATGGTCTTTTAAATACAACCACATTAAACGATGTCTTTCCAAGGTTAGATCATAAGGACAAAGCACATTTTCCCTGTGGGCCACGTCAGAACCGTAGGAAAGAAACTTCGAAAATGAACGCTCACAAACGGGACATTCCACTTTATCACCTTTATAAAGGATTGGCGCAACCATTTTAAACGGATAACTCAAACGGATCAATAAAGGTCGCGGGAGCTTGTTTAATAAGAATTTATACAACTTCTTCATTGTGAACAAAGTTAACAAAAGATCGTCTTTAGCCATAAACTCAAAACGTCTTGTCCAGCATTTTTATATTTTTGTATCAAACTATAACCATGCACAAACAACTCTTTTTCATTGGACTGAATCTATCATTCTGTTCATTATTATTTGCTCAAAACACCACAAATATGAAGCAACCTATTGCTGAGAAAAACAAGAAAGAACTAATTACGCATGGTCACAGCCGTTATGACGATTATTTTTGGATGAATGAGCGCGATAGCAAACCAGTTCTCAATCACCTGGAAAAAGAGAATTTATACACCGAGACTTACTTCAAATCGCTTGAAGGATTAACAACAACTTTACTCAATGAATTTGAACAGCGGATTGATCCAAATGAGACAAGCGCTCCCTTTACTATGAATGGAAGGATGTATCAAGTACGCAATGTAGAAGGCAAAGATTATGCTCAGATATACCTTTTAGAAGGCAAGAAAGAAACGCTTTTTTTCGATGAAAATGAACGAGCAAAAGGTAGATCTTTCTATGATCTTTCCGATTGGGCTCCGTCACCAAATAATCAGCTTCTGGCTATCGGCGAGGATTTTATAGGGAGAAGAAAATACGTTATCACATTCCGTGATAATAAAACCGGGAAGTTTCTTAAGGATAAGATTACAGATACAGACGGATCGGTTGTGTGGGCAAACGACAATAAAACAGTTTTTTACACCCGAAAAGACCCACAGACCTTACGTGAATTCCAAGTTTTTCGGCACATACTAGGTACCGATTCAAAAACAGACGTTTTGGTATTTCAGGAAGATGATGAGCGATTTGGCGTTGGAATTTCAAAGAGCATTACGGATAAATACATTTTTATTCACTGTTACAGTTCAACTACCTCCGAACAGCTTCTGATTGATGCCAATAAACCAACGGAGCTACCAAAAGTGTTTTTAAAGCGTGAAAAAGGACACTTGTACGATGTTGAGCATCACGAAAATGGATTCTATATTCTATCCAACAAAGAAGCCGATAATAGAAAAGTGTTATTTACCAAGGAAATTCCTGCTAGTCTGGCGAATTGTACCGAGTTTGTAAAACACGATAAAGAAACACTAATTGAGAATTTGCTTGTATTGAAGAGTACAATTATTCTCGAAGAACGCAGCAATGGCTTAAGAAAAATCAAGTTAATTGATTTAAATTCAGGAAAGAGCAACTTCATCAAGTTTGACGAAGAAACCTATTACACCGGTTTGGCAATGAACGATGATTACAATGCAACATCGATCTTTTTTGCCTACAACTCATTCACAACACCTTCCACTATTTATAAATACAATTTAGGAAATCACCATAAAGAAGTATTTTTCAGAAAAGAATTAAGAGATAAGAATTTTAACTCAGAAGATTATGTATCAGAACGAATTTGGGCGACCGCGAACGATGGTTCTAAAATCCCTGTTTCAATAGTTTATAAGAAAGGAACAGACCTTAAAAATGCACCTTGCCTTCTCTATGGCTACGGTTCGTATGGCTATACCTTACCAGATGTATTCAGTCCTACCCGATTAAGTTTATTGGATCGTGGATTTGTTTATGCAGTAGCACATATACGTGGAAGCAAGTACATGGGTGAGCATTGGTATGAAAACGGGAAATTCCTAAAAAAGAAAAATACCTTTACAGACTTCATCAATGCGGCAGAATTCCTCGGAATGAAAGGATATTGTGACAAGAATCGCATTTATGCGCAAGGCGGAAGTGCTGGCGGATTACTAATGGGTGCTGTGGTAAACATGGCTCCTTATCTTTGGAAAGGAATCGTGGCTCAAGTACCATTCGTTGATGTTGTCACTACGATGCTTGATGAGTCTATTCCCCTGACTGTGGGAGAATACGAGGAATGGGGCAATCCAAATGAGGAAGAGTATTACTACTACATGCTCAATTACTCTCCTTATGACAATATACATCGAATGGATTATCCTGCAATGTATATCACAACAGGCTACCATGATTCACAAGTTCAATATTGGGAGCCGATGAAATGGGTGGCAAAATTACGTGAATACCGCACGAATGATAAACCCCTTCTTTTTGATTGTAATATGGATGCCGGTCATGGTGGTGGTTCGGGAAGAACAAACGAGCGCAAGGAATTGGCAAAAGAATATGCTTTTATTTTAGATCTTGAAGGAATTACGAAATAGTATTATTGCACTGTTTTTTCTGTGTAATTGTTCAACTGTTTTAGTTGGTCAGCATGACACACTGCCGTATAAATTATTTAAGGATAAAATAATCCTGTTTAGTGATCTTGGCTATGCTACAGCTCCCTTTTCTATTCTATATCCATTTGAGAACGGGGTGAAACGTGTAAAATACCGTAATAATTTCAGAACAGTATTGGGCCTTGGAGGAAGCTACAAATGGTTTTCATTACGCTTAGCATTTTCCCTTCCCGGCTCTATGCGTTCAGAAAAAGACTATGGTAACACAGAACAATTAAATTTAGGTACTGACTTCTCGATCAAGAATGTTTATTTCGATATTGACCTCCGAAGATACAAAGGGTACTCCATTCAAAAAGCCTATTTCTGGGACACTGATTTGTCTGCTGATGAGCCAAATGACATTCGGAAAGATATTGTTGCAGCCAGCTTCTCCATCCATACATGGTATTTCAGAAACAAGGACTTCAAAATTCAAGCATTAAAAGGAAGGACAGGGAATTATCACAAGCAAGTGCATACGTGGTACATAAAAAATGGATTAAACATTTTTGGGATTTCTTCTGATTCACTCAGTATTGTCCCTTATCAATTGCATCAAGTCAATGATTCTAAAACGGGGTCAAGAGCATACACTGCTGTTGATTTTGGAATAATTCCCGGATATGCTTATGTGAATCGAATAAAAAACTGGCAATTTTCAGGATTAATAGGAGTTGGAGCGGTTGCACAATTCAATTTCCATGAAGTAAATGGCGAAATACGTGACGCACTGTGGCTTGCAACTCGTTATGATATTCGGTTTATCGGTGGGTACAATGTAGATAAATATTTCTTGATGTTGGTTACTGATTTCGATAACAAATCAATTAAGATAAACAACTTGAAGTACAGACAGGCCTATTACACAATTAGAATTGCAGGTGGAATACGTTTTGACAAAAAAGAGAAAAGCAGAAAATCAAAAGAATAAACTTACACTTAGGGAAGCAAACAGTTAAGTGAGTTGTGCATACAAGGAGGAATCTTTTACGGGCAGAATCCCATTTTGCCTCAATTGTCCAAGATTAGCAACCATCGGATCAATGAGCAGTTCATCCTTAAATGTGGTTAATTCACTCAAGTGAATACGTTTGAGTTGATTATCTGAAACAAGGTGTAAATGTAGGCGGTCAAAGAAGTCGACACCAAGTTCCTCTCCCACAGATTTTACAAAACGAACCGAACTATCTATTGAGCATCCGGAAGCTTGAATTGAAGCTTCATTGACACAAATTATTAGGATACGATCAAAAACTAATTCACCACCTGCCTGTAATTCCTTACCGTGAGCTGCCCAGTCAGCCAGGAACTTATTTAACTCTTCTATAAGAAACAGGGATTCAGTACCGTCAAGTGAACGATTCGCCTGATAAATCCAAACTCTGGAATGATCAGGAAATTCTTCAAACAAATAATTAAAGTTCGGCTGCATTGGCTATTAGTTCAGCTACATCTAGGACTTTAATATCCCCTTCTCGATCAAAATTTTTCACGCCATCCGTCATCATTGTATTGCAAAAAGGACATCCGGTAGCAATAATACCAGCTTGGGTTTCTAATGCGTCTTCTGTTCGTTCGACATTCACTTCTTTATTGCCCTTCTCTGCTTCTTTGAACATTTGCGCTCCTCCTGCTCCGCAACACAGCCCATTTGTTTTGCATCGCTTCATTTCCACTAACTCTGCATCGAGTTTTTCAATCAGCTCTCTTGGTGCATCATAAACGTCATTTGCTCGGCCTAAATAACAAGGGTCATGAAACGTGATCTTTTTTCCTTTGTACACACCCCCATCTTTCAATGCAAGTTTTCCTGTATTTATGAGGTCCTGGATTAACTGTGTATGGTGCACAACCTCATAAGTTCCTCCCAATTCAGGGTACTCATTCTTCAATGTATTAAAACAATGTGGACAAGCAGTAATAATCTTTTTAACCTCATATCCATTCAATACTTGAATGTTCATCATGGCTTGCATCTGAAACGTGAATTCATTTCCGGCCCTTTTGGCGGGATCTCCGGTACAACTTTCTTCTGCTCCAAGTACAGCGAATTTTACTCCACAATTGTTTAAGATCTTTACAACTGCCTTCGTTATTTTCTTTGCGCGATCATCAAAGCTTCCAGCGCATCCCACCCAAAAAAGAACATCAGGAGTTTCTCCTTGCGCCATCATTTCAGCCATTGTTGGTACCTTCAAACTCATAACCCTTCTATTTATGATTCAAATACTTGAATATTTGCACTCTTTTCTATCAAATTGGTAAACTTTCCGTTGAATCGAGTAGCTCTAACAATATGATTATC
The DNA here is from genome assembly GCA_036825545.1 of Crocinitomicaceae bacterium. Taxonomy (GTDB): domain Bacteria; phylum Bacteroidota; class Bacteroidia; order Flavobacteriales_D; family Crocinitomicaceae; genus M0103. Next base: position 81,845 of record DAISYB010000010.1, on the reverse strand, counting down.
AATCCAATGGTAATTACCTCCCCTCGGTTTACCCATTACCATTCCATGGTAACGAAATCCATTTCTGGTCAACCATTCTTCGGTTACTTCACGATGTTCTTCGACACGAGAAGTGAAGAAAGTAATGATGTGACCTTCCTCATACCAGTTGTTGATTGTCTCCAAGGCATCCGGGTACAATTCAGCAGTAACCATACGTTCCGGCTCTTCATTCGGAATGTCTTCACAGATTGTTCCGTCGATGTCAATCATGTAATTCTTTATATGATCCGGTAAAACTGGTGATAAATGTTTACCATCCTCGATTAATTCAATCAAGTCAGCTCCGTTCTTAGTCTTCATTTGCCCAGTTTAAGCGATCATTTTGTGAAAATTGCCAAGGAGCGCCGTTGTTCTCTATATTCGTCAACATTCCGGTTAACTCTGTTGGCATTTTAGATTCTTCCATGACCAAATATCTTCTTAAATCAATAATAATAGACAATGGATCAATATTTACCGGACACTCTTGCACACATGCATTGCATGATGTACAAGCCCATACTTCTTCTTCTAAAATATAATCACCAAGTAAGCTTTTTCCATCTTGGTAATCTTTCCCGTTTTTCCTAATATTCTCTCCTACTTCAGTCAAACGATCACGCGTATCCATCATGATCTTTCGTGGAGAAAGTTTTTTACCGGTAATGTTAGCCGGACAAGCCGAAGTACAACGGCCACATTCGGTACAGCTATAGGCATCCAATAAATTCTTCCATGTCAAATCTGTGACATCTTTTGCTCCAAAACGTTGTGGTGTAGTTTCAGGATCAACAGGAGCGGAAAATGGATCTGCCGTTGGATCAAGCATCAACTTAACCTCATTGGTAACAGCTTCCATATTGGTAAATTTTCCTTTCTTCTCTAGATTGGAATAGTACGTATTTGGGAAAGCCAAGACGATATGTAAATGCTTGGAAAATGGAAGGTAATTCAGAAATGCAAACACCATGACGATATGTCCCCACCAACCTACTCTTTCAATGATATGTAAAGAGTCTACACTGAAACCGCTGAAGACATACTCCCCTAAAAATGAAGAAACGAGAAAGCCGAAAGATCCTGATGCTTCTGAGTAGTGAGAAGCTCCGTTTCTGAATAATGCTTCGTCAGCGCCATTCATAGAGAAAATACAAGTCACCAAGATTATCTCCATGATCAAGATTAAATTCGCATCCTTCATCGGCCACCCTTTCAATTCTTCCATTGTTAGGCGTGGCAATTTCAACAAGTTTCTGCGTGACAAAAAGATAACCGTAGCGACTAAAGCCAATACAGACAGTAATTCAATGAAGCTAATTGTAAAGGTGTAGAGCCCACCTAACGAATCTTTAAAAACGCGATGGTTACCACTAAGTCCGTCTACTAGAATTTCAATCAACTCAATTTGAGTAATAATAAAAGCAGCGTAGATAGCGAAATGGAGCAATGCAGGTAAAGGTCGGGAAAACATCTTTTTTTGCCCAAAAGCTACCAAAAGCATTGTTTTCCATCTTTCTGCACTTTTATCCGTTCGATCGACATCTCTGCCAAGTAAAATGTTTGAACGAATCTGAAGTGCATTCTTCGCAAAAAATCCAAATCCTACCAACAAAAGGGCAGCAAAAAACACAATCGACATCATAAGATTAAGGGGTGTTTTGAAGTATTTTTCTTAGTTTCTTCTCTTCATCACTTGTAAGAGGGACTCCTTTCGTTTTTGCTCCTAACACTGAAAAATGAATATATCTTTCCGGATGAAGTTGTAAATCATTTACCAAATTCTGAAGTTCCTTATTGGTATTCACTAACTCTTCATAAAGTTTTTCATCGCCCAATAACTTACCAAGAGTACCTTCACCTTTTGTAGCTTGATCCAATAATTCATTCATTGTTTTCAGGGTGTTACCCGCATTGGATATTACGCCTTTAAAATCAGCTGTAACAAGATCATCAGTTATCGTTTTAGCATTACCAATAATCGCTGCCACTTGTTCATTGGATTTTTTCAAGTTTCCAGTAATACTCTCAACATTGGACATTATACGGCTAAATTTAGCCTTTTCTTCCATAACCAGCATGTCGATATCTTCGGCTACCCTGGATAATCTTTTAATGGCAATTTTCACTTCCTTTAAACTACTCTGAAGCTCTGAATTGGCAGTCGTATCCCAAAAAGCAGACAAAGATTTAGCCATCTTATCAATTGTACCCATTATCGTTTGAACGCGTTGTACAATTGGATCTGCAACATTTTTCACCTGTGTTAATACATCTTCAGTTAACACCCCTGGAATTTCATCACCCACTTTGTGAATTCCCTTTGAAATATCCAAAGGTGGATGCAAAATGAGGGCTTTATTGAATAAATCCAGAGAACCAATTTCAACAAAGGCACCTTTATGAATTTTTACATCCTTGTTTTGAATGTTGAACTTAACACGCACCGATTTCATAGGATCAGTTCCCCCGACAAAATCTACCCCTGTTACTTTTCCTACAATAACACCATTCAATGTGACATTACTTGCAACAGCCAGTTGACCAGAATTTGGAAAGTAAGCGACATAATTATCGTCACCTCCAAAAAAACTGCTTCCTTTCAAAAAATTGATTCCTGATATAAACAAGGCTATGGCAGCAATACCAATTACACCTGCTTTAATTTCTTTAGATATCTTCAAAGCTCTATTTTTCTGCTAATTTAATAGCTTTTTCCAAATTAATTCTCTCGCCATTGAGAAAGGCAACCACAAATGCATGTTGAAAACCTTGCTCACGCATTTCATTTTTATACACATTGGCAGATTTGAAATCTTGCACAAATTCCCCTACAGTGTACTTATACAAATTATCCTGTATGTATTCGTACACTTTTAATCCTTTGAATTTCGGAGATGTTGAAGCAATTTTTTTCTCTGAGGTTTCAATTTGAACGCGAAAAACCACTTTATCTTTAAGATCAACTACCTCTGTACTTGCAGTTGTACCTGAATCGTTATTGGTTGGTTTCGTTATACCGTTAATTTGATCCAATTCAGTTTTGTACTTTTCAAACGCAGTAAACATCGCTTCAGCCATTTTACGCTGACCTGTTGTATCTGCCAAAAACTTCTCCTCTTCCGGATTCGTGAGAAACCCGGTTTCAATCAATACACTCGGCATAGTCGTTTTATACAGTACTAAAAAACCCGCCTGCTTCACTCCTCTGTCATAACGCCCCAGTCGTTTGAATTCCTTTTGTAGTTTATCGGCGAAATTAATGGACATATCCAAAAACACAGACAATTGGATCTGGCGTGCAATAATAGCATCCGGCGACATATCGAAATCCTTGTATTTTGCTCCTTTATCGTCCTCCAAATAGATGGTCGCATTCTCTCGCTCTGCTACTTTTTGTTGTGACTCCGTACGATGCAATCCCAGAACATACGTTTCTGTACCATAGGCACTTGGGCTTGCCGAATTGGCATGGATACAAATAAAAAGATCTGCATTGGCTTTATTGGCAATTTTTGCACGGTCATCCAACTCCACAAAAACGTCCTTATCTCGTGTATAAACAACCTTGATATCCGGATATTTTTTTTTGATCATCTCCCCTAATTTCAAGCCCATTGCCAAACAAACATGTTTTTCTTGAGCAGATACACCATGACAACCCGGATCTTTTCCTCCATGACCGGGATCAATCACTACAGTCTTGATTGTAGGCATTGATCCGGAATTCTGCCCCCACAAAATACTGCCGCAAAGCAGGAACGAAAACAATAAAATTTGCTTTATGTGGTTATTTGAACTTGAATTTTCCATTTTAACGGGACTTATTTGTATAGTTTTGCAGCACAAACTACCATTAATACAAAATTAGGCGTCGAGCGTTGACCAAAAAGCATTCCATATCGCTAGTTATCTTCGGTCTATTGTTAATAATTGTGACCTCGCTTACAGGTTACAGTCAAACAGTTACCAAAGACACCATTTATATAAATGATGGTAGCTTGGATAGTCCTATAAAATTCAGTGCACGCGATTCTATCTTCACAGATCTCAAGAATGAAAAGATCCATCTTTACGGTGAAGCCAAGATTGACAATGGCGAGATCATTATGACTGCTTGCTACATGTTGGTGGATTTAAAACTCAAGGAAGTGTATGCCACCTATTGTTATGATAAGGACAGTATGCGAATTGAATTCCCGGAATTTTCTGACGGAAGTGAAAAAATCAAAGCTGCGAGTATTCGCTACAACTTTGAAACAGAAAAAGGCTATATCGAAGAACTAACTATCAAGCAGGACGAAATGTATTTGTATATGGGGATAGCAAAACGCCACCCCAATGAGGAAATCCATTTTAAAGGAGGTCGATTTACAACATGTGAATTGGATGAACCACACTATCACTTTCAATTGTCAAGAGCTATTATGATTCCTGATGAACGAATTGTTACCGGACCAATGAACCTATGGATTAAAGGCGTTCCCTCACCGCTTGGTTTACCATTTAGTGTCATCCCTCAACAAAAAGAACGAACGCATGGAATTCTATTTCCCGAAATCGCACCATTATCTGCTTATGGCTTTGGAGTTCAGAACCTTGGATATTTCATACCAATAAACGAAAGACTACAAATGTCTCCCTACCTCACACTTTATTCAAGAGGTAGTTGGGGAATTCGGAACAACGTTCAATATGCAAAACGCTATGGCTACACAGGTTCTATGGATGTTGGTTACCAGCAATTCAGACTCGGTTTTCCCAGTAATTTAAAACCCACAAAAATTTCTATCGCATGGTCTCATCGAATGGAACCTAAGTCAAACCCACATTGGAATTTCTCTACCAATGTCAACTTTATTTCCGACAACCAATCTAAAAACAACCTCGACCCATTAAATCCGGACTACTTCAATAATAACTTCAACTCGGATATCAATATCAACAGATTGTTTCCAGGAAAACCTTTAACCATGGGTCTAAAGGCCTCCATGCGACAGAATTCACTCACTCAAAACATGTCTTTGATAAGTCCTGTTTACAACCTGAATATGACGCGTGTTTTTCCGTTTAAGAAATTTATAAAAAGTAGCGCTGAATGGAAACAAGCCATTGCCCGAATAGGCGTCACCTATAATCTCGAAGGACAGAATCGCTCAACATTCAGAGATTCCTTGTTGACCAATGGCAACTTTGGAGCAATCGGCCAGCAATTCTTTAATGGATTCAATCAGCAGATGAGTGTTCAAACCACAGCCGGACTAATGAAGGGAGCTTTTAAGATTACACCATCGTTGAATTATGGAAACAAAATAAACTTCCAACAGGTCACCAAGACTTTTGACACAGGGACAAATTCAATTCTAACAGATACCATTCAACGCGCAGGAATGATCCATGAATTGAGTTTTAATGCTCAATTGACAACTGTATTGTATAGTTATTATAAATTCATAGGGAAACGTCAACCGATTCTTCGCCACCTCTTAACACCCTCCATAGGTTATCGGTACACACCACAATTGAATGAACTTTCGACAGTCAGTACACCAACAAGCGTTGTAACCTATTCTCCACATGAAAGAAGTTTATATGCCGGATCAGCTAATGGACGCAACGTTTCTTCTTTAAATTTTGGATTCAACAACACATTTGAGTTGAAAATAAAAAGCGATAAAGACACAATCAAAGGAGAACGAAAAATTCGAATCATCGATGCCTTGTCTTTGAATGGCAATTATGATTTCACAAAGGATTCCATGAATCTATCTGATTTATCCTTAAATCTACGTATCTCACCTCTGCCTTGGATCAACTTTGTTGCGAGCTCGAATTTTAGCCCCTACGATTGGGTAGATTCTACAGGATCAACACTTTCTGCGTATGCCTATACTAACGGACGTTTAGGTCGATTCGTAAGGAATGATTTGACCACAACCCTCACGATTACTTCAAAGGAAAGCCGCGAACAGCTTCAAAACACTCAAAATGCAATCAATACAAATTGGAATTCTGACTTTAGCTTTTATGCACTCCATCCTGAATTCCTCATCGATTTCAACATCCCTTGGAAGATGTCTTTTTCTCATGTCTACTCCATCTTTGCCAACACAAACAAGATCAATTCGGAGGACGAGAATTATGCACAAATTCAAACCTTGGTTCTTAACGGGGATGTCAGCTTCACCAAACGTTGGAAATTAAGTGGTAATGTGAATACTGATCTTAAAGAATTGGCTATAACAAACGCTCGTTTTTCACTTGCAAGAGACATGCACTGTTGGGCACTCGCTTTCAGCTGGACTCCGATCGGAGGAAATAAAAGTTTCTTGTTAAGCATTCGAAATACCTCCAGCATGTTCTCTGCTGCGAAGATCGATATTCGTAGACCACCGGCGTTTTTGTAAGAAAAAACTGTGTTTGATCCTTATATATTATAAATTCATTCGTACCTATTCAATGAGTCAATTTAAATAAATCGAAAGCAAAAAAAAGGGAAACAATCGCTCCCCTTTTCATATCATACATTCTGATAGTTAAACCAACATCATAACCGGATTCTCCATATATGCTTTGAATGTCTGCAAGAAAGCTGCCCCACTTGCACCATCCACCACTCGGTGGTCACACGATAAAGTCACTTTCATCACGTTTCCTGGAACAACTTGACCGTTTTTTACAACAGGTACTTCCTTAATTCCTCCTACAGCCAAAATACAACTGTCCGGTGGATTCACGATTGCAGTAAACTCTTCAATACCGAACATTCCTAAATTCGAAATCGTAAAGGTATTTCCTTCCCAATCACTTGGTTGTAACTTCTTGTCTTTTGCTTTTTGAGCGTAAACTTTTACTTCTTCGCCGATTTGTGACAATCCTTTAGCGTCTGCAAAACGAACTACTGGTACCAATAAGCCATCCTCTACAGCAACTGCAACTCCAATGTGGATATGGTTATTTCTACGGATATAATCTCCATACCATGAGCTGTTAATCGCAGGATGCTTTCTTAAAGCCATTGCTACTGCTTTCACAACCATATCATTGAAAGAAATTTTCACGTCACCACTTGCATTGATGGATTTTCGTGCAGCAATTGCATTGTCCATGTCGATATCTAACGTAAGGTAGAAATGTGGTGCTGTAAACTTACTTTCAGCCAAACGACGAGCAATTGTCTTACGCATTTGAGAAACCGTTTCATCTGTGTAGGATTCTGTACCAGTTACCGGAGCTGAAACGATAGAAGTACCAACCGCCGGAGTGTATGGGACATAATGATCTACATCTCTCTTCACAACTCTCCCACTATCACCTGTGCCTGCTACTCGTGAAATATCAATTCCTTTTTCTTCAGCCAATTTCTTCGCCAATGGAGATGCAAAAACACGCCCGTTGGAATTACTGCTTGCAACCGGAGCTGCTACAGGAGTGCTCACAGGAGCTTGAACCGCTGCTGGGACAACCGATTCTTTCACCGGCTCCGGACTTGGGGCTGCAGGAGTTTCTGCTTTTACCTCTGCTGCAGGTGCTGTACCTGCATTGGCTAAAATGGCATTCACATCCTCACCTTCTTTGCCAATGATCGCTAAAACGGCATTTACCGGAGCTGCCTTTCCTTTCTCAACACCAATATGCAAAAGCACACCATCGTAGAAAGACTCAAACTCCATTGTCGCTTTATCTGTTTCGATCTCTGCAAGTACTTCACCCGATGAAACTTTATCACCAATCTTTTTCGTCCACTCCGCAACAACACCTTCTGTCATGGTGTCGCTCAATTTCGGCATGTATATAATCTCAGCCATAGCTTTCTTTTTCGAACTCGTTAAACGTAATTAGTATTCTTTAATGTATGGGTAATCTGTTTGCACGTAAACATCCTCATACAATTCATGCGCCTCCGGATAAGGTGAATTTTCAGCAAACTCTACAGATTCCTCCACTTCTTTCTTCACCCAAGCTTCGATTTCTTCAATTTCAGTTTCCTTTAACCACTTATTTTCACGAATTACACGCAAACAGTGTTCAATTGGATCCTGATCCATCCACTCAGTCACTTCTTCTTTTGAACGGTATTTTTGTGGATCAGACATGGAATGCCCCTTGTAACGATAGGTACGAATATCCAGTAATGTTGGACCATCACCTCTTCTTGCGCGTGCACATGCTTCTTCAATCGCTTCATGCACTGCTTCAGGTCTCATTCCATCAACAGAGAAAGAAGGCATTTCATACGAAAGACCAATTTTGGAAAGATCATGCACGTTTGTTGTACGTTCTACTGATGTTCCCATGGCGTAGTTGTTGTTCTCAATGATGAAAATCACCGGAAGTTTCCAGTTCATCGCCATGTTGAATGTTTCATGCAACATCCCCTGACGAACAGCACCATCACCCATGCTAACGAATGCAACATTGTCAGTCCCACTATATTTTTCAGCAAATCCAACTCCGGCACCCATACCTATTTGAGCTCCAACGATACCGTGTCCACCCATAAAGTTTACTTCCTTATCGAAAAAGTGCATTGAACCTCCTTTTCCTTTAGAGCAGCCTGTTACACGACCGTAAAGTTCAGCCATCAAAATGCGCGGATCTGTACCCAAGGCAATCGGATGTGCGTGATCACGGTATGCAGTCATATGTTTATCCCCTTTCTGACATGCACTGGCAGTTCCAACCACAATCGCTTCTTGTCCAATGTATAAGTGGCAAAATCCACCAAATTTCTGTTGAATGTACAACTGTCCTGTTTTCTCCTCAAACTTGCGGATCAACAACATATCCTTGTACCATTTCACATACGTTTCTTTCGAAAATTTAGGCGATTTTCCGCTTGCTTTTTTCGTTGTTTTATTCGGCTTTACTGGTGTTTTTACGGCCATTTTGCTTTGGTTTTGTTTTCAAAGGACAAATATAGAAATTAAAAATAAAGAGTTGATTCAAACCGCACAGAATATGGCTTTCTAAGCTACTAATCTCTGTCGATTATTTCATTCTCAACTTTAGCTGTTCATACAACTGTCTGGCATGTTGGTGCTCAGGTTGCTTTTGTAGCACACTCTCGTACACAGCAATGGCTTCATTGTTCCTTCCCAACATCTCCAGCAACATACCCTTATTGGAAAGCGAACTGTAATCTTCCGGCCTAACCAAAAGATAGGAATTCAACAATTCGAGACTCGATTCAATCTGACCATTGTTAAAATACTGCTTACTGATTTCGGCCATGAGATCTGCTTTCTCAGTAAACTCTTCAATACGCTCCCCTGCGAGCAAAATCAATTTTTTATGTTCTTTCAATTCATAAAGTGCATACAATTCATTGTGAAAATCATCCGCCGTGTACTTTTGCTTGGTTCGTACATTATCAAGCAGTTTCTTTAAATAAACAATTCGTTGAACTGAATCCTTTTCAATTGCAATTAATTCCGTAAGAATAAAAGAGCGATTTTGGTTTAAATTATCCTTCTGTAATTTTAAAGTATCCATTGCGTATGATAGTGATCGATAAGCCCGATCCAAGTAGCTTTTACGTTGTATGGTATCCGTTTGCATCTTGGATAATTCGCCAAGCACATAGGCTTCATTCTCATAAATATTGGCGTAAAGGGGATAAATTAAACGTGCTCTATCAAATGAATTCAAGGCGAGTTCATACCAGTCCACACGGGAAGCTGTAGTCGAACTTAAATTTCCTTTTGTCAGATAAGCGGTCCCCAGATTAAACTGGACTTTCACACTGTTAGGTACAACTCTGGAGCCCGCTTCATAAATGCTGATATTGTCCTTCCAATCCACATTTCGAATCACTGTTCGCACCGAAAAGTAAATAGCTAAAATTCCAAATACAGCCATAACGCTCGTTTTATTGATACGATTTAGCCATTCATCCGAAAAAGGCACCAAAATCAATAAAATACCAAGAACCGGAATAAATAAAAAACGTTCTCCCAACACACAGTTGATCAGAAAAAAGAAATTGGAGGTAGCGGCAAAGGAGGCTAGGAAAATCAATGCTCCGAAGCCATACAGATTGCGTTTAATCGACCCGTACAGAAGTATCCCTATAAGACCAATCAAGAGCAACAATCCTATCAGCGCCCCTAAATCATCGAAGCCAACTAGAGGAAAAGCAGAGAGCGAATAATCCCAGCTCATTTGAATAGGAAAAACACTCAACTGAATATAACGGGTGAAAATGGAAAGATTGGTTGCTAAAGATTCCATACCATTCTCAGCCAGGACCAAGCTATTGGCAACGGGATCAATCGGGTCTGCAATCAATACATCCGTCAAAACGATTGAGCGAATCCCAATATAAACTCCAACCGGAAGTAGAAGAATCAAACTTGATTTAGCTGTTTCTGTGAAGCTTCTTTTCTCAATAAACCACAGTAATCCGGGAAACAAAAGAATAGCAGGAGCAGCGGTTTCTTTTGAAAGCAGTGCCAAAAAATAAGTGAGCAAACTCAGTGCTACCCAACTTTTGCCATTTGCTCGAACTCCTTTCAAAAAAAACAACAAAGAGGAGAATAAAAACAAGGCACACAGAAGTTCATCGCGACTTTTGACATTGGCTACTACTTCCGTATGAATCGGATGCAGCATGAAAAGGAAAGAAATGGCAAAAGCCCATTTCAATTTGCGTTGATCAAAAAGCATAGCTAACAAACGAAACAAGACCAAAACGGTCAGTCCATACAACAATACCTGAATCAAATGTGCAAAAAATGGATCTGCATCAAAAAGCGAACGTTCGATTGCAAAAGTGGCCAATGTCAATGGTCGATACGACTCATCCTCTCTCCCATCGTAACCATACAAATAACTATGTAAAAAGATCTCCGGTATTGCTGAAGCTCCTTCTTGGGTTAGTTTATTATTGGTGACAACAATTAAATCATCAATGACGTAGTCATGCTTTAAGGTATTGGCATACAAAAGGAAAGATGCCAGGATCCAAAACCACCATTTTTGTATGTATTTTTCAACCATCATGCTTTACCAAAGGCAAAAGGTAATAAATCTGATGCGGATTCAAAAATCATCACTCGCCCATCTTGACCAACCAAAATCACTCGATACGTTTCATTTTGCCTGTTTTCACTTTCGATCATCACCTGGCGACAGGAGCCACAAGGACTCAACAAGTGATCTTTGGGCAATAATGCTCCTTCAGCAACAATACACAAAGTGATAATCCTTTCATTCGGATAATTGGCTCCACAATAAAACAATGCCACGCGCTCCGCACAAAGTCCGGATGGATAAGCCATGTTTTCCTGATTACTTCCACAAACGATCGCTTCATTTTCAAGCAAAACCGAAGCTCCAACCTTAAACTGGCTATACGGAGCATAGGCTGAGCGCATTGCAGTATAGGCTTTATCAACCAATAAACGGTCTGTTTCAGGAAGTTCATTCAAATTATCCAAGAGCTGATACGCAATAGTGTGTCTGTAATTCATGGGCTGACTTTGAAACAAAGATAAAAACATTGTGACACACTATATTTTGACAAAAAATTATGGTGTGTTTTTTTGTCCACAGACTAATGATTTTTTGATAATCTGCCCCAAAATAAATTCTCGATTCGCTAACGAATCTGTGTACAAGTTGTAGTTAATAAAATCCGATAAAATATGGATAAAAGAACTCAATTTGGACATCCGAAACATTGCCGATATTATTACACATCTCTATTGTCTAAAATAACTTTATGATTTTCTAGAAATCTACGCACACTTAAAACAACATTACCACAGGAACACAATCATATCTTTTCACCCTAGAAATTTTAAGAATCGGAGTCTCAAAATCCGTAATCAAAAAAGGCCGCACAATTGTACGGCCTTTCTGTTATTCTAAAGGAAGATTCTATTTATTTACAACCACACGAATGCTAATTGCCGCATCATTTACCAGGCCGGTCAGGAAATAAATTCCTGTAGCTTCTGCCTGAATGTTCACTTCTATTACATTCATCGAACTTAAGTTAATTGCAGAGGAAATCAACTTGCCTGTGATGTCTTTCACTTCCAGTGTATACGATAAAATATCCCCGGATCCTTTCAGAGAAAAAGAACCAGTATTCGGATTGGGATATACTGAAAAAACAATCTCGTTTTCGAACTCCTGAAGTCCGGAACATGCATCAACAGTGATTATATCACTTGCACTTGCAGAACAACCATTATTGTCTGTAAAAGTATATGTGATAGTACTTGTTCCAACTCCTGCGGCAGCCGGATCAAAATTTCCACCGGAAACTCCAGAACCGGAAAAAGTTCCACTAGCCGGATTACCTCCTGAAAGCACCAAAGGATCATGGTTAACACACATTTCTGTTGTAGAAAGGGTCAAACTAACTGTTGGAACACTGTTTACAACGATTTCCTGATCCGCACTGGATTCACATATTGAACCGGGTGCAATCGTATAGGTAATTGTCTGAGTACCAGAAGTCGGATCAAAGGTAGAACCGCTCACACCTACACCTGAATATACACCACCTGCCGGAAGTCCACCACTGAGAGAAACTAATCCTTCATTTTCACATACAGGGCTGAATGGATCCAAAGTGGCTACCTGTGATGAAATAACTGTTATTGTAAATGAAGTTACTCCGGTACAAGTCAAGGCATCTGTGTATGTGTAAGAAATACTCTGCGTTCCAACTGTAGGATCAAAATCAGATCCTGAAATTCCGATTCCTGAATACACACCACCGGCAGGAGATCCACCCGGCAAGCTTATGATCCCTCCGTTTTCGCATACATCGTCGATTGACGAATGACTCACCACCGGGGTAGGATTCACAGTGATTGAAACAGTTGTACCCGATGAACAGTTATTGCCATCCGTATAAGTGTAGTTAATAGTTTGTGACCCAACAGTTGGATCAAAATTTGACCCGAAAATCCCTGTTCCTGAATAGACTCCCCCAGAAGGGATGCCACCTATCAAAGCAATTTGACCTGCATTCTCACAAACACTTGCAATTGGATCGTGGTTGACAATTGGTGCATCATTTACCACAATACTTGAACTTGCAGATGAAGTACACGCATTACCATCGGTATACGAATAGGTTATTGTTTGAGTACCTGCCGAAGGATCAAATTGCCCAGCGGAGACACCTACACCGGAATAAGAACCACCTGCCGGAGTTCCACCAGTAAGGCTTACGCTATTATCATTGGAGCACACTTCAGCGAAAGTTCCCAGACTCACTGTAGGAGGTGTATTCACCGTAATTGTGCTGACAGAGTTGTGAGAACAACTGTAAGCATCTACATAGGTATAGGTGATATTCTGGGTTCCGAAAGAAGGATCAAACATTCCGCCTGCAACCCCAGTCCCCGAATAAGATCCTCCGACCGGAGTCCCTTGAGTAAGGGTATATGGAACACCATTGGTGCAAAGTGAAGGAAGTCCGTTTAAAGAAGTAGGATTTGTAGGACAAACTACTACAATACTGTAGCTTTGAGAGCCGGAACAACCACTTGCATCATTTACTGTAACTGTAAAATTATAAGTGCCAGTGGCATTCGGTGTTCCAGAAATAGTGCCACTAGAAGACAGGGTCAACCCTCCCGGCAAGGCACCGCCCGTTACGGCAAAATTTGGTGCACCTAAAGCCCCCGTTTGAGTTAGTGTCGTTGAATAAGAGGCTCCTGCAACTCCATTAGTAAGTGCTCCTCCCGGAGTCATAGTGAAAGCCGGGCACACATACGGTGTGTAGTCGATTTGATCAATTCCAATGTAATCGGAATTTGCACCGGAGGGGCCTCCATTCGTTACAAAGTATCTAAAGCCAATTCTTCCAGAGGTCGGCGCTGCCAAACCTGAAATTGTAACTGAATAAAAAGTCCAGGCAGTTGGGTATACTCCTGTTACCAAAGTGGGATTGACACTCAGCAACAATGTTGTGAAATCTCCAACAGTTGTTCCCGAACCAACGGAAGTACTTGCACCGTTTTGACTGATTCTTACCTCCAGTCTGTCGGGGTAAGTATCAGGAGTAGCTTTGCGGGTATAAAACGTAATCACATCCCCATTCCTGAAGGTACGATTAGGAGTTAACAACCAATTACTTATGGTTCCGACTCCTGAAGTGTTATTAAAATTGGCAGAAATGTAGGCATTGGCCGCCCCATTGTATGCATCAAATGGCCCACCGGAGCCAATGTTCACCCCTTGCGACCAGTTTGTTATTCCTAAAGGTGTACTTACATTAGTCATAACCCATCCACTTCCGGCCAGCGTATTAATATCGTTGAAACTTTCAGAAAATGGTTGGGAAAAAAGAAGGTTTTTACTCAACAAAAGAGCAGATACCAAACACACGGTTCGGAAAATATTATTTTTTTTCATACTAGAAATATTAAGTCGATTAGTGATTACCTGTGTCTCCTTCCAATCTGGCAATTTCTGCCTTCAGGACATCTTTTTCTTCTGAACTTTCAGTAGCCTCAAAAACAAAGTACAACTGGCTCTTGTACTCAGCTTTTAGAGCACTTAATTCCTGATTCAAATTTGCAATATGAGATCGGTTTGAATTTACCGCATTGCTAATCTCCAGTTCCTTGGATTCAATTTTTTGAATATACGATAATAATGTAGGGTTTCCTGAAATAACAATCGAAATCGATTGCTCCGATAGCTGACTGGATTGCGCATAACTTTCGGTAATGGCAAGAAACAGAAATGTCCCTAGTAGAAGTAGATTTTTCTTCATAGTAAGTATTTAATTTAATTTGGCATAAAATTAAGAAATCTCAGATCAAAAAAGAAAAATAATTACAGACGATCAAAATACGGTGCTATTACCTGAACAAAGGGGTCAATCAGAGATAATTACAATTTTCGAATAGTCGTTGATGGATTTATGCTCTACCTCAAGTTTATTTGCTTTTAACTGTGCCATAGGCACCTCGGAAAAGAAACGTTTTCAAGTGAAACTGAGGCCCCACATAAAACTTACTATACGGCACATAAGCTGAACGCATAACATGATAAGCCTAATCGACTAACTTGCTACCCATTAAGGAAAGCTCATTCAACTCATCCAATACCTGATAAGCAACTGTGTATCTGTAATTCATGAGCTGACTTTGAAACAAAGATAAAAACATTGTGATATTGATTACACACTTCAAAAGTTGCTCCTTGTTCTGATTCTCCTTAATTTTGCGACGCAATGATCCAATACAAAAAAGCAGCTTTTTACACCCTGGGATGCAAATTGAACTTCTCAGAGACATCAACGATTTCCAGATTGTTTGAAGATGCTGGTTATGCGAAGGTAGATTTTGAAGAGCATCCGGATATTTTTGTCATCAATACATGTTCTGTCACAGAGAATGCAGACAAAAAATGTAAGCAGTTGGTTAAACGAGCTAAAAAGATCAATCCTGAATCATTTGTTGTAATCATCGGTTGTTATGCCCAGCTGAAACCTGAAGAAATCGCCAAAATGGAAGGTGTTGACATGGTGCTTGGTGCGAATGAAAAATTCAACCTGATTGAACACATTGAGCAACTGGAATCTAAACCCGAGTCCGCTATTGTCGCCTTCGATAACATCAAAAAAGCCAACGAATTCATCCCTTCTTTCTCGTATGGCGACCGAACAAGATCATTTTTGAAGGTTCAGGACGGCTGTGATTATTTCTGCACCTTTTGTACAATTCCATTGGCCAGAGGAAAAAGCCGCAATGCAAGTATTGCTTCCACTGTAAAAGAAGCTGAAAAAATTGCAAATACTGAAGTTAAAGAGGTTGTCCTCACAGGAGTGAATATTGGTGATTTTGGACAAGGTAGTGATGAGAATTTCTTTGGACTGGTAAAGGAGCTTGATAAAGTAAATGGCATTGATCGCTTTCGCATTTCTTCGATCGAACCAAATTTATTGAGCAATGAGATCATTGATTTCTGTTTGAAGGAAGCTGAGCGCTTTGTACCTCACTTCCATATTCCATTACAATCCGGAAGCAATCGGCTATTACGTGCAATGCGTCGTAAATACGAGCGTGAGCTGTATGCCGATCGTGTTCAGCAAATCAAAGGGCTTCGTTCGGATGCCTGCATCGGCGTAGATGTAATTGTTGGGTTTCCGGGAGAAACGGATGAAGAATTCATGGAAACTATGGACTTTTTGAAGGATATTGACATTTCCTATCTTCATGTATTCACCTATTCAGAGCGTGCCAATACCACCGCTATCAAACTGGGAGACCCTGTTCCCATGGCGATGCGAAAAGAACGCAGTAAAATGCTTCATATCCTGTCCGACAAAAAGAAACGCAAGTTTTACGAGGAAAATTTGGGCACAGTAAGAAGTGTATTGTTCGAGCAGGAAGAAGAAAACGGAATGATGTTCGGATTTACAGAGAACTACATTAAGGTTAAATTTCCCTACAACCCGGAACTAACGAATACTTTCCAGCGCATTGAATTAACGGAGATCGATCGCGATGGCGTTGTGAAATGCAAGTTGTTTGATCCGGTTGTGATCAACTGATCTTCACGGCACGAGTCATTTCGCGTTTTCCCGGCGGACCTGGTAAAGACTGGACTTCAAAACCTAAGGATTTCAAATCACGTTTAAACTGACCCTTCGCACAATAAGTAACCAAGACACCACCAACCTTAAGCAGTTGATGCATTTTTGAAAGGATTTCTATATCCCACATTTCACCTTGAGCTCTCGGACCAAAAGCATCGAAATAAACCAGATCGAATTGATTGGATTCAGGCTGAAAATCTTCAATTTTGGCATGAATCTTTTCAAAGGTAAAATCAGGTGTCAATTGAATTTCCTGTCCCCAAGTACAGCGATGCATTTTAAGAAAAATATCTTCAAAGCCACCTTCTGCAATCGAAGCGTAATTCATCTTTTCAATCATTTCAATATCAACAGGATATGCTTCAATACCTGAATAAGAAATTTTAGTGTTATTTTGAGTTGATTCGTTCATAGTTAGCAAGGCATTTAGGCCTGTTCCAAATCCCATTTCAAAGATCTTGAGCGGACCTTCGCCCATTGATTTCAGTCCATGATCAATAAACACATGCCTAGCTTCTTGTAAGGCTCCGTGACCGGAATGATAATTTTCATCCCATTCCTCAATTCGCAGTGTGTAGGACCCGTCAGCAGTTTTATGCAGTTCTCTTTTCAGCATGACACAAAGTTAATCATCGCTTATGAACAATTGTTAATATGTCTATTTCATATCTTTTCAAACAGATTTTCAGCGGTATGAAAATCCAGACTTTGGATTGTTTATATTTGTGCTTATGGAGAATGCAGCAGAGAATAATAAGAAAAGTGTTGGTGGACGTGTGCGTTCTACGTCTAATGCAATCAATGAACTGGGAAAGATCCCGCCACAGGCTGTTGATCTGGAACAGGCAGTCCTTGGAGCCATGATGCTCGAAAAAAATGCGGTTACAGAAGTAATTGACATTCTAAAACCGCAGAGTTTTTATGATCCAAAACACCAGTTTATTTATGGGGCTATACAGGAGTTGTTTGGAACTTCCAATCCAATCGACCTTTTAACGGTTACCAATAAACTAAAAACGAATGGTGAGCTCGAATCTGCCGGTGGAGCTGCTTACATCTCAGCACTGACAAGTCGCGTTGCCAACTCTGCGCACATTGAATACCATGCCCGTATCATCTCAGAACGCCACATCAAGCGCGAATTAATCCGAATGAGTAGTGAAGTGATTCGCGATGCCTACGATGAAACGAAGGATGTTTTCGAAGTACTGAACAAAGCGGAAGGCGATCTTTTCAATATTGCCGAGAACAACATGGGGCGTCACGTTAATGTGATGCAACACGTAGTTCGTGAAGCGATTCAAGAAATTGAAAAGGCCTCAAAAAATTCAGATGGTATTTCCGGAGTTCCAACCGGATTCATTCAGTTAGACAAAGTGACTTCTGGATGGCAACGTTCGGATATGATCGTTATCGCCGCTCGTCCGGCCATGGGTAAAACGGCATTCGTACTCTCAATGGCACGAAACACAGCTGTAGATCACAACATGGGGGTTGCTATTTTCTCTTTGGAGATGTCATCCGTTCAGTTGGTGAAACGTTTGATCGCCGGTGAAGCCCGTTTAAGCGCTGAGAAATTGCGAAAAGGAGATTTGAGAGACCACGAATTCCAGCAATTGCACACACGTATTTCGAAACTTTCAACCGCTCCAATATACATTGATGACACCCCGGGAATCAGCATCTTCGACCTTCGTGCAAAATGCCGTCGTTTAAAAATGCAATACGATATCCAGATGGTTATAATTGACTACCTGCAGCTCATGACGGCGGGTGGATCAAAAGGTTCTGGTAACCGTGAGCAGGAGATTTCAAGTATTTCACGGTCGATCAAGGAGATTGCCAAAGAATTGAATATTCCGATTATAGCCTTATCACAGTTGAGTCGATCGGTTGAAACGCGTGGTGGAGATAAACGTCCGCAGCTTTCGGATCTTCGTGAATCCGGTGCGATTGAGCAAGATGCCGATATCGTTTCTTTCATCTACCGTCCTGAATATTACGGTTTGCATCAAGATGCCGATGGTAACTCAAATGCCGGTGTAGGAGAAATCATTATTGCCAAGCACAGAAACGGAGCCCTTGAAAATGTTCGACTTCGTTTTGTTGGAGAATATGCACGCTTCGAAAATATTGATTCATTTGAAGAAGAAACACTAAGAGCTCTCCCAAGTGCATTACCTGTAAACAATGGTTTTGAGAATGAAGGAATGCAAATGATAACCAAACGAAGTAACTTCGATCAGGTTAATGATGACTTTGAACGAACGTTTGATGATGAAGCACCATTCTAAGACTGGAAGGGTATTTGCTGTAAACTGAGAAATCAATTTTTATGAGAATACTGATCATTTTATTTTTCATTTTTTCCAATCTCAATGCACGAGCAACTCAAATTCTCGTTCCCATGGATGATTCTCAATCGAATCATCTGAAGGCTTATGGCGTTGCGTTTTGGGCGCTTGAAAATGAAGTTGTCATGGAATGGTTGCTGAATTACCGTGGCGGGTCTTTCCTTTTCCCGCATTTGCGTGCCATCGAAGAAGAATTGGTAATTCGCGGTGTTAAATATGAAGTACTGGCAGACGGACAAGTAAATCGAATTCGGAATGAAATAGCGCATCCGGAAGTGAACATGGAAATTGTTCAATTGGAAAAAGCTCCAAAAATTGCTGTTTATACGCCCAAAGGCACACAACCTTGGGACGATGCCGTTACGCTTGTCCTGGAATACGCAGAAATTCCCTACGATAAAATCTACGACTCAGCAATTGTGATGGGTGTCCTCCCAAAATACGATTGGCTACACTTGCATCACGAAGATTTCACCGGACAGTACGGTAAATTTTATTCCGCTTACCGTTCTTACCCCTGGTACAAAGAACAAGTTGCGCAAGCGGAAGCTGATGCGAAAATGCTGGGATTCAACAAAGTGTCAGAACTGAAACTTGCTGTTGCGACCAACATTAAGAATTTTGTTGTGGGAGGCGGCTTCCTATTCACCATGTGTAGTGGAACTGATAGTTTCGATATTGCACTAGCGGCGCACAACACGGATATTTGTGAACATATGTTTGATGGTGATCCGGCCGATCCGAAGAGTCAGGAAAAATTGGATTTCAACAACACATTTGCCTTTCAAAATTTCAAATTGGAACGTGACCCAATGGTCTATGAGTACTCCAATATCGACGGAACAGAGTTGCGCAGACAAAACCGTGTTACAGAAAAAACGGACAAATTCACTTTGTTTGAGTTCTCAGCGAAATGGGACGTGGTACCAACCATGTTAACTCAGTGTCACACGGACATTGTAGACGGATTCATGGGGCAAACAACGGATTTCAAGACAGAATTCATCAAGCCCAACGTCCTTGTAATGGGTGAAAATAAGTCATTGGGCACTGCACGCTACATTCATGGCGAATACGGTCAAGGCACTTGGACATTTTACGGTGGTCACGACCCGGAAGACTATGAACACCGTGTTGGTGACCCACACACTGATTTGAATTTACACCCCAATTCACCGGGTTACCGCCTCATTCTTAACAACGTCCTCTTCCCTGCGGCAAAGAAGAAAAAACGTAAAACGTAGGATGATTTATTTTTGAATGGAGATTTAGCGAAATTAACAAAAGCTTCGAAAATGTTTTTCTGATAAAACAATGATATGACATTCAAGAATTGCTATTCTATTGTTCGGAAACCTCTTTCATTCATCTTTTCCATTTTAGGATTAATAATTCTTCTCGATTATTTTCTTCCAAAAAGCGAAACGATTGGTCTCGTACATCATAGCGAAGTCTCTGTTAACCCAACTTGGAGAGGAACTAATGAAAATTGGTATAGCTTCAATGTGGACAACACTGTGATTCGAACTACAAAATCTGGTTACCATCAAGTGTATGACGGTGATTCTGTAAAGGTCTTACGTACACTTATTCTAGGAACATTGTTTTGTATTGAAAATAAAGATACCTCTGTCCCCTTTCTTCAAGCTCCAACTACTTTTTTTCCATTTTTTCCGCTTATTCTGCTCTTGTCTTTCCCAATTCATGTATTTCCGTCAGAGAAAATTTTCTTTTTGACAGCACAGCCTCTGTCCATCTTGTTGAGTACAATAATTTCTTTCATGATTGTTTTCTAATCACCCTATTTGAAATAAATAATACAACTAAACGTTTAGCACTAAAAGCTTAAACACGATTAAAATGAAAAGAGTATTTTTTTTATCAATGGGAATTTTAGCACTTTCTTTTTCAGCATGTAAAAAAAAGAATCCTGAACCTGAACCAACGCCAACAACAGAAGATCCAACTTTTGAGCTGCAAAGTAAACCAGGGTCTTACTTTGTTTACCGCTGGTACATAATTGACTATGACGGTGTTGAAACTGAAACAAATACTTACGATACAATAAGAATACTTGGCGACACTACAATTAATGAAAAGGTATGTATTAAGCTAAAATCAATGAGTTTTGGTTCTCCTTTAGGTTATGAATACATTAGAAAGGAAAATGGAAATGTGGTAAATTCAAACAACACTATTCTTTTTTCTTACACAAATTTCAGCACTCAATTCAACTATGTTTTGGAGGAAGATTTTGAATTTTACACAAGAATGTATAAAAGCAGTAATCCAACTTCAGTACCTGCCGGGAACTTTAACACCATTGAAGCGCGAATTCATTTTAAACATCCACAAACCGGGCAATCAATTAATAGCTGTAATGACCTAGAAGCCACTTCGAGTACATATTACGCTTCTGGAATTGGTGAAATAAAGAAAAGTGTTATGCTTTACAGTGAATTCATTCAATATTGCAAGAAAAGAGAAAGACGTTTAGTTGAATATTATATTCCAGACTAATAGTACATTAACATTGAAAAAAAAGGGCTATCATCACTGACAGCCCTTTTTTTTCAATAAATTGTACGTTATTCGTTAAGCATCAATCTTCGCGTATTTCGCATTTTTCTCGATGAATTCACGTCTTGGTGGCACATCATCCCCCATTAGCATGGAGAAAATCTGATCACATTCAGCGGCATTCTCTATGGTTACCTGACGAAGTGTGCGGCTTTCCGGATTCATTGTTGTTTCCCACAGCTGCTCAGCGTTCATCTCTCCAAGACCCTTATAGCGCTGAACGTTCACTGAAGATTCACTTCCTCCACCTTTCAATTCCTGAATCAAACGATCGCGCTGATCTTCGTTCCATGCATATTGTGCTTTCGTTCCTTTCTTCACTTGATACAAAGGAGGAGTAGCGATATAGATATATCCATTTTCGATCAACTCTTTCATATATCGGAAGAAGAAGGTCAAAATCAATGTTTCAATGTGCGATCCATCGACATCGGCATCACACATGATAATGATTTTGTGGTATCTCAGCTTCTCCAGATTCAAGGCTTTCGAATCTTCTTCTGTTCCGATTCGAACGCCCAATGCCGTATAAATATTCTTGATCTCTTCGTTTTCGAGGATCTTGTGTTGCATGGCTTTCTCAACGTTCAGGATTTTACCACGCAACGGCATGATCGCCTGGAAATGACGGTCACGACCTTGTTTCGCCGTACCACCCGCCGAGTCTCCCTCGACAAAATAGATCTCACACGCTGCAGGATCTTTCTCTGAGCAATCCGCTAATTTACCCGGAAGACCTGATCCGGACAATACATTCTTACGTTGCACCAATTCACGCGCTTTGCGTGCTGCATGACGTGCACGAGCAGCTAAAATCACCTTATCAACGATCACTTTTGCTTCAGCCGGATGCTCTTCAAGGTACGCAGATAGCATTTCAGAAACTGCCTGGCTCACAGGAGCAGTCACTTCTCGGTTACCCAATTTGGTTTTCGTTTGTCCTTCGAATTGTGGCTCTTGTACCTTTACAGACACAACTGCCGTTAATCCTTCGCGGAAATCATCACCATCGATCTCAATCTTTTCTTTTGCCAACATTCCTGAATCTGTCGCATACTTCTTCAAGGTATTGGTCAAACCGCGACGAAAACCGGAAAGGTGGGTTCCTCCCTCATGTGTATTGATGTTGTTCACATATGCCTGAATATTCTCGGTATACGACGTGTTGTAAGTCAACGAAACCTCAACAGGAATTCCTTCACGCTCTCCTTCGAAATAGATCACGTCAGAAATCAATGACTCACGGTTACGATCCAAGTATTGAGCGAATTCTTTCAGACCACCTTCCGAGTGATAGGTAGTGGACATTTTTTTTCCTTCTTCGTCCTCAACACGATTATCTGTCAGTGTGATTGTAATTCCCTTGTTTAAGAATGCTAATTCTCGCATACGCGCTGCAAGCGTGTCGTAGTTGTATTCAGTCGTTTCGAAAATCGTTCCATCCGGTTTGAATGTCACTTCTGTTCCATTATCCGTCGACTCACCAATCACTTTAACATCGTACAATGGCTTACCAATACTATACTCTTGTTCAAAGATCTTCCCTTCGCGACGGACCGTAGCACGCAAATGCACTGACAATGCATTCACACATGATACCCCAACACCGTGAAGACCACCGGAAACCTTATAGGTATCCTTGTCGAATTTACCCCCTGCATGCAATACAGTCATTACAACCTCCAAAGCTGACTTTTTCTCTTTGGTATGCATCGCAGTCGGGATACCACGACCATTATCGCGAACTGTGATTGAATTATCTTCATTGATCCATACATTGATCGTATCACAATATCCCGCTAACGCTTCGTCAATGGAGTTATCGACAACTTCATATACAAGGTGGTGTAATCCTTTCACACCAACATCACCGATGTACATGGCCGGACGTTTACGCACCGCTTCAAGCCCCTCGAGTACCTGAATATTGTCCGCTGAATAATTGTCCTTGTTTAGCTCTTCACTCATAATTTTTGAATTGCAAGTTTGTTTTTTTTGATAGACTTACAAAAGTAGTGAATTGAAGGCGTTTTTAAGTGCGATTTAAAGAGTATTCAAGCCAACTTATTAACAAAATATCAACTTTTACAAAACTCAACTTGGCAAAAACAAAAAAAGAGTCTTAAATCGACTCTTTTTGATGTGTTTTGTAACCCAATTATTTCGTGATCCACTCGATGATTGTAGGATCATTTGGCAGCATACGCGGACTGATCACTTTAACCAGTTTCCCCTCTTCATCAATCAGGTATTTCTGGAAATTCCATTGTACCTCACTATCCTCAACTCCATTGAGTTTTTTACTCGTCAAAAATTTATACAATTCATGCTGATCCTTCCCTTTTACCGAGATCTTCGCCATCATGGGAAACGTTACACCATAGTTCTTCTGACAAAATTCCACAATCTGCTCATTCGTGCCGGGCTCCTGACTCATGAAATTATTTGCCGGAAAACCAATCACAACGAAATTACTGTCTTTGAACTGTTCATAAAGAGATTGTAACTGCTCGTACTGCGGAGTCAAACCACATTTTGAAGCCGTATTAACGATCATGACTTTTTTTCCTTTCAAGGAAGCTAAATCAAACGAGTTTCCGTCAATATCTTCTACTTTGAATTGATGGATAGACTGTGTACTGGCTGTAAATGTCATAAGCAAAGCAATAAGTGATACAATAGATTTCATACAAGTACTGTTTATTTTTATACTGTAACAAATATACAATCCCTTTGTTTAGAAAAAACATGAACTAAAGCGGAACATTTTTTGCCTGAAATACGAATAAGTAACACTATGATGCGATATTTCTTCCTATTTCTTGGTTTTATTCTTCATTTTTCTTCCTTAAGTCAACTTGATTTGAATGGAACTTGGAAAGGGTATATTCTCAAAGATGGACTGTCTATCGACAAAGCGCAACCGGTTTACTTGTCTCTTAAGATCGAAAAATCTGTTGTAAATGGATTCCACCGTCAAGAAATTTATGAGAGTACACACTTTGCCATCAAAAAAATCAGGGGACAATTTAAAGGCAATAAGGTTTCATTTTCAGAGATTTCGATTGATAAGACCAGTTCCAACTCTAAACACAAGTGGTGCACCGGAAACTTCGAATTGACCTACAACGATACGACCGGATACCTATCAGGCTCTTATATCGGTGTGAGTTGCAAAGGTGATAACGGTACAGTTGTCTTGATCAAATCAAACGATCCGTTTAATCAGGAAGAACTGGAAGCTGTTTCGCATCATTGGATGAAAGTCATGGCAAAGGAGGTTAAAGAGGGATTGAATGCCCCTGAAATTCGAGACAAAGAAATGCGTGCTTTTGTATTCAAACCGGTGTATTTCGACTACGACAAAGATGATTTAAAAACCGAGTATTATTCTTTTTTACTTGATATGATCCGCGTAATTAAAAGTCACAGCGACCTTCGTATTAAGATCACAGGGCATACGGATAGCGACGGTTCAGATGAATACAATGAAGATTTGTCCAGACGAAGAGCTGAATCTCTGGTCAATTTCTTTGTGCGAAACGGCCTGCAACGCGATCGAATCGTTATTGATTTCAAAGGCGAAAAGGAACCGGTTGACAGCAATAAAACCGAAGAAGGAAAACAACGAAATCGACGCGTGGACTTTTCTTTTATCTAACCCAAGTCATTCACTCTTCTTCGCCAGATTTTTCAACTTAAATTCAACAATTATCCCGATTGTTGGCTGTACAATCCCTGAAGTATTTCGCACCAATTTAGTTTGGTAACTGTTGGGATCATTTGGATCAGTTTGCGGGACTCCATTTTCGTCTTTTACCACCAAAAGCAGAGGAGCCACTTCCGTCTTATAACCATACAAATTCTGAATATCCAGGTAGAAATTCAAATTAAACTTATCCAAATAGAACTTCTTATCAACCCGTACATTCAATTGATGAAAACTGGCTTCTCGCTCTGTATTCAAGAGAGAAAAATTCAAAATCCCTTGACCTGTCACATCCCAAACCTGCTTCAAGGAAGAAGTATATAGATCAAAAGGCGTGTAAGGTGAGCCCGATGTAAACAACCATCTCATTCCTAGTTCCCATCCTTTCTTGAATCTTTTTCCACCAGTTAAGGACACAATGTGTCTACTGTCCCACGAAGACGGTACATACACTTGGTCTTTATTTAGAAATTCGGAGCGAACATACGTATAGGCCAGAATTCCATAATACCCTTTATATAATTTTTGTTGATACAGGAATTCCATTCCGTAAGCCCTGCCTTTTGATGTTGAAGAGATCGCTTCATTGCCGATTACACCAAAATCAGATCCTAAATTGGCTAGAGAAATTGAATCTTTAAGAGAGAATGGATAACGATCATAGTTTTTATAGAATCCTTCCACTGAAAAACGAGCATCCCATTTGAGTAAATACTCACCACCCAATACAGCATGATCTGCACGAATATACTTGAGTCCATTCTCCTTATTCACCAAATCTCCGCTGGTATTTCGAAAGCCAAGAATGGTATAAGCTGGAAGCTGATGGTAGCGCGCCAAACTCGCATTGATTCCAATTCTCTCGTTCAATTTGTAGGAAAAAGCCAAGCTAGGAGAAAGCTGTTCTATCGGATTCATCATGGTTGAAGAATAGGAATTGATATCCGTTCGAAGTCCAATTGTAATGTTTATGCGCTCAGCCATCAGTGCACGACTTACTTGTCCAAACAAAGCTCCTTTACTCAAAAAAAGATCAGATATGTAATTCAATTCAATCGGATTTTCTTGAACAATTATCTTGTTAAAGGTCGAAGTATTGTACCGAGCATACTCATAACCGAAACCAGCATTCAATCTCCAGCCATTTCGGTTATACAGATGCTCAAAACGAAATTTATTCTCTGCTTCAAACGAAGAATAATCGAGTAACTTATTGGCTTCAGATTGAATATTTCCTGCATAGCGCACAGCAATATTCTTCAGCATGTTTCTACTTAACACAACTGTTTGATAGGAATTCTTGGAATAGTGCGTCCAATTTACTCCAAAGGTATAATTCCATTGATCTTGGGTTGGTATGTTTCCTAAAATATACTCATTGAATTCTCTTTGTTCCGGATCCGTCACCTTTTCATTCACTTTCGAGTTGAGCATAAAATCGTCGAGCGCTCCCAAACCAATAAAAGAGATCTTGTTTTTACCGTTGATATTATAATTGACTTTGTATTGCATGTCATTGTAAGTTGGCAAAAACGGTAACTTCAGGGCTGCAAACAAAAATTGGAGATAGGATCGTCTGACTGAAAAGATGAAATCGACCTTTTTCCCGATAGGACCATCAAGGGTAAGAGCAATATCACTCGATCCTAACGCAAAGTTGGTGATGATCGCATCCTGATTTCCGTCCTTTTGCTTAAAGGCGATCACCGAACTCAATCCATTTGCCCGATTTGCAGGAAAAGCACCTGAATAAAAATCAACTTCGCGAATGAAATTCACATTCAATAAACCAACGGGCCCACCACTACTACCTTGCGTAGCGAAGTGATTGATATTGGGCACCTCGATCCCATCCAGATAAAACTTGTTTTCGGAAGGGGCTCCTCCTCTAATGATGATATCATTTCGAAATGTAGCTCTAGCAGCAACTCCCGGTAATGCTTGAAGTACACGACTAACATCCCTGTTTGCTCCCGGTAGTCGCTCAATTTCGGTTGAATTCAGTGTGCGCAATGAAACTGGCGATTCTACCCGTTTACTAAAAGGATTTGCTCTGACCGTTACTTCCTCTTGCTCAAGCACGAGGTCTTCAAGTTTAAACTCCAACAATTCTGTTCGTGCTGTTGTGACTGTGATCTCATTTATCACTTGATCTTTATAACCTGTTGAACTTGCGCGAAAGCTGTAAACTCCCGAAGCCAGACCCGTAATTTCAAATCGTCCTTCTTCATCTGTGATCGCACCTTTCTGTTGATCGACCACCTGAACCTTTGCAAAAGGAATAGGTGTATTGCTAAATGCACTTCTTACAGTACCTGTGACTTTGGCATTTTGAGCATACAATACAGTTAGTTGAAGAGTGGCAACAAAAACAAGAAATAAGCGCATTCTTTCGAGTATGAGAATTGTAAAAGGAAGACAAACAGAACTAATAATTGTTCTGAAAACTAAATGTTTTGCACGAAATTTTGAATAATCCTACGACCGAATTCTGTTAATACAGACTCCGGATGAAATTGTAAACCGTATATGGGCAAAGATTTATGCCGAACAGCCATAAGAACGTCTTCCTCACTAAATGCCAGTGGAATTAATTCATTCACCTCCCCCAATCGGCAAGCCCAACTATGGTACAAACCAACCAAAGATTTGGATGGAACATCCGTGAAAATGAAATCTTGCTGTTCAATCTTCATGATAGTTTGAATACCATGTTTAACGTCTTCCTGATTGTAAATATGCCCACCGAAATAGTTCACGATTCCCTGCATCCCTAAACATATTCCCAAAATTGGTTTTGATGAAGAATACTGTTGTAAGATTAAGTTCAAAACAGGTTTTTCTTGCGGCAATCCCGGTCCGGGAGACAATACAATAAACTCCATTTCTTTCAGGCAATCGACATCCAGATCAAGGTGATCGTAAACTGTCAATTCGACCCCTTCTCCTTCCAGATAATGCGCAATATTGAACGTGAATGAATCCCTGAAATCGATAAGTGCTGCCTTCAAAACTGAAATTTGTTACCTTTGTCTATAAATGCGAAATTAGCTATTCGCACAATAAAGCAAGGCATTTAAGGTTAATTCCTATTGATTTAGACAAAAAAACCAACTCATGAAAAAAGTCATTCAGATCCCCGGAGCACCTGCACCAATTGGACCATATAGCCAAGCGATCTTAAAAGGAGACACTTTGTATGTGAGCGGACAAATTCCCTTGAATCCTTTTACTGGTGAATTGGTTGTCAAATCCATCGACGCTGCTACTGAGCGTGTTATGCTTAATATTGAAGCTTTGTTAAAAGAAGCCGGTATGAACTTTAACCATGTCGTTAAATGCAGTATTTTTTTGAAAGACATGAATGATTTTGCCGTCATGAATGGTGTTTATGCCGGATTCTTTGAAGATGTTCCACCAGCTAGAGAAACTGTACAAGTAGCTAGATTGCCTCTGGATGTTCCGATAGAAATCTCTTGTATTGCAATACGTTAAATCATGAAAAAATCGACATTATTTCTTATTCTTCTTTCACTGGCCACACTCGGTTCATGTAAAAAGAAAAATATTTTTTTTGGAATCAACTTGAATTCCGAAGTAGTGGTTTCTTCCACGTTTAGTCAACTTGTTCCATTTTCTGTCACAACACCGGAAATTACATCAAATAGTGAGGCGGAGTTCGAAATCAACAACACCAAGAAAGACTATGTAAAATCAATTTATTTGGATAAACTTAACTTGATCATTACAAGTCCAAGTAATCAAACATTTAGTTTTCTGAACAGTGTTGAGATTTTTATCAGTGCAAGTGGTCTTGAGGAAAAAAAAGTTGCGTTTAAACAAAATATCCCAAATTCGACAGGAACTCAATTAAGTCTGGACCTCGTTAAAGTTGACCTTCAGGAATACATTAAAAAAGATAAGTTTTCTATTCGTTCCGTTTTTGTGACAGATGAGACGATTACACAAGACGTTACCATTTCTATTGAACAAGATTATCTTGTAAGTGCCAAGCTTTCAAAGAAATAGTGACAAAGAACTATACATACAAGCTTTCTGTAGTCATTGTCAATTACAATGTTGAGTTTTTTTTGGAACAATGTCTCAATTCTGTGCGTAAGGCACTAAAGCATGTTTCAGGAGAAGTATTTGTAGTCGATAACAACTCCATTGATGGTTCCGTTGAGATGGTTCGCCAAAAATTTCCGGAAGTTGTGCTGATTGCCAACAAGGACAATCGTGGTTTTTCCAAAGCGAACAATCAGGCCATGGAAATTGCGCAAGGTGAATATATTCTGTTGCTTAATCCAGACACAGTAGTTGAAGAAGACACCTTTGAAAAGGTTGTTGCGTTTATGGATGAGCATCCCGATGCAGGCGGACTTGGTGTGCGCATGCTTGATGGGAAAGGCAAGTTCTTACCTGAATCAAAGCGCGGGCTTCCAACTCCGGCAGTGGCTTTCTATAAGATTTTTGGACTGTCACGACTTTTTCCGCGTTCAAAGCGTTTTGGAAAGTACCATTTGGGGTACCTGGATGAGTTTGAGACAAATGAAATCGATGTGTTGAGCGGTGCCTTTATGCTCATGCGAAAAACAGCATTGGATAAAGTTGGGCTGCTCGACGAAGCCTTTTTCATGTACGGAGAGGATATCGATCTTTCGTACCGTATTCAAAAAGGTGGTTTCAAGAACTACTATTTCCCTGAAACGCGAATAATCCATTACAAGGGCGAAAGCACCAAAAAAAGTTCTGTTAACTACGTATTTGTATTTTACAGAGCCATGGTCATTTTTGCCTCAAAACACTTCTCTCAGAAGAATGCCAAATTATTCTCCATTCTCATTAATCTCGCGATTTACTTCAGAGCGTCTCTGGCCTTATTTTCACGCTTTATCAAACGTTCTGTATTGCCACTCGCTGATGGGATTGCATTGACCTCAATTCTCTATGGACTTACTTATTTTTGGCGCGAACATGGCATTCAGTTTCCGGAAGAGGTCATCCGTTATGCTATTCCTGTATATTTGTTCATTTGGATGACCTCTATTCTTTTCTCAGGTGGATATGATCGACCCTATAGATTAAAAAAATATCCTACAGGAGTTTTTATTGGACTGGTTATCATTTTGGCGATTTATGGACTTTTACCGAAAGATTTGCAATTTTCCAGATTGTACATTCTTCTTGGAGCTTTGTCAACACTTGTTTATTACCTCTTGTCCAGAGGGCTTTTCCATTTTATCCTTGGGGGACGCTTCTCGTTAACCCCAACTGCAAACAAACGATTTGTCATCATAGGAAGTGAATCTGAATTTAACCGCATTTCAGATATTTTGAAGCAAACAGGCAGTAAGATTGATGTCATTTTGCACCTTTCCAGTTCAGAAAACAAAGATTCTAATGCGATTGGCACCATCAATCAATTAGATCAGGTAATAGACATCCATAAGGTGGACGAAGTGATTTTTAGTGCGCAAGACAATACAGCTCAAACGATTATTCACTGGATGAGTATTCTTCCTTCCAAAAATTTAGATTTTAAGATTGCTCAACCGGAAACACTTTTTCTAATTGGCTCAAATTCAATTGATACAGCCGGGGATCTCTATGTTTTAAACATTAATTCCATTTCGAAGCCTGAACAAAAAAGATCGAAACGCATTTTCGATATTTTCGCAGCTCTTTCACTGCTAATTTTGAGTCCGCTAATTATTTGGAATTATGCGAATAAACTCCAATTCTTAAGAAACAATTTTGGTGTTTTTAGCGGAAAATACTCTATGGTGGGTTACCATATTGAAACACTTAAATCTACTGATGGGCTACCCAGATTGAAAAAAGGAATTTTAAGTCCTGCAGATGAGGTCTCGATTTCTGACCCCGAACTGATCGACAAGCTCAATCTGATCTATGCACGCGACTACAGTGTAGCCAAGGATCTCAGTATATTAATAAAGGGCTTTAAACGACTCGATCGATAAATCTATTTCCTCCTTGTATAAAAGGAATTTTAGCTTACTTTTGTACTCGAAAAAAAAACGAACATTTACTTATAATCATGGCACAAATTGAGATCAGACTCCCTAAAATGGGTGAAAGTGTTACGGAAGCTACCATCACAAATTGGTTAAAGAACATCGGTGACACTGTTGAGATCGACGAACCTTTGGTAGAGGTTGCAACAGATAAAGTAGACAATGAATTGCCTTCTGAGGCTGGTGGTGTCTTGGTTAAAAGGCTGTTCGAAGTAGATCAGGTAGCACAAGTTGGCGATGTTATCGCGATTATTTCAACTGATGGCGATGGAGGCAGTGCAAGTCCGGAACCGGCAGCTGAAATAAAAGCTCCATCTGCAGTTAAAGAGATCATTCAAACAGTTGAGAATGCTGTAAATGTTGTTAACTCCGGTGCTGAGGCAATTGATAAAAATGGCCCATCAGGAAAATTCTATTCACCACTTGTAAGAAGTATTGCTGAAAAAGAAGGAATCAGCATGAATGAGCTCGAGGCTGTTAATGGCACTGGTCAGGCTGGAAGAGTTACCAAGAAAGATATTCTGGATTACATCGATAATCGTTCCGCAAATGGAGCAACGGTTGCAGCTACTGCTGCACCACAAGCAACTCCGGCAACGGCATCTGTTGACATAAAACCTGCGGCTTTACCGGCGGAAAGTACAACTGCACACATTAAAGGACCTGTTGTAATTCCAAACGCAGGTGATGAAATCATTGAGATGGATCGCATGCGTAAGTTAATCGCTGAACACATGGTGATGTCTAAGCATGTTTCTCCGCACGTTACATCTTATGTTGAAGCAGATGTAACGAATATTGTAGAATGGAGAAATAAAGTCAAAGGTGATTTTATGAAACGTGAGGGTGAGAATATTACGTTCACGCCTATATTCATTGAAGCGATTACCAAAGCAATTAAAGATTTTCCAATGATCAATGTATCAGTTAGCGGAACAACGATCATCAAGCGTAAGGACATCAACATTGGAATGGCCACCGCTTTGCCTTCCGGAAATTTAATTGTTCCTGTTATTAAAAATGCGGACAGGTTGAATTTGGTTGGATTAACTAAGTCTGTGAATGAATTAGCGAATAACGCGAGAAACAATAAGTTGAAGCCGGAAGATATTCAAGGAGGTACTTTCACAATTACCAATGTTGGATCTTTTGGAAACGTAATGGGTACACCAATCATCAACCAACCTCAGGTAGCTATCCTTGCTGTTGGAGCAATTCGAAAAATTCCGGCAGTCATTGAAACTCCAGAGGGAGATTTTATCGGAATCCGTCATAAAATGTTCCTGTCTCACGCCTATGACCACCGTGTGGTTGATGGATCTCTTGGAGGAATGTTTGTACGTCGTGTAGCCGATTATTTAGAGCAATTTGATGTAAACAGGGAGTTTTAATCTTCCTGTTTACTTTTTATAATTTATTGAACCACAGCATGAAAAAGCAACTACTAGCTGCAATATTTGCAGCATTTTCCATTTTTAGTCAGGCGCAATTGACAGAGCACGAAGTTCGTCAAATGACTCAAAATGCTTCTGAACAACAACTGGTGACGGAATGCTCCAGAATGCTTCAAGAAGACTATTTCTTTTTCGCAGAAATAATTGTTGATCGCCTCTTGCAGCTCAACCCTCAGAGTGCAAATTACCATTACAGAAAAGGGTATATAATTCTTGATTCCCGACTTGATCATGAAGCAGCGATGCCTCATTTGTTCATGGCGATTTCGAATGTGAAAAAGAACTATGACATGTATTCTGCCAAAGAACTGAGCGCTCCTACAGATGCCTATTATCATTTGGCTCGTTGCTACCATTTGGATGAACAATTGGACAAGGCGAAAGAATTTTATCAGAAATTTCTAGATGAAACATCCGGAAAATCTGAGTTAATCCCTAAAGCAAAAGTGCGACTTGTACAGTGTGACGTCGCGAAGGAACTAATTGCAAAGCCAAAGACAGCAACAGTAAACAACGTTGGTTCTGTCATCAATACAGTTTATCCGGAATATGCTCCGGTGATCTCTTTGGATGGAACATCACTCTATTTCACATCCAGACGTCAATGGGAAGATCAATCAACAGATGAATACAGAGATCCTCAATTGAACCAATACCCGGAAGACATCTATCTGAGCATTATGAATGAGGAAGGTAATTGGACGAAGCCCGAACGCTTGAGTTTCTGTGAAGGTCGTTTGAATGAAGCTTCTGTTTCTGTAAGTGCCGATGAACGCCTAATTTACACGTATGAAGACCGTACTGGTAGTGGTGATATTTATTATTCTGACTTTCAAAGAAATGAATTTCAATACCTGAAAAAACTGGACAATAAAAATGTCAATTCTAAATATTGGGAAACACATGTCACGGTCACTCCTGATGGTCAGCAAATGTATTTTGTTTCTGACCGCCCCGGGGGATATGGAAAACGAGATATCTATCGAATCGTAAAATTGCCAAACGGTAAATGGAGTGAGCCTATAAATTTAGGTCCAACCATCAACAGTGAACACGATGAAGACTCCCCTTTCATTGCTGTAGACAACAAAACGCTTTATTTTGCGTCCAACGGTGTTAACAGTATGGGTGAGTTTGATATTTTCGTTAGTGTGCGCGATGACAAGGACAATTGGTCAACACCAATCAATTTAGGTTATCCAATCAACTCCACCGGTGACGATATCTTTTACACAACGACGGCCAATGGATTAACCGGATACCTTACTTCTTTCCGCAAGAAAGGTTTTGGAGAAAAGGATATCTACCGAATTGATAACGATTACATGGGGATCAAAAATGCGGCTGTACTTCGTGGTAAGATCTTTACCTCAGATGGAAGTCCAATTCCGGAAGGTGTTTGGATGGAATTAACATGTAATAATTGTGAAGACAAACGTAAAATTGATCTTCTTCCGAGGTTAAGAGATGGACAATTCTTCAGCAATTTAACTCCATGTAGAGATTATAGTATCTCGTTCTTTGCTGACCAGACAAAAGAATTTGTTTACACTGAAAATTTCACTACAAAATGTAACGCCGGGTACGAGGAGATTTACAAAGAATTGATGTATGACGTCGAACGAAAAAGAATCATTCCTCATGTTAAATACACGTTGGACGGTACTATTTCAGATGCAAAAACCGGCGAGCGCATTAAAGGAGCTATTGTAGAAATTGAGAATAAAACAACCGGTGAAATCTTAGAGCGAATGGTGTGTAACGATCAAGGATTTTTTGTTTCTAAATTTATGGACAACGCTGCTTACGGTGACAAGATTGAATTCTCTGTTAAAGTTTCAAAAGAAGATTATTTAACACAACATTTTGATTATAAAACGGTCTTAGGTGACCAGTTGGATCTTCATCTCGCTTATGCTCTGGAAAAACCGGAAGTTGGAGTTGATCTTGCTCAAGTATTGAAACTAAATCCAATCTACTTCGATCTTGATAAATCGAATATTCGTCCGGATGCAGAAATAGAACTAAAAAAGATCATTGAGATTATGAATGATAATCCAACAATTAAAATTGAATTGGGATCACACACGGACTGTAGAGCTACATTTGACTATAACATGAAGCTCTCTGATCGTCGCGCTGTTTCCTCTGCTGAGTACATTCAAAAACACATATCAAATCCTGAAAGAATTTACGGTAAGGGTTATGGAGAGTCTCAATTGGTAAATAACTGTGAATGTGAAGGTAAGGTTATTTCAAAGTGTTCTGAAAAAGAACATCAACAAAACCGAAGAACTGAATTTAGAATAGTGCAATAAGAATTTAAAGCCTGGGCAATTTGTTCAGGCTTTTTTTATTACATTCAACGAAACCAAATTACTACTGCTGCGTATGTAGCTCCTAGTTACCTAATAATAAAGGATTGCTATGCAAAAACTAAAACCTGTTTTACTACTATTCTCTGCCTTTATGCTATTCACTGCACAGGCACAGATGACTGAATCAGAAGTTCGTGAATTCGCAAGAACCAAATCAGAAGCAGAAATTGTCCAATTGAATTCTACTATGATGCAAGATGGTTTTATCTATTACGCTGATATATTAGCTGATCGGTTATTGCAATTTAATTCAACAAGCTGTAACTATAATTACCGTAAAGGTTTTGCACTTCTAAAAATGGATAGTGACTTTGAAGGCTCTCTACCCTATTTTTTAGTCGCGGTCAATTTGGTAAATCCAAATTACGACGCCTATTCAACAAAAGAGAAAAGTGCTCCCACAGACGCCCATTACCATTTAGCAACATGTTATCACCACAATGAAGACATCGATAATGCGGTTATTCATTACAATAAATTCCTCGAGACTACTCGAAAAAAGTCGGAATTAATCGAAGTGTCCAAGTTAAAGCTCATTCAATGTGAAAATGCTAAACGACTTATGGCAAATCCAATCAATGTCCGTTTGAGAAATTTGGGCGATGATGTAAATACCAAGTTTCCTGAATACAGTTCTGTTGTGTCTTTGGATGGATCATCCATTTATTTCACCTCACGCAGACCATGGGAGAATAATGAAAGTGAGAACTTTAAAGATTTATCAATTAACCAATACCCGGAAGATGTTTACGTGAGTTTTATGGATGAAGATTCCAATTGGATGAAGCCTGTTCGTCTGGACTTCTGTAAGCCAAGACGTAACGAAGCTACAATGGCAGTAAGTGTCAATGAACGAAGACTTTATCTCTATGAAGATTCAACAGGATTTGGCGATATTTTTTATACTGACTTTTATTCGGGAAAGTTCAATAAGATTGAACAGTTGAACGACAAGCGTATTAATACTGAATTCTGGGAAACGCATGCTATGGTTTCTCCAGATGGTTCCAGAATGTTTTTCGTGTCTGATCGCCCTGGTGGTTATGGAGGTCGAGACATCTATATGTGTACAAGAAAAGAAGATAGTACCTGGTCCAAACCAATAAACCTGGGGCCAAAAGTGAATACCGCTTATGATGAAGATGGGCCTTTCATCTCAGTAGATAACAAGCAATTGTATTTTGCGAGCAACGGAAACAAAAGTATTGGAGGATTTGACATCTTAACATGTGATCTTCTACCTGATGGTACATGGTCTGAATCGAGAAACATTGGCTACCCATTCAATTCAACCAACGATGATGCATTCTACACAACAACTGTAGACGGTAAAAGAGGTTATTTAACATCACTGAGAAAAGGTGGCAAAGGCGAAAAAGACCTTTATGAGATCCACAACGACTATTTGGGAGTTAAAGACGTTGCCGTATTTAAAGGAACAATTAAAACCTCAGATGGCTCTCCCCTTCCAGAAGATTTTGCCTTAACATTTACTATTTCTTGTGACGGGTGCGGCGACAATGACAAAATGCGCTATTTATTCCCTCGACTAAGAGATGGTATGTTTATGACGGGAATTCAACCTTGTCAAACTTATAAAATTGCTTACTTCAATGCAACTGACAACAACATTATGCACGAAGAGACTTTTCAAACTGAGTGCAATCTTGCCTACCAGGAAATTGTTCGTGAACTTATTTTAAGTGTTCCTGACCGCACTTTAATATTTCCTAAAGATCCGGATATTGTTTTTGATCCAATTAACGTGAGTACGTTCAAAAACATTGAGTTCATCCATTATTTTGATTACAACAAAAATAAATTAACAGTTTCAAAAGGTGATTTGAAAGATTTTGTAAAAGAGGTTGAAAAACAACTAAAAGATGGTCGTGAAAGAATTACGATCAACGTCTACTCTTCTGCTTCTCAAGTCCCTACTAAAACATTTGAGACGAATGAAAAACTAACTCAAATTCGTGCCGAAAACATGAAGTATGATCTATCAACACATTTCGAGTCGAAGCCTGAATATGCCGGAAAAGTTAATGTTGTTATTGTATCTGCAATTGTAGATGGACCTGAGTACACCAAAGACTTTAAGGATAAGAAAAAATATAAACCCTATCAATTTGTGGGCTTGAAAACCGAGTAAAGAAAAAGCTGCTCAAGTGCGGCTTTTTTATTTATTCAATAGATTTATTTAAATTCGTAACAAAATGTTGGAAATGAACAAACTGTCTTTTGTAATCATCTTGTTTCTAAGTAATGTGCTTATTGGACAAAACGCTTTAATTGTTGGGATTACTACTGCTGATCTAAAGGAACAACAACTGGTGAGCGAAAATTCCAGATTGATGCAAGAAGAATTGTTATTGGAAGCAAATGTATTAGCTGACGAATTATTAAAGTTTAATCCGGAAAGTAGTAATTATAATTACAGAAAGGGGTTCGCAGTACTCTATGCCTTTCAGCATTATGAATTAGCAAAAAAACATCTTGAAAAAGCTGTTATCCTGACAAAAGGCAATTACGATGCTTTCTCGAAAAATGAAATGGCTGCTCCTCACGATGCCCTTTATCATTTAGCAGTTTGTGAGCACAATCTTGGAAATTATGATCAGGCAGAACTCCTGTACAAAAAGTTTAAATCAGTTTCTCGTAAAGAATCTGAACTGGTTACATCTCTTGACTTGCGATTCATTCAACTTAACAATGCAAAAAACCAACTTGTAAAGTCTACTGATACACCAGTTTTATTGGAGGGTATTAACACACAGTATGACGATTATTGTCCTATTATCTCAGCGGATGGCTCTCAGCTTCAATTTACTTCTCGAAGAAAATCGATTGAACATCCGGAATATGGAAAAAAATATCCTGACAATACCTTCGTGACGCAGGTTAATGGCATATCCACTTCAACGATTGAGACTGTATCTTTTGGACACAAAGACAAGAATGAATCGTTGGTTTTCACATCCATGAATCAACGTTTTCTAATGTACTACTCTGACAGCGAAGGGAACGGTGATTTGTTTCACAAGAATGTTTTAGAGAACAGCTACACTATTCCAATGGTCAATACTGAATTCTGGGAAACACATGCTTATCTGACTAATGATGGTAATACATTTTACTTCGTTTCCGATAAATTAGAAGGATATGGAGGTCGTGATATTTATAAATGTGTGTTAAACGATGGGAAATGGTCTGAACCAATCAATTTAGGACCAACAATTAATTCAAAGTATGACGAAGATGCACCTTTTCTTTCCATCGACGGTAAAACACTCTATTTTTCATCGAATGGAGAAACGAGTATGGGCGGCTTCGATATTTTTGTCTCTCAACTCACAAATAGTGAATGGTCACAACCGGTTAATTTAGGAGCGCCTTACAATTCACCATCAGACGACGTTTTTTATGTAACAACAAGTGATGGGAAAACAGCTTATTTTTCTTCAAACAGAAAGGATTCCAAAGGAAGATTGGACATCTACACTATCCCTGCCCCATCCATACCAAACAGTCAAATTGCTGTTTTCAAAGGATTGATCAAAACAAAAGATGGGAAAACACTTCCTGAAGATGTTGCTCTTTCACTTTCAATCAAATGTCTGAACTGCCAAGACAAGGGGGACAATGCTCTATCACTTTATCCGAATATGAGCAATGGACAAATTCTCCATGCAATCGATCCATGTAAATCCTACTCCGTAAGTTTCAAAAATGGAAACCAACAGTTTGATGAGTTAGAATTTTCGACGTTGTGTGATTTAGCCTATCAAGAGGTGTCACGTGAGTTCATCTATGATGTGGATGCACGTAAATTCATTACTCCGGAAAAAGAAATTGAGATCAAACCTGTATTTGCGAATGTGCGTTTCAAAGCTTTGTTGGATTACAATAAAACAAAAGTTGCAGAAACAGATGCGGATTTAGTGGCTGCTATTCAAACAATGGAAAAACAGTTGCGTGAAGGCAAGGAATCAATTGTGATTTCAATTTATTCGTCTGCTTCTAAAGTTCCAACTCAGAAATTCGGAAACAACCAACGCTTAGCCGACAAACGTGCAAATGATTTGAAAACACTTTTGGAATTGGTGATCAGCAATAATGAGAACTTGAAAGGAAAAGTAACG
The DNA here is from genome assembly GCA_036825545.1 of Crocinitomicaceae bacterium. Classification (GTDB taxonomy): domain Bacteria; phylum Bacteroidota; class Bacteroidia; order Flavobacteriales_D; family Crocinitomicaceae; genus M0103. The sequence goes on along the minus strand of DAISYB010000010.1, from coordinate 42,596 downwards.
CTACAAATTGTTGAAAGTTCCGTAAATGGTCCTGAATACGAGAAGGATGCGAAAAACAAGGACAAGTACAAACCATACCAGTTCTTAAGTTTCGAAACAAAGTAAGTCATGCTATTGGAGCAAAAAGGGTTCACATTGTTGAACCCTTTTTCATTTCAGTCTCCCCCATTCCTTTATCTTTACAGAAAAAATTATGCAACTCCAATTAACCCGTCCCCTAGCCGTGTTTGATCTCGAAACAACCGGCATCAATATTACAGCTGATCGAATTGTAGAAATTGCGATTGTAAAGATTCATCCGGACGGTAAAGAAGATACGTATTGTAAACGCGTTAATCCTGAGAAACCAATTCCTGCAGAAGTAACAGCTATCATCGGAATTACCAATGAGGATGTTGCCAATGAGCCCAAATTTGCAGAAATTGCCGCGGAAGTGATCGCGTTTATTGGTGATGCTGATCTCGGTGGCTACAACTCGAATAAATTTGATATTCCTGTTTTAGCGGAAGAATTAATGCGGGTTGGACAGGACTTTGACTTGAGTACTCGTAATTTTGTGGATGTTCAGAATATCTTTCATAAAATGGAGCAACGAACTCTTTCTGCTGCTTACCAATTCTACTGTCAGAAAACACTTGAAAATGCGCACAGTGCATTGTATGATGCACAGGCAACTTTAGAGGTACTCAAGGCACAACTTGTCCGTTATCCTGACCTCAAGAAAGACGTACCTTCATTGGCTGATTTCTCTAAAGGCGGGAATTTTGATCTCTTGGATTTCGCTGGACGAATAGCGCAAAACGATAAAGGAGAAGCAATGTATAACTTTGGTAAGCACAAAGGCAAAACCATCCGTGAAGTGATGAAGTCCGAACCTGGTTATTACGGCTGGATGCTCGATGCCGATTTCCCATTGTACACCAAACAAGTTCTTCGCAAGGAAATGGAAAAAATCAAAGAGGAACAACATGCAAAACATCAGGAAGAGGAAGGAGACATTGCGCGTAAATTAGAAGCGCTAAAAAACAAATTCAAATAGGAAATGAAGATTATTTGTATCGGCAGAAATTACGCGGAACACGCGAAAGAAATGAATGCAGCCGTACCAACGGAACCTGTATTCTTTATGAAACCGGATACTTCACTATTGAAAGACGGTTCTGATTTCTATTTTCCGGAATTCACAAAAGACTTACATTACGAGTGTGAATTGGTGATCAAGATCAGCAAAACGGGTAAACATATTGCAGAGAAATTTGCGCACAACTATTACACACAATTTTCATTGGGTATTGATTTCACTGCACGTGACCTACAGCAAAAGTGCAAAGAGAAAGGCCTTCCATGGGAAATCGCTAAATCGTTCGAAAATAGTGCTCCCATTTCTACAAAATGGCTCGATACCAAAGGTATTGATTTGAGCCAACTGCATTTCTCACTGAAAAAAAACGGAGCAACTGTTCAAAACGGCCATACCAGTGACATGATTTTCACCGTCAATCAACTCATTAGCTACATTTCAAAATTCATGACCTTAAAAACAGGAGATCTTATCTATACCGGCACGCCTAGTGGTGTTGGTCCTGTTGCAGTTGGCGATGTCCTTGAAGGCTTTATTGGTAACGAAAAAATGTTTGAATTCAACATAAAGTAATTGTCAATTGCGCATTGACTTCGTCGAACTTGCGTTTGTCAATTGTCAATTGAAATCATTTTCCTTTCGCCTTAATCACAATCAAAATTGTGTACAGCATAATTTTGAAATCCAGTGCAAGCGAGCGGTTCTTCATGTAAAGTAGATCGAACTTCATGCGTTGAAGCATCTGATTGACATTTTCCGCATACCCGTATTTCACTTGTCCCCAGCTGGTAATTCCCGGACGAACACGGTTCAAATGCAAGTACTGTGGCTCGATTTGTACAATCTGATCAATATAAAACTGACGTTCAGGTCGTGGACCAACCAAAGACATATCCCCTTTCAACACATTTAAAAACTGAGGAAATTCATCCAAGCGCGTTTTTCGTAAAAATCTTCCTAAAGGCGTGATACGCGGATCATGAGAACTGGACAACTGCGGGCCATGTTTTTCTGCATTCATGTACATCGTACGGTACTTGATAATTTGAAATGGCTTCCCATTTAAACCTATACGTTCTTGTGTAAAAAAAACAGGGCCTTTTGAACTTAACTTAACAGCAATTGCAAGAATTAAATAAACCGGAAGTAAAAAGATCAATGCCAACAATGAAAGTGTAATATCAATAAAACGTTTCAAGGCTTGTTGCCAAAAGGGCATTGCTTCCTGGTTCACTTCAATGAGAAGTGCACCAAAAATATTGGTCATTTTCACACTTCCTGAAAGAATATCGTACATATCGGGCAGAATCTTAATCACCACATTTGAATCAGTAATCCGTGAAATGATCGAACTAAGACGTCCATGCTCTACACTCTCTAAAGCAATAATAACCTCTTCAATTTCGTGTTCCTTCATGACTTTCTCCAAGTTGTCGGCGTGACCCAAGTAAGGAATTTGCCCCTCGAGGTAACGATCTACCCCATTCAAATTCACAAATCCTGCAAATAGGTTGGTCCCACGTGGCAATTGCGTTATTTCAGAATATACTTCAACCGCTTTCTCACTTCCCCCGATCAATAATGTTCTAAAACCACTCTTTCCGGAATGAATACGCTTCACCATCCAACTCACCAAGATCAACCTTGGAATCAATGTGAGCGTAAAATGAGTCAACATCAACAAAAAGATCGACTTGTAATACAGTTGATAACCTGAAATCTCATCATCCAAAAGCAAAGCAAAAAAAATGAACACGGAACCGATAAATGTTGCTGAAATCGTGAGATTAAAAATTTTAAATCGAAACAAGCGCTTCACATGATGATAGGTTCCCTGAACATAGTACAGAATTAACCAAAGTAAAGGAATAATGGCTATTCCCCAATAGAACGATTCACTAACCGAAAACGGAACTTCTTCAATGGCTGTTTTTCGAAAATAGAAAAACACCACCCAGGAGATTACGGCAAATATCCAATCTGTAAGTATGAAAATAAATGCAAGTCCGGGTGATCTCATCGAATTAGAAGTGTACGATCTTTATGTTATCGATAAGTATAAATGCTGATGATGCATCTTCGGGCAAAATGGACTGGAAGGTGTGCTCAAAATAAGCTTGAGGATCTGAAGCATTAATCAATTCACGTAAATCAATATAGATCTTCCGCCATTTCATCTCACCATCCTTTAATGGATTGAGCTGAATATTTTGATTCGGCTTCACTCCATTAGGTGAAATAGCGAGCAAACCGGTAACCAATGGAGCTGTATTTAGAAAATCAATTTCCAGATAAACTTCTGTTGCTCTTGGCAGGTTGGCGCCATTCACCGATGCAAAATTGGTATAGGCAATCCAAGTACTGTCCTCCGCATTTAAATTCACCTGACCATAAAAATTCCCATTGAACCATTTCTTGAATTCAGGATCATTCCCAACCGTATAAACAGTTGCGGAATTCGGGTCGTTCTCAATTTTAATCGCTGCATCCTCAAAGTCCTCAATAATGAACTTTACATTGCTCTTGTAGCGCGTTTTAGGTGAAATCGATAATGTCTGATTTTTAACAAGTGTCTCATTTACCTCATAAATATCCAGAAATGGATAGATCTTTTTCGTCGCTGAAATACCATTGTTCTTTATCGCCGGAAAGATCTTGATATTCACAGGTCCTTCTACCAATACGGGAATCTTAAATGGAACTTCAAACACTCCCATGATATCATCGTTGATATAGAGAAATACTTCCGAAATATTTTGTGAAAGTTCACCGGCAGGAATAACAGCATTCGGGTTTTCTTCCAAAGTCCATGCACCTACCTCAATCCAAGATGGATCAGGATTATTCTTCCCACATGAACTCACGATAAGAAGAATCGATATACTATATAGAACGAATTTCATAAGCGTATAAGGATAAACGTCAATGTTTACTGGTTATTGTCCAAAACTAAATTTCCTGTGATTTTCAATTTCTCCAGGATCTTCTGAGCCACGTCCAAAGCCCTGAAACCATCTTCTAAAGGGACCACGGGAACTGTATCATTGACAATTGCCTCGTGGAATGTTCTCAATTCCTCCTTAATTGCATTAATTTGCTCCAATTCGGGTTTATCGAAATAGATTTTTTTCACGGGTTTACCATCCCCCATATCAAACACGATATCCAAAGGATCCGGTTCTCCCTCAACATCTTCCATGCGCACCACTTCCAATTCCTTGGTCAGAAAATCAACGCTGATATAGGCATCCTTTTGAAAAAAGCGTGACTTGCGCATGTTCTTCATGGAAATTCGGGATGCGGTTAAATTGGCTACGCAACCGTTGTCAAACTCAATGCGCGCGTTGGTAATATCGGGTGTATCACTCACCACTGCCACACCGGAAGCCGAAATGCGCTTAATTCCACTCTTCACAACACTCAATATAGCATCGAGATCATGAATCATCAAATCCAAAACTACGGGTACATCTGTACCTCGCGGATTAAACTGAGCTAAACGGTGGGTTTCGATAAACATTGGTTTATTGAAGTACGGTAATGCTGCCTGAAACGCCGGATTAAACCGTTCTACGTGTCCAACCTGTACTTTCACATCTGCTTCTCGTGCCAGTTCCATCAAAATACGCGCTTCATCAACGGTTTCAGTAACCGGCTTTTCAATAAAAACGTGTTTACTTTTTCGTAAGGCTTGTGAGGCGCAATCGAAATGGGACAAAGTCGGGGTAATTATATCTACGCAATCTACAACATCCAACAATTCCGAAATACTTGTGAAACGTTTCAGTCCATGTTGCTCGATTACTGCCTGAGCATTTGCATCATTGGGATCATAGAAGCCGATCACCTCAAATTCATCCTTCAATTCCAACAATAAACGGATGTGGATCTTACCCAAATGTCCTGCTCCCAATACACCAATTCGCAACATGTAAATCTTTTAATACAAAATTAACGTTGCTCACTGCTTATTCGTCAGTGAATCCCGAATGTTTTCAACAAAAAGCGAGAAAAAATGAACTTAACCGTTGTGTTTGTTCAGGTTAATTCCCTTGTAATAATCCGTATTCTGACCTGTCACTACTTTTGTAATGGTCGTAATTTGTCCGGTGTGATACGAAAAATGCTCGAGTACATGCATCAATGCTGAGAATCCACTCACCTCGAATCCTTGAATGCGTCGCACACGGTAAAATTCCGATTCCGGAAGATCATTAAGTGTTTCTTTGAGGTTAACTTTTAGATTTTCCAACAGAAAAACCAATTCTGATTTTTTAATTTTTGGTTGGGGAATGAATTCAAGATCACGCTCACGGTTATCCGGGCGATCTCCCAATCCGGACAAGATCCACTGACGTGCGTTTCCACAGAGATGCAATATGATATTTCCGGTTGAGGGGACATTCGGATGGATCTGCTTCCACACGTCTTCATCCTTTAATAAAGCCAAACAACGGTAAATTCTGTCATACGATTCTGAGAACACGCGTGTTTCAAATTCATTGACTGATATTGCTTTAATTTCCATAAGTGTAGCGACTCAAATTTGCCTAAAGATAAGAAAATGATTGAAAAAAAGTAACTACCGACTTCGATACGATCTCGTTCCTCGATCACTCAGTCGCCAGTTACATGCGCTTTTGCGCTAATGGAATAAGCTGCGTAAAATTTCGTTCCTCGATCACTCAGTCGCCAGTTACATGCGCTTTTGCGATGCCGGGATAAGCTTCGTAAAATCTCGATCATCATCAGCAATGCATGACGCTCGTTCCTCGGTCAGCATCTTCGATCTGCAATTTGTAATCTAAACGCACATTCAATTTATTTGTTGGGACTTCTTATAAAATGAAAAAAAATCTCATTCCTGCTTTGGAAACATGAGAAAAACACTATATTTGCCCCCACGAAAACGGAGGTTGTAGCTCAGTTGGTTAGAGCGTCGGATTGTGGTTCCGAAGGTCGCGGGTTCGAGACCCGTCTTCCTCCCAAGAGAAAAAAAGGAACCTTCGTGGTTCCTTTTTTTATTGATTATTAGCAAGCTATGAAGAATCAACAAGCCATAGAGAAACGTCGCACCTTCGGAATCATCGCTCACCCGGATGCCGGAAAAACTACGCTTACAGAGAAATTATTACTCTTCGGAGGCGCCATCCAAACGGCAGGTGCAGTAAAAAATAATAAGATCAAAAAGACAGCGACTTCTGACTTCATGGAAATCGAGAAACAAAGAGGAATCTCCGTTGCTACCTCGGTTATGGCTTTTGAATACGGTGGCAAACAAGTTAACATTCTGGATACTCCCGGTCACAAGGACTTTGCTGAAGACACCTACCGAACCTTGACGGCTGTTGACAGTGTAATTCTGGTGATCGACTGCGCGAATGGTGTGGAATCACAGACGGAGAAATTGATGGAAGTTTGCCGCATGCGCAACACTCCGGTGATCATCTTCGTCAACAAAATGGACCGTGAAGGAAAGGATGCCTTTACCCTTTTGGACGAATTAGAGGAAAAACTGGACATCAAGGTACGTCCCCTAACCTGGCCGATCGGTATGGGTGATCGCTTTAAGGGCGTTTACAACCTGTACGATCAAAACTTGAATCTATTTTCAGCGAACAAAACAAAACGTGCCGACGATATTGTTTCCATAAAAGACCTCAATGATCCTAAACTGGATGAGATCGTAGGTGAACAATTTGCCAATGAATTGCGTGAAGAAGTAGACGTAATCGATGGTGTTTACGACGAATTCGACCGTTCACGCTACCTGAGTGGCGAAGTTGCTCCGGTATTCTTCGGTTCAGCCGTAAATAATTTTGGCGTACAGGAATTGTTGGACACCTTCATCGAGATCTCACCATCTCCAATTGGTCGTGAGTCAGACACGCGTTTTGTGGAACCCGATGATGCCAAATTCTCCGGATTTGTCTTTAAAATTCACGCCAATCTTGATCCAAAGCACCGCGACAGAATTGCTTTCTTGCGCATTGTTTCCGGAAAATTTGAACGCAATAAATTTTACTACCATGTTCGCCACGATAAGAATCTGAAATTCCCGAATCCTACGTCTTTCATGGCGCAGGACAAATCAGTCATTGACGAGGCGTATCCGGGTGATGTGATCGGTTTGTACGACACCGGGAATTTCAAGATCGGCGACACGATGACCGAAGGAGAAAAAATGATGTACAAAGGAATTCCATCCTTTTCTCCGGAGATCTTTATGGAATTGGAGAACCTTGATCCGTTGAAATCAAAGCAGTTGGACAAAGGAATTCACCAGTTAACCGACGAGGGTGTTGCGCAAATGTTCATCATGCAGCCGGGAAACAGGAAAATTGTTGGTACGGTTGGACAACTTCAATTCGAAGTCATCAATTACCGTTTGATCAACGAATACGGTGCTAACTGTCGCTTCTCACCAAAGAATTACTACAAAGCGTGCTGGATCACCACTGAAAACAAGGAACAACTGGATGCCTTTGTTCGCGCAAAAGCCAATTACATTGCAAAGGACAAGGATGACAATCTCGTTTTCATGGCAGAGACCCCTTTCCTACTCCAAATGGCCGAGCAGGATTATCCTGATTTGACATTCCACAAGACTTCTGAGTTCAAGTTGGAGGTGTAATCGATCTATTTCTTTCTTTCCTCTTTGTGAAGCTATCGTAAAATGAGACGTTAGCGCAAATGCCCGTGCATTTTAGTTTGTGTGCTTTAAAGTATTTCGATCACAGATTCATTTTCAAGCAAGCACAAATGACAATTCCCGGATAGAAGATTTAGAGTACAGTTACTCAATATTTCTCCAATACGTGTTGCAATAGCTCCACAAATATATACATTAGTTCGGTTTTATATAAGTTATGCCTTATGTTAATAAGACGACACAATGGAAGAAAATTATGAAATAGTGCCTTCGGGACAATCCCCAATTCAAAAAAGCGGGATCCAAGACCTATTGGGTAAAATCCGACCAGCTTGGCAAGGGAAAGACTTAATCAACCGAGTTGAGAGACTTTTACCTGTTGATACAAGTAGTGCTTGCCAACGACTTTTTAATGCGGCAACACACGACCTTAAAGAAAAAATTTTTGTGTTAGGTGTTGATTTAGCCAAGGAAGTTGCGCAGAATTACAAACTACCACCGATAAACAAAGAAGAAGATATTTTTAGGTATTCGACATCCAACACAATTGACTTAGCTTATCGAATTGGTATTCTTACTCGCCCTGAATGGAGAAGGATCCATAGATGCTACGAAATACGGAGAGATTTAGAACACGAAGACAATGAATATGAAGCGGTTTTAGAAGATTGCTTTTACATTTTCAAATCAACCATTGACATTGTTCTATCGAAAGACCCTATGGAGTTGCTGAAAATTACAGATGTCAAACAACTAATTGAGAACCCAGTTAATGTAACCATATCGGAAGAGTTTTTAGAAGATTACAACAATGCTCCACCTTTAAGACAAAAAGAAATTACTGAATTACTTGTTTCATATGCTTTTGATGATAGCAAGCCTGATATAGTAAGAGAAAACAGTGTTGAAGTAATGAGACATATAAAACCAATTACAACAAACACAGTTACCATTGAAATTGCAGCTATAATTGAAAGAAGACTAGGAAAAAATGGAATAGACCTCAAAACCGCCAAAATTGGACACGCTTGCGGTGCTATTGGTTATTTCAAGAAAGTAAGAATAAAGGATTTTTATGGCTTGTTAAAGGATGATCTAAATTCAGCTAAGTCAGATTGGAACAAACAAACTAAAATTTGTTCAACATTAGAAGATATTGGCGGACTTAGATACTGTCCTGATGAGCTATATAAGGATATTTTGAAACTACTAGTAATATTCTATATCGGAGAACCAAGTTATGGACCAAATAGCGGTTACCGACCAGTTTTTTTCAGTAATGGTGCAGCTCCAATAATTACTAGAATAATTAGAGAAGATAATAAACGAGTGACCCCTTTCATTGAAGACTTAAGAAATGACAAGCATATTAGACTAAATCTTGGAAACAAACATGTTTCGAGACGATTTGAAGTCTTAATTGACAAAAGTGAATAGAAATACAAGGCATAACAGCAATAAACAACCATTATGAACTTAGTATCATTTTCAGTGACTAATTTTAGAAGTATTACAAAAGCTCACAAAATTCCTATCCAACAAATGGCCGTATTAATCGGAAAAAATAATGAAGGAAAGTCAAATCTTCTAAAAGCTCTCAATATCGCTATGACTCACCTTGAGAGATTTGGAGAAACTACAAATCCGCCAATAAGATTACTTGATGTAAGTCGTAATGATCGTTATCAATGGGAAAGAGATTTTCCGATATCATTACAATCAAGAACTAAAAATACTGATTCCATTTTTCGACTTGAATTTGAATTAAATGCTGCTGAAATAGAAGAATTCAAAAAAGAAATTAAAAGTAATTTAAATGGAACCTTGCCTATTGAATTAAAAATAGGACAAGGAAGAGTGCCAAAGGTCAACGTAATAAAAAAGGGACGGGGTTCAACTGCATTAAATAACAAATCACAGAAAATAGCTCAATATATATCCAAGCGGATCAATTTCAATTATATCCCTGCAATAAGAACTGACAAAGAAGCTATGAGGGTTGTTGATGAGTTATTATCAAAAGAATTAGAAGCGCTTGAATCAATGCCCGAATATAATGCCGCTCTAGAGACAATTGCAAACCTACAAAAACCAATCCTTGAAGAATTGTCTCAAAACATTAAAACATCTTTATGTGAATTACTTCCTCAAGTGAAGGAAGTTGAAATTGAATCGCAAGAAAGCAGGCGTAGAATGGCATTTCGACAACAATTCGAAATAATGGTCGATGATGGAAATAGGACTAGCCTTGAATTTAAAGGTGATGGTGTTAAGAGTTTAGCAGCTCTTGGATTATTGAAAGATATGAAAAATAAGGAAGGTGTTGTTTCTGTAATTGCAATTGAAGAACCAGAATCTCATTTACACCCTGGAGCGATACATATTCTTAAGGATACTATTTATTCATTAACCGATGGAAATCAAGTGATTTTATCAACTCATAATCCACTGTTTATTGATCGTAAAAATTTATCATCCAATATCATTATCAATTCTGGAAAGGTTAACCCTGCTAAAAACATCAAGGAGATTAGAGACTTAATTGGCGTTAAAGCATCAGATAATTTACAACATGCCAATTACGTGCTTGTAGTAGAGGGGGAAGAGGATGTTAGAGCCTTGAACGCCGTATTGCCTGTTTTGAGTGAGAAAATCAAAAAAGCACTTTCAAATGACACATTCATCATTGAGAAAATTGGAGGTGCAAGTAATCTGTCATATAGATTAAATCGCCTGAAAAACACCCTTTGCTTATTTCATGTTATGTTAGATAATGATGATGCAGGACGAAAGGCTGAACAAAAGGCGACTAGCCAAAAAGAATTGGAAATTGCAAACTTGACTTACATCAATTGCCCTGGAATGAATGACTCTGAATTTGAGGATTGTATAAATCTTGAAATTTATAAAGATCATATAGAATCAATGTATGGGATAATATTTAGTGTTCCTCACTTTAGAAATAACAATAAAAAGTGGTCTGATAGAATGAAGGACATTTTTAAAACTCAAGGAAAACCGTGGAATGAAAATATTGAAGCCCAACTTAAAGAACAAGTTGCTATTTGTATAGAAAAAAATCCAAGTGCATCGATTAACGAACATAAAAAAGGATCTATTGATTCTTTAGTTAGGAGTTTGGAGAAAATGATAAAATAAATGCTGTTAACACGCACTAAGCAAAATTGCGCACGAACATGCTCAAGAGATTGCGCCACTGCGCCAAGTGCCAAAACGTTATAAGCCATATTTAAACGAAAATCACTAAAAACAATAATATGACAAAAGTAAACATCGAGATTAAAATTGACAGTAACTCATTAAGACTTGAATTCTGTTTGCTAGAAAGCAAAAATATCAATCCTAAAACTCATTTTACCTTTAAGAATGGTGAATGGATAGGAAAATTTAATAACTTTCCTATCGACAGCGATAATGACTTAGACCTTCTAATCCTAGCTGTGGGTAATCCGAATACAAATTCAAAAATGACCGTTATTGTTGACGGAAATTTAAAAGGCAGTTTTAACTTATTCAAACCATTTAATAGAAACGGGTATGGACAATTCAATCAAGAAATCACATTATAAGTTTATACTTATAACAATATCTATTTTCACTTTCCAAAATTCCGTTTTATCCCAAAATATCATTTCGAGTGGTGGGACTAGTTCCATTCCATTAAACCCCGGCTTTAAAGAAACAAAAAAGGATGAAGCTGAAAATAAACCAAAAATTGACACAGTGTCTTTCAATTTAGGACTTATTCGATTTACAACAACTGATAAAAAGTTAGAACTTAATCATTATAATTATTTCCACTCTAAAAATTTCACAGATTTTTTTGTTGGTGTTTCAGGTTCAGGTGAAATAAAGAATAGTGTAACAAATTTATTTTCGACAGGCAATGTAGTTTCAGGTGGAGACGCAAATTTGAGACTTGGTTTTAGACTTTTTAAAAACAAAACCGATTGGACTTCCTTATTGGCAGGAAAAAAGACACCTCAAGAAATACAAGATGTACTAGACAACAGTACACGACCTGCATCTGACTTATGGTTAGTGGCTACGGGTGGTTTTAAAGGCTCATCATTTAAACACTTTAGTCCAGACTCTACTTTTTCTAAGCAGATAGAAAAAATAAATTTTACAGGTACAGAAATTAATATTGGTTTCAACTATTGGAATGCGAGAATTTTGAACAGTACTATTTTGGCTGGAGCAACAATAGGAATTAAACGAACAAATAATTTTGATGATTTAAATGAAAGCACTCAAGAAGATACTAGAACATTGACTGATACTGCAACGGGAACAGTCAGAAAAGTAGTTACAAAGCAAACTGTTTACAGCGGTACATATAAGGAAAAAACAGTTTACCCATTAAACTTTGACTTATATTTTGTTCCACATAATTTAGAAAACCTATCATTTCTACTTTACAATCGGACTGATATATCTAAGACTGAAAAACCGAAAACCAAATTAGGGTTTGGTCTATTCTTTCTAAAGAATCAAAACGCTTTTAATCCCGTTGCAGGATTAACAATAGACTATGCAGATGTTTTTAATGTTGACACAAGTGACGACACAAAAGGTTCTTTGTCAAAATTACAAATTGGGATAACAACAAGAATTAACATTGTGAACAACAGATCGAGAAAATAGAAAAACGGCTTATAACAGCACTATAAGAAATTGGCGGTTCAGTGGTTAAATCAAGCTTTGTGCTTCTATGAAAGTTTGTGCTTGGTTGACAGTGAAGTGCTTCGAAATCGCCACCTTCGGGTAGCTGCGGACCGTTAGCGGTAATATTAAGACCAACCAGTAAACACACAAAATGGCATTCATAAGGGACATAGCAGCTTTATTTCAAAATAAAACTATTTCGGTGGAAATCGACCCTCTTTTGTTGCCACATATTAAGACAGCAGATAAGGTTACAACCCAAAGGACAATTTCATTTAATTTATATCGATTAATTTATCATATCGGCACAATACAGTCAAGACGATTTGCTACATCTAATAGATTAAAGTTTCTAGACAAAGTTGACCTAATTGAAAAAATATACACTGATACTAATGAGTTCCGAGTAAAAATTGACGAAATAAGACAAGTAAATGGTTCTGAAACTCTGATAAGTATTTCAGAAGACTTTGGTATTGGCATATCAGTTGTAATTGCCGAAAGTCTTTTTAATACGAAGCGTTCCACAATCCAAAAAATTTCAGGAACAGGACGAAGGCCAGATTGGAAATGCCAGCTAACAGACAATAGAATTTTTGTAGCTGAAGGCAAAGGAGCTACAAGCATTGCAACTTCAAATGGACAACAAGCCCACGCATTAGACCAAAAAACTAGAGAACCAGGAGACATTAGAGTTGCGTCTTTGACATTGTTAAACGAAAATCAAATTAGCACAAACAGATACCTTGACCCACCGATTGAAAATGATAATATGCCACCAGAAATGCAAAATCATATTTTAAGAGCAGGTCATTATGCATCTGTATTTAGTTTTTTGGGTAACAGCAGACTAAGCAGGTATTACTTACAAATGCGAAAAAGATTAGAAGGAATAATTACTTCTCAAGAGCAGAACCTAAAAGACCAAGTATTCAGGGAATTGCGATTTAATGACCCGACAATTGAATTTAAACATCAAGAATTTGTTGGTTCGTTTTATAAAGTTGAAAATGAAAAATATTTATTTGTAGGTGTTGACAAAAGATTACTTTCTTACCAAGGGTTTATATCCTACAACGAGTTTGAGAATGATGATGAAGAGGCTATTGCTGACAATGTATTTATTCTTTATAAGGATGGGGTATTAGTCATTGAAATAACGAACATTGAATATTTCTCAAACATTATAAACCGCAATGAAATTAAGAGTTACCAAGACAATATAACCATAAGTGATATTGACGAAATGAATGAAATTTCCTTTTCAAAATACTTCGAGTATATTTTGAAAGAAAATGGATTTTCAAATCTCAGAGAGCAAACCATTAGCAATAACTTGCGTGTTGATTTAACAGCAACAAAAGGCACTCAAATCTATTACTTTGAATTCAAAATTTTTAAGAATAGACGTATTGGAAGAACTGCAATCCAACAAATTTCAGAGTTGAACAGGCAATTAGATAATGGAAAATTTATTTTGGTAACTAACTCAAAGTTAGACAACGTGGACATTGACAGAAATATAATAATTATAGACAGATTTAAACTTGACCAACTAGTGAAAAACAGTAACCTTTTGACAGAATTACTTGAATAGAAATACTACCGCATAACACGGGTTCCTATGTAAAGCACTGTTAAGTTTTCCACAATTTTAAAAAAGTAATTCACCAAGAACTACCTTGTCAATAAACCTGCCCATCCGGCGAGGACAAACAATTACCAAATTAACTTATGTCTCCTGCTCCTATTTGTAGTTCCACCGCGGCGGACTACCTGCATCCGTTATGGTATTAAGATAATATAGGTCAGCTGCCTGCTTGGCGATGTAGACTTTACAGAGCTACCACGCGTGTTTTGCAGTCTGACTTATTTAAAGTTGAGACCAAAAGTTTTGTATTATTTTAAAATTCTATTCACTTCATAAGGTTGACCGGTTTTAATTACCGAAAGTATTCGTCTACTCATTTTGTGAGCCACTTTCACAATGATTGCCTTAGGATTCTTTCCTATATGTTTTCTGTAGTATGCTTGCATTTCGTAATTTTCTAGTCAACTGACTTCTGTGTCGAGCTAAACTTAGCAATTGCTCTTGTTCGACGTCAGGTATATAAATACCCTTCAAGGCTCCCATTTTTAATTGGTTGGACAATAATCGAGCATCGCATTTGTCGGTCTTCATATAGCGATCCTTGTCAGATTTGCGAATATCCGCAGGATTAATGACTAAAACCTCCCAGCCTAAATTGAGGAAATAACGAGCTGCGGAAAAACCACAACAACCTACTTCATAGGTTAGACTCACTTGATGATCACTAAAATTTTGTTCGATATATCGATACAAAGACTCTGGTTCCGGTGGCATTGAGAAATTTTTATGGAAAAACAGAGCTGTCTGTATTGAAACCGACCAACTTTTCTTGTGTACGTCCATCCCAATAAATACCTTTGGGTGGTTAGGCATTTCATGTAATTGCATTTGTTTGTGTTTTGGTTAATCAAATATCTGCTTTTACATGGATGCTTGGCTCAATGGCGGGTGACGTGGTTAATTAAACATTCTACCTCGCATCAATATTTGTGGTGTATTGACAGTTTTTTGCTCCGAAATCCGCCACTGCGCCAAGCGCCAAAACGTTATGCGGCATGCTATAAACGACACCATAAATCAGAAAATGTAAACAATAATTGATAAGTAATGGACAGTCTAATAAGAATAACCAAAAACATTACGTTTGACGACTTAAAAAAAGGACGAAAATCACCAGTTGACGTTTATGAAGAACAAATGAAAAGCTGGTTGTTTAGACCATTGGAACAACTCGCCACTGACCGACAAAATACATTTGAAAACGGTTACGCAATTTTCGGACTTGAACTTTTGTTTTTTGAACCTCATGGAAAATATCTGTCAGGTGACACAATTGACAAAAGTGGGGATTGTTTTAGATTTGGTTTAGACCCGTTTTTAACCTTTTTGGAAGAAGACGGCTTCATAGACGGACAAGTATTACAAAAACTCAAGACAACCAATTTTTATAAAATATCACGCTGTGGGATTTTTCACGACATGACAATTAAGTCAGGACTACTAATTGACAGTATTCATATCGGTGGACAAAAAGTATTTTATAACAGTCCTGTTAACGGTGGACTTTTGGTAAGTCCATGGAACTTTCTCATTGCAGAAAAAAAATATTTTGACAAATACATTTCAGAATTAAAGGCTGACAACACAACAACAGAGTATTTGAACTTTGAAAAGACATTTAAAAACTTATTTAAATATTAACGATAAAGCACGACCGCATAACACGGGTTTTGCGTCAGGCGGGGTGACGTGCAAACTTGGAGCTTTTTGCTTCTATTCAAGTGTAGTGCTGGTTGACAGTTTTGTGCTCCGAAACCCGCCCGAACGCAAAGCCCGAAAACGTTAGCGGTAAATGCAAAACACAAACACTCAAAAGAAAAAATATGAAAACTGCTATTGATGATAAATTTTTAATGCCAAATCTTAATTTACCCATTACAAAAACAGACTTTTTACATCTACTGGAAGAAAATAACGTCAACGTTTCAATTAAAGAAATCGCCAAACGTGAAATGATTCAATTTTTGCATAAAATTTACATAATTGAAAAAGGAGGATATTCGATAGAAGGTCCTACGCAACAACATAAACAAGTTATTATTGTTCCTAAATTTGATGATACAGGAATACTTAGAAGCCAAACTATAATGTTTGGTCGCAGTGAGTTGTCAAGTGGGTTCGGTGTTGGATATGAAATCCTTGAACCTTTTTTAAACAGTTCAGAATGGAAAATAATTAAAAAGGACACAAATCCTGGCATAAAGGGATTAGAACATAGAACCGGCAAGTATTTACTGGAAAACGAATCGAAAAAATTGGTTCTACAATATGATCAGGGTACATTCTTGACATTTGCAAGTTCTCAATCGCGTGAATTTATGCTTAACAATAAAATGTTTTGGAATGATTGGGGAAGTGATGTAATCTAGATATTTATGAGAATTATTAAATCATATTGTTATTATTTTAAATTATTCCCTTCAGAAGAAAGGAGCTTCATATCATTCTTGAACGATTCATGTTTTGATTATATTTTCAGTTGCAATAAACCAAATCCAGAATATATTGAACAAGGAATATGCGATATTCTACCCAATGGAAATGGGATATTGTTTACTCATCAGGTATTACAACAATTTAAATCAAATCAAATATTTAATGACTTTGATTCTTGTTTTGCATTTTTCCTTCCCACTGAAATATGCGACAGGGAGCAATCAAGATATCGAAAAAACTACACATTCAATTTCAATATTGAAGAATTAAAAAAAGAAGTTCCTATAGATTTGATTTTTCAATATGAAAATTCTTTTTGGAAACCCATATTGGAGATTGATCCTGATTTTTTCTATTTGAAAGATGACAAACAAATTTTACTAGGAAGCAAAGACTTCAATCAAGTGGAAAATTGGATAAACTGAATAAATACCGTAAAAAAAACATTTCGACAAACAACTTTTTACAAACGTTAAAGAGATTTAAGAATGATCATAGAGGCATATTGGTTGGTACTTTTACTTTGTATTGTTTTCATAATAAGATATTTATATTTCAGATTAAATTCTGTCAGTAATGAGGCACTATTGAAAAAGAAGTTAGAGATGATAGGCATTATTAAATGGACTGGTATTATCAGTTTAGGTGGTTTTATAATATTATCTCTTATTGCTGTAATTTTTGTTGTTTTTGGCAATAATTTTTATGAAATATTTTCATATTATGATGAAGACGACATGGAATATAAATCTCATTTTCTTACATATAGGTCGATGTTTTTTATTGGAATTATTGGATTAATAGCTTTTATTTCATTTGGTGGAAAATTGGAACACATTATGAACGGAAAATTCATTGATGATGACCTGAGAAATAAATCATAAATACCGCTAACACACGCTCAAGCAAAAAAGCCGAAATTATGGTTGCGGATAAAGAATAGTTGAAAACAAAAAGATCTTTGATCGCAAATAAAACTAATTTTAAAACTGGCTTCTTCGCCTAGCGCGAGAACGTTAGAGACCACTAAACTACTAAGAAAAAAAGTTTATCTTTATATCATGATTACTCCACAACAGCAAAATATTATTAAAACTGTTACCCAAAGGGTTAAGCCTACACTTGTTGGTGTATTTGGTTCCTATGCTCGTGGAGAAGAGAATGAAAAGAGTGATCTTGATATTCTTATAGACTTTGACATAAAAGTTGATCTTCTTGAGTTAATTGGTTTGGAGCAAGAACTCTCTGAATTGCTTGGAATTAAGGTAGACCTGATAACTTTGCCTTCAGTAAATGCATCTCTCAAACCATATATTGAATCGGATCTGATCAGGTTGGTATGAAAAAAGATTCCATCATTTATATTGAGCACATCAGTGCATGCATTTCCAGAATAAAAGAATATACTGAAGGAATTGATGAAGATGGTTTTTAAAGAACAATCTGATTCAAGATGCTGAGATCAGGAACTTTGAAATCATTGGTGAGGCTACCAAAAAGTTAAACGACGATTTCCGCGC
Source organism: Crocinitomicaceae bacterium (assembly GCA_036825545.1). Classification (GTDB taxonomy): domain Bacteria; phylum Bacteroidota; class Bacteroidia; order Flavobacteriales_D; family Crocinitomicaceae; genus M0103. The sequence goes on along the minus strand of DAISYB010000010.1, from coordinate 24,567 downwards.
AAAGTATTCAGGAATTGAATGGAAGAAGATCGCTGGAATGAGGGATAAATTAATCCACGATTACATTGGAGTTGACCTTTGGGCAGTATGGGGAGTTGTAGAGAATATCATTCCTACGCTTGATACTCAAATTGAAGATATTCTTAAGAAAGAAAAAGGCCTCTAACAGCAGTAACCATTGCACAACTCCTCCTTCAAAACCAAAAACATCTTCATTTAAGATTTTATGACGCATCAAATTTTCGTCTCCAATCTGAGCAAGTTAAAATTTGAGTGGTTCTAATCTCACGATTTGAGTCAATAATTGGTCAATATTATTGCTTATTGTTTGTTTTAATCTGCATCCGATATGGTGTTAAGATGATCAAAGTGATTTCCAATCTCTTTATTTGGATTAGTTTTATAATTAAAAAAGGTGATTTCCAGAAAATTGTAGATCAAATTATTAATTCGATCGCCAATGAAGTTCCTACAACGAAGTAAGCTATATGCAGGACGCACATGCTTGGGGAAAAGTACCGCTTAAATAAACTATTTAACGATGTTTTCAAACACTCTTTCCAAAATACAACCACATGAACAAAGAGGTCTTTATATCTAAATCGTGGGTTTTAACAAACTTGTTTAGCAGTATCGTTATCATTTCCATCCTATTTCTGACAAATCTTTTTTTGGAGCAAATTGAATTAGATTCTAGGCGATTCATCCAAGCTGGGTTGGGAATTGTAATTTTTTTCCTTCTCGGAATGGTCTTTTCTTTACCTCATTACTTATACTCCTGTTATCTACTTCGTAAAAATGATGATCCTCAACATTTTTGGAGAAAAATTCGAGTTTCAATGTTACTCCCATACTTGATACTATTTATTACGGTTGTTAGTATTAATGTATTTATCTATGGTAATCCGCTCTATGAATTGCCCAATATTTTTTTTCTTGGAATACTTATTCTACATTTCAATGTTGGATTTTTTATATGGCGGTATTTTACACGTATAATTTACACGACATAAACATTAGGATATGAAAATTTACATTAAAAATATGGTTTGTAATCGCTGCATAATGGTAGTGAAAAGTGAATTGGAGAAACTGGGGTATCAAACATTGAATATTGGTTTAGGTGAAGTTGAACTTACAAATGACTTGAATGAAACTGAAAAAACTAACCTTGATAATCATTTAAAAACGTTTGGATTTGAATTGATTGATGACAAAAAAAGCCGTCTAATCGGACAAATCAAGTCGTATATTATTGAAATTATACACCAAAACAACAGTGAATTAAAATCCAATTTATCCGACTATTTGAGCAGTAAGCTTCACCACGATTATACATACTTATCAAACCTGTTTTCCGAAGTAGAAGGAACGACGATAGAAAAGTATTTCATTGCTCAAAAAATTGAGAAGGTGAAAGAACTATTGGTTTATGACGAATTATCCTTAAGCGAAATAGCTTATCAATTGAATTATTCGAGCGTTGGGTATTTGAGCAACCAGTTTAAAAAAGTTACCGGACTTACCCCTACTCACTTTAAGCATATCAAGGAAATAAAACGCAAACCACTAGACGAAGTGTAAATGTTACAAATACAATCCAAAATCAGGTAAGAGGTAAGAAATGTAATGTTGTCACCTTTGCCTTAATAATTTAGTAAAAAAGGTATGGCAACAAAAAATAGTGAATATCGGATACCACTAGAAGGCGTTAACAGCGAACACTGTGCTTTAATTGTGGACAATGGTTTGGCAAAACTCGATGGTGTTGATTCGCACCGAGTAGAACTCAACAATAAACAAGCAGTAATTGAATCTCAAAATCAAGAGGCGGTGTCAAAAGCCGTTAAAACCATTAGGGATTTAGGCTATGATGTGACTACCCAAAAAATGTCATTTCCTGTATTGCAAATGACCTGTGCCTCTTGTGCAGTCAGTGTGGAGAGTATGCTTAAAGCTCAGGCAGGAGTTATAGATGCCAGTGTGAATTTTGCAAATGCTAAGGCTTCAGTTGAGTACATTCCAAGTATGGTACAAGTGGAAAGTTTGAGAAAAGCCATTCAAACTATTGGGTATGATTTACTCATTGATGAAAGTAACTCGGGTAATGATACCATTGAAAATATTCAGAAAGAGAACTTTAATCATCTTAAAAGGAAAACCTATTGGGCATTGGGATTGTCAGTTCCGGTAGTGATAATCGGAATGTTTTTCATGAATATGCCCTATGCCAATGAAATAATGTGGGCACTGAGTACCCCGGTAATATTTTGGCTAGGTAGTCATTTTTACATCAATGCATGGAAACAAGCAAAACATCGCTCTGCCAACATGGATACTTTAGTAGCATTAAGTACAGGTGTTGCCTATATTTTTAGCGTTTTCAATACCCTATTCCCTGAATATTGGCATCAAAGGGGTTTACACGCACATGTTTATTTTGAAGCTGCTTCGGTTATTATTGGCTTCATTCTCTTGGGTAAACTTTTGGAAGAAAAAGCCAAAGGAAACACCTCTTCGGCCATTAAAAAATTGATGGGATTGCAGCCAAAAACAGTGACGATTGTTCACGAAAGTGGTCATCAAATGCAAATGCCTATTGAAAAAGTTGAGGTCGGCAACATCTTATTGGTAAAACCGGGTGAGCAAATTGCGGTTGACGGAACAGTAATCAACGGAAGCTCATTTGTCGATGAAAGTATGTTGAGTGGAGAACCTTTACCTGTATTGAAAAATGAGAAAGAAAAAGTCTTTGCAGGAACAATTAATCAAAAAGGTAGCTTTCAATTTAAAGCTGACAAAGTGGGTAGCGAAACAATGCTTGCCCAAATCATCAAAATGGTGCAAGATGCACAAGGCAGTAAAGCACCTGTCCAAAAATTGGTAGACAAAATTGCGGGTATTTTTGTACCCATTGTAATTGTAATTGCCATTGCTTCCTTTATTGTATGGAACATTTTTGGCGGCGACAATGGTTTTACCCAGGGATTGTTAGCCCTGATTACCGTATTAGTTATTGCCTGTCCTTGTGCTTTAGGTTTGGCTACTCCAACCGCCATTATGGTTGGCGTGGGTAAAGCGGCAGAAAAAGGGATTTTAATTAAGGATGCTGAAAGTCTAGAATTAGCAAAAAAAGTAAATGCAGTGATACTCGATAAAACGGGTACAATTACAGAAGGAAAGCCTGTTGTGACGAATGATTTCTGGACGGACAATAATACCATATTCAAACAAATACTTTTTAGCATTGAAAAACAATCGGAACATCCTTTGGCAGAAGCTGTAGTTGCACATCTAAAAAATCAAAGTATCATCCCAATTTCTCAATTTGAAAGTATCACAGGAAAAGGAGCAAAAGCTGAAATTGACGGTGAAACTTATTTTATTGGAAACAAAAGGCTCGTTCAAGAAAATGAAATTTTAATTGAAAATGCGATTGCTGAAAAAGCCAATCTATGGGGTGATGAAGCCAAAACGGTTATTTGGTTTGCCCATACAAAAAAAGTAATAGCCATACTGGCAATAGCCGACCAAATAAAAACAACTTCCCAAAAAGCAATTGAAGAATTACAGCGGTCAGGTATTGAAGTTTATATGCTAACAGGCGACAACGAAATGACCGCCAAAGCCGTTTCAGAAAAAGTGGGTATCACACATTACAAAGCAGAAGTACTCCCTGAACATAAAGCTGCGTTTGTAAAACAATTACAGCAACAAGAAAAAGTTGTAGCAATGGTTGGCGATGGTATCAACGACAGCACAGCATTGGCACAAGCAGACGTCAGTATAGCAATGGGCAGAGGGAGCGACATTGCAATGGATGTAGCTAAGATGACCATTATTTCCTCTGACCTCACCAAAATTCCGGTAGCAATTCACTTATCCAAATCTACTGTCAGGACCCTAAAGCAAAATCTCTTTTGGGCATTCATTTATAACTTGATTGGTATTCCCATTGCAGCAGGAATTTTATACCCCATCAACGGATTCTTACTTAACCCGATGATTGCAGGAGCAGCAATGGCACTTAGCAGTGTTAGTGTTGTAAGTAATAGTTTGTGGTTGAAATACAAAAAGTAAGTTACTGTAAATGTTACAAATCAATTTAAAAATACAGCAACACAATTGCACAGACTACACACGAAATTTGTTTTGTAAATTCTTAAACTAAATTCAAAATGAATACAAACAATAAAATATTAAAATTTAAAACCAACATCAACTGCAATGGATGTGTGGGAAAAGTAACGCCATTTCTAAATGATACAGACGGAATTTGCCATTGGGATGTGGACACTGCAAATAAAGACAAAATCCTTTCTGTGCACACTGAAGGAATTACGGAAGAAGAAGTAATTGAAAAAGTACAGGAAGCCGGATTTAAAATTGAATTATTAATCCAATAAAAAAACAGTTATGAACTTAATCTCAAAGATATCAGCAACCATGATTGTGCTATTTTCATTCTCTTCTTGTAATGGTCAAATTAAGAACGCAAAAACAGAACTTGTAAAAATTTACGGCAATTGTGAAATGTGTGAAAAGACTATTGAAACAGCAGGAAATTTAAAGAAAATCGCAACAGTGGATTGGAATAAAGACAGTAAAATGGCTAAAATAACCTACGACAGCACAAAAACAAATCAAGATGAAATTTTAAAACGTATTGCACTAGCTGGTTATGATAGCGACATATTTCTTGCTCCGGATGATGTGTATAACAAACTTGCCGAATGTTGTCAGTATGAAAGAGTAAAGAAAACAGCAATCGTTTCAAACATACATATTGAAAACCATTTAATACACTATCAAGAAAACGTAGATGAAACGAGGCAGGAATTGAATCAACTGAAAACGATTTTTGAAAATTATTTTGCTTTAAAAGATGCGTTGGTAAAAACGGATGCAAAATTAGCATCAACCCTAGCGAAAGAATTGCTTGAAAAAATCAACGCTGTGAAAATGGAGCAGCTTTCAGTAGAAGAACATGCTGTTTGGATGAAGGTATTAAGTAACCTAAGGTCCAACACCGAAAAAATAGCAACCACTTCAAGTGTGGAAGAACAGCGTGTTACATTTATGAACTTGTCTGCAAACTTTTATGATTTGCTTCAAGTCAGTAAACAGGATTATACTATATACCACCAATATTGTCCTATGTATAATGATGGCAAAGGAGCCAATTGGTTGAGTAAAGAAAGTGCAATAAAAAATCCTTACTACGGTGCTCAAATGTTGACTTGTGGAAAGACAGTAGAAACCATTAAATAAGCGCCAATTAGTGTGGTCGAAAGCAATTACGTCATTCTTAAGCTTAACAAATGAAAATAGTAAAATGGATATACAAAATACCCTTTCAAAAAAAATACTATCGATAGCATTGCTGCTATTGGTCAGTAATTATGTATCCGCTCAAAAAACAGTTCGCTACGATCTTTATGTAAAAGATACTTTAGTAAACTTTACAGGGAGAATAAAAAGAGCCATAGCTGTAAACGGTCAAATCCCTATGCCAACGCTCATTTTTACAGAAGGAGATACGGCTGAAATTCACGTGCACAATCAACTAAAAGAAAGCACATCCCTGCATTGGCATGGATTATTTTTGCCCAATAAAGAAGATGGTGTACCATATCTAACGCAAATGCCAATTGAGCCGAATACAACGCATATTTATCGTTTCCCAATCATTCAAAATGGTACACACTGGTATCACAGTCATTCGGGATTACAGGAGCAAATTGGAATGTACGGCAACTTCGTAATGCTTAAAAGACAAGATGATCCTACGTTTAGAAAAGGGATTGATGATTTGCCAACTGTCCCCATAGTTTTAAGTGAATGGACAGATTATAAATCTGAAAATGTTCACAGAATGTTGCACAACGCAAGCGACTGGTTTGCCATCAAAAAAAACGCAACACAAAGTTATGCAGAAGCAACAAAAGCAAGGCACTTTAAAACCAAACTAAAAAATGAGTGGAAGCGAATGTTGGCTATGGATGTGAGCGATGTGTATTATGATGAAATATTAATGAACGGAAAACCAATTTCTGAAATTAAAACCATTAATGAATATAACCTGAAAGCAGGTGATAAAGTTCGTCTTAGAATTTCAAACGGTGGGGCATCATCTTATTTTTGGCTTACATACGCAGGTGGTAAAATTACTGTTGTTGCAAACGATGGAAATGACGTTGAACCTGTTGAAGTAGACAGATTAATTATTGCTGTATCTGAAACCTACGATGTTATCATAAGCATACCAGCAGAAAACACTTCTTATGAATTTTTAGCTACTACTGAAGACCGTACAAAATCTGCATCTTTTTATTTTGGAAATGGCATTAAACAACTCAAATCACCCCTACCAAGATTAAACTATTTTGAAGGAATGAAAATGATGAATGCTATGATGAAAATGAATGGTGATTTAGACGATATGGGAATGTCTATGAGTTTAAACCAAATGGATATGAATGTAGTTATGTATCCTGAAATTACAGGTGATCCAAAATCGAAACAAGATGATAAATATCCCAATCACCACAATGCAAATCCTTTGGCAAATATTGTTACCTTGAATTACACAATGCTTAAGTCAACAGTCAAAACAGAGCTGCCAAAAAATACTCCTGTAAAGGAATTACGGTTTGAGCTTACGGGTAATATGAATCGTTATGTCTGGAGTTTAGATAACAAAGTCATTTCCGAAACTGATAAGATTTTAATAAGAAAAGGTGAAAACGTCAGAATTATCTTGTATAACGGTTCAATGATGCGTCACCCAATGCATCTTCACGGACACGATTTTAGATTGCTCAATGGACACAATGAATTCGCACCTTTGAAAAATGTTGTGGATATTATGCCAATGGAAACTGACACGCTGGAGTTTAATGCTAATGTAGAAGGTGACTGGTTTTTTCATTGCCACATACTATACCACATGATGAGTGGTATGGGGAGAGTTTTTACTTATGAAAATCAAGCTTCAAATCCCTTAATTTCAAATCCAAAATTGGCGCAACGAAAGCTTTTTGCTGATGACAGAAAACCTCACTTTATGGCAGAAAACGACTTTGCAACCAATGGAAATGATGGAATGGCTATGCTACAAAACACACGCTGGAGCATTGGCACAGAATGGCGATTAGGTTATAATGTTATGCACGGTTATGAAACCGAAACGCATATAGGACGATACATTGGGAAAATGCAATGGTTAATGCCATTTATCGGTTTTGATTGGAGATACAGAGAAATGGGAATTGATGAACAAGAAAGAAATTTATTCGGACAAGTAAATAAAAAGGACCACAGAACTAATGTTAGTTTAGGGTTTATGTACACCCTTCCTATGTTAGTCAACTTTCAGGCTGAGGTGTATCACGATGGAATTGTACGACTTTCGTTAATGCGAGAAGACATACCAATTTCAAAAAGACTTAGGGCAGGTTTTATGGTTAATACGGACAAAGAATTCATGGTTGACTTGCGTTACATTCTAAACAAAAACATGGGAGTTAGAACGCACTACGATAGTGATATGGGCTTTGGAGTTGGACTGATATTAAATTATTAATGTAACCTAATTTGGAATTACATTGACATCACCCCTCAACGTCAACACGTAGACCGAAGCTTTGTCAAAGAGTTTGAAAAGCAGGTTAAAATTGTACCGCCTCCCCTTCAAAAAAAATAAAAAACCACTATTGTCCGATAAAAACCCAGGTAGATTAATAACCACAGATTCACGAATTTCGTTTCTGATAAAATTTCAAATTGATTAATCAAATTTCAATTTCCATAATTAATGAAAATCCTTATAGATTCGCGACGCGAATCAATTAATTTGTGAACATATCAAGTAAAATCGAAATCTGTGAATCTGTGGACAAGACTAACCTTAGAATACTTCGGCAAAATAAGCCCTATCTTTTTGAATCAAGAGTTTTCATCAATAAACATCAATCAATGACAACTTAAAAATACTTTTTATCGGACACTAGTGATAAAAAACAATCCACAAACTAATTATTTAAAGCAACGATGGAATTCCAATAAAATGCTAATATTGTAGGAATAACAGGAATTAATGAGCAGATATAGCGACCGTGAAGAGGCTTTTCGAATTGCAGCAGAGAAAATGCGCGAGAAAAGGGAAAAAGAAGAGCGTGAGGACAGGGAATTTTATGAGCGGATTACCTCTGGTTTTCCGTGGTTCATATTCAAATCTGTTGTTGTCTTTTGTACCTTACTTGCATTGGTAACGACATACGATTATTTCGTAGATGGTCCAAGCAAAAAACTATCTGAAAACGACTGGAAAATAGACCGAAACTGGGAATGGACCTGGCACAAGATCTTGGATGTGAAAGGATATATGTTTGCACCGGAGTCGGGTAACTGGAGTGATCGTATTGAAAATAGTCTTGAACTTACCTACACCCCTATTTTTCAAACCGGCAAGAAATTAAGCTATTCTATGAACGTTGACAAAGTCGGAATTGTACGACAAGTTGAAATCAGACAACGCTCCATATTCACCTGGTTTCCTGCATTTCAAGTTTTTCTCCTCATTCCCTTAATCACATTTATATTAAAACGACAAAGCGCTTGGTTTAACTTTGCGCGTATTGCCTCACTGGTCTTTGTTTTCCCAGGTTCATTGATGGTCATTTACTATACCTTGATGTAATTTTTAGTAGTCGTTTTTTTATTGTCCTGCACAAAAAAGTTTTACTATTTAATTCCCTCAGAATCGAGACAGCTATCTGACAAAAAAATGTTACTTTTGCAGGAATTTATTCAGAAAAATAGATTCGCATGTCGCTATCCAATATCAGTGAAATAAAAGAAGGCTTAACCTATGACGACGTCTTACTCGTTCCTGCCTATTCAGAAGTATTACCAAGAGACGTACAATTAAAAAGTAAGATCACCCGCAACATCGAAGTGAATACACCAATTGTCTCTGCGGCAATGGATACAGTTACCGAAGCTAAGTTGGCAATTGCCATTGCTCAGCAAGGTGGAATTGGCGTGATCCACAAGAACATGACCATTGGAGAGCAAGCGCTTGAAGTACGCAAAGTAAAGCGTTCGGAAAGTGGGATGATACTCGATCCTGTTACCCTTTCTGAAGATGCTTTTGTAAAAGACGCATTGGCTTTAATGAAAGAATTCAGTATCGGTGGAATTCCGGTAGTTGATAATCAAAAGAATCTGAAGGGTATTGTAACGAATCGCGATCTTCGCTTCGAGAAAAATTTGAATCGTCCGATTCGTGAAGTGATGACAAAAGATCGAATTGTTACTGCGACAGACGGCACTGATCTTGCAACTGCTGAAGAAATCCTTCAGGAAAACAAAATTGAGAAACTACCTGTTGTTGATGCATCAAATCGTTTGATCGGTTTGATCACGTACCGCGACATCATCAAAGTAAAAACACATCCCAATTCATGCAAGGACAAATTTGGTCGCTTGCGTGTTGCAGCTGCTGTGGGTGTGACGCATGACACGCTTGAGCGTGTAAGTGCACTTGTAGAGGCTGGAGTGGATGCTATCGTTATCGATACAGCTCACGGACACACGAGAGGTGTAGTTGATAAATTGAAAGAAGTAAAATCAAAGCATCCTCAACTGGATGTGATCGTTGGAAATATCGCAACTCCGGAAGCAGCGAAGTATTTGGTTGAAGCCGGTGCTGATGCAGTGAAAGTGGGAATCGGTCCAGGATCGATCTGCACAACCCGTATAATAGCAGGTGTTGGTGTGCCACAATTGTCAGCTGTAAACGACGTAGCAAAAGCGATTGAAGGAACAGGCGTACCTGTTATCGCTGATGGTGGTATTCGCTATACGGGAGACATTGTAAAAGCAATAGCTGCCGGGGCAGACATCGTAATGGTTGGTTCAATGTTCGCCGGAGTGGAAGAATCACCGGGTGAAACAATTATCTACGAAGGAAGAAAATTCAAATCTTACCGTGGAATGGGATCGCTGGAAGCCATGCAAAAGGGCTCGAAAGATCGCTATTTCCAGGATGCGGAAGACGATATTAAGAAATTGGTTCCGGAAGGAATCAGTGGACGTGTACCCTACCGTGGAAACTTGGTAGAGGTGATGTATCAGATCATCGGTGGATTAAGAGCCGGTATGGGATATTGCGGAGCACCAACCATTGATAAACTGAAAGGTGCTAAATTCGTTCGAATTACATCTGCCGGAATGCGCGAATCACATCCACACGATGTTACAATTACCAGAGAAGCACCCAACTATAGTATTAAATAAACGTTCTATTAAACTGTTCAACAGAAAAACTAGTAAAATGAAAAAGCAACTGTTTGCCGTAATTGGTTTGGTTCTTTCAAGTGCCGTATTTTCACAACAGAAAGATCCTGTTTTATTGGAGATCAATGGAAAGCCTGTTACCAAATCAGAATTTCTCCAGATTTATTTAAAGAACAATCCGGATCCAAAGTATGACAAAGCGTCTTTGGATGAATACATGGAGCTCTTCAAAAAATTCAAACTAAAAGTTGCAGAAGCAGAAGCCCTTCGCTACGATACCATTCCGAAATTGAAGCGCGAATTGGAAGGCTATAAAAAACAACTCGCTCTACCCTACCTCGTTGACTCAGCGAAAAACGAAGCATTGGTGCGACAAGCCTACGAACGTACAGCTAATGAGGTGCGTGCCTCTCATATCTTGATTCGTGTTGAACCGAATGCTTCACCGGCTGATACGTTAGCAGCATACAATCGTTTAATGGCTCTGAAAAAGCGCATTGAAAAAGGAGAAGATTTTGCATCTGTCGCAAAAGGAAAAAATGGTTCCGATGATCCTTCAGCTGCATCAAATGGCGGGGATGTTGGATTCTTCACTGCTTTTCAAATGGTATACCCATTCGAAGAAATGGCTTTTACCACACCGGTTGGGTCCATATCTGATCCATTCAGAACGCGTTTTGGCTACCACATTGTAAAGGTAACTGACAAGCGTCAGGCTCGTGGTACGATTAAAACAGCACATATCATGGTCTCAGCACCAAAAGAAGCTTCTGCGGAAGATATTCAAAATGCTGAAAAGAAGATCAACGAACTGTATGAGATGTTGCTAAATGGTTCGAGCTTCGAAGAACTGGCAAGTGATCACTCTGACGATCCGAGTACATCAAACAAAGGAGGTGTTCTTCCTGCATTCGGAACGGGAACAACCACTCGCATGGTATCGGTATTTGAAGATGCTGCCTTTGCTTTAAAGAATGATGGTGACTTTAGTAAACCGGTCAAAACTGAATACGGTTACCACATCATTAAGCGCCTGGAACTTAAAGGAGTTCAAAGCTATGAGAGCATGCGCAAGGAATTGCAGACAAAAGTGAATAAAGACGAGCGTTCCAGACGTACACAGGACTCTTTCGTTGCGAAATTGAAGAAAGAATACAAGTACAAGAACACATCGAAGAAAGGGTTGAAATGGTTTGATAAAAACTTGGATACAACTTATTTCATTGGAAAATGGAATGCTGACAAATTGAAAAGCAATCAAACGCTATTTGTTTTAGACGGTAAGAAGTTTACGCAGAAAGATTTCGCGAATTACTTAGTCAAAAATTACCGTACCGTTCGCCGAGATGACATCAAAGTAGTAGTCGCTACGCAATACAAACTTTGGGAAAAAGATGCCATTTTGCAGCACGAAGAGGATAAACTTCCATCGAAACACCCTGAATACAAGGCACTTTTAACTGAATACCACGACGGTATTTTACTTTATGAGATCATGCAGGACATGGTGTGGAATAAAGCAATCAAAGATACTGTTGGACTTCGTGCGTATTTCGATGCCAACCGTGAGAAATACATGTGGGGTAATCGCGTTGATGCAGAGATCTATGAATGTTTGAACATGGAGATCGCGAAAGAGGTTAGTACAATGCTTAAAGGAAAAGACATCACCTCAAAAGAAGTGATTGAAAAGATCAATAAGGATAGTGAATTGAACCTTCGGGTAAGAACCAATAAATATGATTTGGCTTCTACTAATTTCTTGAATGGAAGAAATTTGGTACAAGGCATCAATCCTGCGTATGAGTTTGAAGGAAAGATCTACGTTGTGAAAGTTTCAGAATTATTAGATCCTCGCACAAAGGAATTCCACGAAGCAAAAGGTGCTGCAACCTCAGACTACCAAAATGAATTGGAGCGAATTTGGTTGGAGCAATTGAAAGCAAAACACAAGATAAAAATAAACGAAGAAGTACTTTACTCACTTGGAAAGTAGTATAAATAGATCTTTTAAACGGGCTGACTTTTTCGTCAGCCTGTTTTGTTTATTCCTACTCCTCTCCTGCTCAGGGAAAGATCAGGTAATTGCTGAAGTCAACGATAAAGAACTTACCAAAAAGGAGGCTGAATTATTGATGGATCATCTGGGCTACGACATCAACAACAAAACCGATTGGCAACTCTTTCTCGACAATTGGGTTAAGTTTGAAGTACTTCGTCAGGAACTTCAGGCAACAGATTCCGATAAGGCAACAATCGTTCGTTTGAAAGGAGAAAATTTTATGGGAGAACTCTCCGGATTCTATCTTGAAGAAGCAGTTGTTCTCGCAAAACTGGATTCATTAGTCAGCGATAAGGACATCCTCAACTACTACGAAAAAAATAAAAACAGTTTCGTCTTACAGGATTATCTGGTTAAAGCACTTTACATTAAGATTCCAGTTGGATTGGAGGTCGAAAAGAAGATTCGCGATGTTTACGTGTTAAAAAATGATAAAGACCTGTCGAAAGTGAATTCTTATGCTAAACTTTATGCAGAGAATTTTTACTTCGATGATGAACAATGGGTTTATTTCACGGAACTGACGAAGGACATTCCTTTGAAGCAATTGAACCGTGACAACCTTGTTTTGAATCGAACAAAGACATATTTTTCCGATGAAGAATTCACCTACTTCATTAACATTATTGATTTTAAACTTAAAGACGAAACGCCACCACTTGACTTCTTAAGGGCTCAAATACGAGAGATCATACTTTCAGAGCGAATAAACCGTTTAAGAGAACAAATGGGGACGCAACTTTACAATGACATAAAACAAAAACATGCTATCACGATTCATCACAATTAATTTTCTGATCTGTTCATTTGTCACTTTCGCACAGCGACAAGTTGTTGATAAGGTCGCAGCTCAAGTTGGAGACAATATTATCCTCATGTCTGACTTGCAAGGGCAAAAACTTCAGGCATTACAAGCAGGTGTTGCAGTTGGTAAAGAAATGGACTGTCAGATCCTTGAAGAAATGATGTACAACGAGTTGTTGTTGAATCAAGCCAAATTAGACAGTATTGAAATTTCAGATCAGCAGGTTGACGCTGAAATGGAAAACCGACTACGCGTATTGGAACAGCAAATGGGTGGCCGCGACAAACTCGAGAAGTTTTACGGTAAAACAGTTACTCAAATCAAAGAAGAGTTCCGTACAATTATCAAGGATCGTCTTTTATCTCAAGAAATGGAGCGCGTTATTACTTCTGAAATTACTGTAACACCAAGGGAGGTGACAGAATTTTACAATAAGATTCCCAAAGACAGCTTGCCATTGATCAATGCTCAATTGAGTTTTCAACAAATTGTGCATTATCCCGAGATCACAAAGGAGGATAAGAAAAGAGCGTATAATAAATTGGTAGAGATCCGAAATGGTATTTTGGGAGGAAAGAATTTTGACACACAAGCACGTATTCACTCGATGGATCCGGGAAGTGCATCACAAGGAGGCAAGATTGAAGCGACACGTGGAATGATGGTTCCGCCGTTCGAAGCAGCTGTTTTCTCATTGGATGTTAATGGAATTTCTGATGTTTTCGAAACAACTTACGGTTATCACATTGTAAAACTTTTGAGTCGAAAAGGAGACGACTACCTCTGTCAACACATCTTAATCATCCCAGAATTCACTAACGAATCCCTTGAAAGATCGGCATTGATCATGGATACATGCTACAACATGTTAAAGCAAAACAAAATTACTTGGGAAGATGCCGTATTGCGCTTTTCGAATGATGAAGCAACCAAACAAAACAAAGGAATCATTACCAATCCATTTACAGGTGAGCAAACCTGGGATATGGAAGATCTAAACCAGATCGATCAGCAGATCTTTTTGCTAACTGAAGCGATGAACAAAGGCGACATTACAGCACCTAATCTTTATGCCGATATGATGGAGCGAAGACAAGGTGTTCGAATCGTTCGGATGATGGATCGTATTCCACCACACGTGGCCAACTTAAAGGAAGATTATGCCTTGATTAAACGTGCTGCTGAAAATGACAAGAAACAACGCGTAATCAATGAATGGGTGAAATCAAAAATTGGAAATGCTTATATTCGTATCGACGAGAGCTATGTGGATTGCGAATTCAACAATCCTTGGTTGCCGAAAACAAATTAATCTAAAACAATAAACGCATTTTTCAATGTCAGATACTGCCGCTATCAATCAACTGGTTGAGCACTACAAAGAACTAAAGAACGAGATTCATAAAGTCATTGTTGGACAAGATGACGTCGTTGATCAGGTCTTGATATCTATTTTTTCACGTGGACATTGTCTCCTTGTCGGAGTCCCTGGATTGGCTAAAACACTTCTAGTCAACACGATTTCTCAAACCTTGGGTTTGAGTTTTAATCGTATACAGTTCACCCCCGATCTAATGCCTTCAGACATTATTGGTTCTGAGATCTTGGATGAAAACCGAAACTTTAAATTCATAAAAGGTCCTCTATTCTCCAATATTATTTTGGCGGATGAGATCAACCGAACGCCCCCAAAAACGCAATCTGCCCTTTTGGAAGCCATGCAGGAACGATCGGTTACAGCGGCAGGAGTAAACTACAAACTTCCAGCACCTTTCTTTGTTTTGGCTACGCAAAACCCTATTGAACAGGAAGGAACCTATCCATTACCTGAAGCGCAACTTGACCGATTTATGTTCAACATCTGGGTCGACTACCCAAGTTATGTTGAGGAATTAGCAATCGTTAAAGCAACAACTTCAGATCAGGAAATAGAGTTGAAGCATATCCTGAGTGCTGAACAGATCATCATGTATCAAGAGTTGATCCGCAGAATTCCCGTTGCTGACAATGTAATGGAATATGCGGTTAAATTGGTTGGAAAAACACGATTCGCTTCCGAGTTCGCACCACAATTAACAAAGGACTTCATTTCATGGGGTGCCGGTCCACGAGCTTCACAGTACCTAATTGTTGGTGCAAAATGTCATGCTGCATTGAACGGCAAATATTCGCCGGATATAGAAGACGTGAAAGCAGTGGCCAAACCAATTTTACGTCACCGTATCGTGAGAAATTACAAAGCTGAAGCCGAAGGATATTCAACAGACCGTTTGATTGACGAACTTTTGTAATACAATCAACATTCATGTCAACGAAAGCCGAATTACTCGAAACGTACCGAGATACCTTTGAGGAAGGATTGATGAAAGAACTGGAAGAAAAAGCCAGGTATCATCAAATTGAAGCCGGAGAAACCATGATGGAGGTTGGGCAATCAGTTACTCATGTTCCACTCGTTGTCTCAGGAATATTGAAAGTTTCGCGGATCGATGAAAATGGAAATGAGTTGCTTTTGTATTATGTTAATCCAAAAGAAAGTTGTGCTATGACCTTTACATGTTGTATGCAACAGCATCCAAGTGAAGTGAAAGCAGTTGCAGAAGAGGATTGTGAGGTTTTGCTTGTTCCAATCGAACTGATGGACCAATGGATCACCCGTTACCCCACTTGGAAGAGTTTTGTCATGCGCACAATCCGCTACCGTTTCCACGAATTAATTGTTGCTTTGGATCAAATCGCTTTTCAAAGCTTGGACGAACGATTGGTACATTATTTAAAACAGAAAGCAAAAACTACCGGATCAGCTTTGATCAATCTTTCACATGAACAGATTGCCAATGATCTTGCTTCATCGCGTGTGGTGATTTCCAGATTATTAAAGCGTTTGGAAAACGATAAGAAGGTATTACTTTACCGCAATCAGGTTAAATTACTCAGTTCATTTCTGGAAGAATGACTCGTACACTTTTTCTTTTTGCCCTTTTTTCTGCTATTCTAGTATCGGCATGTACAGAACAGACGTATGAAAAAGATACTGACGTTGATGATCATAAAGGTGAAATAGCCATTGCTATTCATGGTGGTGCAGGTACCATTCTCAAAGAAAATATGACTCCAGAATTGGAGCAAGAGTACCAAAAAAAACTCGAAGAGGCGATTACAGCAGGTTACGCACTCCTAAAACAGGGAAAATCAAGTTTGGATGCTGTTGAAGCCGTCATTCGTATTTTAGAAGATTCGCCATTATTCAATGCCGGAAAAGGTGCCGTTTTTACAAATGATGAGCGCAATGAGTTGGATGCATCCATTATGGATGGTGCTACATTGAATGCGGGCGCTGTGGCAGGAGTTACAACGGTAAAAAACCCCATTTCCCTTGCGCGTATGGTCATGGATCGATCGGAACATGTCTTTATGATTGGTACCGGTGCTGAAACATTTGCTAAGGAACACCAATTGGAAATCGTTCCTCCCTCCTATTTCTTTGACCAAAAACGATTTGATCATTTACAGAAAATCAAAAAACAAGAAACCAATAAGCACATAGCAGGAACAAATCATGACCATAAATTTGGTACTGTGGGTTGTGTTGCATTGGATAAGAACGGTAATCTGGCAGCTGGAACTTCAACCGGTGGCATGACCAATAAACGCTATGGAAGAGTTGGTGATGTACCTGTCATCGGAGCTGGAACCTATGCCAATAATCAATCTTGTGCGGTCTCAGCAACAGGTTGGGGTGAGTATTTCATTCGATCCGTTGTAGCACACGACATTTCAGCACTAGTTGAATACAAAGGACTTAGTGTTTCCGAAGCTGCTCATGAAGTCATTTGGAAGAAAGTCGCTAAACTCGGGGGAGATGGTGGTGTTATTGTGCTGGACAGAAAGGGAACTATCGTAATGGAGTTCAATACAGCTGGTATGTACAGAGCTTCTATTGACGTCAACGGTAAAATGTGGATTGGCATCTACAAATAATACGCCTATCTATTTCTGTTATTTCTTTTGTTTTTACTGATTTCTCCTACTTATCATGGAGAGTCTTTTCGTATATTTGGGCAGCTAAAAAATGATACATGGCAATTTCGAAAAAGGAACTCGAATTTAATTTCAATGATGATCAAATGCGATTGAAGATCTCTAATCTTCAGCGAGAATTGGATAAAATTGCACTTGGTGGCGGAAAAAAACGCATCGAAAAACTGCATGACACAGGTAAGTTTACGGCTAGAGAGCGTATTGACATGCTTCTGGATCCACATACCGAACGAGTTGAAATCGGTGCCTTAGCCGGTTACGGCATGTACGAAGAGCATGGCGGTTGTCCTGCCGGAGGTGTAGTCGTTATGATCGGATATGTGTCAGGTAAACAATGTATCGTTGTAGCGAATGACGCAACAGTTAAAGCTGGAGCCTGGTTTCCGATTACAGGAAAGAAAAATCTTCGTGCGCAAGAAATCGCCATGGAGAATCGATTGCCGATCATCTACCTGGTCGATTCTGCCGGAGTGTATTTACCAATGCAGGACGAGATATTTCCTGACAAAGAGCATTTTGGACGTATTTTCAGAAACAATGCGATCATGAGTTCCATGGGAATTGTCCAAATCGCAGCGGTAATGGGAAGTTGTGTGGCCGGAGGGGCCTACCTTCCGATCATGTCCGATGAATCATTGATCGTCAATAAAACAGGTACCATTTTCCTTGCTGGTTCTTACTTGGTGAAAGCCGCAATTGGCGAAACAATCGATAATGAAACTCTTGGTGGAGCAACTACACATACTGAAATATCGGGTGTTTGCGATTACAATGTTGAAGATGACGCCACATGTCTGAAAACCATTCGTGATTTGATGGACAAAATCGGCTCTTTTGAAACGGCAGGATTTGACCGAAAAGAGAGCGTTGAACCAAAGTTTGAGCCGAAGCATGTTTATGGTGTGCTTCCGTCTGACCGTTCAAAACCGTACGATACCCGTGAATTGTTGAAATGTCTAGTTGACAATTCTGAATTCACTGAATACAAAGCTAATTACGGAAAAACGATTATTTGTGCGTATGCGCGAATCGATGGATGGAGTGTTGGAATTGTTGCGAATCAGCGTGAAATTGTCAAAAACGCAAAGGGAGAAATGCAATTTGGAGGAGTTATCTATACCGATTCAGCTGATAAGGCCGCTCGCTTCGTTATGAATTGTAATCAAAAGAATATTCCATTGGTTTTCCTGCATGATGTATCCGGATTCATGGTTGGATCAAAAAGCGAACATGCCGGAATCATCAAAGACGGGGCAAAAATGGTAAATGCCATGGCCAATTCGGTGGTTCCAAAATTCTCGGTCGTTGTAGGAAATTCTTATGGAGCCGGAAATTATGCCATGTGTGGAAAAGCGTATGACCCAAGGTTGATCGTCGGTTGGCCAACAGCCGAAATTGCTGTAATGAGTGGAGCTTCAGCAGCGAAAACACTTTTACAAATTGAAGTTGCATCCATGAAAGCACGAGGAGAAGAAATCACTCCTGAACGGGAAAAAGAACTTTTTGACACCATCAAAAAACGCTACGACGAACAGATCTCACCGTATTACGCAGCTAGTCGCTTGTGGATTGATGCAATCATTGATCCGGCAGATACCCGCAAAGTAATCTCGATGGGAATTGAAATGGCGAATCACAAAAAGGCTGATAAAGCTTACAATGTGGGTGTGATACAGACATGATTTGGACATTTGGGTTTTAAGACTTTTAACTTTTTGAACGCCGCAGGCAAATTGAATTATTTTAACACGTCGCTTTGAACTTTTAAACCTTTACGCCGAAAGGCAATTTGAACAAAGAAATGAAACTAGATTGGCAAGTAAAATATTACCCTGAGTTGAGTACGAATGAATTTCACGACATTATAGCGTTGCGATTGAAGGCATTTGTTGTGGAACAAAACTGTGCTTATTTGGATTTGGATGGAAAGGACAAAAAATGCTACCATTTGATTTGTCGTGACGGATACGGTAACGTTGTGGCTACTGCACGTATTTTACCTCCTGGATTGAGCTACGATGAAGTGGCGATTGGCCGCGTTGTGATTGACGATAGTATCCGAGGTAAAGGCATTGGACATGAATTAATGACGCATAGCATGCGATTTGCGGAGGATGAATTTGGAAAAGTGCCAATTC
The DNA here is from genome assembly GCA_036825545.1 of Crocinitomicaceae bacterium. Classification (GTDB taxonomy): domain Bacteria; phylum Bacteroidota; class Bacteroidia; order Flavobacteriales_D; family Crocinitomicaceae; genus M0103. The sequence continues at coordinate 5,219 of DAISYB010000010.1, read as the reverse complement.
GTATTTCTGCTCAAAAACACTTGGAAAACTACTACAATAAACATGAATTTTTCAGCACAGGTAAAGAATACCTGGAAGACGATATTCCACATGTTGAAATGTTATACACACCAAAAAATTAATCCATGAAAAATTACATCTGTATACTTTCAAGTATGCTCGTTTTGGCAGCCTGTAAAACGAGCAAATCCGAATCTCCGGTAATTCAAAACAAACAGCTGACGACTATTGACAAAAATGCAATGTCAGATAACATTAACCCTAAAGAGGATTTCTTTCTGTATTCCAATCAAAATTGGATTATTAATAACCCGGTACCACCTTCTGAATCGCGCTGGGGTAGTTTTAATGAATTAGAATTAAGTAACAAAAAGAAATTGACGAGAATACTAGAGGAATGTGCACGATCAGAGGCTAAAAAAGGATCAGATGAACACATCTTGGGAAGTTACTATCTTTCATACATCAGTATGGAAATGCGTAATGCGAATACCTATGAAGAGGTTAAGCATTATTTGAAACGTGTGGAACAACTTAGTACCACTTTACCTATTCCGGAATTGTTGGCAGAACAGCATGTGTTGGGTGTTCGTTCTTTTTTTGGATTTGGTGTTCGTCAGGACATAAAAAATGTGGATTATCATATTGCTTATATGTCACAAGGTGGAATTGGTCTGCCAAATCGCGACTACTACCTGAATGAAAATAAGAAGGAAGTTCTGGAACAATACCAAAAACACATTGTTCGCATGCTTATGCTGTTTGGGAAAGAGGCCGGTCAAGCTGAAACCATGGCTGAATCAATCATTAGAGTTGAACATCAACTAGCTCAATCCATGTTGAGTCCGGCTGAAATGCGAGTACCTGAAAAAACGTACAATAAATTCAGTCGATCAGAAGCAACTGCTTTAATGCCAAATTTCAATTTTGACACTTATCAAAAGAGTGTCTTTAGTCAAGATTTTGATTCGCTTATTGTTGTGAATCCTGAATACATGAAAACGGTAAATGAACTTTTGGACCGAAAGAACTTGGCAGACATTAAAGCATACATGTTTTGGCGTATTGCGAATCATTTCGGATCACACATGAGCGAAAAACATGTTGCCGAACATTTTGAATTTTACGGAAAGACTCTAAGTGGTAAGAATGAAATGAAGCCATTGAATGAACGTGCCATAGATGAAATTACAAGTGCCGACTTTGGCCAACTTTTGGGTAAAAAGTTCGTCGAGCAACATTATTCTCAAGAGGCTCAACGCCGTGTCAATGAGATGGTCGACAACCTTTTATTTGTATTTAGAGATCGGATCAAAGGCTTGGATTGGATGTCAGAAGAAACAAAGAAGGAAGCGTTGAATAAATTGAATTCCATTGGTCGAAAATTAGGGTTTCCTGAAAATTGGAAAGATTTCGCTTCTTTAAGTCTAATGCCAGACAATTACATGTACAACTACATGGAGGTTCAACGATTTGAACACTTCAAAAACATGGAAAAATTAAACAAACCTGTTGATAAAACTGAATGGGGAATGCCTGCCCATATGGTGAATGCATACTACCACCCGCTTTTGAATGAAATCGCTTTTCCTGCAGGAATCATGCAGCCGCCTTTCTTTGATGTAAACGCTGAAGATGCCGTAAATTATGGGCGGATCGGAATGGTTATTGGACATGAATTCACGCATGGTTTTGATGACATGGGATCCAAGTTTGCTGCAGACGGAACTTTTAAAAATTGGTGGTCGGAAAACGACCGTAAATTGTTCGAAGAAAAAACAGGCATTTTAGGAGAAACATTCGCTGCGTTTTGTCCAATTGAAGGCCATTGTGTCAACCCTCAACTAACAATGGGAGAGAATATCGCTGATCTCGGAGGTTTGACAATGGCTTATTACGCCTATACCCGAACAGCTGAATTTAAAAAGAATGAGAAAAGAGAAGGGTTTACTCCTGCTCAACGATTCTTTATTGCCTATGCACAACTTTGGAAAATCAACTACACGGATGAAGAATTGAAAAACAGAATCGCAACTGATTCGCATTCACCGGGAATGTATCGCGTAAATGGCCCGTTAATGAATTGCCCGGAATTCTTTGAAGCATTCGACGTGAAAGAAGGTGATCCAATGCGAAATCCAAAAAACAAAGTGGCAAAAATTTGGTGATTTACTAAAATAAAAGGCCGATCAATGTCAGCCTTTTATTTTCTAGTTCAAGTGAACCAACATCTTATCCTTCTTAGCTTTGATCACTTTCACCGACTTGCTGTAATTCAACAAAGCGTTTAAAACTTGCTGTGATGGTCCGCTTGTGACAGCGCCAGATGGAAGAACATTTTTTTCAGAGTATTTTTTCAACATAGGCTTTTGTTTGTTTGTTTAGATTAGAAACGTGTCATTTAATAAATTATTACTTTTTGTCATTTATTTTCCCCGTTAAAACTATTGAATATTCTAAACCACCCAATTAATGGGCTTTTCGTATCTTTACGGAATTACCAAATTAATTTAGTTTATGAAAATTCAAGATCACGTGGTCGTTTCGCTTAACTATAAGCTTTCCAATCACAAAACAGGAGAAAAGATCGAAGAAACGACTGCGGAGAATCCCATGGTATTTCTTTATGGCGTAGGAGGTATTATTCCGGAATTTGAAGAAAATCTACGCGATAAAGTAGCTGGGGACAAGTTTGAATTCGCTATTACAGCTGATAATGCTTACGGCTTATCAAACGCAGACATGATCGCCATGATCCCTCAGAATGTTTTTCACGATGAAAACGGAAATTTCGATGAGACTATGTTTACTGTTGGTGCTTTGATCCCAATGTCAGATAGCGATGGTAACCATTTACGCGGAAGAATTGTTGAAGTAAATCCAGAATTTGTAAAAATGGATTTCAATCACCCTTTAGCAGATACGGATCTTCACTTTATAGGTGAAATCATTGCCGTTCGTGCTGCAACTCAAGATGAAATTGATCACGGTCATGCACATGGTCCGGGTGGACACCAGCATTAATAAATAACTAGATTCAATACATAAGTGAGGTTATTTCTGAAGAGATAACCTCTTATTTTTTTTACGAACGATCAGCCTCGAACAACACTTTTGTATAGTGCTTCAAAGAACGGAACAGCACTGAAATTAGTAATGCTCCAACTGTAACATACCCATGCATTGGCGTAAATTCAAACGCTCCCTTTGCAAAACTCTCGCGCAACACGTCTACAAAGACGAAACCTAGAATTGTCGCTGTAACTCCAGAGTACTCGCGACGCATAATAGTCTTGATTGAAAATGGGATCTCCCCTCTTTCGTAATTCTTGAAACTAGGCCAAAATGCAGGGACCCGCAAAGACCAATTCAGATAACTCTCCCCAAATTTGCGTTCTAAAAATCGCTCTTCAGCAAACATAATGCGTTCGTAATACAACCAAAATAACAAGGAAACACTTAATACAAACCAAACATTGTAGGTAAACATTACGATTCCAATCCACATGAAATAATTGCCCAAGTACAATGGGTGACGAACTGTTGAATATATGCCTTTTGTATTTAAGGCCTCTGCCACTTGCTCCTTTGTATTTCGTCCACTCGTATTCTTATTACTTGTCCCTATCGCTATTGCACGAATAATCTGGCCTGCCAAAGAAACTAAAGCACATACAATCAATAAGGTTAAATCCAAGCCCGAACATTGACGTAAAAAATCGTAATTCGTAAAATAAACGGCAGGCACAGAGATCAAAAAAAGAACAACAGGAATTTGTCCTCTATACTTAAACAAAATATTACCGCTTTTTTCGAGAGAATGAATTAGAGCCATTGAAAAGATTTATGTATATTTCGAAAATCAAGATGCGAAGTTAACATTATTGACGACTACTTATGCCTGAAAAAGTTAAAATTGAACTGGAGTACCTACTCAAAACATCACCAAAAGTATTGGAAAATATGCTTTGTACACCTAGCGGACTTAGCGAATGGTTTGCGGATGACGTGGACATAAAGGATGATGTATTTACATTTAAATGGGACGGAAGCACTGAAAGTGCACGATTAATATCTAAGAAACCTGGATCCAAAGCACGTTTTCAGTGGATCAGAGACGAAGAAGAAGGAAACGATTGCTATTTTGAAATGCGCGTTCTGATTGATGATATCACAAAAGATGTCGCTATGCAGATCACTGATTTCGCAGATCACGATGAAGAAGAAGAAGTAAGAATGCTTTGGGAACAATCCATCTCCGATCTGAAAAGAATACTTGGAGCCTGATTTCTATTTCTTCCTTTTTTAAAATTCAGGTTGACTTGTTCATACTTTTCCCTGTTTTTAACCGTTTGTTCTGTTGTTGCAATTAAATTTGCAAAAAGTCAATTCTTTGAAAAGGTTAACTGTTTTCAGTATTAAATCTTTTGCAGGACCCTTCGTGGTAACCCTGGCAATTTCGATGTTCATGCTGGTCATGCAGTTCTTTTGGAAATACCTTGACGATCTAATGGGAAAAGGATTGGGGTCTGGGATTATTCTTGAGCTCTTATTCTACATTTCTGCGAGTTTAATTCCATTGGCATTACCTCTCGCTATATTGCTTTCATCCATCATGACTTTCGGTAATTTGGCCGAAAACAACGAACTAACCGCCTTGAAGTCGAGTGGACTTTCCCTTTATCGCATAATGCGCCCCCTGACAGTTGTTGCGTTGTTGATCGCCTTAGGAACTTTCTATTTTGCCAATTATGTGATACCTGTGGCCAATTTGAAGTGGCATTCATTGATTTACGATATTCAGAACACAAAGATCTCAGCAATAATAACTCCCGGAGTTTATAGCAAAGAACTGGATGGATATGCAATCAAAGTGGAGAAAGGTACGGATGATCAATTTACCGGAATATTAATTCATGATCACACTTCTCCAGATGTAATTAAAACAATTCGCGCCAAAAAAGGTCGAATTTATAAAACGGAAAACAACAAATACCTCTTTTTTGAATTACACTCCGGCTATATCAATGAAGAACTATCTCCTCAAGCTCCAAATTTTCTACCTGATGGGACCCTGCACCGAAGTGACATCAACAATCGACCTGCACGAAGATCATCCTTTGAAAAAGCAACCTACAAAATTGACCTTAGTGGCTTTTCCTTAAACAGATCTGAAGAAGACCTTTTCAAAGATAAGTTTGAAATGCTGAATGTATTTC
>DAISYB010000009.1:0-116651 GCA_036825545.1 Crocinitomicaceae bacterium | reverse complement strand
TTCCGGCAGGCACATACACGGTAGTAGTAACGGATGACAACGACTGTCAGATCTCGACAACGATTACCTTGATCGAGCCAACCCCATTGGTACAGGACATTACATCACCAACCTTCCCAAGTGGGGATAATATCAGCTGTTTTGAGTTCAATGATGGATCAATTGATTATGTGCCTTCAGGTGGTTCTCCGGGATATACCTATGCATGGTCTACAACTGATGGTAGTGGACTTACTGCTGGTCAGCAGGATCAAACAGACTTGACATCAGGAACTTATCAAGTGCTAATGACAGACATTAACGGATGTCAGCAAACAACAACAATTACATTGGTTCAACCGACACCTTTAACGTTAAGTTTAACACCCTCTGTGTATGCTGGTGGATTTAATCTTTCAGGTTGTGTTCCAGATGGGTGGATAACTTCAACACCCGGTGGAGGAAGCCCGGTTTATTCTTATAGTTGGAATCCAGGTGGAGCCGTATCTCCTGACATCCAGAATCTTCCGGCAAATACATATGAGCTTACTGTGACAGACATAAACGGATGTACAATCATTGATAATATTACACTGGTTGAACCCCCAATTGTAACGGTTACAACATCTGTAACTACTGATTACAACGGTCAGCATATCACATGTGTTGGTGCGTCAAATGGGGGAATAACTTCAAATCCTGGAGGTGGAGCTGGTCCTTATGATTATGTATGGACAAATTCTTCAAATGTTCAGGTTGGAAACACACAGGCTGTTAATGGATTGCCGGCTGGCACATATACAGTTGTCGTAACTGACCAGAATGGGTGTACTGCTACCGAAATTGTAACCCTAATTGATCCCCCGGCAATTGATGCATCTGGTGTGGTTTCGACAAACTATAACGGGCAGGATGTAACTTGTTTTGGAGCAACGGATGGTGCAATTGATCTCACTGTTAATGGTGGAACTCCAGGATATTCCTATAACTGGGTAAATCAGAATGGAGCATTTGTAACAGGTGTACAAGATCCAATCGGTGTTGGAGCAGGAACGTATACGGTGACAATAACAGATTTAAACGGTTGTGTTTTCACAACAGATGTAGAGGTAACACAACCGGAGCCAATGAATAGTGAGGCGATTGTAATATCTAATTACAACGGACAAAATGTTTCTTGTTATGAGTCTACTGATGGAAGCATTCAAGGTAATGCAACAGGAGGAACACCAGGATACTCGTATAGCTGGACTTTTGGAGGTGCTCAAATTGGAAACGGGCAAGTGGTTAACAATGTTGGAGCAGGTAATTATACAGTGACAATTAATGACTTGAACGGATGTTTAACTACTTCAGTGGTAACGGTAACTCAGCCATCACCGCTAGTAGCAAATACAACTATAATTTCTAATTATTTTGGTGCTCCGGTGAGTTGTACAGGCGCTGAAGACGGTATTGCCTCCGTGAATTATATAGGGGGGACACCTGGATATTCTGTTTCTTGGAATACCAATCCACCTCAAAGTACCAGTCAAGTGAATAATTTCCCAGAGGGTACTTGGACAGCAACTGTTACTGACATCAACGGTTGTGTTACTACTGCAGATATTTTTATGTGGGCAAATCCGATACCTAACTTTACTCTTCCGGAATCTCTTATCGGATGCATTGGCAGCCCAATTGTGATCGATGCAAATGCTGATCCGGGTGTCAATTGTGAATGGACTTTTTCTGATGGAACTGTAATCAATGATTGTGGTCCTTTTGAGTTGTCATATGAACAATTGGCGTGTTTTGATATGCAGTTAGTTCTTTCTACACCGCAGGGTTGTAGAGATACTGTATCAACAACTGATTTTATTTGTGTTGCACCTAATCCAGTTGCAAGCTTTACAATTTCAACGTATGATCTGTACACAACGGATTTTGATGCATTTTTCTATAATAATTCGCAAGGTGCACAAACATATTTCTGGGATTTTGGAGATGGAACGAATTCAACAGTTGAAAACCCATACCATGAATTCCCATCAGAAGGGTATGATTTCTTCGAGGTATGGCTTACAGCATTTTCGGAATACGGTTGTATTGATTCAACAATGAGGTATATCCGTTTCCATCCTGAATTGATCTATTATGTGCCGAATGCCTTTACACCGGATGGAGATGATTATAACAATGTCTTTAAACCAGTGATTTCTTCAGGATACAGCATTGATAATTTCAGTTTTATGATCTTTAACCGATGGGGAGAATTGATTTATGAATCCAATGATATCAGCACTGTTGGTTGGGATGCTACTTATAAAGGAAATAACTGCCAGGAGGGTGTTTACGTATGGAAAATGAGAATTATGAATTCAGATACTGACCGCAAAGAAGAGGTTGTTGGACACGTTTCCTTATTAAGAGGTGCTGGAGTGAAATAATTGAAAAATACAACATGAAATAGGCTGCCTCAAAAGAGGCGGCCTTTTATTTTTCTATTTGTTGAATTTATCTTCAAAATCTATTTTATTGAGTTAAAAATAATGCGCGCATAGAAACAAAACGCCTGTTTATCTCTTGTAAAAAGGATTTGATCTATTTTCTTTTGAGAAAAATCGCAAAAAGGGCAACCTGTTATTAACATTTTCGTTAACTTGTTAACACTAACTAATGGGCGTATGAAATCTCTACTTCGAACTCTTGCTATTATCTTCTTGATAATCATACCAAATAGCTTGGCCAACGCCCAGGTAAATTGTACAGGTGCAACTCCATTTTTTACGGTAGATCTTACGGGTAATCCAAGTGGAACTTGGGTGAGCCCTGCTGTAGTTAGAAACGGCACTTGCTGTGGTGGGGGTACCAATCAAGTAAATTGCATTGAACTTTCAATTACACTCGACCCTGGTGCAGAAGGTATTATTTTCAATGTCGCATCCGGAGCAAACCCGGGTGGAGCATTGTATTTTCAAATCAATTGTCAGGATGTCCCTGTTCCTTCTGGATCCGCGCCTATATGTTTGAATGGGGTTGGGCCTCACTTAATATCCTATTGTAAGGTAGGAAATAACACGAACACTTATTCGATAACTTCAGTGCCAGCGCCAGCCTCTTCTGGTGATGTCGTAACTGCTGATGGTTGTCAGGATACACTTTCAGTATTTGGATTAACACCGAGTACGATCACCTGGACTTCAATTCCTCAAAATGGACAGCCTACTGGATTTTACAATAATTACTTGAATAATTTGGCTGGAAATCAACCCGGAACTTCAGGGGTAACTTATACGGGTCAACCAACTGTAATAGTTACGCCCCAGCCCGGCTACCCACCAACCATTTCTTATCAAGTTTGCGGTCAAGTGGTAGGCGGTTGTAGTTCAAGCTCATTTTGTGATACGGTTACAGTTTCCATTTACCCGACACTCTTCGCGCAGATCAATCCAACGAATCCCTCAATATGTTTTGGTTCACCTGGTACAACATTGACGGCCGTGCCTATAGGTGGTACAGCTCCGTACACGTATTTATGGACCGGCCCTTCAAGCAATGGGGCTACAACCTCTTCTATTTTGGCATCTGCACCGGGGGTCTATACTTTAAGCATAACGGACGCTACTGGTTGTCCGGCAGCAACAACCAATGTTACGGTAACACAGTTTGCTAATACCATTACTGCTAATGCCGGACCCGATCTCACAGTTTGTGGGTCACCTGTTCCATCAATAAATGTAGTTGGATCCGTTACCGGAGTCACCACTGGAATTTGGTCAGGTGGATCGGGGACTTATAGTCCTTCAAATACAAGTCTGAACCTGAACTACACGCCTTCAGCTGCTGAAATTGCCAGTGGAAGCGTTACCCTTACTTTAACAACAACTAATAATGGTACTTGCCCGGGAGCGAGTGATCAGGTTACACTAACACTTTCACAATTTACCTCCACTTTAAGCACTGTACCAACACATGTTTCCTGTTTTGGCGGTACAAATGGAGCGGTTGATCTTACCGTTTCAGGTGGGTTTGCACCAGCTACATATTCCTGGTCGAATGGAGCAACGACGCAAGATATCTCCGGGTTAGCCGCAGGAAGCTATACCGTTACTGTAACTGATGTGAACGGGTGTGTTGGGTCAACTACTCAAACGATAACTCAGCCTACTTTGCTAGTTGCAAACCTTGCTTCACTGTCAAATGTTTCTTGTTTTGGGGGGAGTAATGGTTCCGCAACGATAGGGGTAACGGGAGGGACTACCACCTACCAATTCTCTTTAAATGGTGGACCGAACCAGGGTAGTGGCACTTTTAGTGGTTTAGCAGCCGGATCTTACTCCGTTTTGGTAACAGATGCTAACGGGTGCACTGCTACACAGAATTTCACAATTACTGAACCCCCTGCGCCATTAACGTTGACTTTTACTCAGAACAATGTATTGTGTTTTGGAGGAACTTCCGGTTCAATTGATTTAACTCCTTCTGGAGGAACAACACCATATACTTATTTGTGGTCAAATGGAGCAACAACTCAAGATATAAATGGATTAGCAGCAGGAACATACTCTGTAATAGTGAATGATGCGAATGGCACTACTGGAGGTTGTACAGCCACCGTTTCAGTAACTATCACTCAGCCGGCAGCACCTGTTGCTTTGACTTTTACTCAATCGAATGTTTCATGTAATGGTGGTTCAAATGGGTCAATTGATCTTTCTGTAACAGGTGGTACTCCTGCTTATACCTATTTGTGGTCGAATGGAGCAACAACTCAAGACATAAGTGGACTTCCTGCGGGAACATATACGGTAACCGTAAATGATGCGAATGGAAGTTCAGGAGGTTGTACATCAAGCACATCCGTAACAATTACACAACCTGTTCCTTTAACTCAATCCATTTCAGCATTTGTTTATCCAAGCGGGACAAACATTAGTTGTTTTGGAGCAAGTGATGGAAGTATTAACCTAACGATTGGTGGTGGGACACCGGGCTACACATACTTGTGGAGCAATGGATCTACTACGGAAGATCCTTCCGGTTTACCTGCGGGAACTTATACTGTTGTTGCTACAGATGCAAATGGTTGTACAATTAACTCAATTATTACACTTGTTCAACCGGCTGTTCTTGGTTCAACGGTGACACCTTCATTATATCCGGGTGATGTGAATGTTAGTGGATGTGTGAACGATGGCTCGATTGATCTGACTCCAACCGGAGGTAATCCCGTTTATACCTATTTGTGGTCCAATGGGGCAACAACTCAGGATATCTCCGGGTTGGCAGCAGGAACATATACCGTGATCATAACAGATGCGAATGGTTGTCAAACTACCAATGGTTATACACTTGTTGGGCCTAATCCGATGACAACTTCAGTTAGTGCAACAATCTATCCTAGCGGAACAAATATCAGTTGTTTTGGTGCAAGTGATGGTTTTGTTGATTTAGTAGTGAATGGCGGAACACCAAACTATACCTATTTGTGGTCAAACGGAGCAACAACACAAGATTTAAGCAATGTTCCGGCAGGAACATACGACGTGACGATAACTGATGCGAATGGATGTCAAATGTTTGAAACAATTAACTTAACTCAGCCGGTTGTCTTGACATCATCATTGTCGCCTTCTGTATATGCAGGCGGTTTTAATGTTTCCGGTTGTGTTCCTGATGGAGAGATTGATTTAACCCCTTCAGGAGGAAGTCCGGGCTATACGTACCTATGGTCAAATGGTTCTACATCCCAAGACTTAACTGGTTTACCGGCAGGAACCTACACCGTAACTGTAACAGATGTCAATGGATGTCAAACAATTAGTACAATCACGCTGACTCAACCCGGTGATTTAACGGAAACTATTTCTGCAACAACTTTTCCTAGTGGTACAAATATCAGTTGTTTTGGTGCTAGTGATGGAAATATTGACTTAACACCAAACGGTGGCACACCTGGTTACACTTACTTGTGGTCAAACGGAGCAACAACACAAGACCTTAATAATGTTCCAGCCGGAACATATGGCGTAACCATCACCGACCAAAATGGTTGTCAGGTATCCAGCTCAATTACACTAACCCAGCCACCATTATTAACCCAAACAATCACTGCTTTCACTTATCCTAGTGGTTCGAATATTAGCTGTTTTGGTTTGAGTAATGGAAGTGTTGATTTGACTCCTTCTGGTGGAAACCCGGGTTATTCTTATCTCTGGAATACGGGTGCAACTTCCCAAGATTTATCCGGACTACCGGCGGGCACTTATTCTGTACAAGTGACTGACTTAAACGGCTGTACGGTTAATGCCAATATTACACTGGTAGAACCAACCCAATTAACCGGAGGACTAGTACCTTCCATTTATGCCGGAGGCGTTAATGTGTCTGGATGTGTGAACGATGGAACTATAGATCTTTCAGTAAATGGAGGAAGTCCTATTTACACGTATCTATGGTCAAATGGTGCAACCTCTCAGGATCTGTCCGGTTTGGCTGCCGGAACATATTCCGTTACAGTAACAGACATAAATGGTTGTCAAACTTCACAAAACATTACACTGACAGGTCCTTCTCCGCTTTCTCAATCAATAACCGCTTTCGTTTACCCAAGTGGAACGAATGTAAGTTGTTTTGGCGCAAGTGATGGAAGCATTGATTTAACGATCGGTGGTGGGATTACACCGTATGGTTATGTTTGGTCAAATGGTGCAACAACACAAGATTTAAACAACATTCCTGCTGGCACTTATAGTGTTGTAGTGACCGATGCGCTTGGTTGCCAAATTACAAGTGCAATCACTCTGAATCAACCACCCCCATTGTCTCAAACAATTGTTGGATTCCTTTATCCAAGCGGTTCGAATATTAGCTGTTTCGGAGCTAGTGATGGTTCTGTTGATTTAACTGTTGCTGGTGGAAACCCGGGCTACACTTATTTGTGGAGTAATGGCGCAACAACAGAAGATTTGACCGGTGTACCTGCAGGAACTTATTCAGTTGTCGCAACCGATCCAAATGGATGCACCATCAATTCAATCATCACATTGGTTCAACCACCAGCTTTGTCCATTAGCCTTTCTGCATTTACCTATATTGGTGGGAATAATGTCTCATGTACAGGGGCTAGCGATGGGTCAATTGACCTGACTGTTGGAGGTGGTAGCCCAGGATTTACATATAACTGGAGTACGGGTGGAACGAATCAGGATATAAGTGGCATACCTGCTGGAACATATTCTGTAATTGTAACAGACTTAAATGGATGTCAAATCAATGGAGATATTACACTAACCGAACCAACTGTTCTCACTTATTCAGCAACTTTAACCACTGTAGCCGGCGGATTTAATGTGTCAGCCTGTGCAAACAACGGGTCAATTGATGTCAGTGTTGCGGGTAGCACACCAACCTATTCTTATGTGTGGAATAATGGCTCAACTTCCCAAGATTTGAACAATCTTGCCGGTGGGACCTATTCTGTGATCATTACTGATGCTAACGGTTGTACCATTTCATTTGATACAACTCTTACTGTGTCACCGATTGTAACAGGAACCGCTCAAGTCACATCCAACTACAATGGTCAGAATATTTCTTGTTTTGGAGCATCAGACGGTTCGGTTGATGCTACTCCGTTAACAGGAGTTCCGGGCTACACCTACCAATGGTTTAACGCAGCTAATCAACCAGTGGGAAATACGCAGGGAGTGAATGGCTTGCTGGCCGGAACATATTCGGTTATTATTACCGATGCCAATGGTTGTACCGGGACAGCATCAGTTACCTTGGTAAATCCGCCTGCAATATCTTCTGCTGCCATAGTTTCAACAGACTATAATGGTCAGAATATCTCTTGTTTTGGAGCATCTGATGGGGGGATTGATTTAACGGTTAACGGAGGCACACCGGGATATAGCTATGTTTGGGTTAATGCACAGGGTTCACAGGTTTCTACTGTACAAGATCCGAATGGATTGCCAGCAGGTACTTATTCAGTGCTCGTCACAGATGCAAATGGATGTTTATCAAATACGTCTATCACTTTGACAGAACCACCTTTATTGGTTGGTGTGGCAGATGTCCTCTCGGATTATAATGGATCGGATGTAAGTTGCTTTAGTTATACTGATGGATTGATAGGAGTAGTTGCTTCAGGGGGAATGCCAGGCTATACTTATCAGTGGTTTACACAATCTGGAAGTCCACTTGGAACAGGGGTTAATCAATCGAATGTAGGACAAGGTAACTATGCTGTTCTTGTAACAGATATCAATGGTTGTACAGTCATTGCACCTGTTGTGGTAACCCAACCTTTGGAGTTGATCATGGCGCCTATTATTACTTCCAACTATTTTGGCAATCAGGTAAGTTGTGTTGGAGCAACAGATGGTATGGGTTATATTTATGCAACAGGTGGGACTCCAGTTTATACTTATAATTGGGGGACAACTCCTGCTTTTACGACACAGTATGTAACTACACTTGGAGAAGGAACATTTAATGTTGTGGTGACTGACGCAAATGGATGTACAGATAACGCACAAATCACGCTTACTGCCAACCCGTTGCCTACAGCGAATTTACCACCACCAATTTATGGTTGTATAGGAAGTGAAGTGACACTTCAATCAAATTCAAGCCCGGAAACGAATTGTCAGTGGACACTGTCGAATGGAGACATTTACAATGATTGTGGTCCAATTAACCTTACGTTTGAAAATGGAGCTTGTCTTGATGCACAGTTGGTGATTTCTACAGCTCTTGGATGTGCAGATACAATATCATTAACAAATTATATTTGTGTTGCACCGAATCCGGTAGCAAGTTTCACTATTTCAGACTATGAATTAACGTCTACAGATTTTGATGCGTTCTTCTACAATAATTCGCAAGGAGCATCAACGTATTTCTGGGATTTTGGAGACAATACGACTTCTACAGTTGAAAATCCATATCATCAATTCCCGCAAAGTGGATATGAAAATTTCACGATTTGGCTGTATGCTTATTCTGATCTGGGATGTGTTGATTCAACTGTGCGTTACATCAATTTCACCGAGGACATGTTGATCTATGTTCCGAATACGTTTACACCAGATTATGATGAGTTTAACAATACGTTCTTCCCGGTTTTGACATCAGGATTTAATCCTCAAAACTACCGATTGTATATATTTAACCGTTGGGGTGAATTGCTCTTTGAGTCACGTGATCACAATGTTGGATGGGATGGAACCTATAATGGAAATCGATGCCAGATTGGAACCTATACATGGAAGATTGTCACAATGGATGCCCAAAACGATCGAAAAAGGGAATTCGTCGGTCATGTTAATCTCATAAGATAAAACAAAAACGGGACTTGAAAGAGTCCCGTTTTCGATTTTGTGTAGCTGTTCAATTAACAAAATTCATCATAAGCAGCCTGAAGATTCTCTGCGATCATTTGCGCTGTAACTCCTTCAATGTGATGACGCTCCAAAAAATGAACAAGTTTTCCATCTTTGAATAAGGCAAGAGAAGGCGATGATGGAGGGTAAGGTAAAAAATATTTCCTCGCCTGTGCAACCGCTTCTTGATCTACTCCGGCAAAAACTGTCGCTAATGTTCCCGGTTTTTTAGAGTGATTTAAAGAGAGTTTTACTCCCGGACGCATGTTTCCTGCTGCGCATCCGCAAACTGAGTTTACGACTACCAACAAAGATCCTGGTGTATGTTGGATCATTGCATCAACTTCCTGACTGTTTGTAAGTTCTTTGAATCCCACATTTGTCAGGTCTTCTTTCATTGGTTTGACTAATTCCGGTGGATACATATTGTTCTATTTTTAATGTTTTCACAAAGGTACACATTTCCTCTGCGGAAGTATCACTTGTTGAATCGTTTCAGATCAACTTCAGGGTGTAAACTTGCTTCATGAAGTAAGTAATTCGTAAATTCTGCAGAAAGCTGAGGCGCAAGCATATATCCCTTGGTCCCCAACCCATTAAAAATATACAGTCGTTTCATTTCCGGGTGCTGGCCCATAATTGGACGACGATCAGGACTTGTAGGGCGAATGCCAGCCAAATGGCCAACAATTGTCGGTTGCTCATCCGTTAAATAACTCAGTTTTTCTAGTATTTCAGATTTACCCTCTTCGGTTGGATTTGCTTCTTCAGCATTCCAACTATACGTCGCGCCAATTCTGTAATGTCCATTTCCGGTTGGAAGTACGAAACACTTGCGATTGACTGATTCTTCAGGAGGCAATTTGTCCGATTGAGCGCTTAACACTTCTCCTTTTGTACTTTGGACTGGAAGGAAACCGAACCAGGGATTGTTTCGTGCCTGATAACCTTCCGCAAAGATGATTTTGTCGTAGGAAAGAGCTTTGTATGTTGCCGTTTTTGGATCGAGATCAGAATAAATGAATTCTGCTTTTATCAAGGTTCCACTGTCGCCAATAAATTGATATGCAGCATCGAGAAATACTGGAGTATTTACCCATGCAGCTCGTTTAACACGTCCACTTCCAAAGTCGTTTTTTGTACCATATGAATTGTAATCGAGATCATCGTTAGTTATAACGTTCATATATTCTTCAAATTCGGCTAACCCCTGTTTGTCTATCCAAAAACCTTTCTCCTGCTCTGAAGAAAAAAAACGTCGTATAACAATAGGATGATAGAAGGACTTCTGCGAATAGCTTTCCAGATTGATGTAAAATTTCTCCAAATAAGGAATAAGTTCATCTGCACGCCAAGACTTGGTCATGCGGCGAAAAACCAGTGGATTTATCAGTCCCGCTGCAACAATTGAACTCTTATTGATGCCATGATCAATAAGCGTAACATTCATGCCGGATTGTATTAAATGAATAGCCAATGAACAACCGCCAACACCTCCTCCAACGATTAGAATTTTTTGTGATTCGGATTGAGAGCTCATGTTATTTTGTTACGGCAAGACTTATAATACTAAAGCGAAGTTCGGGATATTTTTGTTTTAATGTCACAACCATCGCCTCAATTGTTGACCCGGTTGTAATGACATCATCAACTATTGCAAAGTGTTTGTGTTTTTCTTGGGTGGCACCTTGAACAATGAAATTCTCAACAACATTATCCCAACGCAAGAAACGGTTCTTTTTTGTTTGACTCCCGGTGTGTTTGGACTTTTGCACTAGTTTGCGCTCAATAGGTAGATTATACAAACTTGACAATCCCTCTGCAAGCATCTCACTTTGATTGTATCCACGGATGAATCGCTTTTGGTGATGCACAGGGACGGGCAACAGAGCATCAACATCATCGAGTAGTCCGGTTCCTTTTATGCGTTGAGCCATAAGTTGTCCCATGCGAATGGCTAACTTGTGGTCATTGCCGTATTTGATACGGTACAAAATTTCTTGAACTGAAGATTCTTTTTCATAATATAAAAGAGAAAAGGTGCGTTCAATCGGTACACGTCCCCAAAACAATTTGTCCAGCGGTGAGTCCTCTTCCATTTTTTCAAAATGGGTATAGGGCAGCAATTCGAGGCAGATTGAGCAACAACCTTTTTCAATAATTGCCAATTCCTGAGTGCAAACCACACAAGTTCTTGGGAAGATCAAATGAAGTAAATCGGCAAGTGGGTCAAACCAATTTTTTAGTCTAAATACTGCTGTGTTGCCTGCCATTCTTGTCTATGTATAAACTATTCACATCGCTGTGTTCAAAATAACAATTTTTATTTCTTGACCAAGGTGGTTTTCTTGGTTAATTTTAGGGTAATCTCCTCAAGAGCTTTGTAAATCAATGTTTTGATGGATAAAAAATATTTATCGACAAAATACCGCACTTTATCTGTGAATATTTTTGTTTCGGATGTTGAAAAGGTCGGTAAAGGTTAACTGTAAAGGGATTCCGAAATCCAATGTTAATAACATTAAGGCATTGTGAATTTCTTTAATTGCGAAAGGCTGGTTTTTTGACAACTTTTGTATGCCTCAAATAAGGAAATCTACCGGATCAGTTCATCTGATTTCTACTGAGAGGAAACAAAGAACTTAGCGTGAATGAAACCGATGAAAATGTTACGTTTTCATCATGGGATAATATACTATTAAAACGAACAACAAAATGGCACAAAACAACGAACCGATTCTGGAGCAAAACAATAGTCGATTCGTGCTCTTTCCAATTCAGCACGATGACATCTGGTCTTTTTATAAAAGAGCAGAGGCTAGCTTCTGGACGGCTGAGGAGATCGATCTATCTCCGGATTTGATTGATTGGGAGAATAAATTGAATGATGATGAACGTCACTTCATTAAACACGTCTTGGCTTTCTTTGCGGCATCGGATGGTATCGTAAATGAAAATTTAGCAGAGCATTTTCTTTCTGAGGTTCAGTATACGGAGGCCAAGTTCTTTTACGGTTTTCAGGTTACAATAGAGAATATTCACTCTGAAACCTACTCATTGTTGATTGATACCTACATTAAGGATACTGCAGAAAAGAACCACTTGTTCAACGCTATCGATACAATCGACTGTGTGCGTAAAAAAGCAGAGTGGGCGTTGCGTTGGATCGATAAAGGATCTTTTGCCGAGCGCCTTGTTGCTTTCGCTGCTGTTGAAGGAATCTTCTTCTCAGGCTCTTTCTGTTCGATCTTCTGGTTGAAAAAGCGTGGATTGATGCCCGGACTGTCTTTCTCAAATGAATTGATCTCACGTGACGAAGGGTTACACTGTGATTTCGCATGTTTGCTTTATACGAAGCACTTGATCAACAGGCTTCCAAAAGACCAGGTTCAGAAGATCATTACGGATGCTGTAGAAATTGAAAAAGAATTCGTTACCGATGCATTACCGGTGAAATTGATTGGAATGAACAGTGATCTTATGACACAGTACATTGAGTTTGTGGCTGACCGCCTGTTGGTAGAGTTGGGCAACGAGAAGGTGTACAATGTGACCAATCCATTTGATTTCATGGAAATGATCTCAATTCAAGGAAAAACCAACTTCTTCGAAAAACGAGTGGGAGAATACCAGAAGGCAGGAGTACTCGCCGGAAAGGAAAACCAAACATTCAGCTTAGACGAAGATTTCTAACTATACTATTGACCAATTAAATAAACGAGCGCTATGTACGTAGTAAAAAGAGACGGAAGAAAAGAAGCCGTAAAATTTGATAAGATCACTGCACGGATCGTAAAAATGTGTTACGGATTGGATCCTCTTGTGTCACCAGAGGCAGTTGCCATGAAAGTGATCGAAGGGATTTATGACGGGGTAACAACTTCTGCCCTGGATAATTTGGCCGCTGAAGTTGCAGCAGCAAAAACGATTGATCACCCGGATTATGCGCTTCTTGCTTCTCGAATTGCAGTTTCAAATCTGCATAAAGAAACGAAGAAAACGTTCTCTGAGGTAATGGAAGACATGTATAATTACATCGACCCTAAAACAGGTCAACGGGCCTCATTAATTGCAGATGATGTGTATCAGGTAATTCAGGATAACAAAGAATTACTGGACTCAAGTATCATTTATGACCGTGATTTCCGTTACGATTACTTCGGATTTAAAACATTAACGCGTTCATACCTGATGAAATTAGATGGACTTATTGCAGAGCGCCCGCAACAAATGCTGATGCGCGTATCTGTGGGAATCCATAAGAATGACATTCAATCAGCGATCAAGACATACAACTTGATGTCAGAAGGATGGTTTACGCATGCTACACCAACTTTGTTTAACGCGGGTACACCAAAACCTCAAATGTCCTCTTGTTTCTTGTTGACAATGAAAGAAGATAGTATTGGTGGAATTTATGACACATTGAAATCGTGCGCTCAGATTTCTCAGTCAGCCGGTGGAATTGGTTTATCGATCCATAATATTCGTGCAACCGGATCTTACATTAAAGGAACAAACGGTACATCTAACGGTATTGTACCAATGCTTCGCGTATTCAACGATACTGCTCGTTACGTTGATCAAGGTGGAGGTAAGCGTAAAGGTTCATTTGCGATCTACATGGAGCCTTGGCACGCAGACATCTTCGATTTCTTGGATTTGAAAAAGAACCATGGAAAAGAAGAGCAACGTGCACGTGATTTGTTCTACGCATTGTGGATTCCGGATTTGTTTATGAAGCGTGTAAAAGAAAACGGCGACTGGACTTTAATGTGTCCACACGAATGTCCGGGACTTGCAGATACACATAGTGCTGAATTTGAAGCGTTATACACGAGATACGAGAAAGAAGGAAAAGGTCGCAAGACGGTTAAAGCACAGGATCTTTGGTTTAAAGTGTTGGAGTCACAAATTGAGACCGGAACACCATACATGTTGTATAAAGATGCTGCTAACGCGAAGTCTAACCAACAAAACCTTGGGACGATCAAGTCTTCGAACTTGTGTACAGAGATCATCGAGTACACAGCTCCGGATGAGATCGCTGTATGTAACTTGGCGTCATTGGCTTTACCAAAGTTTGTAACTGAAGAGAAAACATTTGACCACGATAAATTATTCGAAGTAACGTATCAGGCAACAATCAACTTGAATCGCATCATCGAAGAGAATTACTATCCGGTGGAAGAAGCACGCAATTCAAATATGCGTCACCGTCCAATTGGATTAGGTGTACAAGGATTAGCTGATGCATTCATCATGTTGGGTTATCCATTCGAATCAGATGAGGCTCGTGCCTTAAACCGCGAAGTATTCGAAACAATCTATTATGCATCCATGACGGCTTCAAAAGACCTTTCGAAAGAGTTTGGTCCGTATGAAACCTACGAAGGTTCACCAGTATCAAAAGGAATTTTCCAATTCGATATGTGGAATGTGACACCGACGAATCGTTGGGAATGGGATGTGTTGAAAGAAGAAGTGAAACAATATGGTGTACGCAATTCATTGTTGCTGGCTCCAATGCCTACAGCATCTACAGCACAGATCTTGGGGAATAACGAATGTTTCGAACCATACACTTCAAACATCTACACCCGTCGTGTATTGTCAGGAGAGTTCATTATTGTGAATAAGCACTTGTTGAAGGACTTGGTAAGAGAAGGTTTATGGAACAAAGACATGCGTCAGAAGATCATCGCTGCGAATGGTTCAATCCAAAATATCAACGAAATCCCGCAACACTTGAAAGAACTGTACAAGACAGCTTGGGAAATCTCTCAAAAAGCAATCATCGATCAAGCTGCTGATCGCGGAGCTTACATCTGCCAGTCACAGTCTTTGAATATTTTCATGGAGAACGCAAACTTCGGCAAGTTGACTTCAATGCACTTTTACGGTTGGGAAAAAGGCTTAAAAACAGGTATGTATTACTTGCGTACAAAAGCTGCTACCGATGCGATCAAGTTTACGATCGAGAAAACAGTGGTAGAAGAGCCAACAGCAAAATCGATCGAAGAGCAACAAGCTGCTATCGCATGCTCTTTGGACAATCCGGATGCATGTGAGATGTGTTCTGGCTAGATGCGGTAATAGCGAAAACAATCTTGTAGTGGTTATAATTGTGCCGTTTTTATAAACCACAAGAAAATCCCGACCTCGAGTCGGGATTTTTTATTTGTTTTCCAGTCCGAACTTCTTTTTGTCTAGAAAAAATACATTATGATCGAAATAAACATAGTTGCTCGTGGAACAATTAGAATTATATTAATTAGATTTGGGTAATCTATAAAAAATGTTAAACAATGAAAAAACTACTATCACTTATTGCGTTGACCATGCTTTTACCACTAGGTGGGAATGCTCAAAAACTTAAGCTTACCAAAGGATCTTTGGCGCCTTTAAAAGGGGAGAAAGAAGTTCTGCTTGAATTTGATTATTCATCTTTTGGCGTAGGGAAATTTAAGAATGAAGCAGATTACAAGACAAAGAAAGTCGAAGAATACAACAAGAAAGAGCCAGGAAAAGGTGATCAATGGAGTGAATCATGGGAAAATGACAAGAAAACACGTTTCCCTGAAAAGTTCATAGCGCTTTACAATAAAACGACGAAAGGATTCACAGTGTCCCAAAGTGCAACAGAAGCAAAATACAAAATGGTTGTTTCATTGACATTCTTGGAGCCTGGGTTTAATGTAGGTGTTTCTAGCAAACCGGCAAGCGCAAATTTCACCATACGTTATTATGAGGTGGCAGATCCGGAAAAAGTTGTAGCGGAAATCACTGTACTAAATGCTCCCGGAGCAACAGTTGGAGGAATGGATTTCGATACAGGCCTGCGCATCAGCGAATGTTTCGCAATTACAGCAAAAAGACTTGCTGCGTTAACAGTTAAACTAGCTAAATAAAACAAATAGTTTATAAGATATGGGGCCGTCAAAATTTGATGGCCCTTTTTTTAAAACAGAATTCGGGTTCAAAAGGTAGAAGAAAGACTTACCTCCCAAAATAGGCACTCTTTTTCCATTCGGCATCAGCAATTTCCATTTCCTTAAAGAAATCCTCGCCAAAAGCACGTATAATGGGTTCTTTAAGAAAGCGGTAAACCGGAACATTGAGCTCTTCACCACACGCACATGCAGGTGCGCAAATGTCCCACTGATTGTAATTCAATGCTTCAAAATCATTGAGTTTGGCGACACGAATGGGATATAAATGACATGAAATCGGTTTTTTGAATGAAGTCTTTCCATCAATATAAGCTTGCTCAACGGCACATTTGCTTATGCCTTTTTCATCAAAGAAAACAAAGGCACACTCTTTCTCATTGACCAATGTAGTTACAGGAACATTCTCCTGATCCATATAGAAGACACCGGTTTCTTCCACTGCAGCAATCCCCTCAGGACGCATGTAGGGCTTAATCTTTTCTAGCTCATCTTCCAGGATATCTACCTCTTCAAAAGTCAATGGTGCACCGGCATCACCCTCAACACAACATGCCCCTTTACAGGCATTCAGATCACACACAAATTTTTTTTCAAAAAGCTGTGTAGATACTACTTTATCTTTTACTTCAAGGAGCATTTTCTTTTCAATTTGATTGCAAAGTTAGGAAGAAGCCAGCTCGATTTTTAGTAAAATCCTTGGATATTAAAAAAATACACGTACATTTGCATCGTAATTTTAGTAGAAATCAACAGAACGAGGGGACGAAAGTCCCCTCTTTTTATCTCACATGATCAGTAAAAAAAAGGTACTAGAACTAGTTGAAGAACGGATAGCTGAATTAGCAAACGGACTTTTTGTGGTGGATATTACCGTTTCGGCTACCAATGTGATCCATGTTGAATTGGACAAGCACGAAGGCAATGTAGCCATTAACGATTGCATGTCTGTTTCGCGAAATGTGGAGCACAATCTTGATCGAGAAGCTGAGGATTTTGAATTACATGTTTCATCTGCCGGATTGGACAAACCTTTTCGTGTCTTGGCGCAATATGTTAAAAACATAGATCGTGAAGTGAAAGTGGTTTTGCAGAATGGAGTGAAGATGGAAGGTCTTTTAAGATCTGCCACTGAAGCTGGAATTACATTGGAAACTTCCCGGATGGAAAGACCGGAAGGCGATGGGATGAGCTCGTCGAAGTCAAAGAAGAAAAAAGAATTGATTGTGGAACAGCATGAGTTCCCGTTTGAGCAAATAAAGGAAACCAAAATTGTTATTTCATTTAAATAGGTAAATATGAATAGCCTTGAATTAGTTGAATCGTTTTCGGAGTTTAAAGAATTAAAGAGCATTGACAAGCAGACAATGCAGCATGTATTGGAGGATGTATTTCGTTCGATGCTTAAAAAGAAGTTCAACACGGACGAGCATATTGATATTATTGTAAACATCGATAAAGGCGATGTACAGATCTTCATCAACAAAGAAATTGTAGATGATGGTGAGGTTGAAGATCCAAATACGGAAATCGCTTACTCTGACGCGATCAAGATCGAGCCTGATTTTGAAATCGGTGAAGAAGTAACGGAAGAATTTAAGTTTGCCGATTTTGGACGTAGAAACATCCTTTCTTTGCGCCAAAACTTGATTTCTCGAATCCTTGAATTAGAGAAAGATCACCTTTACAAGAAGTACAAAGAGCGTATTGGTGAGATTGTTACTGGTGAAGTTTATCAGGTTTGGAAGAAAGAAATCATGGTTATTGACGATGAAGGAAATGAATTGTTATTGCCGAAGTCAGAACAGATCCCATCTGATTACTTTAAGAAAGGAGAGTCAGTTCGTGCAGTTGTAGCGAAGGTAGATATGCGTAACAGTAATCCGGTTATTATCCTTTCCCGTACTGCTCCTGAATTCCTTGAGCGCCTGTTTGAATTGGAAGTTCCTGAAGTGTTTGACGGATTGATCACCATCAAGAAAATTGTACGTGAGCCAGGAGAAAGAGCGAAAGTCGCTGTTGAATCCTATGACGATAGAGTAGATCCTGTTGGTGCATGTGTCGGAATGAAAGGTTCACGCATCCATGGAATCGTTCGTGAATTGCGCAACGAAAATATTGATGTCATCAACTTTACAGGGAACCCACAATTGTTGATTCAGCGCGCGCTTTCACCCGCAAAGATCTCATCTATTGAAATCAACGAGGAAGAAGGACGCGCCAAGGTTTATCTTAAGCCGGATCAGGTTTCTTTGGCAATTGGAAAAGGAGGTCACAACATTAAATTGGCGGGAAAACTTACAGGTTATGAACTGGATGTTTACCGTGAAGGAGAGGTTGATGTAGAAGATGTAGATTTGGAAGAATTTGCAGATGAAATCGATGGATGGATCATCGACGAATTAAAGGCAATCGGTTTAGATACAGCGAAATCTGTATTGGAAATGAGTACTGAGGACCTTGTTAGTCGCACAGATCTTGAAGAAGAAACCATTGAAGAAGTAATGAAAATACTACGTTCGGAGTTCGAATAATTTACACGAATCACGTATATTGTAGCACCATTCGAAAGAATAAAAAGCATTCGCACAAAATAAAATATGGCGGGAAAACCAATAAGATTAGGAAAAGCAGCCGGAGAACTCAATGTCGGGATCTCGACTCTTGTGGATTTTTTAGCATCCAAAGGAGTTAAGATCGACTCAAATCCCAACACCAAACTTGAAGAAGATCAATTTGAACTTCTTCGTCAGGAATTTGCGGCCGACCAAAACCTCAAGGAGCAGTCCAAGTTCAGTACCCCAAAACGTGAACGCAGAGAAACAGTCTCTATTCGCGATAAGGAGTCTGAGGAGCCTGTTCAGCGGATAGAGGAAGAAGAACCCATCAATGTAGAGGAAATTAAGCGCATTGTGCTTGAAGTTCCGGTTCCTGAAAGAGTTGTTGAAGCTTCGGTGGCAGAAAAGCCGGAACCTAAACAAGGGGAAGTACATGTTTCTGTTGTGGGGAAAATTGACTTGGATAAGTTGAACACCCGTACACGTCCGGAAAAGAAGAAGGAAGAAGAACCGGCAAAAGAGACCAAAAAAGAAGAGCCGGTAGTCGAAGTAAAGAAGGAGGAGCCGGTAATTGAGGAGCCGAAACTAGAGGCGCAAGAAGTAGAACCAAGGGAGATTGAAACCATCCGAGTTGAGCGCCAGGTGTTGTCCGGCCCAAAGGTGATGGGTAAAATTGAACTTCCTGTTGAGAAACCACGTACACCGGGTCAAAGACCAGGCGGGGGTGATGATGATGCACGTAAAAAACGCAAACGCATCAAGAAGATTGACATCAACAAAGCAGCTGAACAGCAAAAAAGTCAGCAACCAGGTGGGGGGAATACCGGAGGTGGATTCAAAAAGGGTAAATTCGATAAACCGCAAATCTCTGAACAGGATATCCAAAAAGAGATTAAGGAAACCCTTGCAAGATTATCCAATCAGGGAGGTAAATCCAAAGCATCCAAAAACAGACGAGCAAAGCGTGATACTGTCGCTCAGCGCCGTATGGAAGAAATGGAGGCTGCGGAAATGGCAGAAAAAATCTTGAAACTGACCGAATTCGTAACTGTTTCGGAATTGGCTTCAATGATGAGCGTTTCACCTACACAAGTCATTTCGGCGTGTATGTCATTGGGAATCTTTGCTTCAATCAACCAACGTTTGGATGCAGAAACGATTCAAATCGTTGCAGATGAATTTGGCTACGAAACACAGTTTGTCAGTGCAGAAGTTCAAGAGGCAATTCCGGTACAAGAAGATAAAGAGGAAGACCTTGTAGACCGTCCTCCAATCATTACTGTTATGGGGCATGTCGACCACGGTAAGACATCCTTATTAGATAAGATCCGAAATGCAAATGTAACCGAAGGGGAAGCCGGAGGTATCACACAGCACATTGGAGCTTATTCTGTGACTTTGAAGGATGGTCGAAAAATGACTTTCCTCGATACACCGGGTCACGAAGCTTTTACAGCCATGCGTGCGCGTGGTGCACAGGTAACTGACGTTGCGATCATTATTGTTGCAGCGGATGACGACGTGATGCCACAAACGAAAGAAGCCATTTCCCATGCTCAAGCAGCTGGTGTACCCATGGTGTTTGCAATCAACAAGATAGACAAGCCGGGTGCTAATCCAGATAAGATTCGTGAGCAGCTTTCCGCTATGAACATCCTTGTTGAGGATTGGGGTGGAAAATACCAAGTTCAAGAGATCTCAGCAAAACAAAATTTGAATATCGATGAACTTCTTGATAAAGTATTGTTGGAAGCCGAGTTGTTAAACTTGAGAGCAAATCCAAATAAGAATGCAGTGGGAACTGTTATTGAATCCTCTTTGGATAAAGGGAAAGGTTATGTTACCAACATGCTTGTTGAAGCAGGAACGCTTAAAGTCGGTGATGTTATTCTCGTTGGACGCTACTATGGAAAAGTACGTGCAATGCATGACGAACACGGTAAGAGTTTAAAACTTGCCGGACCATCCCAACCGGTTTCAGTACTAGGTATTGGTGGCGCACCGAGTGCAGGGGATAAATTCCACGTTCTTGAGGATGAAAAAGAGGCGAAGAACATTGCAACGAAACGCGAACAATTGTACCGTGAGCAAGGACTTCGTACTACGAAACATATTACATTGGATGAGATCGGTCGTCGTTTAGCGATTGGTGACTTCAAAGAATTAAATATCATCATCAAAGGTGACGTGGATGGTTCGATTGAAGCCCTTTCGGATTCCTTGTTGAATCTATCAACAGAAGAGATCCAGGTGAATATCGTTCACAAAGGTGTAGGAGCCATTTCTGAAGCCGACGTAAACCTTGCTTCGGCATCAGACGCCATTATTATCGGATTCCAGGTTCGACCTACTCTTGGGGCACGTAAGTTGGCGGATAATGAGCAAATCGACATTCGACTTTACTCGATCATCTACAAGGCAATTGAAGAAATCAAGGCTGCGATGGAAGGAATGTTATCTCCGGATATCGAAGAGAAGATCGTTGGATCAGCTGAGGTGCGTGAAACATTCGACATTACTAAGGTTGGAACGATTGCAGGATGTTATGTGCTTGATGGGGTGATTAAACGCACATCAAAAGTGCGGATCATTCGAGATGGAATTGTGATCCATTCTGGTGTTCTTGGATCACTAAAACGTTTCAAAGACGACGTGAAAGAAGTGAAGAACAATTATGAATGTGGTTTGAACATTGATAAATTCAATGATATCAAAGTGGGTGACATCATCGAAGCATACGAAGAAGTAGAAGTAGCTAGAAAGCTGTAATCGCTCTTGTTTTCCATACTAAAGCCGGGTCTGATTTGCAGTCCGGCTTTTTTGTTGACCCTAAGCAAAAGACCAAAGCCATTATCTCCCAATGTCTTTGATCTTAAGCTCCCATTGTCCTAAAGTCTTTTCATCCTATCGCCCTCACATCTTAAAATTCATTAACTTTGTACAATTAAATTATACGTATATGATTTTAGGAGTTTTTGGACCATGGCAAGTAATTATAATTCTTGCCGTTGTGTTGCTTCTTTTCGGTGGTAAAAAGATCCCTGAATTGATGAAAGGATTAGGGAAGGGAGTGAAGGAATTCAAGGATGCCTCTAAAGGTACAGACGAACCAGCCGAAGAAGAAAAGAAAAACTAATCTTTTATGTATCGGACTTTTGCTGAAGTAAAGAATGCACTTTCTTCGGGTGCCTCTGTTTTGGATGTAGTTAACAATTACATTACAAGAATAGAAGAGTATTCCGAATTGAATGCATTTTTAGAAGTATTTGAAGATTCAGCGAGAGCACAAGCTGCTCGTGTTCAGGGAAAGATCAATGCTGGAAATGCCGGTAAACTTGCCGGAATGGTCATCGGACTGAAAGATAATCTATGCTATAAAGACCATAAAGTTTCTGCATCGTCAAAAATCCTTGAAGGATTCGAGTCCTTGTATACGGCGACAGCCGTACAACGATTGATCGATGAAGATGCAATTATCATTGGACGTTTGAACTGTGATGAGTTCGCAATGGGAAGCTCCAATGAAAATTCTGCATTTGGTCCAGTTAAAAACCCATTGAATCTCAATTGTGTTCCCGGTGGTTCATCCGGTGGCTCTGCCGCTGCGGTTGCAGCAGGCCTATGTACTGCCGCATTAGGAAGTGACACCGGAGGATCCATTCGACAGCCCGCTTCCTTTACCGGTACTTATGGCTTGAAGCCAAGCTACGGTCGAATAAGTCGTTATGGCTTGATTGCTTACGCTTCTTCATTTGATCAGATCGGACCATTCACCAATAACTTGGAAGACGCAGCGTTATTGCTATCCATTATGGCTGGTAAAGACGAGATGGATAGTACTTCGTCTTCAAAAGTTATCGATGATTATGGTGATTTTGTTGCTCCGGAGAAATTGCGCATCGCAGTTATAAGTGAAAGTTTTGATGTTGCTGGTATAGATCCGGAAGTTTCGCAAGGTTTGGAGCAGATCATAAAGCGCCTTTCCGATGAAGGTCATACGGTGGATAGGGTTTCTTTCCCTTACCTCGACTATATGGTTCCAACCTATTACGTACTGACAACTGCAGAGGCTTCCTCTAACTTGTCTCGCTTTGATGGTGTTCATTTTGGTCATAGAAGCTCGGAAGCGAAAGGAGTGGAACAAACCTATAAAATGTCGCGAACTGAAGGTTTTGGTCCGGAAGTAAAAAGACGAATTATGGCAGGTACATTTGTACTGTCACAAGGGTATTACGATGCGTATTACACCAAAGGACAGCGTGTGAGAAGGGTGTTGCGCAATAAAACTGACGAGATCTTCAGTCAATATGATTTGATCCTGTTGCCAACAACTCCATCAGCAGCTTTCCGATTAAACGATGTGAAAGACCCTATTCAAATGTATTTGCAGGATATCTATACGGTACATGCCAATTTGACGGGAAACCCTGCAATCTCACTTCCTTTGGGGAAACATTCAAATGGAATGCCTTATGGTGTGCAGATCATGGCTGACCATTTCGCCGAAAAGAAAATGTTTGATTTTTCCGCTTACCTTGAAAACATTTTGAAATAAGCCAATGATCAAATCATCACTGATATTTCTCTTTTTGACGGCATTTTTAATGCTTCACGCTCAGACGCCTAAACATTTGCAGCGTCCTGGTGATTCTTTGCATAAAGATCCTTTTGTTAATACGGTTGAGCAGTCATTATTGCTCTTTTACAAGGACTATGCAAACAAAAAGAATTACGATTCAATTGTTAAAGCATTAAATTATGACGGCAATGATATTCCTCGTTTTTCGGATGAGGTTTATTGTGCGCGACTTTCAGAAATGAATAAAATGAGTCCATTTCACTTGGACTGTAACTCGGCGACTCTTTCAACGATAAAATTCTTCGTGGAAAAAAGACGTGGTTTTATTCGTGTGGTGATGGGCAGATCAGAATTGTATTTTGATATGTTCGAAGAGAAGTTGGCAGAATATGGCTTACCGATCGAGTTGAAATATTTGGCAGTTATCGAAAGTGGATTGCGTCCGCAAGTAAAATCACGTGCCGGCGCATTAGGTCTATGGCAATTCATGTATAAAACAGGACTTTATTTCGGTTTGAAAGAGAATTCATACATCGATGAGCGTATGGATCCGCTTTTAGCAACGGATGCAGCTTGTCGCTATTTGCGTCAGTTGTACGGTATTTATGGTGATTGGAACTTGGCTTTAGCGGCATACAACGCAGGCCCCGGAACGGTCAACAAAGCAATACGTCGTTCAGGAGATAAAACAACCTATTGGGAGGTTAGACCTTTTCTGCCTTCAGAAACGCAAGGGTATGTGCCGAACTTTATTGCTGCTGCGTACCTAATGACATACCATGCTGAACACAACATTGTACCTGTAAAAGCTGAAGTGCACAATGCACAATTGGATACAATGTGTCTATCCAATGGAGTTCATATGGCAACGATCAGTAAACTGGTAAATTGGCCACTTGAAAGTATTAAGGAGCTCAACCCAATCTATAAAACAACTTATGTTCCTCAAACCAAGCCTGCTCAATGTATAACAGGACCTTTGGATAAGATTGGTTTGCTTGTAGGATTAGAGGATTCATTGTACAATTTGGAAAGACGTACTTACTCTCCACAACCCACAGTTAAGCCTGCTGTAACGAATGATTTGGATACATTGATCAGCACTGATTCATTAAACATTGACCCAATAATAACCGATGCTCATTTTTACCACACAGTGAAATCAGGTGAAACAATGACTGCCATAGCCGGGAAATACGGTGTGACCATTCAACAGATTCAGGAATGGAACTCGCTAAGTACCGTAAATCTTTATGCCGGACAGCGTTTGCTGATCAAAGGGGGAACAAAACCAGCAATTGTTAAACCTGATGTTCCTGCTACAACTAAGCAATATTACTCGGTGAAATCCGGAGATACTTTTTCCAAAATCGCTGATAAAAATAGAATGAGTCAGGATGCTCTTCGAAAATTAAATCCTGGGATCAATATCAATCGTTTGACAGTCGGACAGAAGATCCGAATTCGATAATTCGTAGCCCGATTTTTGTTGCAAGCATAAAAAATTCAAGACTATGTTAAAGTATTTTTCAGCTTTGCTTTTTATCTCTACACTTTTTTTCTTCCAAAGTTGTGACGAGTCAAGACCCCGATTGCGTTCAGTTGGGCCAGAAGTTACAGGTAAAGTAGGCGAAATCTTGGTTGTTTGTGAAAACGGAATTTGGGAGTCAGAGATCAAACATTATTTGGACACACATTTAACTCAATTCATTATGCCTTACTTTCCGGATGTAGCTACATTTGAATTGGTGCACCGGAGTCCCTCAAAATTCGAACAAGGCGTAAAGCGATACAGAAACACTTTATTTATTCAGATTGATCCAACTTTTAATAAGCCACAAGCAGACATCATTCGTAAAGAAGATGTATGGGCAGTCGGACAATTGGTTGTAGAGATTACAGGAAAGGACTACAATCAAGTTCTTGATGCGTGTAAGAAAGGTTTGAGATCCGTTCACGAGGAGTTTGATACGATGGAGTGGTCAAGGATTGTGAAGCAGTTCAAGCGAGAAGAGAATCGTCTGGTGCAAAAGGAAATCAAGAAGAATTTTGGAATTGACATTGCACTGCCAAATGGTGCCAAGATTGTTTCTAAGCGGAGTAATTTTTACCGAATAGATTTTCCTTCAGGTGCTCGTCCAATTGAGTTTGTGGGTTCTGGAAAGCAAGAAATGGGGACTGTGCTAAGCGGTGTGATGATTTATCAGTATGACTATAAAGACTCTTCGCAGTTTGTCTTAGAGAACTTATTGAAGGCAAGAGATACAATGTTGCGCTATAACGTTCCGCATGAAGTGGAGGGGCTATATATGGGGACACAATATGCGGAATTAGTTTATCCGGAAGGTACAGCGACAAAGAATCTGAAAGGTAATGTTTCGGGTTACGAAATGCGTGGGATGTTCCAGTTTACAGGTAAAGCCGTGCATACTACAGGAGGTGCGTTTTGGGCATTCCATTTTGTGCATCCTACAACCAAGAAACTGATTTGCATAAGCGGTTATGTTGATGCACCTTCAACGACGAGTTGGACGCATTATTTGCGCGAATTGCAGGCCGTTTGGAAAAGCGTAGAAATCGTGAAGTAGAATGACGATTGGAGCACTCATCATTACGTATAACGAAGAAAGAAACATTGAACGCTGTATTCGCTCAGTGCAATCTTTTGCAGATGAAATTATTGTGCTTGATTCTTTTTCGAAGGATCGTACGCCGGATATTTGCCGGAATTTGGGGGTGAAACTTCTGCAACGTGAATGGGCTGGTTATGCAGCAACAAAAAACTACCTCAATGAACAATGCTCATGCGATTATCTTTTTTCAATTGATGCCGATGAAGCGCCCGATGAGGCCATGCAACAACATTTGATCGAATTGAAATCAGGTAAAATGGCAGGAGTCTATTCCGTTAATAGGATTACCAATTACTGTGGAAAATGGATTCGTCACTCCGGTTGGTTTCCGGATATTAAGGTACGTTTGTTTCCTAAGGGAAGTGCAAAATGGGACGGTGAATTGGTTCATGAAGAATTAATGGTAGACTCTGGACTGAAAACTAGTACTTTGAATGGTTTACTTCAGCACTTTTCCTATTATGATGCAAAAGAACATCGCCAAAGAGCGGATAAATATTCTGAATTAACAGCACTGAAATACCATCAACAAGGAAAGAAAGCGGGAATTTTCAAACCCTGCTTAAGTGGAATTAGTCGATTTATTTCCATGTATTTCTTGAAAAAGGGCTTTTTGGATGGTTGGCGGGGGGTGCAGATCGCTTGGATTAGCGCTTTGTCGAATGTTTACAAATACAATGAATTACGACGTTTAAACAGATCATCGAATTAACATGTACAAACGAATTCTTATTTCACGGACGGATAGTATTGGTGATGTTATGCTGACTTTGCCAATGCTCGTTTGGATCAAACAAAATTTTCCGGATTCTGAGATTCTTTATTTAGGAGCGTCTTATACAGAACCGATTATTTCGTGTTTTAGTGTTGTTGATCAGTTTGTGAATTGGACTGAAATGGAAAATAGTCCTTCAGCTCAGCGTATTGAAATTTTACGAGATCTGAATGCCGATGTGATCATTCACGTCTTTCCGGTAAAGGAAATTGCTGCCTTGGCGAAAAAGGCGAAGATTCCAATGCGGATCGGGACATCACACAGAGCGTTTCACCTTTTGACATGCAATTACAGAGTCAATTTCACGCGTAAAAGATCTGAATTGCACGAAGCCCAACTCAATTTTGAATTGCTGCGCCCGTTGGGTTTAACTGATATTCCGACAATTGACCAATTGAATAATGACGTAAAGGCTTTTAAAATCCCGCAAGTTGCGTTACCTGAAGCTATTGCAAAATCGTTATTTGAATCCGAAAAATCGATTATTTTGCACCCGAAATCACAGGGCAGTGCTGTAGAATGGCCAATTGAAAAATACATTGAATTATCAACGCGTTTGATTGATCATGGTTATACTATATTTTTCACTGGAACACGAGCAGAAGGGGATTTGTTCAGAGAATTACTTCCGAAGAACGAACGAATTATTGACACGACCGGTAAATTGGATCTTTATCAGTTGATTTGTTTTATTGGTCAGGTGAATGCACTTGTCGCTTGCTCAACAGGCCCATTGCATATAGCCGGATTTACAGGAATTCGCGCTGTTGGTTTGTTTTCTCCGAGAAAACCCATTCATCCGGGAAGATGGGGAGCCTTAGGCCTGAATACCAAAATGTTGGTGTATGATGAAAATTGTCCGATATGCAAAAAAGGAAAATTGTGCGCGTGCATAAGCGACATTACAGTTGACAAAGTTTATGAAGCCTTGAATTAATCCAAGCCAGTTGAACTACTCTGTCGATTTTTGGGTCGGCTTCTTCTTGAAGGGTTTGCGATTTTTGTTGCGTTTATTAGACGGCTTAGTACTTATTAACCACTCCGGACCAGCCTCTAACGCGTCAGGTAAAGTCATTCTTTCAACCTGTGCTTCAATCAATCGTTCGATCTGTGCCATTTTCCGCATGTCTTTTTCATTAACAAGGGTTATGGCCTCTCCCTTGGTGTTGGCTCGTGCTGTGCGCCCAACACGATGCACATAATCTTCGGCATCATACGGTGTGTCATAATTGATAACCAAGTTAATTTCCTTGATGTCAATTCCTCTACTCATGACATCTGTCGCCACAAGAATCCGAATTCTTCTAGAGCGGAATCCTCTAAGAATTTCTTCGCGTTGTTCCTGATCGAGATTAGATGAAAAACCATAAGCCTTGAATCCGCTTTTCTTTAATCCATGAACGATTTCACTAACTCTACTTTTTGATGAGGTGAAGATGATGATACTGGTATATTCCGGACGTTTGTCTAAAATATCCTTGATCAATGGGATTTTTTGATTGTCAAAAGTTAAGGCCACACGTTGAGTTACTCCTGCAGCCGGTTTTGAGATAGAAAGTGTTATTTCCTCAGGATCTTTCAAAATACGTTTAGCCAGATCGCGGATCTTTGGCGGCATCGTGGCACTGAACATCAGATTTTGACGTTCTTTTGGAAGAAAAGAGATTATCTTGATCAAATCATCAGCAAAGCCCATGTCCAGCATTTTATCTGCTTCGTCAAGTATTAAATGCTGAACTTGAGAAAAATCAACATAGCCTTGTTGCAAGTGTGAAAGTAATTTTCCCGGAGTGGCAACAATGATATCCCGACCTTCAGTTAATGCTTCCTTTTGTACGTCCCAGTCCTTGCCTGAGCCACCACCATAGATCGCCATCGAACCAACAGAGACGAAATAAGAAAGTCCTTGTATTTCTTGATCGATTTGAACCGCTAATTCGCGAGTGGGAACAATAATCAGTGTATTTACACTAGTTTCCTCTCGACCGGAAAGTTTATTTAATACAGGCAGAATAAATGCAGCTGTTTTTCCGGTACCGGTTTGCGCACAAGCAATAATGTCCTTCCCATCAAGGATTTTTGGAATTGCAAAAGACTGAATTGGAGTTGCTTCAACAAATCCCATGTGGTCGATCGCCTCTAAAATGGATTCGTTGAGTTGGAGTTCTGTAAATTTCATTCGACTACTAAATTACACAAAAAAAGCGAGCTCCTTCGAACTCGCTAATTCTTCAAAACAAGGTATAAGATTATCCGGCATAACTTCTCTTTGCCCAATTGTGGCAAGCCTTTCTTCTTTTCTTATTCGTACGCTTGTTTTTGCGTTGTTTCTTCTTGTCAATTTGCGAAGATGCAGTGATCTCTGTGTTGAACGATTGATCAACGACAGTTAAAGACTGTTCCTTAGCAGATAGCGAAAGGGAAACAAACAAAATAGTGACAAAAAATACGAGTCTCATTCTCAATGAATTTTAGTAAAACGATGCAAAGCTATGTTAATCAGAACGTTCACACAAATAAAATGTTACAGAATGAGTTAAAAAATTAACAGATTAAAAAATGCTTGGTGAGACCGAGTGATCCTGACAAAAGCGCAGCGAATCTTCAGGATTGTTTCGAGGCCTGTACTACTTCGGTTTTTTTGCCAGCCCTATCTTATAATTCTCCAGATCACCGGTCATTCGAACATACACAAACTTTGAATTGCTTTGTCTGTATTGAATTTCATCGTCGCTCTCACTGTCCTTTTCCTTGCGGCGGAACAATTTTTGGCTTCCAACTGAGGTGATCATCTTCCATGGAATTCCGATGGTGTAATCCATAGCCATGTTGCCATCGATTCGCTGCTCTCCTCTAATTTCCATGAATCCAAGACTAGAGTTTATAGTCATAGCTGGAATCTTGAGCACAGAATTTTTTAGTGTCAATGTGTTTTGAAGAGTATCAAAAAGAATTTTGCTGACGTTTTTATCTTGGAAATAATCGGCCAAAGCTTGAAGAGGGGCGTAGTTTTCTAACCTTCCATTTAGAACTGACATATCTATTTTAATATCTGAATCATCGAGTTTTGGAACCAGATCTGCATGCAGATGAATCTTGCCCGTGATGTGACCACTGAATTTGCCGTGCAAATTTTCTGAAACAACATGATCCTGTCCGAAATTTTCGAATTTGATCATGAATTTATCCAAGTCAACGTTCTTCACGCGGATGTCGGGACTGAAATAAATATGTTTTTTGTCTTTGCCACTTAAGTATCCTTTCATATCGAAATGTCCACCTGCTGCATCGAATGAAAGTCTATCCAGGTGAATCATGTGATTTTTTTGAGTCCGAATAGATGCTTTGAAATGATCTAACATGTGGTGGTGATAATTGACATGACCAACATCAAAGTTGAAAGCCATATCGGGGAATTCAAGATCGTAAAGACTGAATGCTGCATCATGATCAACTGGTTTCGAATTCGTACTGGAAGTAGTTGGCGGGGGATTGTAATTTAACAATTCATCAATGTCAAGATGTGAACCTTTGACAGTGAGTGAATTAGGTAAAGATGATTTTTTAGGATCAAGCGTATATTCCAAATCAGCAATGAAATTCGAATGCCCCATTTTACCTTTGAATTGCTTTACACTCATGTGACCTTTTTCCAAGTGCATTTTTCCGCTGAATTGCTCGAAACGCAACGGATGTATCTTCATGCTTCCTTCCAATTGGGTCAACGTGAAATCGGTTGATTGAAGTCCTTCATTGAAATGGAGAGCCGTAATTCCATGCAGCTTCAGGTTTTTTATTTCTTCATGACGATAATCTTCCGGTAGCATTTGTTCTCCTTTGTATGTGAACAGACTTTCAAACTGCATCAATTTGGAAGTCAGATCAAATTCGATCTTGGTGTCACCGAGCATTTTTTCATCAAACCACATGTTGTAATTTTCCAGTTTTCCCGAAAAATGAAAATCCGATTTGTCAATCATGCCTGTGAAATCCATTACCCTGAAATCCTTTGGATCAACAAAAATATCTGCATGGAAATCGTGAAGTGTATGCGGATAATGCTTCATTTTAGCATAAAGATCCTCGATGAAAAATTCTCCAATCGGTAGATTTGGCGATTCAGTGATGGCTTTTGCTGAACTTTTGAATTTTAGTTTGAGACTCAAGTTGTCAATCTGTTCATCAAAAGGCGTTGATTCTTTCCCGGTGGAAGAAAGTTCGTTAATGTCCAAATGTTTTGAAGAAATAAAGAGATCAGTAACAACCGGCAAGTCTGTATGGTGAATAATCGCTGGCAGATCGCTTACTCTTCCGCGAATATGCAGATCTGATTTACCCATTTTCATGTCGAACTTTTCGATTTTCGCCTCATGTCCGATTAAGGTAGCCTTCATATCCAATCTTTCCAAAGGAAGATGGAAAGCCTGAGATTTGAAACGCAGATTTTGTATGAGTAATTCCGTGTAGTAAGATTCATTCAGTTTCTCAATGCTTTTTTCTGGATTGTTGAGGTCGATTATGTCATGGAAATTCATGGTCAATTTTACCCTACCTGCAAGTCCCTTCAGTTCTTTTGAATTCACGAATTTGGCTAGAAAATCCAGGTCAAAATCTGATACCAAATTCATGTCAATATCCGGCGATTCGAAATTTTCGACAATCAATTTTCCACTAAAGACACCGGCTTCAGGTTTGGCAGAAAAATTCTCCAGTTCAAAACGCATTGTGCTCGGGTTGCGCTTACTCCCATTGGTAAACTTCCCTTTGAATCCAATCGCATCCAATCGCTTACCTGATTCTATATTATTGAAATAACCGTTATCACATCCAAAACGTGCATTGACCAAAGGTTGGTGACCATTGATCGATTTCCCCTTGATTTTTGCATCGAAAAAGATCTTCCCTTTGTTTTCAAATTGTTCGAGTGTTGGAATCAATTCTTCGGGAGCCATGGCCATGAAAAGATTGAAATCAGGCTTGTTGCCGTGAAAATGAAGATCCAAATCCATTTCATTTTTCAGATCAATCTTGCCGTCAAATCCAAAAGTTGCTTTTTCCAATGTGATCTCAGTGGGTTTAAAGCTCATGACTTGAGTCAATTCATTGATCTTTAATTCAGTGTCAACACTGAAATGCTTGTGTTTAATAAACGTGGTGTCTCCATTTTTAATCAGACTAAGCTCAAATTGGGTGTCCAAGGAAACAACTTTACTGTCTTCATCATCTGAAAAGCGAGATTTAGCTTTGCGAATAAAGGCATCGACCATTAAATTGTTTTCTTCATTCAATTTGGAAATATCAAAATTCTCCAACTTAATGGACTTTAGATCCAAATGCAATTCTTCTTTTACCTCTTCTACCGGTTTTGTGCTGGCAAGCGCATTACTCACATTAAATGTTCCGTCAGTGTGTTGCACAATGCGAAGATCTCCATTTTTCATTTTGATCGATTT
Organism: Crocinitomicaceae bacterium; assembly: GCA_036825545.1. Classification (GTDB taxonomy): domain Bacteria; phylum Bacteroidota; class Bacteroidia; order Flavobacteriales_D; family Crocinitomicaceae; genus M0103. Next base: position 84,350 of record DAISYB010000009.1, on the reverse strand, counting down.
GATCTCGTATTTACCACTAAGTAAACTAAACAGTTCAAATCCAACGTAGAGGTCGGAAACATGCGCAATTCGATGCGCTTCCTTTGTTTCTTTACCTTCAAAAAGTTCAAGGTTTTCTATATCTATTGAAATGTAGGGAAAGTTCGCAAATGGGGCAATGTGACTGTCTTTGATCTTTATTGTTCCAACAAAATCTTCATTGGCCGTTTTGATCAAATCTTGAATAATAGCATCCTGCTTGAAATAAACGATGGCAATAACAGTAGAGAATAATAGAATTGGAATCAAAAAAAAGGCGATGATGAAGCGTTTCCAAAAACGTTTGCGCTTTAAAAATTGAAATTTCATAACTTGAGTTCCTTTAACTTTAGCAAAAATACGGCACTTTGGGCAAACAATGCGCCAAGTTTGATGGATGGTTGCTGATTCAGAGTCAATCTGGTTTCGTTTTTTGGTAGTCGAAAAGATTTTTATGACCTTCGCGCTGGTATGATTGAACGATTAGGAAATATAGGCTTTGAGTTGTTGAACACGACTCCGCTTGAGTGGATAGCGGTTTTATCCAGTTTGTTTTATGTTTTGTTGATCGCAAGAAAAAACATAAAAGGTTGGTTTTTCGCAGCTATCAGCTCTGGAATTTACGTGTATTTATGTTACATCAACGATTATTTTCTTGAATCAACACTTCAAATCTTTTATTTTGGGATGGCAATATATGGTTGGTTAACCTGGCAGAAAACCAGAAACGAAGTACATTTTATACGTCGCTGGAAGTTGAAGTATCATCTGATCAATATTGTGATAAGTACCTTGTTAACAGTGCTACTCGGATTTATTTTTAGCGCGTATACCACCCAACAATTGCCCTATCTGGACGCATTCACAACTGTTTTCAGTGTGGCAGCAACGTTTATGGTGACAAGAAAAATTTTGGAGAATTGGATCTATTGGATCGTGATCGACGTTCTTTCTATTCAACTTTATGCCTACCGTGATCTGAATTTGACAGCAGTACTGTTCGCCTTGTTTACTATAATTGCCATTGTTGGTTTCTTCAGATGGCGTAAAGCGTATCGACTTCAACAATCAACATGAGAATAGCAGTTACAGGACCTGAATCCTCTGGGAAAACGACGCTAACCGAGCATCTGGCAGAAGTGTTAGATGCTCCTTTTGTTCATGAATTTGCCAGAGATTATCTCACCAACCTGAATCGCAATTACACCATTGATGATCTTGTTGATATTGCGAAAGGTCAAATCGAAAGCTGGAAACGATTTGAAGATAGTCCCTTGCTGATCAGTGATACGGAGCTATTGGTGATAAAGATTTGGTCAGAATTTAAGTTTGGGAAGGTTGATTCATTCATTTTAGACCAGTTTGAACAACAACAATTTGATCTATACCTCTTGTGTAAGCCGGACCTGCCATGGGAGGACGATCCTTTGAGAGAACACCCTGAACAACGCGATGAATTGTATATCATCTATCACACGGAATTGATTCGTAGAAGGCTTCCATTTGTCGTAATTGAAGGTGGTAAGGAACAACGTGTTGAAATGGCTTTGTCAGCTATTGAGCGTTTGAAAACCTCACGCTAAAAAACGAAATCCACAGCCAATTTCAATTAACTTTGCAAAATGAATCGGATCATTTTCCTTACCCTCTTTTGCATTATTGGAATCGTGTTTACTTACTTCATGATCCGTCCTTCCGCAGAGGAAAAATTGCCTGTGATCAACCCGATTGATCTCGAAGACGAAATGGTAGATCCTGAATTGCTTCGTGTGGGCTATGGTCACCGAATTGGCGACTTTAGGTTTACAGACCAAGAGGGAAAAACGATCACGCAAGAAAATGTCAAAGGAAAAGTCTTTGTTGTGGAGTATTTCTTTACTACTTGTAAAACAATCTGTCCGGTAATGAATGTACAAATGAGCCGGGTACATGAAAAATTTAAGGAGAAGGAAAAATTTAAGATCCTAAGTTTTACGGTTGATCCTGAAAATGACACGGTGGAGCAAATGAAGCGATATGCGACAACTCATCAGGTAAATTCAGATCGTTGGCATTTTTTGACGGGTTCTCGCGATGACTTGTATCGTTTGGCAAGAAGATCCTTTTTCGTCCTGAAACCGGCTGAAGCAGAAAATCAGGGAGATGTGGGGAGTGATTTTATTCACACCAATAATTTTGTTTTGGTGGACAAACAAATGCGTATCCGTGGCTATTACGATGGTACGTCTGCAAAGGAAGTTGACAAATTGATCCACGATGTTGAGATTCTACTTGAGCAGGATTAAATAGGTTGGTTTTGTTCTTGTTCCGAGAATCAGAATGAACTCACGTTATATGGCTCCTCTAGCTTTTAGTTCCAAGTATTTGTTGATCGTATCAATCGAAAGCTCGTTTGGAGTTGTCAGGATCGTTTGGATCTTATTGCGTTTCAATTCATCCGCCATGCGCGATTTAAGCGTAATGACCCGTTCAGCTACAGCACTTTGGTACACATCATTACTCGTTTTTAATGGTTGGAATGCTTGTTCGATCAAATCCGTATTTTCAAAGAAGACTACCACCAACAAATGCTTTTGATTGATGCGTCGCAGTATGGGAAGTGCACGTCGCATGGCAAACTCAGTTTGAAAATTCGTGAAGAGCACCAACAATGAACGTGTTGTGATCGTTCTGCGAATGGTTTGATACAACAATTCATAATTTGGTTCCAAAAATTCCGTTCGCTGGTCATACAATTCTTCCATGATGCGTTTCATCTGAGCACCTGATCGGTTAGCCGGTAGTTTGGTTCCGATCTTATCTGAAAATGTGATGAGTCCTGTTTTATCACCATTGCGAAGGGCAATATTGGAAAATACCAATGTCGAATTGATCGAATAATCCAGAACAGTCATACCATCAAATCCGACCTGCATGTTTCTGCTTTTATCGATTAAACAGTAAATGTGCTGTGATTTTTCCTCTTGATACTGATTCACCATCAGCTCTACCCTTCGACTGGTTGCTTTCCAGTTGATCGTCCGCACTTCATCCCCTTGAACGTAGTTTTTGATCTGTTCAAATTCGCTGTTGTTTCCAATCCTTCTTACTTTCTTTATACCGGTACTCGTTTTTTGTTGTTGAAACACCATGAGTTCGAACTTCTTCATCTGAAGAATAGATGGATACACCTCAACATCTTGCTCACTTTCCACTTCGTAGCGACGACTAACTAGTCCGAAAATAGAAGCAATGACAAAGAAGGCAGACCCGAATCGGTATTTTCCTCGCTCAATTGGTTTGAATTCATAGGTGAAGTCTTTATTGGAGCCATTTAACAATGTTGTTCCAAAAGTGAGTTCACGCTCCTGCATTGCAGTTGGGAAGCCTTCATACAAAACAAATCGAATCGGTTGACCCGAATTGTTTTTCACCTTTAATACAATGTGATTGGGATCTCCAAGATTCATTCTTTCCTGCAGATCCCTTTGAAAAGACAGTGGATGTTTACTCGAAAAAACGAGCAAGGCATCAAGAATAGTCAGCCCCAGAATAACCATGAGCATCACTTTCGATGCGAAATACAGCACAGGAATAGCGAAAGATGCTGCGAACAAAATCACATTTGCTCCGATCAGGATAAAGAAGAACTTTGTGAGATATGTCGATTTTAGAAACTGCATGTAAATTAACGAGGTACTTCAATGTTTTGTATGATATCCGCAACCACTTCTTCCGGTTTTACGCCTTCCATTTCTGCTTCCGGAGTGAGAATCAAGCGATGATTTAAGACGTGTTTAGCCACAAATTGAATATCTTCCGGAGTAACAAAATCTCTTCCTCGGATGGCTGCTAAAGCTTTAGATGCTTTCAACATGGAAAGTGATGCTCTTGGAGATCCCCCGAGGTAAACCTTGCCGTGATTTCTTGTTTTATGAGTAATGGCTGCAATGTATCTAAGTAAATTATCTTCAATTATAATCTTTTCGATCGTTGCTTGAACTTTTCGGATCTCTTCACCCGTAAATACAGCTTTGATCTCATTCAGATCCGGTGAAGTAATGTTGTTTTTGTAGCGACGAAGGATCTCCTCTTCATGATGGATTTCAGGATAATCTAATTTTATCTTAAAGAGGAATCGATCAAGTTGTGCTTCCGGAAGTGCGTAAGTTCCTTCTTGTTCAATCGGGTTTTGTGTGGCAAGCACGAGAAATGGAAAGCTCATTGGATACACATTTCCATCATAAGTGATTTGTCGTTCTTCCATTACCTCAAATAAAGCTGCCTGCGTTTTTGCAGGAGCCCTGTTGATCTCATCGATCAGCACAATGTTAGAAAAAATCGGCCCTTTCTTAAATGAGAAGCTCGAATCTTTCATATTGAAGACACTTGTTCCAATTACATCCGACGGCATAAGGTCGGGCGTAAACTGAATGCGCGAAAAATCGACGTGGAGTGCTTTGGAGAGGACTTTAGCTGAAAGCGTTTTGGCAACTCCCGGTGCGCCTTCCAACAATAAATGTCCATTCGAAAAGATCCCAGCGAGTAAGAGTTCGACCATTTCATGTTGACCAATGACGTATTTAGCCATTTCCAGGCGAACTTCATTCACTTTTGATGCAACCCAAACAAGATCTTCATTGCGTCGTTCAAAGCCATAACTTGCAGAAGTTGATTCTACTGGTGTAGCTTCATTCGTAGTTTCATCGGGTTGACCGGGTTCATTTTTGGGTAAATAAGCCGAATAATCGTTTTCAGGATTCATGTCATCTGTTGTCATAATGCTCTATTTAAAGTTCTAAAATCTGTTTTCTGATTAAAAATAATTCCAGTTGTTTTCTGTCACCACTGGATAGTTCAGTAAATGGAATAACTAAGTCTCTTCCATCAGAGTAGTGCAACTCAAGATAACTCTCGTGGTGTCTGCAACTAACGATCGTATCGTGAGAATATGTATTTTTTTTGCGGAACAAAGGATAATAAATCAACTCATTTGCTCGCAATTTTAATAGCGGCTTGGTCATATGCAGAATTCCCCAAGTTAATGCGATGGAGCCTAATGGCCACAAGAGAATTCCTATCCCGTTAGCATTGACCAACAAAAAGAGACCTGCGAAAATCAACCCAATTCCAAAGAATACCAAAGGAAAGCTCATCCATACTGAACGATAGAATACTTGTTCTTTTTGTTCCAAACGCTGTAAAATACGATCAGAAATAATACCTGCCCTTTCGTAAAATGAGCGTTTGAGGTTGGTGGCCTCGATCAGATACTCTTCATTGATCTTTGCTACGTTGGAAGATTCCAGTTTGTTGAGTAAGGCCTCGATCTCTTCAACAGGAATATTGCTGCGGCTGGAAAGATGCCTTATTTCCTGACCATCCGTTCGCTTTGACAAATCAATGAAATAATGCTTTTGAACAGTATTGTAAAAGTTCTTTCGGATCAACAATAAAACACTAAATGGATTGTCTCGGTTGCGGTAAATGGATGCCACCGTTTGAACAAAAACAGCCGATACATTTCGTTTGACAGGCCTTACTTCAACAATTGGCTGCATCCGTTTGGTGCGGAAGAGCATGAACATTAGAAAACCAAATAAGGTTAGTAACATGGCAGCTCTGAAAGCGGGGGTCTGAAGTAGGAATTGCAAGTAGCTATCATCTCGTTCACCTTCTTCCTGATCTCTCATGAAATCGAAAATGTCTTCTTCTTTTTCTTCATCCAGACGCGCTAATTCAAGATAGACGATTTTCTTTCCAGAGTTGATTTTGGCTGCAACCTTTTCTGCATGGAAAAAACCGTCCTTAGTGGCCAGATTGTAATTGTAAAACAATTCAGGTGTGGAGTGGATGAATATGGAACCTTTTCCGTGTGGAAAACGGATAAAATTGGGTTTTCCGGATAATCGACTAAGAATTTCTGTAGTGTTTTCAAACTTGCCTTTGCGATCAATAAACTTCCAAGGATAGCTTAGAGTATCATTCTGATAGCGATACGTGAAACTGTATTTTGTTGTGTCTACTTTGACCTGAATCTGAGGGGCATAATCAAACGATAGGATTAATGCAGGATCAAAAGCATTAGCAAAATTCAGGGAAACGTCTGACGCAGAAACAAATAGATCTGAACCCCTGAAGACTCGGTCAAATAAAGTGTCGAGTTCATTGGTATACAACCCAAATTCAGAACCGATAAATACATAGGTTCTTTTTTCATTGACATACGTCAATGAATCCAATTGTTCAGGCGTATCGATCTGTGTAGGGTCTATCCCTTTGTTTTGTTTACGAAGAATGCCATTCATGAGGAATAAGCCATAGGCATCTTGACTATCCCATTCATATTTCTTGTCCCAATTGGAGGAAACGAATTGTTTTGGACTGTTTTTAGCACTTGTTACAGGCGGTTCACTGAACATCCATAGCAACATGACTGTCATCAGTAACAAAACAGCAACAATACCATATTTTCTACTTATGCTCATGCTGTTGTTTCGAATTGCTGATGTGTACTTTTTAGTATGGGTTCGATCTGCGCAAACTCGTCGCGGCTCAATTCGTATTCGCCATACCAGATGAGATCGTATATTCGAACGGATTCATTAAAAAGGTAGGCGTGTGGTTTTCCATTCATTTCAAGTTGATATTCGAAATTGGTTTTCTCCTTTTTCCAATGGATAAATCGATTTCGGATCAATTCTTTAAGAATGAATGTGAAGTAAATACGCACACATTCCCTATAGTTTTCTCTTTTTAATGCATCTTCCAACTTGAGTTCAAGTTCTGTTTTAGTGATGACTTCAGGATTCCATTCGTGTTCTTCGAATTCAGATTCAATTCGCTGTGCTTTCGGTTGATAATTTCGGATTAACAAATACAGAAGCAGAATGACAACAAGAACAATGAACACGATGAGTAGCGTCTTCCAAAAAGTTTCGGAAAATGTAGGTGGATCAATATCAGGTACGTCTGGCGCATCAATATCCGGCGGGTCAATATCGGGCAATTGAATTGGTTCACCCTTCTGTGTTTTAGGATCTTTTTGAAGTGGACCACCATTCCCCGCATTTTTCTTATTACGTGTTTGATCAATGCGATCCTCTAACCCGTTGTATGGCTCCTGATTGAATTGAGGTGTATTTTTCTCACTCATTGTAGCCGGACTTGCGCCATTCCAGTCTGATGGACCTTTGTAACGCTTGTCTTTCACATATTTGTAACCCTGAGCTGTTTTTTCATAGCGTTTTTCCTGTTCAGGATTTTGACCGAACAAGAGGGTACTTACAAAAAGTAGTAAAATGCTATTTAACAGGCGGTTCCTCATCAATACGGGTTTCTTGTATTCTGCTTCTTTTGCCAAATTTTGTAAAGGACTCTTTCAATGAAACGACTTCCATTCGCTCTTTATCTGAGAAATAAAGAACCACCATGGTAATGAAAGTAAAAGGCAAGACAAAGAGTGCAACGATTAGATAAACAACTTGTCTGACGATGTTTGCGGCATGCATATGGTCCCAGCCATAGATCTGTGTAATTCGTTTTGTAAAGTCGGCAATAAGATCCAACAAATCGCGAACAAGCGGTTTATCGTTAAAAGGCTCATGAATGCTGCCCAAAAATGCGATGGGTTGTACTAAAATTGCAACTATTGCAAGCGTCATCAGCAGTGTTAGCAGCGATTTCCCATAATTCCTCGAACTAACGGCAAAAGATTTTTTGAAGCGTTCACCGAATTTAAGAGCTTCGAAGTGCATTACAGGACTCTGAAGATAAAAGAAGGGCAACAGAAACACACACCACAACAAGAAATACCAGGGAAGGAAGAAAACAGTCCAGAAGAGTAGGGAAGTTCCCACCCAAACTTTCAGAAAGTGTTTCGTTAAATAACGGTAATAATTGTTGGAGTCAGATAAATTACATTTTTGTCCTACTACAAAAAAAACGGTAATGATCAATTGTGCAAACAAAATGGACCAAATAAAAGCCACAAGAAAATCTTGCCATCCATAAAAACCGTATCCAAAAATAATTCTCAATTGAACAACCCAGTCATACAAATGTTGAAAGCCCATGAGGTATTCGTGTTGCTGTCCTTGAAAATACAGAATCAATACTACAGCGGGAATAAATACAGGAAGAATCAACTGAATGACCTTCCCGATTACGCGCCGATACAATTGAAAACTGTCCATGATCACATCACTGACCGAACGGATTCTATGGAGTTTAATCGTTATTTTTTCATTGAATGTGCTTGTATCTTCTTCATTCAGAAGATGTGGGTTTTTCCGTGCAACATAAACCGGATAGAAAACATAGACAAACAAAATAAGGGCAAAGGAAAACAGAATGAGTGTCCATTTCGACCAATCCGGAAGATCATCATAATTGTGTGTGACATAACTTTCAAGAAAACCGGCTGCTATGATGAACGGAATCAAACTCATCATGATTTTAAGTCCTCTTTTTACGGACAATTGAAATGATTGGAGCCGTGTGTAGGATCCGGGAAACAACAACCCGTTTCCAGCGGTAATACCAGCACCACCGGCTAGAACAATAGCCGAAATTTCAAAAGCACCATGTATCCAAATTCCCAGAAAACTAGTGATCAACAAACCTTTTAGATGAAAGAAATACTGAAATGCACCCAGCATGACGCCATTTGAAAAAAGCAATAAATGCGTACCTATTGTGAAAAAGAGTCCGGCAGCAAAACACATCAAGGCCACCTTTATGTTATTGCTCGTAATCATGATGAACATAGACACTTGGTCATTACTTTCGTAAACGCCTAATGGATTACCGGCCTTGATGTTTTCCAAGGTCATATTCACATACTCATCACCCATTACGATCCTTGGGAAATCAGGGTTGAAGTGGGTTGTAATCGCACCAATCGCGGCATAAAGAAGGAAAACAACCAACGCAAACAACAGACTGTTTCTTGAACGGTAGATTTCCAGAGGCAGTGACGTTTTCCAAACAGTGATGAATTTTCTCAGTGATTCTCCCCGATGTTTGTGAACACCTGCAAAAACCATTTGTGCAAGTTGGTTCAAGTAAACTCTTACAGTTCTTCGTTTGTAAAAAGTCTGTGCATAACTGAGATCATCAGTTAGGTCCATATACAAATCACTCAGCTCTTCGGGTTGGTGCGAGCTGTCTGCATAAAGTTTCTCAAAGTGAGACCACTTTTCTTTATTTTGATTTATGAAGTCGGTTTCCTTCATTCCTTGCTGAAGGCATAAATCTAGCGAAAAAAGAGCTCAAAATTCAGCTTATGGATCAATGTTTTTTATGAGACAGCTCAAATTTGCCGATCTTGATATAAAATCCGCCTGAATTCTTTTCAGTTGCTTTTGCCGTTCTAAAGTCAACATCCTGTTTTACAAGGTCACCAATTCGGTTAGTTATTGGTTTGATTGGATTGTTCATGTCCTGAACGCCTAAAATGGTGTAATCATTTTTTTGATAGCGTTGTTCATAGGATTCTTGGGCCACGTGATTTTCGATCAAATCCAGATCGGCAATTTCTAGCTTTAGTGCACGCGGTGAACGCAATGCCATGTCATCAATGGAATGTGTCGTGTTTTTTGGAGTAAGAGCTCCATCCGAAACCGCAGGATTTAACACTAACCTTGTCAATGGATTTCCGGATGGATCAACGACTTGTACGTTTGAAGAACTGACCTGCTTTAGCGTTGTATTGTTTTCTGGAACCCCCGCAACACCTGAGAATCCCGCGTTGCCTTTTACTCCTATGTCCCCCGGTTGGATCAAGAAGAAGAAGGCAGCAACAGAAGCAGCGGCTGCAAATGTTATGGCCGGCCAAAGACGAAGAGTAGCCTTGTGCTTTAGCGATTCTTTGTCCACAAAGATCAACCGTTCGTCTGGTTTTAACTGAACACGGTGATAGATCTTGTACAATTTTTGAAGTTGTTCATTCTGTTTGAGCAAGTCGTTCAAGTCGAGCGATTTGTCCGGAGAAAGAAGCCCCTCTGTTTCAGCAATGATAAATTGTTCTGCATTGATGAGGTTGGGTGTTTCATTTTCAAAATCAACTTGCTTAAGTTCAGCCTTAAATTGTGCATCCAAACGCATTTCGTTCAAATCAAGCCCCGGCATGAACTCATCATCAAGTTTAAGATGAGGGTGCTGCTCTAGAAAATCCAGCAACAAAGCCGTATCCTCCTCACTCAGGTTTCCCTCCAGTAAGTCGAGGTAATACGCCTCGTAATTAAATATGCTGATCTTTTCCATTTAATTCTTCAATTTTTGCTGTCATTGGTGCTCAAAGTCATTGGTCCTTGTTCTTTGCTCAGTTCGGCCTAGCTCACCGCAAGCCTTGTTCCTTTTTCAAACGACCAAATCCATTCGTTTAATATATTCTTTTAATGCCTGCCTCGCTCGAAAAATGTACACCTTTACTTGTGATTCATTTAGTGCTGTAATTTCTGCTATCTCGGCATAATTGTATCCTTCATAATCTCTCAATAGAACTACCGTTTTTTGTATTTCAGGAAGTTTATCCAAGGCTTCATGCAAAATTTCCTGCAAATCGAAGCTGGTGGAAAATTCTGTAGAGTGAGTGTGTGTAACTTGCTCAAAATCCCCGTTTCTTCCATCTTTTTTTACCCAGTCAATAATCGCATGATAAGCCGTTGTGAACAAATACGATTTCACTTTTTCAAATGAAACTTCTTCGTGTTTGATCCAGACTTTCGTAAAAGTTTCTTGTACAACATCTTTAGCGGACATCTCATTTTTGAGATGCTTCATGGCAAACCGGAAAATATTATCCGAGAATTGATCAACCGCTTCGTTGTACTGTCTGACTGTCATTTAACGTTAATTCGAACGTATGACATGCAAGTTACAGAAAAGTTACAGTCGATTGAAAAATTTATGAAAGTCATGGAAAATTCTGGTTTGACATGAGTTCAACTGTTTAAAGTAAGAAGTGTTTAGAAATTTTAACGAATAGCTGATGCCGACACCACATAATTTCGTTAATTTCGACTGAACTAAATTTTGTAAAGATGATTGGAATTTTAATAACAGTTGGTGTTGTATTGATTTTGGTATTTTACCTGATCTCTTTAAACAACCGACTAGTAGCACTTAACAATAATCGCGAGAATGCTTTTGCTGATATTGATGTTCAATTGAAGCAGCGATATGACCTTATTCCTCAATTGATGGGTGCAGTTAAGGGTTATATGGAACACGAGAAAGAGGTGCTAACGCGAGTGACTGAAGCACGCTCTAGATGTTTGAGCGCGACCTCAATCAACGATAAGATCGCAGCAAACAATGAGTTAGGAGCAGCAATGGGTGCTTTCAATATTCAAGTGGAAGCCTATCCGGACTTAAAAGCAAATCAAAACTTCATGCATTTGCAAAAGGAGATTGCTGATATTGAAAATAAATTGGCAGCTGTAAGACGTTATTTCAACTCTGCAACTCGTGAATTGAACAATGCGATTGAGCAGTTCCCTTCAAATATTGTGGCAGGTTTCAGAAAAATGACAACTCAACCAATGTTTGATATTGGAAGTGAGCAGCGTGTAGTAATGGACAAAGCACCAGAAGTGAAGTTCTAACTAAAGACGATGGAATACATTGGATTACATTCACAGATCGCCCGTAATAACCGGCGGTCTGTTTTGTTGTTAATAGGATTTCCCGCATTGATTTTGATTGCAGTGTATGCAATTATGTTTTTTGCTGGGGGAGGAGAGCTTGAGGAAGTCAATGAATTATTCATTACCACGATTCCAGTCGTATTGATTGCAGTGGCTATTTGGTTCACAATAGCATATTTATCCCATACAGCGATTATCAATGCAACTTCAGGAGCACGAACGCTAGAGCGCAAAGAGAACATGCGTGTTTACAATCTCACAGAGAATTTATGCATGTCTGTAGGAATGCCAATGCCGAAACTGTACATCATCGATTCACCGGTACTCAATGCGTTTGCATCAGGGATCGACAAAAACTCTTATGCGGTTACCTTAACCCGTGGAATAATTGACAAGCTGGATGATCGTGAACTGGAAGGAGTCATCGCTCATGAGTTGGCACACATTCGCAATAAAGATGTTCGGTTGTTGATCATTTCGATCATTTTTGTTGGAATATTTGCCTTTGCCGTGGAGATTTTGTTTCGCATGGTGATATACGGTGGCGGTAGAAGAAGGGACAACAAAACAGACGGAAGAGTTTTGATCATTGCATTGATTGTGGCTGTCGTAGTGTATTTCTTCTCCATTATCTTCAAGTTCGCTCTTTCACGTAAAAGGGAATATCTGGCCGATGCCGGTGCAGTTGAAATGACCAAAAATTCACACGCGCTAGCATCAGCACTGCGGAAGATTTCAGGAAATTCTGACCTTGATGTTCAAGGAGAAGATCTCAAGCAAGCATTCATTGAGAATGACCCGAAACACAGCAAAGGATTTTTGTCCTCATTGGGGGGATTGTTTTCCACACATCCACCAATCGAAAAACGCATTGCTATCTTGGAGCGAGGACTTTAAAATTGTTAAAGCATAATGCTGAACGAATGATTATTCATCGGCGACTGAGTGGTTTTGAAACGCTACCTCGATGCAAGCTCATTATCGTCGCTCACTCGGTTAGCGTTGCAAAATTGTATCGAAGTCGCCGATGAAAAATAGTAGCCAGATCAGTGCGCATCCAGCCAATTATCGCCGAATTGCAGTTCGACTTCCATTGGTACGACAAGATTTATAGCCGATTCCATTGCTGATTTCACCAGATCGTACATTTTTTCCTTTTCGGAAAGGTGCACGTCAAAGACCAATTCATCATGTACTTGCAGGATCATTTTTGATTGGAGATCAGCCTTCTTCATTTCACGCTGAACGGCCACCATGGCCAGCTTGATGATGTCGGCAGCTGAGCCCTGAATCGGAGCGTTTATGGCATTGCGTTCGGCAAATCCGCGTACCACTGCATTTGCCGAATTGATGTCCGGCAAATAACGACGGCGCTTCATGATCGTTTCCACGTACCCTTTTTCACGCGCTTGTGCAATTGCTCCATCCATGTAGGATTTTATCGTCGGGTACTGATCGAAATAGTTGTCTATGATCGTTTTTGCTTCTGTTCGGGAGATATTCAGATTTTGCGATAGACCAAAAGCACTTTGACCGTAAATGATTCCAAAATTGACTGCCTTTGCGGCACTTCGCTGTTCGCGTGTCACTTCTTCTAAGGGCACGGAGAACACTCTTGCGGCCGTGGAGGCGTGAATATCGTAACCGGCTTTGAATGCATTGATCATATTGACATCGTTACTCAAAGCGGCAATGATTCGCAACTCGATCTGCGAATAATCTGCTGCCATCAAGGTAAATTCTTTTCCGCGTGGAATGAAGGCTTTTCGTATCTCTCGTCCTTTCGCTGTGCGGATTGGAATGTTTTGCAAATTTGGATTATTCGAACTCAATCGTCCGGTTGCAGTTACGGTTTGCATAAAATTCGTGTGTATCCTTCCATCTATTTTGTCTGTCATCGTTGGAAGGGGGTCAACGTATGTACTCTTCAATTTGCGCAATTGCCGGTACTCTAGAATCATCGGTATGATTGGATGTGCTTTCTCCAGTTTTACCAAAATGTCTTCTGACGTCGCATACTGACCGGTTTTGGTCTTCTTCGCTTTCGGATCGATTTTCAAATGGTCAAAAAGTACTTCCCCCAATTGCTTCGGCGAATCGACATTGAAATCCATTCCTGCAGCATCACGAATTTCTTTCTCCAAGCGAACGAGTGTTTCCTGTAATTCCTTTGAGTAAGTGTTCAAGCCTTCCACGTCGATCGCGATCCCCTCTTGCTCCATATCTTTCAGGACTTCCACGAGTGGCATTTCCATTTCATAGAACAACTGTTTCAGGTGCTCCTTGTTCACTTCAGGTTCAAATAATTGCTTCAGTTGAAAGGTGATATCAGCATCCTCACAAGCGTAATCTGAAATCTCTTCCGGTTTCAGGTCGACCATACTGCCCTGACCTTTTCCTTTTTTACCAATCAGCGTTTCAATGGAAATCGGTTGGTAATTCAAATAGAATTGCGCCAGAAAATCCATTCCCTGCTTTGATTCCGGATTGATCAGGTAATGTGCGACCATTGTATCAAACGTTGGCGACGAAACAGCCATTCCATATCTTGCAAGAACTTTCAGGTCATATTTGATATTATGCGCAATCTTCTCAACCTTCTCTGACTCGAAAAATGGACGAAACTCTTCCACGATGGACTTTGCTTGGTCAAAATCTAGTGGCACGGCCACATAGAATGCTTCACGGGCTTTGTAGGAAAATGACAATCCAACCAGGTCAGCATGCATGGCATCGAGATCGGAAGTTTCTGTATCAAAACACACTTGTTTTTGTTGCAGAAGGATCTCAAGTAATTCCTTGCGTTCTTCTGGCTTTGTGATCAAATGATAGCTCGGTTTTTCTGTTGCAATCGTTTTATAACCGGTTGTTTCCTTTGGCTCATTCTCCACGAGCATACTTTGCATACCGAACAGGTCCAACTGTGCTGATTCTCCTTTGTTTGCTGTCGGATGTGCCGTTACAACGATCTCTTCGCCGATCACGCGTCGTGCTAAGTTGCGGAATTCCAATTCAGTGAAAATCTCCTTCACTTTCTCCGCATCGACATCACACATGACCAAGGCCTCCTCGTCAAACTCTACTTCAAGATCAATGATGATTGTTGCCAGCATTTTGGATATTCGTCCTTGATCCGCAAAGTTGATAACATTTTCCTGCTGTTTCCCTTTCAATTCGTGAGCATGATCGATGAGATTTTCCACCGATCCGTATTTTTGGATCAGTGTTTTTGCTGTTTTTTCACCAATTCCGGGAATTCCGGGAATGTTATCCGAAGCATCACCCCAAAGTCCGAGGATATCGATTACCTGTAAAGGATTCTCCACTTCAAACTTTTCACAGACTTCTTTCACACCTAGAATTTCCGCGGGTGCTCCACCACGTCCCGGTTTATAAATAAAAATATTCTCAGAAACCAACTGACCGTAATCCTTATCAGGTGTCATCATATAGGTCTGATAACCACGTTTCTCCGCCATTTTAGCAAGTGTCCCAATCACATCATCAGCTTCATAACCATTTACTTCCAGAATAGGAACATTGAAAGCTTCAACAATTCGTTTGATCGGCTGGATCATTGAGCGAATATCTTCCGGCATTTCTTCGCGGTGTGCTTTGTAGGCTTCAAACTCTGTTTGACGGTGAACTGAGCCTCCTGGAGGATCAAAAACAACCGCTAAATGCGTTGGTTGCTCGTTCTTGATCACATCGATCAGCACATTTGTAAATCCGAAGGCGGCAGAAGTGTTTTGTCCCTTAGAATTGACCCTTGGATTTTTTGCAAAAGCAAAATAGGCACGATAGATCAGTGCATAAGCGTCGAGGAGAAAGAGTTTTTTTGGGATATCCGGAGTGAGCATTTGCTATTACTTTATTCTGCTAAGATATTAAGATTTTAGGATGTTAAGATATTAGGACTTTTTGGTTGTTGGGGTGCAATTAAATTGACAATGTGTATATTCCTAAAATAGGTTGAAGGGTTTTAGGGATATACAATTTGATCGAATTTCGTTAAGAAAATGTCTTGTGCGAACGAATGATGTAATTTTCTAATTATCCATGCACTCTGCACTGAACACTCTGCACTAAATAATCAGCTCCAAGTCGTACCGTCCTTCGAATCTTTTACCGTAATTCCTGCTGCTGCGAGGCCGTCGCGGATGCGGTCGGAGGTTGTCCAGTCTTTGTTGGCGCGGGCCTGCTGACGCAGATCCAACACTAAATCCATAACCGGAGCCAGTTTCGAATCACTGTTAGCTACACCTGTATTCAAACCAAGGACGTCCAACACAAACGAATGCATTTCCTGCTTTAGAAGATCAAGGTCAGAAGCTGAGATCGTATCATTTCCGTCGTTGACCAAGTTTACGCGACGTACTGCCTCAAACAGGTTGGCGATAAGCATAGGTGCATTGAAGTCATCATCCATTGCTGCGTAGAAACTGTCCACAAGTTCCCGTACATTGAAAGAAGAATTGGCTGAAACTGAGAGCTTATCTAATAAAGACAAGGCATCTGACAATCGGGTATAGCCTTTCTCGGCTGCGTTCAACGAGTCTTCCGTGAAATCCAGCGTACTGCGGTAATGCGCCTGCATCATGCAAAAACGAATCACATCCGGAGAATACGGTTTTTGGAAAAGATTTGTCGTGCCTTCTACGATCTCCTTTGGCAAGAAATAATTGCCAAAGGACTTACTCATTTTTTGTCCGTTCACATTAAGCATGTTGGCATGCATCCAGTATTTCGCCGGATTACAGCCCAAAGAGCCACAGTTTTGTGCGATCTCGTCTTCGTGATGTGGAAACTTAAGGTCCATGCCACCACCGTGAATGTCGAAGTGAGAACCGAGGTATTTAGTACTCATTGCGGTACACTCAATGTGCCACCCTGGATTTCCATCTCCCCAAGGTGAGCGCCAGATCTGCATGTCCTCCGGATTGGCTTTTTTCCAAAGCGCGAAATCAGCAAAGAACCGTTTTTCGTCCTGCGCATTCAGTGTGCGAGTTTCTTCTTCGAGTTCATCGATCTTTCGTCCACTGAGAATTCCATAATTGTATTTCTCGCTGTAGTTGCGTACATCAAAATAAACAGAACCGTTCACCACATACGCAAAACCATTTTCAATGATCTTCTCAATGATCTCGATCTGTTCCTGGATGTGACCCGTTGCCGTAGGTTCGATGCTTGGCGGCAAAAGGTTGTATATGCGTTGCAGTTCCTGGAATTTCACGTTGTATTTGTAAACGATCTCCAGTGATTGTATTTGCTCCAATCGCGCAGCTGCTCCAATGCTATCGACTGCTTCACCCAAACTGTTCGTGATGTGACCCGCATCGGTAATATTGCGTACATATTTCACCTTGTAATCTAGCTTGAGCAAATAGCGGTAGATCATATCGAAATTGATGAAGGTGCGCATGTTCCCCATGTGCGGTTCACTGTAAAGTGTTGGTCCACACACATACATTCCAACTCTTCCTTCGTGGATCGGTTCGAACTTTTCTTTTTGTCCGGAAAGACTGTTGTAGATGTGGAGATTTCCCTGTTTCACGTTCATCAATTTTCGAAAATTAATTCAATCCAATTCCCAATTCCTTCATTTGAGCCTCATCCAATGGTGAAGGCGCATCGATCATGGTGTCACGACCGCTGTTGTTCTTAGGGAAGGCGATGTAATCGCGTATCGATTCAGAGCCACCCATAGTTGCTACCAAACGATCCAATCCGAAGGCCAATCCACCGTGTGGCGGCGCTCCGTATTCGAAGGCGCTCATCAAGAAGCCGAACTGCGCCTGTGCTTCTTCTTTTGTGAAACCAAGTAAGTCGAACATGCGTGATTGCAGGTCGCGGTCGTGGATACGGATCGAACCACCGCCCAATTCTACACCGTTCATTGCGAGGTCGTATGCATTGGCGCGCACTTTACCCGGATCGGTATCGATCAGGTGCATGTCCTCCGGTTTCGGAGAGGTGAACGGGTGGTGCATAGCATGGTAGCGTCCGCTTTCTTCGTCCCATTCCAATAGAGGGAAATCCAATACCCACAATGGTTTGAACTCATTCGGATTTCGAAGACCAAGTTCATTCCCCATGTGCAAGCGCAATTCGTTCATTTGCTTACGAGTCTTGTCCAGATCACCACTTAATACCAAAAGTAAATCGCCCGGCTTAGCGTTGGCTTTAGCCGCCCATTGCGCCAAGTCTTCTTGTGAATAGAATTTATCTACAGACGATTTGAAGGTTCCATCGGCGTTGCAACGCACATAAACCAATCCTTTTGCTCCGATCTGCGGACGCTTCACCCAATCTGTCAATTCATCGATTTGTTTACGGGTGTATTCAACACAATCTTCAGCGTTGATCGCAATCACCGTTTCAGCTGAATCGAAAATGGCGAAACCTTTTCCTTTTGCCACCTCATCGAGGTAAGCGAACTCCATTCCGAAGCGGATATCCGGCTTATCTGAACCGTATTTTTCGATCGCTTCCGCAAAACTCATTCGTGGAAAGGTCTCGACAAGCTCTACACCTCTTACTGTTTTAAATAAGTGTTTTATCAGACCTTCAAAAGTATTCAGGACATCTTCCTGTTCAACGAAGGCCATTTCACAGTCGATCTGTGTGAATTCGGGCTGACGATCCGCACGAAGGTCTTCATCGCGGAAACATTTTACGATCTGGTAGTAACGATCGAACCCTGAAACCATCAACAACTGCTTGAAGGTTTGTGGCGACTGTGGCAAGGCATAAAACTGACCTTGGTTCATGCGCGACGGCACAACGAAATCGCGTGCCCCTTCCGGAGTAGATTTGATCAACACCGGTGTTTCCACATCGAGGAAATTCTGTGAGTTGAGGTAAATTCTTGTTTCCAATGCTACCTTGTTACGGAGCATCAATTTTTGCTGAACCGGATTTCTTCTCAGGTCCAGGTAACGGTATTGCATGCGCAATTCATCGCCACCATCCGTATCATCTTCGATCGTGAAAGGCGGTGTTTTTGAAGCGTTGAGTACTTTCAGTTCAGTCACTTTGATCTCGATCTCACCGGTAGGCATATTCATGTTCTTGCTCGAACGTTCGATCACTTCTCCTTTCACCTGAATAACGAATTCGCGTCCTAGCTTACGTGCCTGTAAACAAAGATCAGCATTATCCTCCATATTGAAGGTCAGCTGAGTGATCCCGTAGCGGTCACGAAGATCAATAAAAGTCATTCCTCCAAGGTCGCGTGAGCGCTG
Source organism: Crocinitomicaceae bacterium (assembly GCA_036825545.1). Lineage (GTDB taxonomy): Bacteria > Bacteroidota > Bacteroidia > Flavobacteriales_D > Crocinitomicaceae > M0103. The sequence goes on along the minus strand of DAISYB010000009.1, from coordinate 65,458 downwards.
TACCCAACCTGCTAGTGTTACTGTTGTTCCGATGTGTGAAGGGCGAAGTTCGCCGTTGTTGTGAGATCTGTACATAATTGATAATAGACAATTGACAATGGACAATTATAGTGGAATATTTCCGTGTTTTTTCTTTGGTAAGACTTCTGCCTTGTTCTCAAGCGTCTTGAAGCCGGCAATCACTTTTTCTCTAGTTTCAGAAGGAAGGATCACATCATCTACGAAGCCGTGTTCAGCTGCGCGGTAGGGATTAGCGAACATATCTCCATACTCTGCTTCTTTCTCGAGCAATTTTGACTGAGGATCCTCCGCAGCCTGGATTTCATGTTTAAAGATGATCTCCGCCGCTCCTTTTGCTCCCATAACTGCGATCTCTGCAGTAGGCCATGCAAAATTGAGGTCAGCACCAATGTTCTTCGAGTTCATGACATCAAATGCACCACCATATGCTTTGCGCGTGATTACTGTAATTCTAGGCACTGTAGCCTCTGAAAATGCGTACAATAATTTCGCGCCGTGAGTGATGATCCCTCTCCATTCTTGATCTGTCCCCGGAAGGAATCCTGGTACATCTTCAAAAACCAATAACGGGATATTGAACGAATCACAGAAACGCACGAAACGCGCACCTTTTCTGGAAGCATCGATATCCAATACACCCGCCAATGCTGCCGGTTGATTGGCTATTATTCCAATAGTTTTTCCTTCCAGTCGACCAAAACCGATCACAATATTCTTTGCGAAATCTTCCTGAACTTCACGGAATGAATTGTCATCGATCACACAATCGATTACTTTTCGCATATCGTAAGGAACGTTCACATTGTCCGGAAGAATGGCTCCGATCTGAGTTATTTTATTTTCGTTGAAGTGATATTGAGAAGGTGATGGAGCCAATTCATCCGCGTTTTGCGGCAAATAGGTCATCAAATCACGTACTTTCTTCAAACATTCAACGTCATTTGCTGCCGTAAAATGGTTCACCCCTGATTTCTCTGCGTGTGCTTTTGCTCCACCCAGATCTTCAGATGTTACTTCTTCATGGGTTACCGTCTTAACAACGTTTGGTCCGGTAACGAACATATAAGAAGTCTCTTCGACCATGAACACAAAATCCGTCAATGCAGGCGAATACACTGCACCGCCGGCACATGGCCCCATAATCACTGAGATCTGAGGAATCACGCCCGACGCTCTCGTATTTCTGTAAAAAATATCAGCATATCCAGCCAATGACACCACACCTTCCTGAATACGTGCACCACCAGAATCATTTAATCCAATTACCGGCGCTCCGTTTTTCATTGCTGCATCCATGATTCGACAGATTTTCTGGGCATGTGCTTCAGCTAAAGATCCTCCCAATACGGTGAAATCTTGTGCAAAGACATAAACCAGTCTCCCATGGATCGTACCGTAACCGGTTACAACTCCATCGCCCGGGAACTTTTGCTTATCGAGTCCAAATGAGGTTGAACGGTGCTCAACAAACTGACCGATCTCATGAAAAGATCCTTCATCCACCAAAAGAGTGATCCGTTCTCTTGCGGTCAGTTTCCCTTGTTGATGTTGCTTATCTATACGTGCCTGACCGCCACCTAACATGGAGTTCTTACGTCGTTCGATGAGTTCCTGATTTTTGTCCATACTTGTTGGCTAAAACTTTTGAATGACAAAGATAAGAGCAAAGAACAAAGAACAAAGAGCAAGGACCTTATTATTTACGGTTAACAGAAAAACGTTTAGGTGACAAAGAAAGGAACATCTCTCAACAAGATCGGGAGCCAAACAAGGCTTGCGGTAAGTATGGCTACTGAGTGTTCCTTTGTTTCTCTCGATACACTCAGCCTCAGGGTTGACCACTCGATCAACAAAGCAATGTACCAAGGGGGCCACTATTACCAAATTCTTCAAATCTTTTTAATCTTCAAATCCAATTTATTTCTAACTTTGCCCCGTCTCTAAGGGGTGCCCTGATGTAACAATCGCGGCTGAGATTATACCCATTGAACCTGATTCAGGATAATGCCTGCGAAGGGAAGATGACTTTTTTACAAACAGCTAATTTATTCATACCAAGAATTAGCCCCTTGTTCTTGTTTAATTTTTTAAAAAATGAAAACAAGAATGGTTAATGTGCTTTGGGCAATGGCTTTGTTGCTACCATTGCACGCAATTTCACAACACACGATCAGCGGAAACGTTAAAAGCAGTGAGGGTCAGACCCTGCCCGGTGTTCGAATCACACTCAAAGACACCTACCATGGAGCCTACACTGACGCAAATGGTGAATTTAAAATCACAAATGTCAGTACAGGAATTTTTGAGTTAAACGCTTCCTTACTTGGATTCGAATCGCTGAATCAAACCGTCAGTACTGAACAAGGCGACACTCAGGTTTCATTGACACTTTTCACTTCGTCGTTAATGATCGAAGAAGTACAAGTTTCAGGGGTAAGAGCCGATTCCAAGACACCTACAACTTACACGAATCTGAATGAGGCGCAGATCGCCAAGAGTAATTACGGTCAGGACCTTCCCTACTTATTAGAAGGAACGCCCTCGACAGTTGTCACATCAGATGCCGGAGCCGGAGTCGGATATACGGGAATACGTATACGTGGAGTTGATCCGACCCGAACGAATGTAACCGTGAATGGAATTCCACTGAATGACTCTGAGTCGCACGGTGTTTGGTGGGTAAATATGCCTGATTTTGCTTCTTCGAGTGACAATATTCAAGTGCAACGTGGTGTGGGGACATCTTCGAATGGAGCTGCAGCATTTGGTTCCAGCATCAACATCAAAACGGACAATATTGAACGAAATCCATACGCTGTACTGGATAATTCAGCAGGTTCATTCAATACCTTACGAAACACAGTCAAAGCAGGAACAGGATTGATCAATGAAAAATTTGCTTTTGATGCCCGTTTATCGCGAATTACGTCAGATGGTTTCATCGACCGGGCTTCTTCCAATCTGAAGTCATTTTTCCTTTCAGGAGCCTATATTGGTAAAAAAAGTATTTTGAAAGCCAATGTTTTCAGTGGTGCAGAACGTACCTATCAGGCATGGTGGGGAATACCTGAAGCAAAATACAAAGAGGATGAAGAAGGATTGTTAAACCATTTTTACAACAATTACTATCCGGGAGGAATGTATCAAACTGCAGCAGATTCAGCGAATTTGTTCAATTCAGGATCGAATACCTACAATTATTACCTGTATGAGAACGAAGTCGACAATTATCAGCAGGATCACTATCAACTGCATTATACACGAACAATAAACTCAAAATTGAATTTCAATGTGTCGGGTCATTACACCCGTGGTCGAGGATATTATGAGCAATATAAAATGAACCAGCGTTTTTCGACGTATGGATTTGAACCGGTAGCGATTGGTGGTGATACAATTACCCGTACAGATCTGATTCGTCGCCGTTGGTTGGACAATCATTTCTACGGAGGAGTTTTTTCACTAAACTATTCAAATAATAAAAACTTCCGCTTGACACTTGGTGGAGGAGCAAATCAGTATACGGGAGATCATTTTGGCGAAGTTATTTGGGCCAGACTCGCTTCACAAAGTGAGATCGGACAACGCTATTATGACAATCGCGCGGATAAATTTGATGTGAATGTATACTTGAAAGGTAATTATGAGTGGAAGAAATTCAATTTCTATGGCGACCTTCAAGTGCGTCATATCAACTATTCCTACCTTGGAATCGACGAGTCATTTGGGAACCTTGTGCCTTTACAGCAAGAGATCGAATTTACCTTCTTCAATCCTAAAGCCGGTTTAACGTATACTATCAACAATCAATCGCAGTTGTATGCTTCTTATGCTGTGGCGCATCGTGAGCCTGTAAGAAGTGATTTTATAGAAAGTACGCCTTCCAGCAGACCAAAAGAAGAGCGCTTGGACAACATTGAAGCCGGATATAAGCTACGCAAGCAAAAATTCTTCTTCAATGGAAATGTCTACTGGATGAACTATAAAGATCAATTGATCCTTACAGGTAAGATTAACGATGTAGGTGCCTACATTCGAACTAATGTCGAGAAGAGTTACCGTGCAGGATTTGAAGTTGAAACAGGGTATATGATCCTTAAAAATTTTAGTGTTTCAGGTAATTTAACTTTTAGTCAGAACAAAATCGCTCAATTTATTGAGTATGTTGATAATTACGACAATTATGATTCAGAAGGCAATATGATCCAAGATGAGATCGAGCATACCAATACTTCCATTGCATTTTCACCGGACCTTATTGCATCAATTGGGCTTTTGTATGAGCCAATTAAAGGACTAGAAATAAATCTACTAGGGAAATATGTAAGTCGACAGTACCTAGACAATACAGAAAGTAGCGATCGAATGCTCAATGAATATGAAATTTTCAATCTCGGAATTTCTTACGGAATTGAAAAATGGGGATTCAAAGAAGTACGTTTAGGCGCACAGGTCAATAATTTGTTCAATTATCGCTATGCGAACAATGGCTACACGTGGGGATATGTATATGGAGGTCAGCGTATAAATGAAAACTTCGTATATCCGCAGGCAGGAAGAAACTTCTTGGTGCGGTTGACACTTAAAATGTAATCCGATATGAAGCCGGAACCAAATGAAACGCTGAAAAAATTTGAGAATCATTTCAAGAACCCCAATGCAGAAATTGATAAATCAGTTATTGATTTATTGTTTCGGGAGCGTCTTTTCAAGTGTTTTTTACCAGCTGAATTGAACGGTTTAGACCTATCCTTGACGGAAACAATGAAAGTTATTCGTGAAGCCGCATTCATTAACGGTAGCTTAGGTTGGCTCATACAAATTGGAAACGGAGGAAATTATTTCGCATCGTGTTTTCCGGAATCCATCTCGAAGGAATTATTCACTCCGCTTTCGGCAGTTATTGCCGGAAGCGGAGCTCCTTCTGGTTCAGCTGAAAAAACTGCAACTGGTTATTTACTCAGTGGAACTTGGCGTTATTGTAGCGGCGCAGACTATGCCGGACTTTTCACTGTTACCTTCATTTGTCCTGAAAGCAGGGAACAATTGGCAGCCATTCTTACGAAAGGTCAAGTGGAAGTCATTCGTGATTGGAGGACAAGTGGCTTATCTCAAACTTCAACACACAGTATATGTTTGGATCAAGTTGAGGTTAATGAAAAATTTGTTTTTAATGTAATGGAACAACTATGTTATTTGGAAAATCCTGTTTTTCAAATGCCGTTTGTCGTTTATGCACAGGCATTTTTCCTTCAAGTTGTTCTGGGGATAAGCTCTAGATTTCTAAACGAAACCCGCAAGTTTATCAACTACAAACAAAGACATTGGACAACAACTTTTCCAAATCGACTTGAAACATGTATTGCTAACACCTATCGTCTTGAGGAGCAAATTCATCACATGACTAAACGTATTGATGAAATGACTTTATCTTTGATTGAATCCAACGATGCTAAATCATTAGAGATGAATTATCGAACCGAACTTATTTTCCTTACCAAACAATTGAGAGAGCTCATTCATGAAGTCTACTGGGATCTGGGAATTGAAGTGGTTTACAAAGATCATCCTATTCATCTGGTTTATCAGGATTTTCTCGTTTGTACACAACATTATTTACTTCGAGAATATTGATTTAGGCTAATTGGTTCTTTAACCATTGATCAATGTATCTGAATACAAGTTCTTTTTCTGGCTCATTGTGCAATTCGTGGTAAAATTCATCCCATAATTTCAGTTTGGAGCGGTCAGGTATTTTTTCATGCAATTCCTGAGTAGCAAAATGAGAGGTTAATTGATCCTTCGTGCCGTGCATCAACAAGATTGGAATACTGATTTTTTCGGCATTTCTTAGTGCGAATGGACCTGCAAAATGTACGTTTACGAAAAATGAAGAAGTAATTTTATCATGAACCAATGGATCATTCTTATATGCCTGAATAACATTTTTGTCTCTGGTCAATGAATTGGTATTTAGTCCGGTAGCTTGACTTAATTCAGGGATCCACTTCGCGCTTAATTTTCCTAAAACTGTTTTCCATTTCGGTGGCTCAAAGGCTAGTTTCAAATAAGGAGCACTGATAACAGCAGCTTCCACAGGAAGTTTCTTTCGGATAAGCGCATTCAAGGTCAGATTCCCTCCCATGCTGTGTCCATACAATACTAGTGGGACTTTTGGATAGGCAGTATTCAACCTGTTTACGAACAATTCAATGTCATCCATCAACAAATCATACGACGGCGTATGTCCTCGTTTACCTTCAGATTGTCCATGCCCTCTCAGGTCTATTCCTGCAACAGCATATCCGGCCTGATTAAAAAACGCTGAAACATGCGCATACCGACCAAAATGTTCGCCCATGCCATGGATCAAAACTACCAGTGCTTTTGGATCGTTCACCTCGTGAATTCGGCCGTGCAAATTGAGTCCATCGTTTGTTTTGATCACAATTTCTTTCATAGCCCATTTCCTATTGACGGTAATACCTCAAATTTTGCACTTTCATTGTCCAAATACCGTTGGAATCCAAATTCGGTTCCTCTTGAATAGTTAAAGCATATCCCGAGCTACCTATCTTAATTTGTGTTTTAGAACTGTTCATGACGGCTTTACCAACTTGATAATTCAGGCAATTGCAAAGATCCTGACCACAAGGATTGCATGCATTCTTAAAAGTACCATCTTCTCCTTGAATAACGATCTCACTCATGACCTCGGTATTTAGTAGCTCATCATAAACCGGAATGGTTCGCCATACTCCTTCGAATTCCTTGTTGTACTTATACGCCGGTTTATTACAAGAAACGATAATTAGCAAAGCCACTAGCAACTGAAAGTACCTCATAGTAAAAAGTTAAAGGTTAAATGTACGGAAAGAGATCGAAGAAAATTTTGAAATAAAAAGTTCCTCTTGAATTGAATTAAAGTGCGCGAGCTTAAAAAAAGAAACAAAGTGGAGTAAATCACTCACTTCGGCTGGACTCAGCGCGACGCTCGCTCTCCATTCTCACTCTGTAAGGTGCCCCAAATGGTAGAAAAATCCAACTTATTTATGCACTTGGAGGAAATTTGGAATGGAACTATTCCATCAGAATTTCATTAAAAGGTGTAAGAAACAGAATGAGAGCGAAGGAACAACCCTCTCGCTCTCCACTCTCACTCTGTTTTTGTGACCCCGGCAGGATTCTAACCTGCAACCGCTGGAGCCGAAATCCAGTGCGCTATACAGTTGCGCCACGGGGCCTTGCGCCAATGATACTAACTTAGTAACAATGGGATGCAAATGTACTATCTCTTTCTCGTTTCAGCAAATGGTGATTTCTATTTTGACCAAAATCCAACTCTAAACTGTTCGAGTTGTACGCTACCACTTCCGTGCCGCCAGATGTAAACTTTGATTATAGTTCCATCAGGATAATTGCCAAAAGCACTACTGAGGAATTCTAACTCTTTGTATTCACCAGGTCGACAATTTTCCAAAAGGTATTCTGAACGCTTAAAAGATTGACCGTTGTGCTCCACGGATACGACTACCATCGCAGAATTTTCAGCAGAGCATGTATATCGAAAATTTCCGGCTATTAATGAAACGTCTGAAGCGAATGCTTGAGTACTCGGAGAAAACTCTTCAATTGCTATGCTTTGACATGAATTCCAATGCATAGCATATTCTTCCACTTTCTTTCCGGAGTTTTTCTCAACAAGTTTTCGCTTCTTCCATTGCCAACACTCGTTTGAGTCTTGAATTTCCTCACTAAGGACCTTGTATTCAACACAAGCATTCTCAGTTGTATTATAAACCCGAATTCTTGCACGGATAGGATCACCAATTTCATAACAAAAATGCAATCGTTGATCTACTTCAGTCAATACAGTTTGATTGGGGTCTTGCACCATAGAATGACTTAAAATCAAAACAACTTTATCGTAGTTTTTAAACAATGTAGTATCCTTTAGAACGTCCGAATTAAATGCTGGCAACACGTCCAATTTTTCCAGACGCTCATAAAAATTGGAGTAATCAGAAAAGGCCTTTCGATTCAGGTAATAGATCAAATCACGCACTTTGTAGGTTGCGCTGACAATTACCAGTGTTTTTTGTTCCTTTTGAAGAGAAGAAACCACTACCGCTGTTTCTTTCCAACCTTCTCCGTCGCGTTGTTGTGGTTGGAAGTTATAGAACATGTGTCCTGCTAGAACGAAAACATACAAAAGTCTTAGAAATGCAAAGCGTTCGAAATGTGCCAATACATAACCGATGGATAAATAAACACCAAAACTCAAAAACAGAACATAACGTACTTGGAAAGAAGGAACATACTGTGCCAAAGAATAATTGACTATCAATGGAAGTAAATACAGCAACCACAGCGCAAAAAACGTCCTTAATGAAAAACGGATATTTAACCAGTTATATTTTTTGGCTAGCATCACGAGTATGGGTGACAGATAATAAAATACCATCAATCCATAAAAGCTTTTATCATGGCCAACCACCTTCAATGCTATGTATTTTAGATCGTTCCAAGTTGACAATCCTAGCCAAAAGGTATCATCCGGCACCACGCTTCTGAAAACGAATAATTGTGGTAGAAAAAGTAGTCCGGCAATTAAATAAGCTCCCCAAATTTTTATGATAGAACTAAAGGTGCTTCTTAGATAGAATATAGAAATGACAAATTGTGTAAAAGGTACCAAAACAGCATTGTAATGAGACATTGGCAGCGCAACGGTAACCAATGACAAGAATATCAAATACTTCCATTTTTTGGTTTCCAGAAAAGTAAAAAACAGATAATAAGACAAAAGCGTCAACAACAATACCAGTTGAAAAGCCCTGATCTCATGACTAAAATCAAAGTGAAGATTCGAAAAGAGAAAACAAACTGAAACAAAAATGGCCATCAATAAATTCGCAAGACGTTTGCTGAGAAGAATTAATGCCAGTGCAGTACCTAAGCTCAGCACTAAATTCAGTGATTTCACCGCGATGAATCCAATGCCAAAAAATTTGATCCAAAAATGCAATAGTAAATAATACAAAGGAGGATTGGCTTCCCCATTGAGGGTTTCAAGTAACTCAGGAATAGTTTGTTGTGCGAAAAAGACACTAAATGCTTCGTCTCCCTGTAATTCCAGTCTGTCTAAAGCGCCAAATTTGAAGATCACATGAGCTATCACAATAATGATCGAGAGGATAAACCAGTTTCGACTTTCCCCTGTCATCCACGATCTCAATAAATCCGGTATTCTCAACTTCATCGCATCAAATATACTCGAAATTCAAAAGTAGCACAGAAGTATTCAAGTCGTGTTTAATTTTGTAGGATACCTGCGTAGAATGGAATATTTTTGGAACTTATTCGTTATTAATCCAAAATGAATAGAATGAAATTCTGGATAACTCCTTTTTTTCTTGTTTATACGCTATTAGTTTCTGCACAAATCGGGATGGGTGAGTGGCGCGTACATGTGCCAAATCGAAAAGCATTAGATCTTACCAGAAGTAATAATCAAATTTATTGTGCGTTTGAAAATGGCCTTTTTGAATATGATCCTGAAGCCGGTGAATCAAGATTGTGGACCGCGGTCAGTGGTCTTTCTGATGTTAAATTAACCTGCTTAGGTCAATATCCATCCAAAAAAGCTGTTTTTATCGGATATGACAATGGGAACATTGACAAGTTGGAAAATAATCGCATTACCAACATACCGGCCATACGGTTAGCAGAAATCCAAGGCACTAAAAAGATCAACCGATTTTATAACCATGGATCCTTTGTTTATGTCGCAACCGGATTCGGAATTGTGAAAATTGATCCAGTAAAAAATGAAGTTAAGGACACCTATTATCCTACGACTAATAATTTCTCAGTGAATGACATTGTAATTGTAGGAGATACAATTTATGCATTGACTTCAAATCGTTTGATGAAGGGATTGCTCAGCAATATTGCATTGGCAGATCCATCGAGTTGGCAAATAGACCCTCGTTTACCCATACTTACTTCTACGGAAAATAGTTATACACATTTAAGGGAGGTCGAGGAAGAATTTTTTGCGCTTAAACAAAATGAAAATTATGGACTAGATTCTGCTTTTCATTTACGCTACAATGGAAATGTATTGATAAATAACGGCCCGTTTGACCTTCAAATTAATAGTTTGAATGCTACTGAAAATCGCCTGATCGTTAACTCAGAGGGTGCAGCATTTGTCCATTTCAGTGACCTTTCTTTGGATTATGTTCGCTCATCTTTTGAATTGGGAAAATGGATTAGTCCGGTAGGAACAATCTTAACTTCCGATAATGTTTGGATTGCAGATGATAGGGAAGGACTGAGAAAAATCAATGGGCCTTACCATATATCGAATGTGGTTTTTGAAGGACCTGCAAAATCAAGCTTTTACAGTATGGACTGGGAGGATGGACGTTTGGCAGTAGTAGGCGGAGGGATTTCTTCTATCTCACCCACCTTTAGTCAATCCGGCATGTATCTTTTTGAGGACGAAAAATGGATCTTGAGAGATATGTCCAATATGACAGCATGGTCAGGAGAGCCGATTTGGGATTTCGTTTCTGTTTCCATAAATCCTAAAGACAAAGAACAAATTGCAGTTGGCACCTATTCAGAACGTGCTCTTTCTATCATGGATAAGAGCGGGCAAGTAGTTCAAATTTACACGCCTGAGAATTCAACACTTACGCCAACTTCACCTGAGGGCAATTGGACTTATTTATCAGCCTTGAATTATGATGACAACGGAAACCTATGGGTTTTAAATGCGTATTCTGACCGACCCTTGAATGTTTTAACGAAAGATGGGGCCTGGTATAATTTTGATTGTGGTACTGCTGCAAAGAATCGATTTTCGCGCAAAATGGTTGTTGATTATAACGGGAATAAATGGTTTGGTTTAGAAGGAGCTGGAGTGTATGGTTATAAAGATAACGGGACCGTCGCTGATCCTTCGGACGATGATTTTGTACAATTGAATACGGGAGAGACTACAGGTGCGCTACCATCGAATACAGTAACGGCTCTTGCAGTTGATTTTGATAACAAAATTTGGATTGGTACCGATAATGGATTTGCCGTATTGTATAATTCCGCCGGTGCATTTGATGCTTCCCCTGGACAATACAATGCGCAGCGGATTAAATTAGAATACGAAGGAAATGTTGAGTATGTTCTCGGAAATACAGCGATTAGTGATATAGAAGTAGATGGCGGAAACCGAAAATGGATAGGCACTGCCAATGCAGGAATTATTCTATTGTCTGCTGATGGCTTGGAGATCATTGAGCAACATACTACGTCGAATTCACCGTTGATATCAAACAATATTCTGGATCTTAAACTAGATCATTCGACGGGAGAACTTTACATCATAACTGATCTTGGACTTGTATCTTATCGCACCAATGCAACCTACGAAGATCCTGAGTATAGCGATGTAAAAATTTTCCCTAATCCTGCACGACCTGATTTTGAAGGACCAATTACAATTCAAGGTATTCGCTACAATTCTGATGTGAAAATAACAGACGTAGCCGGAAATTTAGTTTATATAACCACATCAAATGGTGGTACGGCAACGTGGAATGGTCGAACTGTACAAGGAGAAAAGGTCAAAACAGGTGTTTATCTTATCTGGACGGCGGCCAATGAGGGGAAAGGCCGAAAGGTAGGAAAAGTTTTAGTTGTTAATTAAGCCAAAAAGTTTGTTGTGAAGATAAAGGATGAAGGAATCGTTATCCATCGAATCCCCTACGCAGATACCAGTCTGATCCTTACTTTGTACCTTCAGAATGCCGGAATTCAAAAGTTTCTTTTCAAAGGAGGAAAGAAAAAAGCAGCTTTACTCTACCCAATGAGTCTGGTCGAGATCGTTTATTACAAACGTCCCGAAAGCGATCTACTTTTAGTCAATCAGATTGGTCGAATCAATGAATTCCAATTAACTGAATTTCATCCAATTCAATCAAGCATTGCTTTTTTTATGGCAGATGTTTTAAAGAATTGTTTGAAAACAGATCAAAAAGACGAAAGTCTTTATTCTTATCTAGTTGAAAAAACAGCTCAATTGGAGTTTGGTCAAAACCTAAGTTTATCACCGATTATTTTTCTGGCGGAACTCACTTTTCATTTAGGCATTGAGCCAATGTTGGAAGAAGGTTACCGTTATTTGGACATTCCGGAAGGAAAATTCACGAATGAAGTTGTTTACGGTTCACAAATTTTTGATGGGGAAGTGGTAGATGCCCTGTTCAAAATTTTTAGTGGCGAACAACTCCAAAATGACTCACGAAGTATGCGGAAAGATCTCTTGGATCTCTTACTTCGTTACTATGGGTATCACATTTCGGGATTCAATGTTGATAGGACAAGAGAGGTTTTGCAGGAAACACTTCATTGAAGATGTTGTAAGAAAAAAATCCACCTGTTATTACAAGTGGATTTAGTGCAAGCAGAGAGCGCTTTAAAGGTTAAACATTATTTCTTAGGCTCCTTGATATAAATCGAGGAGAAGTCTAAGCTTTCCATTGCGTTTGTTTTCATATCCCGGATTCGGGCATTAACTATGATCAAAAAGTCTTTTGTCAAGATGGGCATTACTGCAGCTTGATCAATGATCAATTGATCACATTTTACCAATAACGCATTTCTCTTATCCTGATTAATCTCTTTGGACGCTTTTTCGTACAAAGCATCAAATTCTGCGTTTTTAAATCGGAAAGCATTAATTGCCGATGATTCTTCTGTAAGATTACCACCATAGAACAAGCTCAAGAAGTTTTCTGCGTCCGGATAATCTGCTACCCATCCAGAACGCCAAATTTTCGCTTTTCCAGTAGCAATTGCTTGGTCTCTTTCTTCCAACGTACACAGTTTGATCTTCAGATTAATATTCAATGCCTGCTTGATTTGTTCTACAACCGCAATAGCCATTTTATGTGCAGCAGATCCCTCTAGCGTATTAACGTAAAAATCGAGCGCAGGGAAATTCTTTCCATTCGGGTAACCTGCTTGTGTTAAAAGTGTTCTTGCCTGTTCAATATTTGTTTTGTGCCCCTTAACCAGATCATTAGGATAGTTATCCATACGTGGAACAAAACCATTCTTAATAGCATAACCCTCGCCCAATAAATACTTATCTACAATCTCCGTCGTGTTAATTGCGAGATTAAATGCTTTTCTCACACGAACATCAGAAAACTCTACGCTTTCGTTGGCGAATGCCACATAATTGATGTTCATACTTGATTCCGACTCTACCTTATGTTTTACATTTTTACCTTCCTGTGCTTCTTCAAGTGAACCAAAGACATTTTCAATCTCCTCTACAGGAACTTCCATTACTAAATCAATTTCTTTATTTCTGAAAGCCATCAATTCATTCTTTTTATCCTTCGCATAAGTCATTACAACTTTGTCCAAGAATGGAAGTTGATTCCCTAATTCGTCTTTCTTCCAGTAGTTTGGATTTCTTTTCAATGTAATTCCCTGTTCATCCATTTTCTCTAGCATAAATGGACCAGTTCCAACGGGGTGTTTCGAAATATCTTTGCCATATTTCTCGTAAGCTTCTTTGGGAAACACACTCAAGTTTGTGTGTGATAAAATTCGATCGAATCCCACAAATGGTTCTGTCAATTTGATCTCCAAACTATAATCGTTGATCACTCTAATTCCGGAAACACCTGTTTTGACTAATGTTTTTTTAGTTTTTGCATGAAAATCAGCTGCACCAACTATGCGATTCACTAAGAGATAACTAATCTGATTTTCCGGCAATCCAGAGCAAGCCATCTCAAGGGTAAACTTAATATCATTAGCAGTAACTTCCCTTGATCCTCCATCTAAACATTCATCCTCATGAAACATCACACCTTTTCTGATTTGGAATGTGAAAGTCTTTGCATCTTCACTTACCTTGTACGATTCTGCAATTGCAGGTACGACATTCATGGATTCCATGTCAATCGTCAACAATGGTTCGAAAATCTGTGAATTGATTCGTTGTGCGTAAACGTCAATAGTAGAAAGTGGGAAGAGATTGTTCACCTTTTCAACAGACATGAATCGAAATTCACCTCCGTACATTTTTCCTCCAATAGCTTCCTTTTGAGTATCTGATCCGCCACCACAGGCAACTAAAACCGCTAAAAGCAGTATGGAAAGGAAAGAGTAAGTAAGTTTCATGTAGCAATTATTAGCAAAACAAATATATCAAAATAACTTTAAAGTATTTAGTAGCCCACTTTTGAGCGGACACGCTTTAATACTTCACGTGCTGTAGTACGTGCTTTTTCGGCGCCAAGTTTCAAAGCGGCATCAATTTCTGATCGATTATTCATCAAATGATCGTAGCGTTGTCGTGGTTCTGCGAATCGCGTAAGGATTTTGTCTAATAAAGCGGCTTTTGCATGACCATAACCAAAACCTCCTGCTCTGTACTGTTTTGCCAATTCTTCTGATTCCTCAGAACTTGCCAATAATTTATACAAAGCAAAAACATTACATGTCTCCGGATCCTTTGGTTCCTCTAACTCTTTACTATCCGTTACTATGGTATTGACTTGCTTTTTCAGCAGTTTTTCAGCTAAAAAGATATCAATAAAATTGTTTCGCGATTTACTCATTTTTTCACCATCTGTTCCCGGTATTAGTTTTGTTTCCTGGTTGATTTTCGCTTCAGGAATGACAAAAGTTTCTCCGTTAACAGCATGAAAGCGGCTGGCCACATCTCTGGTCATTTCAATATGTTGCTCCTGATCTTTACCGACCGGAACATAATGAGCATCATAAAGCAAAATATCAGCTGCCATTAGCATGGGATAAGTGAAAAGACCTCCATTAACATCCTGTAAACGGTCCTTTTTGTCTTTAAATGAATGTGCCAACTCCATTCGGGAGAAAGGAAAGAAACACAAAAGATACCACATCAATTCAGTGACTTCAGGAACATCACTTTGACGGTAAAATACCGTTTTGTTTGGGTCCAAACCAAAAGCCAACCATGTCGCTGCGGTAGAGTAGGTATTTTCTCTTAGTTCATTACCTTCTTTGATTTGAGTTAATGAGTGCATGTCTGCAATAAAAAGGTAAGACTCATTTTTCGGGTCGTTTGCCATTGCAACTGCCGGTTCGATTGCACCTAAAATATTTCCCAAGTGGGGCGTTCCCGTGCTCTGAATTCCTGTAAGTATGCGTGCCATATTGATTTGATTGTAGTTGCGAAAATAGTTATTTTGATGCATTTCGGGCTGATTGAAGTTTGCTTTGATTTTAAGTCTTAAATTTGGCTATGCAAATTTTTATAAGGGGTTTGTCATTTTTATGGAAAATCTATGTTTGGATCATATTTGTGATCTTCGCTTTGCTGCTATATCCATTCTTACTCATCTTAATTTCAAGGCCTTCGTGGAAAATGAAAAGTTTCAAGGTCTTCGTATTTTGGAGTTGGATGATGCGTTTGTTTTGTTTTTACCCGATCCGAAAATTATCTAATGAACAACTACCGAAAGGACCTTACGTGATTATTTCGAACCATGCTTCCTATCTGGATATTTTTCTAATGCACTCCATCATGTCCGCTCATCCATTTCTATTCATGGGTAAGAGCGAGATCCTTAACTATCCAATTATAAAAACCTATTTCAAAGGGTTGAATATCCCCGTGCACAGAAAGGACAGATCCAAAGCAGCCAGATCGTTTAATGAAGCAAAAAAAGCAGTTAAAGAAGGCTGGTCCATCATGATTTTTCCTGAAGGAACAATTCCGGATAATGAGAATCCAAAGATGCAACCATTTAAAATGGGGGCCTTCAAACTAGCGAAGGCATTGGAAATACCAATTGTTCCGATCACCTTTATGAACAATTTTAAATTATTTTCTGAGCCTACGAATTTAAGAGGGACGGCATATCCCGGATACAGCAATGTGCATATTCATTCTGCAATAAATTCAGAAACGATTCGCCAATTAAGTGATAAGGAGCTTTCTGATTTGTGTTATCAGATTATCAATGCTCCTCTTTTAGAAGCCTATCCAGATTTATGTATGACACCTGAAATTCGTTCGTAAACACATTTTTCGAAAAAGCATTAATTTCGCACTATGAAGATCACAGAAGAAATTATAGATCACATTGCTCATTTGTCTCGTCTGGAATTCAAGGGAGAACAAAAAGAAGCGATCCGTGGGGACATGGAAAAGATCATTACATTCATGGAAAAGCTGTCCGAAGTCGAAACTAAAGATGTTGAACCTTTGATCTTTATGACGAATGAATACAATCGTTTGCGTGAAGACATTCCTGTAGTGAGTATATCACAGGAACAAGCTTTGAAAAATGGTCCAAAGAAGGATTCTGATTACTTCAGAATTCCAAAAGTGTTGGATAAGTAACAAAACTTCTGTTTGAGCAAATCCATCCAATTCAGGGAAAAACAAATTCAAACAAAAGTTAAATCATCTTGTGGAAAAAGGAAGCCCTTTCAAACTTGACTTGAAACAAAAATATTACTGTTAATCATTTACGACAAAAGGAAAGATTGACATTGCAACAAGGAAAATGTGGTAAGATTTCCTTTCTACCGCTTACAATTTCCAATTATAATTATCCAACTCACTCACACATACTGTCAATAGATCAATACTTCCCTGTATATCAGATTTATGAGCCATTTCAATGACTTGATGCAAATGTCGTGTTGGAATGGAGACAGCTCCTGCGATTGAACCTCCTTCTGTCATTCGCTGAATTCCGGCAGTATCTGTTCCTCCTGCAGTAAGTATTTCAGGTTGCCATTTGATCTTGTGCTTGTCGGCAGTTTTTTTCATGAAGTCAACCATTCTATAGTCACAAATTGCTGAGGCATCCATGATCTTGATCGCGGTTCCCTCACCCAATTTGGTGATGACTTCATGTGGTGCAGCACCAGGAAGATCAAACGCAATTGTAGTATCCAATCCAAATCCAAAATCAGGATTTACGCGCAAAGCTGCCACATTTGCTCCGCGAATTCCAACTTCTTCTTGTACGGTAAACACGCTATATACATCATGAGGCACCTTTTTCTTCTTCAATTTTCGCAAGGTTTCAATTAAAATAAACACCGCTAAGCGGTTATCCAATGATTTACCGTTCACACAATTGCCCATTTCAATGAATTCACGTTCACGTGTGATCGGATCTCCAACATTTACCAGTTTTTTTACCTCTTTCGCGTCCAAACCGGTATCGATGAAGAAATCACTGATCTTGGCCGGTTTATCACGTTCAGCCGGACTCATCACATGAATCGGTTTTGAGGCCATAACACCGATTACATCCTTTTTCCCGTGAATTATTACGCGTTGAGCGGTCAATGTTTTCGGGTCAAATCCACCCAAAGTATGGAAACGAATAAATCCTTTATCATCTATATGAGTTACGATGAATCCGATTTCATCCATGTGAGCTCCGATCATAACTTTCTTGCGCTTTTCATCTGGAAGTGAACCATGCTTGATCGCATAAACATTACCCATGTTATCCGTCTGAACTTCATCAGCAAGTCCTTTTAATTCAGCAAGAACCAGATCTCGGATCTTCTTTTCAAATCCTGGTGCCCCTGGAACAGTACAAATTTCTGCCAGTAATTTCGTGTTGATGGTCATTGTGTTCAATTTGAAGAAAGCTAAAAGTAATGATTCTGTTGAAAACTGCTTTAAGGACTAAAGGATTTTGATTGTAACTTTAAAATCGCTTTTAAAATCATCAGATGGCTAAGATTAAATCCGCCTTTTTCTGTCAGAATTGTGGTTATGAAACTCCCAAATGGTTGGGGAAGTGCCCTTCCTGTAATGAATGGAATACATTCGTTGAAGAGATTATTGAAAAAAACGTTCCAACAGTTGTGGCTTTTTCTTCTACGACTCGAAATGCGAAACCTCAGACTTTACAGGATATTCAGCAGCAAGAACAGAGCAGACGAGTACTGAAAGACAATGAACTGAATAGGGTTCTTGGTGGTGGTTTAGTTCCCGGTTCATTGATCTTATTTGGTGGTGAACCCGGAATTGGAAAATCGACTTTGATGTTGCAATTGGCTGTTCAGGAAAGTGGGTTGAAAGTGCTTTATGTTTCGGGTGAAGAGAGCGAACAACAGATCAAAATGAGGGCTGAACGTATTGGTGTTGAAAATCAAAGTTGTTTCATACTAACGGAAACGAACCTTCAAAATATCTTTAAACAAGCTGAAGAAATTCAACCTGAACTAATTGTTATTGACTCAATTCAAACGCTTTTTTCAACCCAAATAGAAAGCTCACCGGGAAGTATTTCTCAAGTCAGAGAATGCACGGCACAGTTGTTACGCTACGCCAAACAAACAGATATTCCGGTATTTTTAATTGGGCACATTACCAAAGAAGGTTCTCTTGCAGGACCGAAAGTTCTAGAGCACATGGTAGATGCTGTCCTACAATTCGAGGGTGATCGCAATCATGTTTACCGTTTGTTGCGTTCAATAAAAAATCGTTTCGGTAGCACGAATGAATTAGGCATTTATGAAATGTTGGGCAGTGGACTTCGTCAGGTCGAAAACCCTTCTGAAATTCTTATCACAAATACTGACCATACATTGAGTGGTATCGCCATTGCGGCTACATTAGAAGGAATGCGTCCGATGTTAATTGAAGTACAAGCGCTTGTCAGTACAGCCGCTTACGGTACACCTCAACGATCTTCAACAGGATTCGATGTAAGACGTCTAAATATGTTGTTGGCCGTTATGGAGAAGCGTTGTGGATTCAAATTGGGGGCAAAAGATGTATTTCTAAACATCGCTGGCGGAATAAAAGTGGACGATCCGGCGATCGATCTTGCAGTTGTTGCAGCAGTTTTGTCTTCAAACGCAGACTTGCCCATTGGCAGGTCAATCGCTCTATCGGCAGAGGTTGGGTTATCGGGTGAAGTCCGTCCTGTGAATCGAATTGAACAGCGCATTTTTGAAGCAGAAAAACTGGGGTTTGAAAAGATCATTCTTTCGAAATACAACAAGGGAATCGAACAAAAGAATTTTAAGATCGAACTCGTCAAATGTGGAAAGATCGATGAGGTCGTTAGGGCTCTATTCGCTTAAACCGTAAAAAAGATCAATCCGGCATTTGCTAGTAACATGCAATCAAAAAATGTGTAGTAGATTCTTTTTGTATCTTCCTTTTGAAGGTATAACAAAAAGGCATAAACCAATAAAATACTCATAGAAAGCACTACTGAAGATGGCTTAAAATGAGTTGTTAGGCATACTAATCCCAGGCCGAGGAACATTAAAAATACAGATAACACTTTTGATCTGGAAATGCCAATGAATTGAGGTATAGTGAACCTTTCAGGCCCATCATGATAAACATCTCGAATATCAAATGGAATTGTCAGAGCCAACACATAAAAGAAGAATCCCATCACAAAAGGAAGTGAGGGACTAAAATTTGTGTGATGAAATGGAATCCACACAACAATAATTGTCCACACCAAAGCAACAAGTATTCCTTTCAAAAATTTAATTTGACGTAGAATGATTCCAAAAAGAGGATACACATACCAAAAAGTAATGAGCAAAACGAATGAAAGGACACCAATCACTTTATAATCGCTGAAAAGGTTAAAAAAAAGAAGGAATGCTAAAAACGCAGAAGAGCAACTAATTAATCCAAAAATCATCCTACTGTTTCGATCTTTGGAAGGTTGAATATTCAACTTATAATATTTGTGGAGGCTATAGACAGCAATTATTCCAATAAAAACAAAAATGGTATATGTACCCTTCTGTTCCCATTTGGAAATATCACTATGTACGTATGATAAAATTACTCCTGAAAAAGCAAGTGGAAAATACCTTAGAACCAGATAAATACTACTAGCACCAGAAGGGCTTATAGCACTCATTTTTGATTCTGATCCAATTGGGTTTAAGTATTTTACCATGTACTACACAAAATTAAGTCTAAGGAGTATAACGACCCGTTTTTTGTGTAAATTTGGGTTTAATTTCTAAAAAATCTAATCAAATGAAACTAATCGCAAAAACAAGTGCATTGTTAATGTTTGCACTAGCAATGGTAGCTGTTACATCATGTAACAAGTATGAAGAAGGTTCTAATTTTTCTCTTTTGTCTGCAAAGGCAAGATTGGTAAATGACTGGAAAGTACAAAAAGTTACATATCAAAGTGGGGGATATGCTACTTATGCTTACCCAAACATGACAACGTCAATTAAAAAGGATAATACATATTTATCAAAAGTTTATAGTGGCAGTGGTTCATACGAGGTGAATGGTGTATGGTCTTTTAATTCTGATAAAACTCAAGTTACTTTTGTCGAATCTGATGGAGACACTTCGATTTATACAATTATTAAATTGAAAGACAAGGAACTTACTTTACAAATGGTTGAAGGTTCAATTACCACTACAATTGAACTTATACAACAATAAGATTGAATTGCATTGAATTAAAAAGGTTGAGGATTCCTCAACCTTTTTTGCTTTGTATAAGGATAACTGTAAACAAATCAATACTTTTGATACTCTAAACTTTTAATTATGAAATTATTAATACTCTCTTTTTTCATTGCCTTTCATGTATTAGCCAATTGTCAAACAACCATAACTGTTGGAGCGACTGAAGTTGAGGTGGATACCGTTTACACGGGACTAGATATCCCTTGGGAAATTTTATATGGTCCTGATGGATATATCTGGACTACTGAACGCAAAGGAATTGTAAGCCGGATTGATCCGGTTGCAAAAACTAAAACTGTTGTACTTAATCTGACTTCTAACGTATATCAAGCGTCAGAATCGGGTATGTTAGGCATGGCTTTGCATCCTGACTTTGAAAATACTCCTGAAGTTTTTATCGCATACACTTATGGAACTTTCAGTAACATCAAGGAGCGCTTTGTAAAATACACCTACGATGGTACTTCATTGGTAAATCCGGTTACTTTAATTGAAGAAATAACGGGAAATACAACACATATTGGTGCACGTTTTCAGTTTCTTCCGGACAATACGTTGATTGTTTCAACTGGTGACGCTCAAAACACTTCACTCCCTCAAAACCTGAGTTCTTTAAGTGGGAAAGTACTCCGAATGAACACAGATGGAACCGTTCCAGCCGATAATCCAATTACTGATAGCTATGTGTATTCTTTTGGGCACAGAAATGTACAGGGGATATTACGTGCACCGAATGGAATCATCTATCTTTCAGAACATGGCGCTTCTACGGACGACGAATTTCAAATCCTTGAAGTTAACCGTAATTATGGATGGCCGAATGTAGAAGGATTCTGTGATCTTGCTGGAGAACAAACCTTTTGCGCCGCAAATAATGTAATGGAACCCTTGGCAGTTTGGACGCCTACAATTGCACCTTCAGATATGATCTGGTATGATAATCCTGAGTTTCCTGAATTCGACGGTAAGATCTTAATGACTGTTTTAAAAGATAAAAAGATCGTTGCTATTGAGTTGAATGAAGACGGCACACAGTATGTTGGCGAAACCCATTATTTAACCAATCAGTTTGGTCGATTGAGAGATATTTGTGAAGGTGCAGATAAAGAATTGTACCTGGCAACCAATGGTGCATCATGGTCGAACACAAACCCAAATACACACAGTATAATTCGATTACGTGTAAAAAATAATGCAGGTTTAACAGAAGCGAATAAGAACACGCTTAAAGTGTATCCAAATCCAGTTAACGAATTCTTTACACTAGAAGTTAGCGAATCACTTGTTGGAGGCACCTATCTAATTCATGACATTTCAGGTCGGATAGTAGATCAAGGGAATATCCAGAGTACTTCTCTTTTGATTCAGTCTGATAAACTTGAAAAAGGGATTTATGAGATTTCTGTTATTGTCAATAATCAGAAAATGACATCCAGAAAGTTTGTCAAGTAAACATAAAGAAATGATAAAAGGGGCTGACTGATAAGGAGCAGCCCCTTTTTTTATTCCTTGCTCTCTAACTCCTTCAAGATCTGATTGACATCTTCTTCCGTTGAAGTCAGTTTGTTTTTACAAATTTTGATCAATTCTGTGGCGCGTTTTACCTTGACGGATAATTCATCGACAGTGATCTCTCCGTCTTCCATATCACGTACGATCTGTTGTAATTCTTCAAACGCAGCCGTATAGTTGTTCTCTTTATTCATTGCTATCAATTCTTTTAATTTCGGATTGTATTCTTAACTCATGGGTTATGGTTTCAATGATTTGACCCACCTCCAGTTTCATGTTTTTTTTGACCGTTTCTCCGTTGCATGTAGTGATCGAAAATCCACGTTTCAAAACTTCCTTTGGATCAAGCAAACGAACCATTCCAACTAGACGATCTAAATTACGGTATTCTGTCTCCAACATACGTCTTGTTTGTACATGTACTGATTCAGTAATGCGATCTGTCTCCAAAATATGTTCTTTGAAGAGGCTTTTGCTCTCAGAACGCAATTGTAGAATTGATCCTTGAAGATTTTCTTGATTCTGAGCCACCAATTTTCTCGCTTGAGCTTGTAAAGATCGGCTTTCATTCTGCAAGCGTTGTTCTGATCGATTCAGAAACAAAGTGGCTGCATTCTTGAAATGCTTGATCTCTGACTGAAAATTTGTTTTATTGGTTTCTAATAAGCGCAAAGCGTTAGTTCGAATTGTCCTCTGTGCTTCATTGACCGGAACACTAAACTCATGAAATACTTGTATTAGAAAATCGGCGAGTTCTGTTGGCGTGATTGCATTGCGAAAAGAAACCATTTCGGCGACTGTCATATTGGTTGAATGGCCAATTCCGGATAATACAGGTATAGGGAATGTGGCGATCGTCTTACACAATTCAAAGTTATTGTAGCACGTCATTCCTACTTCACCTCCACCACCTCGGACAATAACCACACAATCAAAATGATCCTTTACTTTTTTGATTCTTTCCAGTTGAGAAATGATGGAAGAAACGGCTACATCACCTTGCAAATAGGCAGGAAATAACATCGTGAAAAATCGATAGCCCCATGAGTTTTGATCGATCACCTGCATAAAATCGGAAAGTCCTTTACTGGAATCAGCCGAAATAACGGCTATTCGTTGAGGTAATAAGGGAAATGAAAGTTGCTGATTGAGGTTGAGCAAACCTTCCTTCTGCAATCGTTTGAGGGTCTCGTCACGTTCCCGTTGCAGTTCTCCTAAAGAATAACTCGGATCGATATCGACAATGTGCAAACTAAGTCCAAACACTTCACTATACGTCACCTTCACTTGCATCAACAAATTGCTGCCTTCTTTTAATGGCTCTTTAACAACTTCAATAAATCGTTTATCTATGCGTTCAAAATTCTGCTTCCAAATGGTTCCTGTCATTTGTGCAAGGATCTTATCACCTTCCTTATGCACCAACTCTGGAAAAGCATGTCCACTCGGATAGCGATTCACTTTGTGCATTTCCGCTTTGACCCAATACAACTGATTGTAACGTGTCTCAATCGTTTTTTTGATCGATTGACAAACTTGCTCAAGCGTAAATATTTGACGATTGTCGGACATTGGAATGTGAAAATAGAAATTAGATGAGCAAAGAACAAGGATTTGAAGATTTATAATTTGAAGATTGGATGATTGATGTTTCCTCATAGATGAACCCTGGATCTTCAAACCCAAATCCCAAATGCTGAATCTTCGAATCCCGAATCCTAAATCATTCATAGTTCTTATCTTTACGGCAAATTAAAAACCCTTACAATGGCAGACATTCATACATACGATTTTTCAGGAAAAAGAGCGTTGATCCGAGTTGACTTCAATGTGCCTCTGGATAAGGAAACGATGGCTGTAACGGACGACACACGAATCCGTGCGGCTGCACCAACGATTCAACATGTTCTGAAGAATGGCGGAAGTGTTGTGTTAATGTCTCATCTTGGTCGACCGAAGGATGGGCCTGAAGATAAATTTTCGCTGCGTCACATTGTTGCACATACGTCCAAGGTACTTGGTGTAAAAGTGAAATTTGCAGAGGATTGTATTGGAGAAATGGCCTTGTCTTTGAGTGCAAATCTCAAGGCAGGTGAAGTTCTTATGCTGGAAAATGTGCGTTTTCACAAACGCGAGACGGCAGGAACTGAAAGTTTCGCTGAAGAGTTAGCGAAACATGGAGATGTATACATCAACGATGCATTTGGTACTGCACACCGTGCTCATGCATCCACAACGGTTGTAGCTAAATTCTTTCCAAACGACAAAATGTTTGGTTTCTTGATCGAAGGAGAAATTAAAGCTGTAGATAAGGTGTTAAATTCAACGGAAAAACCACTTACAGCAATTGTTGGTGGAGCAAAGGTTTCTTCCAAGATTACAATTATTGAACGCTTATTGGATAAAGTCGACAATCTTATCGTAGGTGGTGGTATGGCCTATACTTTTGTCAAAGCCAAAGGGGGAAAAGTTGGATCTTCACTTGTAGAAGACGATTATTTGGACATTGCGAGAAAGATCATGTCTCAGGCAGCTGAAAAAGGAGTGAATCTCTATATCCCAACAGACACGTATATTGCTGATAAATTTGACAACAATGCAAATAAACAAGAAGTTGCAATTGATGCTATTCCACACGGTTGGATGGGCTTAGACACGGGTTCAAAAACATCAGTTGCTTGCCGTGAAATCATTTTGAATTCGAAGTTGATTTTGTGGAACGGACCAATGGGTGTGTTTGAGATGGAGAATTTCCAACAAGGAACAGTCGATGTTGCCAATGCCATCGTCGATGCTACAGCTAACGGAGCTTTCTCTTTGATAGGTGGTGGCGACTCTGTGGCAGCCATCAATAAATATAAATTGGCTGATAAGGTTTCTTACGTTTCAACCGGAGGAGGTGCGATGCTTGAATACCTGGAAGGTATTGAACTGCCGGGAATCAAAGCGATCAGAGAGAATTGATGTCGAGCTTTATGAAAAAATGATAGGGTTACGACGAACAAAATTTGGTTCAAAGTTCCTTTTTTTCTTCTGAGAAAGTGATGCCAAATTCTTCTAATTCACTGAGAATTGGTTCGTAAATCTCTTTATAAATCGGAAGTGTAACGCCTTTACGGGTCAATTCACCGTTTAGAATCATTTTGGCGGCGATCGCAACAGGTAAACCAACCGTGTTAGACATGGATGTATAAGTCTGATCTTCTCCAATGTTGACCATTGATGAGGTTACTAGGTAATTTTTGCCATTTTGGGTGTATTCGAACTCGTGGTACATCACTAACATATCCTTATCGTCAGGACCAAGCACCAATTTACGGGTGAGGATCTTCTCAAGTAATTGTGCCGGTGAGGCATCTGCCAAACCGATTGGTTCATTACCTTCAAATAATCCAAGCCATTCAAACTTTTCATAGAGTTCTATGCGATCTTCTCGGAGGAAATCGCGGAATTTGTCTTCAACCGAACGGTTTTGATGGTAGGGAAGAAAGGCATTGATGAAATTCCTTGGTGTCAAGGTTTCACTGCGATCCATTTTGTAAGAATCGTCGGTCATACCTAGTTCAATAAAAACATTCCAAGCCTGACAATATCCCGGTCTTCTGAAGGTTCCGCGGTAGATTGTAGGGATGTTTTCGATCCCGTAGGTTTTACGGTATGATAGTGAATCTCGGTTTGCATATCCATCGTATTCGCCATAACCGGGAATTTCGACACGTTGCAGTCGACTAAAAAGACGATTATAAGGGATGTATTTGTATTCGTTGTGGTCAAGGAAGCAAGAAGCTCCTCCTTGTCCGGCCAAAACTACATTTCGTGGGTTCCAGGTGAATTTGTAGTTCCACGGGTTATCATCACTTTCAGGAGCAATCAAGCCTCCACAGAATGAACGAAATGCTGTCAATTCACCACCGTTCTCCTGAATTTCATGTATGATCTTCATAGCGCTCATGTGATCGATCCCCGGATCAACACCGATTTCATTCATTATCACGATATGTGCTTGTTTGGCTTTTTCATCCAGTTCCCGCATTTCAGGAGAAATATAAGATGGAGTGATCAGGTTTTTTTTGTAGTCAACACAATCACGTGCAACTTCCGGATGGAAGCGAGCCGGAAGCATTGAAATAACGAGATCTGCCCGTTCGATCTCAGGTCTTCTTTCCTTAGGATCAAGCGCATTGAAATGAAGTGCGGTTGCGTTAGGGTGATCGTTCAGTTTCCGTTTAACCATCTCCAAGTTCTGGTCAGTAACACGCAAATGCCAATTAAATTCTGCTGATCGTTCCAGCAAGTAACGAATCATTGATGATGCTGAAAGTCCGGCGCCGAGTATGAGTATTGTTTTCATTCGGATTGTTGAGAGTCCGGACAAATGTAATTAATGTCTGTCGACTATAAACCCGTTAAATCAGTGTATTTTTTACATGCGTTTTGTTATAAATACAACATTAATTTTAGCTAGAGATGCTCAAAGTGACAGAAATTAAGTGAATCAATTGAGCAGAAGTTCGTTTTTCAATGGTCAAAAAATTATTTTTGCATGCTTAATAAAATACAGTAGCATGGGAAGAGCATTTGAATACCGCAGAGCAGCAAAAGAAAAACGTTGGGACAAAATGTCTAAGTTGTTTCCAAAATTAGGAAAGGCCATCACTATGGCTGCTAAGGAAGGAGGTGAGGATCCAACAACCAATGCAAAATTGAGAACGGCGATTCAGAATGCGAAGGCAGAGAATATGCCAAAAGACAATATTGAAGCTGCTATCAAGCGAGCTGCTCAAAAGGATATCAGTGCCTTCACTGAAGTGATTTATGAGGGAAAGGGTCCACATGGTGTTTTAGTGGTAGTTGAATGTGCAACAGATAACCCAACAAGAACGGTTGCCAACGTGAAATCTTATTTCAACAAAGCCGGAGGCTCGGTTGTGCCAAATGGATCAATGGACTTTATGTTCAACCGAAAATCTGTTTTTGAATTGCCAAAGGCTGATGGAATCGATCCGGAAGAATTGGAACTGGAGCTGATTGACGCAGGGTGTGAGGAAATCGAAGTCAATGATGAGAATATCGTTGTTTACGGTGATTATACATCGTTTGGGACGATTGCAAAAGCCTTAGAGGATATGAATATAGAAGTTTCAAAGGCAAACTTACAACGCATTCCAACATCGCCAATAGAATTAACTGAAGAACAAATGACCGAAGTGGAGAAAATGTTGGATAAAATCGAAGATGATGACGATATTCAACAAGTCTTTACCAACATTGCTTAAGTTCTTTTCTTCTTTGTTTCAAAGATTTAAAATAAATTTGAACCTTGTGAGTTATTGTAAGCGCAATAACTCTTTTTTATCTTAGCTAAAAATGACAAAACCTTCGTTATTCTTTATCCATTTCGCACTACTTCTTGTGGTAGTGTCGTGTTCTACGGAAAAGAATACGTTCGTTAACCGATCCTTTCATGGCGTAAATGCACGTTACAATGGGTATTTTAATGCCAATGAACTGTTGCGTCAAGGAATGACATCTTATCAAAACTCGCTCAACGAAGATTTTTACAATCAATTACCAATTGAACCATTGCCAAATGAGCAGGAAGTGATTGGATTGTACGCTGCTATTGATACGGCTATCACTAAGTGTACAAAAGTCATTCAAAAGCACAGTATGCCTAGTAATGACAAGCCTTCCAAAAAGAAGGAAGAGCACAATCCATGGATTGATGAGAATTGGATTACCATTGGAATTGCTCAATACTATCGTCGTGATTACGATGCAGCAATGAAGAATTTCAATTTTGTCAAGAAGTTCTATTCCAATGATCCATCGTTATTTGTTGGTGATCTATGGATGGCGAAATCGAACATTCAGATGGGAAAATATACCGAGGCAGGATTCAATTTGGCAAATATTGACAAAGCCCTTGAAGAGCAAGCTTCATCAGGTAAATTACCGAAATTAAAAAAGGGAAAGAAAGAAGAGGTTCCTGCAACAGTTCCAAAAAAGATTCTGTTTGAGTTTTACAAAACGAAAGCTGAATTGTCACTTCGAAAAGACAACAAAGAAGATGCTATTCGTCACTTAAAAACTTCTCTTGAGCATGCAAAACGCTCAACCGATAAAGGTCGGGTTCATTTTGTTATTGCGCAATTGGAGGAGTCTAAAGGAAATTCAAGGGAAGCTTCCTATCATTATGGTCGGGTTTTGAAGTACAACACGCGCTATGACATGAACTTCAATGCGCGCTTGAAAAGGGCCTTTCTGGATGGCGGCAGTGAAGTCGAAAAGGAATTATACAAAATGTTGAAGGATGCAAAAAATGCTGAATTCAAAGATCAGATCTATTATGCCCTCGCCGATATCGAAATGAAGCGTGGAAATACGCCTAAAACGAAAGAGTATTTGACTAAATCCGCTTTTTACTCGACAACAAATACTCGACAAAAAGGCATGTCTTATGAGCGTTTGGGTAATATTAGCTACTCTGAACGCAATTATGTTTTTGCACAAAAGTATTACGATTCTTGCGCACAAGTCATCAATGATAATTATCCGAATGCGGAGCAAGTTAGAAATAAAGCCTTGAAACTTAAGGATCTGGTTCTTGCTGTAGAAACGGCATATTATGAAGATAGTGTTCAGCGAATAGCTAAAATGGACGAGGATCAGCGTGTAAAATACATTGAAGACGTCATCAAGCAAATAAAAGAAGAAGAGAAAAAACGCAAAGAAGCGGAAGCGAGAAGGCTACGCGAATTGCAAGCTAACCAGAATAATTTTGTTCAAAATCAAGGTGGTGGAAATAAGTGGTATTTCAACAATCCTAAAACTAGGACTCAAGGGTATGAAGAGTTTAGAAAACTTTGGGGTTCACGAGATAATGAAGACGATTGGAGAAGAAGCGACAAAACAAGCTTCGTGATTAAGAATCCTGAAGAAAGTGACTCTGTTGAAGTTGAAGCTCCGATTGGACCGGACTCCTTGACCGTTGAGATGCTGTTGAAGAATATTCCTTTATCAGATTCTGCCTTCGCCTTATCGGTTGAAAGAAGTATGGAAGCATTATATACAGCCGGTTTAATTTATAAAGAACAATTGGGTGAGCCTGAACTGGCAAAAAAACAATTCAGTGCGGTACTTACTAAAGATGTACGTGGTGAAACAGACATGTCTTCAGCTTTCCAAATGTACAAAATGCACGAGGGCAATGATCTGGCAAACGTCCACCGCGATCATTTGTTGAATTACTACCCCAATTCCGATTACTCAAACTATTTACGTGATCCTAACTTCTTTATTAAACGTAAAGAAATGGAAGCTTTGGCTGTTCAGGAGTATGTAAATATTCTCGAACGTTACAACAGAGGATTGTACTACCCGGTGATTTCCAAAGCAAATAGTGTGATAGAAGGCGAATTGGAAAATCCATATCGTGCAAAATACATGTTGCTGAAAGCAATGGCAATGGGTAAAATGACAGAAGACAAACAATCATTGATCCCGGTATTGGAACAAGCAGTAACAGAATATCCGGCAAGTGAGGAAGCAAAACGAGCTCAAGAAATGCTCGATATCATTAAAAATGGATATTCAGCCGATATTGTTGTCGATTTCAATAAAAAATCAGCCTATAAGTACAATGATAAAGTGCCACATTGGGTGATCATTTTCTTAGACAAGAACGAGAGCTCGAATGTAGCCAAGACACGTGTATCAGATTTTACAAAAGAATTTTTCAGTCGGGATAAATTGAAGATAAGTTCGAAGATCTATGGCGATGATCAAAGCGTTATTGTTGTTCAGGAGTTTCCTACAGACCTGAAAGCAAAAGAATTTGTTCGTGTATTCAAAAGCACGAAAAAACACTTGTTGGATTTGAACAAAGCAAAAATTTTGGTAATTACGCAAGAGAATATGAAGATCTTGTTTGAGACCAACACCTTGCGTGATTACGAAACATTCCACGAAGAAAACTACTAGTTATGCTCAAAAAGAAGGAAAAAACACAATTTGAAAGTCCGGACAGATTGAATCGACTAGTGGCTGGCACGCGCATTTTGGGTGACATTCTCTCAGAATCAAGCTTGCGAATTGATGGTGAAGTTGTTGGTAATATTTCAACTTCAGCTAAAGTAGTAATTGGTGAAACGGGATTGTTACGAGGTAATTTAAATTGTGCTGAAGCCGATATTGAAGGAACAGTGGAGGGAAAGCTATTTGTTGATGGACTACTTGTTCTTCGTGAATCATCAAAGATCTATGGTGACATTCAAACCGTGAAATTACACATGGAAGAAGGTGCAGTTTTTGAAGGGGTCTGCAAGATGGGAGGTAGCACACCGCCAAAAGTAGCGACTCAAGCCAATCAAAATGCAGAGGATCTTATCTATTGATCCATGGAAGAGAACGATCGCCGAAACTTAAGAACATTTGCACGCTTCTCTGCTGTAGGGATACAAATGGGGGTGATTATTGCACTCTTTACATGGTTAGGAACTTACCTAGACAATCGATTTAAAACAGAAACCCCCTGGTGGACTATCGGACTATCACTTTTTGGTGTAATTGCAGGACTTGTTCTGGTCATAAGAGAGGTGATGAAACTCAACAACGATGAAAAGTAAAGGAGCGGCTTACGCCGGACGATTTCTCATTTTGCTCACAGTGGGCTTAGCAATCTATTCTGGCTTGTATCAGTTGGAAGTAATTCAGATGGAACCGCTCAGTTCAATGATTGTGGTACTTGTAAACGGGCTTTTGTTTGGAGTGGGTACATTAATTATCGCTCCGGGACTCAATCGCACAGCTGAGAATTTCGTAATGCGCTTTCTGATTTTAACAACTCTCCAGATGATTGCACTACTTTCAGTGATTGTTGCGCTTATTTATATTCAGTTTGAAGATTTTAGAACAATCGTGATTCACTCATTGGCTTTGTTCCTGTTTTTCATGATCTTCCAGTCATTTTTGCTGGTTCGTTACAGTCGATTATAAGTCCAAGAAAGGCAGGTTGAATTAAGTTTCCACGTTTATATTAATTTTTCTTGAACTTTTTGACTTGTTACTTATTAAAGTTTACCTACCTTTGCGCCAAATTTTGAAGGGCTCTTTTTAGAAAAATGCGTCAAATGGCTATAGCAAAGAAATTCAACCTTTTGGTAATCACCCTTTTGTCAGTTCTGACTGTAAACTTCGCTTTTGCATCTGGATCTGCTCATGACAATCACGAAACAAAAGAAGAAAAATTCGATGTTGGTGAAATGATTATGCACCACATCAAAGATGCACATGAATGGCATTTGTGGGGACCTGCACACGGCGGGACTTCAATCTATCTACCGATTATCTTGTTTGATAATGGAATGAAAGTATTTTCTTCTTCTCACTTTTACCATGGGGAAGAACTTACAGCGGTAGATCACAAAACTCACGAAGAAGTGCATTACATTGCAGGTGTTGGTCCGGCAGAAGGGTATGCAATGTTCCATGAAAAGATTTATAAGTTGGAAGGTGGTGAATTGCATTTCGAAGACGGTCATGTGCATGGAAATGCAAAACCACTAGATTTCTCAATCACGAAAAATGTTCTTTCTCTCTTCTTTGGTGCCTTGATCATTCTTTTGGTTATGGGTGGTGTTGCTTCTTACTACAAAAAGAATGGAGCTGTTGCACCAAAAGGAGTTGCTAAGTTTCTTGAGCCTCTTATCCTTATGGTGCGTGATGATATTGCAAAAGCAAACATCGATCACCACAAATACAAGAAGTTCGTTCCTTATTTGTTGACGATCTTTTTCTTTATCTGGTTTAACAACATGCTTGGTTTGGTGCCTATCATTCCGGGTGGAGCAAACTTAACAGGAAATATTTCGGTTACGCTTTTCCTTGCTTTTGCAACATTGGTTGTGATCCTTGCATCATCGAACAAGAATTACTGGAGTCACATTTTTGCAATGCCTGGCGTGCCAAAACCAGTACTTCTTATTTTGATACCAATCGAATTAGTTGGGATCTTGACTAAGCCTTTCGCTTTGATGGTTCGTTTGTTTGCAAACATCACAGCAGGTCACATCATTATTCTTGCATTGATTTCGATTATTTTTATCAATCAAAGTGCAGCGTGGGGAGCATTGTCAGTGCCAATGGCATTGTTTATCTCGGTACTTGAGTTGTTAGTAGCATTCTTACAAGCTTTCCTGTTTACAATGTTATCTGCATTGTTCATTGGAGCAGCAGTTGAAGAAGCACACCATTAATTAGTAACTATTTTAATTTATATAGTATGTACGGAAGTATAGCAGCAATCGGAGCAGGTCTTGCAGTTTTAGGTGCAGGATTGGGTATCGGACGTATCGGTGGATCAGCAATGGACGCGATCGCTCGTCAACCTGAAGCTTCAGGAAAAATTCAAACAGCTATGATCATCGCTGCGGCTTTGATCGAAGGTGTTGCGCTTTTCGGTGTAGTAGTTGGTCTACTAGGAAACGCGAAGTAATTGAGAAGCTGCCGCAACGGTTGGTTGCGGCAGACCTCTTTTTTAAGAACTAATTGAAACACGATAAAAAATGGATCTGATATTACCTGATTTCGGTCTTTTATTTTGGACAGCACTTGTTTTCTGTCTGTTGTTATTCATTTTAACCAAGTTTATTTGGAAACCAATCTTGAGCGCTGTGAATACACGTGAGCAAAAGATTGCAGAGTCGCTTGAACTCGCTGAAAAAACAAAGATTGAAATGAAAGCCCTTCAAGCTCAAAACGAAAACTTGTTGAAAGAGGCTCGTGCAGAACGTGACGCTATCGTTAAAGATGCTAAAGAAACAGCGTCAAGAATGGTAGAGGATGCTAAATCTGCAGCAAAAACGGAGGCAGAGAAAGTAATGACTTCAGCACGTCAAGCAATTGAGTCAGAGAAAACAGCTGCAATAGCTGAGTTGAAGACTCAAATGGCCGCATTCTCATTGGAAATTGCTGAGAAGGTTGTTCGTGGAGAACTTTCTTCTGATGAAAAGCAAAAAACACTTGCTGGAAAACTAGCAGCAGACATGAACCTGAATTAATCCCAAGCAATGAAAGGAACTAAGGCTGCATCACGTTACGCAAAAGCTCTGCTTGATCTTGCTATTGAGAACAATATGGTAGATCAAGTTGCTGCGGATATGAAATACCTTTCAGAGGTAAGTGGAGAAACGAAGGAATTTATTGTTTTCCTCAACTCACCTGTAATCAAGAGCGATAAGAAGATAGATGTCTTGAATGAAATATTCGGGCAGTTCGAAGAATTGACACGTCGATTTGTGAATCTGGTTACAAAAAACAGAAGAGAAAGTTTACTTCCTGAAATTGCACATTCTTTTGATGCGCATGTCAAAGAATACAAAGGAATTGTACCTGTTACATTGATCTCAGCTGTTCAGTTGGATGGGTCAACGAAAGATCAGATCCTTTCAAAATTGAATGGAATGGTGAAAGGTCAACTCGAAGTAACAGAAAAAATAGATGCTGATCTGATCGGAGGATTTGTGGTTCGAATGGGGGATACCCAAATTGACGCTTCCGTTTCAAGACAGCTGAATGATTTAAAACAACGTTTAACAAGATAATATCCACGTAAGTGGCATCCACGTAAAATAATACAAGATGGCAGATGTAAAACCGGCAGAAGTTTCTGCAATTTTAAGAGAACAACTATCAGGATTCCGTTCGGAAGCTGAGTTACAAGAAGTTGGAACAGTACTTCAAGTAGGTGATGGTATCGCTCGTATCTACGGGTTAAAAGGAGTACAGTATGGTGAATTGATCGAATTCGATGGTGGATTGCAAGGAATTGCATTGAACCTTGAAGAAGACAATGTTGGAGCCGTATTGTTGGGTCGTTCAACTGAAGTAAAAGAAGGAGATACCGTTAAACGTCTTGGCCGTATTGCCTCTGTAAAAGTGGGTGAAGGAATGGTTGGACGTGTTGTTGACACATTGGGTAACCCAATTGATGGTAAAGGACCAATTACTGGTGAATTGTACGAAATGCCAATTGAGCGTAAAGCTCCTGGGGTTGTCTTCCGTCAGCCTGTAAATGAGCCACTTCAAACAGGGATCAAAGCAGTTGATGCGATGATTCCAATTGGTCGTGGTCAGCGTGAGTTGATTATTGGTGACCGTCAGACTGGAAAGACTACAGTTGCAATCGACACAATCATCAACCAACGTGAGTTTTACGATAGGGGTGAGCCTGTATTCTGTATTTATGTAGCTATTGGACAAAAAGGTTCAACAGTTGCAGGTATTGTAAAGAAATTTGAAGATTCGGGTGCAATGGCTTATACAGTGGTTGTTGCTGCTAACGCTTCTGACCCTGCTCCAATGCAGTTTTACGCGCCAATGACGGGTGCTGCAATTGGTGAGTTTTTCCGTGATTCAGGTCGTCCGGCATTGATCGTTTATGATGATCTTTCGAAGCAAGCGGTAGCTTACCGTGAGGTATCACTTCTACTTCGTCGTCCTCCGGGTCGTGAGGCATATCCGGGTGATGTATTCTACCTTCACTCAAGATTGTTGGAGCGTGCAGCTAAAGTAATTGCTGATGATAAGATTGCTTCACAAATGAATGACCTTCCTGAATCTTTGAAGCCAATCGTTAAAGGTGGAGGATCATTGACAGCTCTTCCGATCATCGAAACGCAAGCGGGTGACGTTTCTGCATATATCCCAACAAACGTTATTTCGATCACAGATGGACAGATCTTCTTAGAGTCTGACTTGTTCAACTCTGGTATCCGTCCTGCGATCAACGTAGGTATCTCTGTATCTCGAGTTGGAGGATCTGCACAGATCAAGTCAATGAAGAAAGTTGCAGGTACCTTGAAGCTTGACCAAGCTCAGTACCGTGAATTGGAGGCGTTTGCGAAGTTCGGTTCTGACCTTGATGCAGCGACAAAATTAGTATTGGATAAAGGAGCACGTAACGTGGAAATCTTGAAACAACGTGAAGGGGATCCAATGTCAGTTGAAAAACAAATTGCGATCATTTTCGTTGGAACGAAAGGATTGATCCAACGTGTGCCGGTAGCACGTGTGAAAGAATTCGAAAATGAATTCTTGAACTATCTTGATGCGAAGCATGCAGATGTGTTGGTGGCATTGAAGGCTGGAAAATACACAGACGAGATCACAGATACGCTAACAAAAGTTGCAAGAGAGATAGCTGATAAATATTAATTACAAATTCAGAATTCTGAATTCAGAATTGTGGACAATTGTAAGTTAAGAAAGGCTGAAAGAAAATGTAGTTTTATCTAAATCCTTTGAGTTCTCAAAACTGATTATTCGTTTTTGTTTAAGTTTAAAAGAACAGAAACATTTTGAATTAAGTGGCCAGCTATTAAGAAGTGGAACCAGTATTGGAGCAAATGTTAGGGAAGCACAAAGAGCGGAGAGTAATAAAGATTTCAGGCACAAACTGCAAATTGCATTAAAGGAAGCAGATGAAACGAAATACTGGTTGGAATTAATTGATTCTGAAGTTGTTAAAGTAAATAAGGAAATTGTTGAATTGAATGAGGAGTTAATTAGGTTATTGGTTGCGATTATCATGAAAAGTAAAAGTTCCAATAATTCATAATTCTGAATTCATAATTCTGAATTAGAAAATGCCAAATCTAAAGGAAATACGAAACAGGATCACTTCAGTTGGATCGACAATGCAGATTACATCTGCAATGAAGATGGTTTCTGCGGCAAAATTGAAGCGAGCGCAGGATGCGATCACTCAGTTGCGTCCGTATGCAGAAAAATTGCAGGAGATCCTTGGTAATTTGAGCGCAACACTGGATCTTTCAGAAAACGCTTATTCAGAGCAACGAGCAGAAAAACGTATATTGATTGTTGGAGTAACGTCCAATCGTGGACTTTGTGGTGGATTCAACAACAATGTTATAAAGTTGGTGAGCTACCTCGTGAATGATGAGTATGCTGATGCCGACGTTAAGGTTCTTTGTTTGGGTAAGAAGATTAAGGATACCTACAAGCGCACTGAGAATTACTACATCAATGATACTATTGCTGAAGTGGAGGATATATTTCAACACTTAAGCTTTGAGAACGTTGCGCACATTGCGAATGACCTGATGGATCGTTTTGTTTCGAAAGAATTCGATAAGGTGGTGATCGTGTACAACAAGTTCATCAATGCGGCATCTCAGGATGTAATGATTGAACAGTTTTTACCGATCGAACCTGCCGTTCAGGATGACAATTCGAGTACCGGAGACTATATCTTCGAACCTTCGAAAAGCGAGATTGTTTCAGATTTGATTCCAAAATCATTGAAGATCCAATTATTCAAAGCAATCCTGGACTCACACGCTTCTGAGCATGGTGCACGTATGACTGCAATGCACAAAGCAACAGACAATGCGAAGGAATTACAGAAAAGCTTGAAATTGAGCTACAATAAAGCTCGTCAGGCGGCAATTACCAACGAAATCCTTGAAATCGTTGGTGGTGCTGAAGCCTTGAACAATTAATTTAATTGATCCTAAAATAAAAAAGAAGGCGTTGATTTCGATCAACGCCTTCTTTTTTGCTTTGTAGTTTCATTGTAAAGCACTGAATGATTTAAGTCTCACATCTCGCTTCTCATCTCTCATCCCCCATCTCTCGCCTCTCTCATAGCCTTCACTCCTCCAAATACACCCTGTTCACGCGTCTGGAAATTCCGGTCATGACTTCATAAGGAATCGTCTCCATGGCATCTGCGAGCTTTTCGATGCTATACTGTTTACCGATCAGTTCAACACGATCACCTTCCTTCACTTTCTTATGGGTGACATCCACCATGATCATGTCCATACAAACACGGCCAAGAACGGGACAAGCTTTACCGTTGATGTAAACGATGCCTTTTCCATTGCTTAATGAGCGTCGGTATCCATCAGCATAGCCAACAGGCAGAATAGCGATCTCCATGGCTTCTTGCGCAATAAAAGTGCGCCCGTAACCAACGCTGTCTCCTTTCTTGAGTTGCTTTACCTGAGAAACGGCCGTGATCCAACTTATAACTGGCTGTAATTTGCGTTTTACAGCCGGGTTGCTGCTGATCCCATACATGCCAATTCCCAGTCGAACCATATCAAATTGGGCTTCGGGATAATTGGAAACACCTTCCGAGTTTAAAATATGGCGCAGGAAATTATAATTTAAGCGCTGCTGCAATTGTGAGCATGCATGCGCGAACTGTGTAATCTGATGTTGTGTGTAACGTTTATCGCGACGATTGTCTGCGTCGGCAAGATGAGAGTATACGCTCTTAACATACACTTCGGGCTGGGCTTGCAGCACATCGCATACTTGACTTAGTTCCTTCAGATCGAAACCAAGTCGGCGCATACCGGTATCGAGTTTAAGATGGATCGGATAGTTGCTGCGACCGTGTAGAATGAGTTCGCGAATGAATCCATCGAGTTGACGAAGGGTAAAGATCGCCGGTTCGAGATCATAGCGGATACAATCCTCAAATCCTTCTTCTTCGGTATTCATGACGAGGATCGGAAGATCAATTCCTTGCTTTCGGAGTTCGATTCCTTCATCAGCATAGGCAACTCCGAGGTAATCAACGCCTTGTTTCTGAAGGAAATCACTCATTTTTTCAATGCCTGATCCATAGGATTGTGCTTTGACCATTGCCAGTAATTTGGTTTCGGGTGAAAGCATATTGCGGAAGACTTCCATATTGGAGCGAATCGCCGTAAGGTCGATCTCTACATAAGTGGTGTGTTTCTTCAAACGGTATTGACGTGCCAGTCGCTGCATGTCAGCATTTCGGGTTCCCTTGATCAATACAACAGCCTCCGATTCGATCAATTCCGGAGTTTCATTCGGATCAATGATCAGCAATTGGTCTACTTTGTAGTGTTTGACGATCTTTTCGATCTGATCTGCTTTCGATCGCGAAGCGGCATCCAATCCGACAATGACAATTCGTTTACGCTTTCCGGCCAGTCGCATCTGGTACTCCAGCGAATGAGTGAAAGCATCGAGATCAAGGTTGTATGTGTCGTTGATGATCGTATTCCTGTTCAAACCGTCGAAGGTTTCCAATCGCAAAGCCAGTTGAGGCAATGTACTGATCGCTTCTTTCAGGTCCACTGAATTGCCAAGAACTGATCGCGTAAAAGCGATAGCCAGCAAGGCATTGTTCACGGATACTGGATCGGTATAAGGTAAAAATTTCAGATCTTTCTGGTATGTTGCCGGATTGACTTTAAGTCCATGAATATTTTTCTCCGTTTGCGGGATTAAATCGATACTTGATGGATAGATCGTCTGCTTAACATTGGCGAACAAAAGCGTTTTTTCATGCAAATGTTCCTCACGCGATTTGAAATTCTCTTCGTGGGCTCTTCCGAAACTCGTAAAGACACCATGAGTCGGACGGATCATTTGTTCGAGTCTCAGCATCTCTCCCGGAGCAGAAATTCCTGCTTCGATCAAGGCCAGATCACAATCGTTATGTAATTCGAGCAGGGAGAGGGCAACGCCGAGCTGTGAATTAAAACTTTTCGGACTACGAATAATTCGCTTATGCTTCCCCAACAAATGGTAAATCCATTCCTTTACCGTTGTTTTTCCCGCTGAACCTGTAATGGCCACAATCGGAAATGAGAATTGATTTCGATGATGAGCCGCGAGTTCTTGTAAGGCGTGCAAAGTGTTCTTAACGACAATGAATCCTGCGTCGCTGAAATCGTTGGATTTTGGAGCATTGCTGACAACAAAACATCGTGTACCTTTTGCGTAAGCATCAGAAATGAATTGGTGTCCATCGCGGAAAGGACCTTTAAGCGCAAAGAAAATAGTGCTTTTACCATGTACAATATTTCTGCTGTCATATGCCACAGTGGTAAAATGCTGATCAGGTGTTTGTCCCTCAGCCTTTCCATTCAGAATTTTCAGTAGATCCTTGTATGCGTAATTCAGACTCAATGCGCTATTTTATTGTAGCACGCACGGCATAAAGGTTTGTATTTTTCAACTGCTCCGACCAAAACCTGATCTTTTTCCTCTGCCGTACGGTGCGAAAACTGAGCTAAGTTACCACAAGAAACGCAGATGGCGTGCACTTTGGTTACATATTCTGCGATCGATAATAAATGTGGCATCGGACCAAAAGGAACCCCTTTGTAATCCATGTCCAATCCGGCAATGATCACACGCACTCCTTTTTGAGCAAGTGCATTAGCCACTTCGACGACTCCGAAATCGAAGAATTGGGCTTCATCAATCGCAACGACCTTTTCGTTCGTCCAGGTTTTTAGGATCTCTTCAGCATTATTTACGGCAATTGCTTTCAATGAACTTCCCTGATGTGAAACCACATTTTCCTCGTGGTAGCGGTTGTCTATGATCGGTTTGAAAAGTATCAAACGCTGATTGGCAAACTGAGCGCGACGCATTCTGCGGATGAGTTCTTCCGTTTTGCCGGAGAACATCGATCCGCAGATCACTTCGATCCATCCATGTTGCCTGCCTTCTCCGGGAAATTGCTCTAAAAACATCTGCTTTTTGGTTTGGTTATTAACATCGTTGCGAAGAGAATTAATTTTCGGACAAACAATTCCCGAGTTCTTCTTTCGTAACTTTGTTGGACTAAAGTCGCTATTTTGCGGAGTACCTCAAAGTGCCCGTTAGCAACTTTGGAAGAATGTTGAAAAAATAGCTTGAAATGTCAAATCTGCACAACCTCGAACAACGTTTGAAAGCGATCCAGCAGCTGATCGCGAAATTGAATAACAGTCCACTTAGCCAGGATGAACTGGACGAGTTGGTGAATGGTACGCGTGAACTATACGAGCGCAGTGTAATCCTGCAATACAAAGCTTTTGAAGAAAAGGTATTTGGTCAGCGTGAGATTCCTGCTGCAATCGAAGTTTCGTCAGCACCTGTAGAAACTCCTGTGGAAGATGAAACCTTACCTGTAGCTGAAGAACAGTTGGAGGAGGAGAATTCTGATAAATCGGAAGAGACCGTTGAAGAAGAAAGTCCGGCTTTTGATTTCAGTCTGTTTGACGATGTTGAGGAGCCACAAAATACACCGGCAACTCCTGAACCAGAGGTGGAAGAGCATATTTCTGCATCCCATACAGTTACGGAAAATGATGGAGTACGTGAAGAGCGTATTATTGTTGAGCAAGTGAAAACAACAGTACAGGGAGATTTGAGTCCGATTGTGGCGGCATTCCAGCGTGAGATCCAGCAGATGTCAGGTTTTAGTGCACCAAAATTGGATACACTGGTTGGCTCCTTTGGATTGAACGAGCGTTTGCAGTTCATCAACGAATTGTTCGGTGGATCAAGTGAAGCATTTGCCGATGCGATCAAAGAACTGGATGCAGCGCAAGATCTAAACGAGGCATTGCGCTTGAGTGCCGGATTTGCTGTTTTGAATCATTGGGATCAGGAAAGTGAAACCGTTCATGATTATCTATCTAAGCTGAAGCGTCGTCATGCGTAAGCAGTTGCTTAGCATTCTCTTTGTAGTTGTCTGGGCGCTCAGTTTCGGACAGTTGTCAGAGGTACGTCGGATCACAGAAACTTTGTGCTCACCTGAATTTCATGGGCGTGGTTATGTCAACAAAGGTGATTCGATTGCAGCAGCGTTTATTGCCTCTGAGTTTCAGAAAATAGGGATCAAACCCATCAAAAAGAGTTATTTCCAGCCTTTTCAATTGAGTGTTCAGACTTTCCCGGGAAAAATGGACGTGTTCACCAGCGAATTACAACTGAAACCGGGAATCGATTTTATGGTTGACCCATCATCGGCAGGCTTCAGAAGTGTTTTAAGACCCAAGTACATTCCACTGGAAACCATTCTCAACGACGAAGAATTTACCGCAACTTTCCGCTCTGTTATCAGCGATGGAAAATTCAATGCGGTCGTATTGGATCTTTCAGAGGCGAAAGGAGATACCTTGAAAAAATTGAGAGGATTGTCGACCGAACTGGCGAGATATACTGCGATTATAGAGGTAACTTCTGAAAAATTCACTTGGTCTGTTTCCGATCACGTATTGAAATACCCATTGATCTACGTGAAGCCCGGAATACTAAAGGAAGGGGATGAATTGCAGTTGAACATCGAAGCGAAGTTCATTAAGAATTACACCAGTCGCAATGTAGTAGCGTACTTGCCGGCGAAAAAGAAATCCAAGAAAACGATCGTGTACACCGCGCATTATGACCACTTGGGTCGAATGGGAAGTGAAACCTATTTCCCGGGAGCAAATGATAATGCGAGCGGTACGGCGATGTTGCTTTCAATGGCCAAGTATTTCAAAGAAAACCCACAGGACTACAACGTGTTGTTCATCGCTTTTGCAGGCGAGGAAGCCGGCTTGCATGGATCCAAGTATTTTACTGAAAATCCACTTTTCAAGTTAAACAAAATGACCTTTTTGCTGAATCTCGATATAATGGGATCGGGTGAAGAGGGAATAACCGTCGTTAACGCAACCCTTTTTGAGCAACAATTCAACCTGTTGAAAGAGATCAATTCCGAGAAGAATCTGCTGACTCAGGTAAAATCACGTGGACCGGCAGCCAATTCAGATCACTATTGGTTCACGCAAAAGAATGTCCCTGCACTTTTCATTTACACCATGGGCCCGAACAAGCACTACCACGACATCTTCGATACTTACGAAGAACTGAGCTTTAAGGAATACGAGGATATCACGACTTTGTTGGTAGAGTTTGGGAAGCGAGTGAAGTGATTGATCCTTTGCTGACTGAGTGGTTTTGGAACGCCCCCTCGATACAACCTCCTTTCGTCGGTCACTCGGTTGGCGTTTCAAAATTGTATCGAAGCAGCAAAGGATAAGCCCCTTAAATCTCAATCCCTACCAACGTAACATCATCGATCTGTTCCAAATCCCCTTTCCATTTATCAAAAATTGAAATCAGCACTTTGCCTTGCTGCGAAAGTGGTTGATCTTGGAGTGCTAGGATCTGCTCTTTCAGTTGCTGGTATTTGAATTTTTTTCCTTTTGGTCCACCGAACTGATCAGGATAGCCATCGCTGAAAGTGTAGATACGATCGCCGGGTTGAACAGTTATCGAGTGACTTGTAAACGCTTGTAACTCATCTCCAAATATGCCTACAGGAAAACGATCACCCTTTAATTCGTTTACCTGAGAACCGCTGACGTGATAAAAACACTGATTGGCAAGGGCAAAAGACAATTTAAGGCTGTTACGATTGAAAACAAGAAGAGTCATGTCCATCCCGTCTTTTTGTTCGCCTTCACCACCTTTTTGTCTTAAGGAAGCGATCACTTTTTCGCGGAGTCGATTTAAGATCTCAGCCGGATCCAGTATCTGCTGTTCGATCACGATCTCATTTAACAAGGAAACTCCCAGCATACTCATGAATCCACCGGGAACACCATGTCCGGTGCAATCGACGGTTGCAAATACCACGTGATCATCGACAGAAGTGACCCAGTAAAAATCACCGCTGATCACGTCTTTAGGACGAAAAAAGACAAAGGAAGAGTTGAATAAGGCTGAAAGCTCAGATTCCTCAGGTAAAACGGCTGACTGGATCTGTTTGGCATAGCGAATACTATCCGTGATCTCTAAATGTTGGTGTTCGATGATACTCTTACTTTCCTCCAGCTGTTCGTTCTTCAACGATAATTGCAGGTTGCTTTCCTCCAGTTCCTTTTGCGATTTATTCTTTAAACGGTATTGGTAGATACTGAAGATCAAGAGAATGGAAACAATGAACAAAACAGCTGCTCCCAACCAGATAATGTTGCGCTGGCGTTGACTCTTTTGTCTGGCGATTTCTTCTTTTCGTTCTTGTTCCGCACGCTGCTGTTCCTCTTTCTTTGAAAAAGCAAATTCCAGCTCCTGACGCACCAGTTCTTTTGACTTGTCAACATCCAGTAGTGAGTCACGTAAGTGAACGAAGTTTTTGAAATACTGCAAGGCCTCTTCGGGTTTCCCTGTTTTTTCAAGCGACATACTGATGACGTGGTAGGCATCTTTAGCCAGGGACCGAAGTTTTAGTTGATTGGCTGTATTCAAAGCCGTTCGCGCCAGAAACAAGGCAGCTTTAGGATCCTCTTTGGCAAGTAGAATTTCGGCTTTCACGATCTCCGCAGATGCAATTCCCTCGCGATCGCGAATTTCATCACGGATCTGCAAGCTGCTATCGATGTGCGCTAAAGCCAGATCGTTCTTTTTGGTCGCCAGAAACAGTCGCGCCATATTTTCATGGACTTCAGCCGTTCGATTATTGATCCCAAGTTGTTTGCTGAGTTTCAAAGCATCCTGATGGTAACGCAAAGCTTGCTTGTAGTCTCCTTTACGTTGGTACAATTTACCCAAGTTCGTGTAGCGTCCGGAAACGCACTGTAAATCCTTGATCTCTTTGCAGATCGCCAGACTCTTTAATTCAGAATCCATCGCTTTTTGCACTTCGCCCAATTGGGAATAAACGCGATATAGAGTGAGGTATGAATTGGCAAGACCGCGTTTGTCGCCGATCGATTCACGGATCAAAATACTTTTTTGAATGTATTCGATTCCCTGTAAGTAATCATCCAGGTGTGAATAACACAATCCCAAAAATGAGTAACAAGCGGCCAATCCGATCTCGTCTCCGTTCTTTTCCCGAAGCTTGATACTTTTTTTGATGTACGAGGCACATGTGGCATAATCACCGAGGTCAGAGTAGAAGGATCCGTAATAATAGTATGCCGCTGCCAGGTTGTAGTGATCATCCGTTTCCTTACTGATCAGGATCACTGTATCTAAGATTGTTTTAGCCTGTTCATATTGATTCAGTGCCCCCATTGCTTTAGCCTTGAAATTTTTGGCTTTAAGCGCATAGCGATGTGTCATGTTATTGCTCATCGCGCGATCAGCCGAATCACACAGCTCAATGGAACGGATATAGCGGCTTTCATTGTATGCGATGTTTGCTTCATAGGTTTGAATAGCGGATAATTGCTCGTTGTTCTTCGCTTTTCTTCGAAGTTGCGTCAATCGTTTAGAGGCGTTAGTATAGTCACCCAAAATGATTTCCTTGTAAGCAAATGTTAATTGTTTATTGAAATCTTTGTCCTTGCTGAAATAGTGTTGGATCAAGTAGCTTTCTTCAATGGAATGCTTCTCTTTTTGAGCCCATGTTTGGGCAGCAAAGAATAGAAAAACGACAGTGATTATTGTTTGAAGAAATCCTCGACTCATACTGCGAAAATACTCATCCTCTTTGATTTAATAATGATGCTTTCTTTCAAAGCTGAATCGAATGTTATTTAAACCTTTTCTAAATAAGCCTGTCTGACAATTTTGTGACAAAAAACCTTTAAATCCTTTGCAATTTTGCACTAATAACGTGGGGAGACCGTGATAGACAACTTTCATATTATCGCTTTTACGCATAGAAACCTGGAACTAAATGATATAGGCTTGCTTCATATTGAGCAAGATC
The DNA here is from genome assembly GCA_036825545.1 of Crocinitomicaceae bacterium. GTDB lineage: Bacteria > Bacteroidota > Bacteroidia > Flavobacteriales_D > Crocinitomicaceae > M0103. Next base: position 20,912 of record DAISYB010000009.1, on the reverse strand, counting down.
GCCAGGAAGAGCGTTTACAGCATTTGAAAAATAGTCTTGAACTGAACGAATTGATGTTCCTTTCTACTTGTAATCGAGTTGAGTTTCTGTTTTGTACGGAAAAAGAAGTCGATTTCCACTTCATTATTCGCTTCTTCGAAACACTTTATCCGCATTTTTCCCGTGAGCAGATTGGACACTACGGTCACCGTGGTGATCAGTTCAAAGGATCTTCGGCTGTGCAACACATGTTGTCGGTTGCATCTTCGATCGACTCAATGGTCGTAGGAGAACGCGAGATCATTACACAAGTTAGAAATGCATTCCAAGTGTCTAAAGCAATGCATTTGACGGGTGATTTTATCCGTTTGTTGATGCGTCATACCATCGAAACAGCGAAGAAAGTTTATACCGAGACCAGTATCGCGACGAAACCGGTTTCTGTTGTATCACTTGCTTATCACAAGTTGCGTGACATGAACATTCCATTGGATGCACGTGTCATCATCGTTGGAGCGGGAGTCACCAATACCAATATGAGTAAATTCCTTCGCAAGCACGGTTTCAGAAATTTCACGGTTTTCAATCGCACTTTTTCAAAAGCAGAAACATTGGCCAATGACCTACACGGAAAAGCCATGCCGTTGACTGAAATCTCGAACTACAACGAAGGATTTGATGTGATGATCACATGTACTGGTTCGGAGCATCATATTATCACGCCTGAAGTTTATAAAGGTTTGTTGAATGGTGAGAACAACCGTAAGGTGGTGATCGATTTAGCATTGCCTCAGGATATCGATCCGCAAATCGTTTTGGATCACGCGATCACGCACATTTCTGTGGAAGTTTTGCAAAAGATTTCAAACGAGAACTTAAAAGAACGTTCGAAAGAAATCCAGCATGTCGAGGAGATCATTGCGGAGGCTTTATACGATTTCAAGAATATTCAGAAAATTCGTGAAGTGGAATTGGCGATGCGTCAGGTACCTCAGAAAGTAAAGGAAATTCGTTCCACTGCGGTTGATGAAATCTTTAGAAATGACATCGAAGGCATGGATGATCAGTCGCGTGAAGTACTTGAAAAAGTATTGAGCTACATGGAAAAGAAATACATGAGCATGCCGATGATCATGGCGAAGGAAATACTGTTAAAACACTGAAAATGGCGCATGTTCGCATAGGTTCAAGAGGAAGTGACCTCGCACTCTGGCAGGCAAATCACGTGAAGAGACAATTGGAAGATCTTGGTTGCACCGTCGATATTACGATCATCAAAACCCAGGGAGATGCAATTCAGCACCTTAGTTTTGATAAATTGGAAGGAAAGGGATTTTTCACCAAGGAGATCGAGCAAGCTCTTTTGGAAGAAACCATTGATCTGGCAGTGCACTCACACAAAGACCTTGAAACGAATCCGCCTGCAGGATTAAAGATCGCGGCTGTATCGGAACGTGAAGATCCGGCTGATCTTTTGTTGATTTCTCGTTCTGCTGTTCAGTCAGGTGAAGTATGGAACCTGAAAGAAGGTGCTGTTGTTGGAACTTCCTCTGCAAGAAGAAAGTCACAAGTGCTCCGTTTTCGCGATGATGTAACGATTAAAGATCTCCGTGGAAATGTTCCAACACGAATTCAGAAGTTAAGAGAAGGACAATACGATGCTATTCTGTTGGCCAAAGCAGGAGTTGACCGTTTGCAGATCGACCTGAGCGAGTTTGAAGTAGTTCGTCTGGATCCCACCGAATTTGTTCCGGCACCGGCACAAGGCGTACTTGCCTTACAAATCCGTGAGAACGACGCACAAACAGAGGAGATCGTTTCTAAAATGAATCACGGGGATGTTCAAGAATGCATTGCTGTTGAACGCAAAGTGTTGAATTTGCTGCAAGGTGGATGTCAATTGCCACTTGGAGTATTTTGTTCTGAAGAAAAAGTGGTTTATGTGTCACATGCAGACAGCTGGGAAAACGGTTCAAACTGGTATACCTACGAAGCTGAAGGACTGGATGGATTGGCTGAATTGATCGTGGCTGATCTTCAGGAGTCGACCGAAGAACTTGATTAAATCCATTTATATATCGCGACCCGAGAAGGAGGTTCCCAAATTGAGGAAATTCACCGAACAGCAAGGAATCAACTTGGTAGCTTGTTCACAGATATGTTTTGAAGCATTAAGTAACAAGCAAAAATCTCCTGCTGAAGTCATTTTTTTTTCAAGCATTCACGCAGCGGAATATTACCTCCTTCATCATGAGATCGAGTCAAATGTAGCTATTGCTACTATTGGTTCGGCGACTGCTACTAAACTGAGAGAACTGGGTCTTAATCCTTCGTTCATAGGTGAAAAGGCGGGCGATCCGGAGGCGGTAGCCAATGAATTCAAAGCCTGGCTTCAAGGCAGAAAAGTTCTGATTCCCTGTTCAACAATTTCAAACCGTTCGATAGCTGTTTCCTTACCGATTGAACAAGTAGAAGAATTAATCGTTTACAAAACGATCAGTGCTTGCTCAGAAGTCGGTAGCCATGCTGTGTATATATTTACCAGCCCATCTAACTTCAGGGCTTTCCGACAATGCAACACTTTACCTGAGCATGCACAAGTGATCGCTTGGGGAAAAACGACAGAAAAAGCTTTAACAGAAGCAGGAATTGAACCGATTTATACCTTGGAATCTTCGACTGAAGAAGAATTGATTGCATTCATTTCAATGAAATAAGTAACAATTTCTCTTTTCTTAGTGTCCCTTTTTGACGCTAAGGACACTAAGTTTTTTAAGTCGCAAAGGTTGAAGAGTTAACTTGTTGTTGATCATACATTTGAATGAAGTAATGGGAAAAACTGGCTAAAAAGAGCACTATAGAGTCGTCTTGACGACTCTGTAATATTGCGCACTTGTAGTTCCTATATTCCTTGCGTTCTTTGCGAAGCTTATTGTCCTTTGCGTCAACCTTGCTTGCATCAAAACGCAAATATTTTATAGGACTCTGACAAAATTCTTGTCCCGAACGAATGATAAGCACCTCCTCACTATCTTTGCAGCATGAAATTGCATTACCGCGAAATGGGAGAGGGTCAACCTATGATGATCCTCCATGGATTGTTTGGATTTTCTGACAACTGGCAAACTCACGCAAAGAAATTAGCAGAGTATTACAGAGTTATTTTGGTTGATCTGCGCAATCACGGTCATTCAGATTGGTCTGATGAATTTTCCTATGACCTGATGGCGGAAGATGTGCACGAATTATGTGTCGATCTGGGGATTCGAAAAATGATCCTCTTGGGGCATTCCATGGGTGGAAAAGTAGCCATGCTTTTTGCGCAGCGTCACGAGGAGTTATTGGAAAAACTGATCGTGGTAGATATCGGTGTGAAGGAATATCCGATGCATCATCAGCATATCATTGCGGGATTGAGAGCACTTGATCTCGAAAACATGAAAGCTAGGAGTGAAGCGGAAACAATTTTGAAAGAGCACATCGATTCGGACGGTGTGCGTCAGTTCTTGCTGAAAAATCTCTACTGGAAAGAAAAGGGTCAGCTGGCTTACCGCATGAATCTGGATGTTCTGGAGCGCGAGTTACCACAGATCCTTTCTCCATTGCCGGAAGAAGAGGTTTTTGTTCCAACGCTTTTCATTCGTGGAGAACTCTCCAATTATATTTTGGATGAGGACATCGAAGAACTCGAGGACCGTTTTCCTGATTCATACCTTGTTACTATTCCGAATGCCGGACATTGGGTGCACGCCGAAGCACCGGATCAGTTTCTGGAAGCTGTTTTAGGATTTTGTTTGAGGTGATCAGTTCTTGATCAGATCGATCTTCGTATCGCCTTCCTGTTCCAGATCTGTTACTAATGCAGAAGTTCCAACAGCATCAAAACGAATGTCATTCGCCAATACTTCATTGCAAACATATTCCATGTTAGCTTTGATCGCTGCACGGATCGCTTCACTGGTTTCAACTGTTAACACGATACGATCGGTCACATCCAATCCGGAATCTTTGCGTAGGTTCTGAACACGGTTGATCAATTCTCGGGCAATTCCCTCAGCTTTCAATTCGTCGGTCAAAGTGATATCCAACGCAACGGTCAACTGTCCTTCAGAAGCTACCAACCAACCCGGAATATCTTGTGCTACGATCTCAAAATCGTTCAGGTCTAATTCAATTTCTGTTCCTTCGATTGTTCCTTTCCAACCTCCATTTCCTTCGATCTGAGCAATGTCGTCATTGGTGAATCCACCGGTCATGGCTGCGATCGCTTTCATCTGTTTTCCGTACTTTGGACCGATCGTTTTAAAGTTCGGTTTGATGCTTTTCACCAACATGCTGTTGCCTTCTTCAAGCAATTCAAGTTCTTTAACGTTCACCTCAGAAAGGATCAAGTCTTTTACATGTAGAAGATTCTCTGCAAAAGTTGTATTCAATACCGGCACCATGATCTTCTGTAGTGGCTGCCGAACACGGATTTTCTCTTTCTTTCGCAATGCCAGAACGAGTGATGAGGTACGCTGCGCAATATCCATCTGTGCTTCCAGCGCAAGATCGATTATCGACTCATTAACTGTCGGGAAATCCGCCAAATGAACTGAATCGGCTGCGTGTCGACTTGTAACGGAATTTAGATCTGAGAACAATTGATCCATGAAGAACGGTGCGATTGGCGATGCCAATAATGCAACGGTTTCCAGACACGTGTAAAGGGTCTGATAGGCCGATTGCTTGTCCTGAAGATCGTCTGATTTCCAGAAACGGCGGCGACATAAACGCACATACCAGTTCGACAATTGATCGCTGACAAAATTTTCGATTAAACGACCGGCTTTTGTTGGCTCGTAATCGTTGTAGGCTGCATCAACTTCCTTGATCAGTGAATTCAACTTGGAAAGTACCCAGCGATCGATCTCCGGACGCTCGTTCATTGGCACATCCGGCAGAGAATAGTCGAATCCGTCGATGTTGGCATACAAGGAGAAAAAAGAGTAAGTGTTGTAAAGTGTTCCGAAGAACTTGCGCTGAACTTCTGCGATCCCGTCAAGGTCGAATTTCAGGTTGTCCCACGGCTGCGCATTGGTGATCATGTACCAACGCGTAGCATCCGGACCATATTTCGTCAAGGTTTCAAACGGATCAACTGCATTACCCAAGCGCTTCGACATTTTCTGACCGTTCTTATCGAGAACCAATCCGTTCGAAACGACATTTTTGTAGGCTACTGAATCGAAAACCATTGTCGCGATCGCATGTAAAGTATAGAACCATCCACGTGTCTGGTCAACTCCTTCTGCAATGAAGTCAGCTGGATAAGACCTGCCGTTATCGATCAATTCTTTATTTTCAAAAGGGTAGTGCCACTGTGCATAAGGCATGGCGCCTGAGTCGAACCACACGTCGATCAGGTCCGCTTCGCGCTTCATCGGTTTTCCGGAAGGAGAAACGAGCGTAATGCGATCCACATAATTCTTGTGCAGGTCGATGCTTGCATAATTTTCCTTCGTCATGCTACCCACCTGATAGGCGTTGAACGGATTTTCATCCATCAATCCGGCAGCAACAGCCTTCTCACATTCCGCTTTCAGTTGTTCAACGGAAGAAATGCAAATGCGCTCGTTACCTTCTTTTGTCGACCAGATCGGAATAGGAATTCCCCAGTAACGTGAACGCGACAAGTTCCAGTCGTTCGCATTTTCCAGCCATTTACCGAAACGCCCTGATCCTGTTGATTCCGGTTTCCAGTTGATCGTGTTGTTGAGTTCGATCATTCGGTGCTTCACGTCGGTGACACGGATGAACCATGAGTCCAAGGGATAATAAAGTACCGGTTTATCTGTTCTCCAGCAATGTGGGTAACTGTGAACGTATTTTTCAACCTTGAAGGCTTTGTTCTCTGTTTTTAGTTTGATTGCGATCTGAACGTCTACGGACTTTTCCGGCGCTTCGCCTTCGTTGTAGTATTCGTTCTTTACATACATCCCGGCAAGTTCTCCTACTTCAGGTCTGAATTTCCCCTGCAGGTCAACTAGTGGAACGAGGTTTCCTTTTTCGTCTTTAACCAACATCGCAGGAACTCCTGAGTCTGAGGCAACCTTGGCATCGTCCGCACCAAATGTTGGCGCAATGTGAACGATCCCTGTACCATCTTCTGTCGTCACGAAATCACCGCCGATCACGCGGAATGCTTCTTCCGGTTTTTCAGCAGGAAGCGTATAAGGCAATAGTTGATCGTAACGAATTCCGATCAAGTCTGCTCCGAGACATTCGCCGGCAACAAAATAAGGTATTGTTTTATATCCAGCCTTGTATTGATCTAATTCTTCACGGCTTTCTACTTGCTGGTAACCTTTGCTGAATTGATAAGAAAGCAGATTCTTCGCAAGAATAACAGAGATCGGTTCGTTCGTATATTGATTGAACGATTGCACCAATACGTATTCGATCTTCGGTCCGACACAAAGTGCCGTGTTGGAAGGAAGCGTCCATGGCGTGGTCGTCCATGCAAGGAAATGTACAATTGCCGATGATCGAGCGTAGTCGAGATCAATCGGCAATTTATCAACATCAATAACCTTGAACTGCGCTACAACTGTTGTATCCGTCACATCGCGGTAACAACCCGGCTGGTTCAATTCGTGAGATGACAATCCTGTACCCGCTTTTGGCGAGTAGGGCTGGATCGTGTATCCTTTGTAGAGTAAGTTCTTTTCGTACAATTGTCCGAGTAACCACCACACCGATTCCATGTATTTTGGTTCGTAGGTGATGTATGGATCATCCATATCGACCCAATAACCCATTTTCAGGGTAAGGTCGTTCCAGATGTCGGTGTAACGCATTACCGCTTCGCGACAGGCTCTGTTGTAATCTTCAACCGAGATCTTCGTTCCGATATCCTCTTTGGAGATGCCAAGTTCTTTTTCAACGCCCAGTTCCACCGGTAATCCGTGCGTATCCCATCCGGCTTTACGCTTTACCTGGTAACCTTTCAAGGTTTTGTAACGACAGAAAATATCCTTGATCGAGCGCGCCATTACGTGGTGAATGCCCGGGAGTCCATTCGCTGATGGTGGACCCTCGAAGAAAATATAAGGAGTCTTTCCATCACGCGTTTCAATGGATCGTTCGAACACTTTTGCAGTATTCCACTTCTCCAAAACTGATGTCGCTACATTGGGAAGATTCAAGCCCTTGTATTCAGGATATTTCTTGCTCATTATGACCTGTAAAATTGTGAAAGCGCGAAGATAAGAAGAACTAATTAGAATTGACAAACGAAGTTCAGCGAAGCTAATTGGAGCGTAGCGGAAATCGGTGCAGCCAATGGACAATTGTCAATTGAAATCCTTATTTTCGTCAAAACCAATTAATAATACTATGAAATTCAATTCCTACTGCCTTGCGGGACTCTTTGTGGTTAGGGCATTTATTTCCACAGCACAACAGACGGTTCAGAATGTTACGATCGGTACAGTAGATCGAACCTACATTCAGTATTTGCCAACGGGATTTCAGGAAGCTGAGAATATGCCTGTTGTTGTTGTCTTACACGGAATTGGTGCAGATGGTGCAAACATGATTGGTACAGGTTTTAATCAGATAGCAGATACAGCGAGATTCATTGCTGTTTATCCGACAGGATTGCCCAATGGCTGGGGTCAGACCTCCTGGAATAATGGGACATTATTGGCGAGTGCTGCGAATGACATTGGTTTGTTCAATTACATTTTGGATGATCTGATTTTGAACAAAAATGCAGATCCTACTCGCGTGTATTTTACAGGTTTTTCAATGGGCGGCATCATGACGCATCACATGGCTTGTCAGTTGAACTCTCGCGTTGCTGCAATTGGTTCAATGTCAGGGACTATAGCAACGGGAAATTTAACCACATGCTCACCGAGTTTTGCTACCCCTGTAATTCATTTGCATGGAGATATTGATGGGACAATACCTTACGATGGTTCTGCTCTTCCTTCTTTGGCATTGGTGCCGCAAACGATCGAATTCTGGCGTAGTGTACACGGTTGTGCCACAAGTTATGATTCGATTCGCATGCCCGATATTGCTGCGGATGATATTACCGTCGACCGCTTTGTGTACAACAATTGCTCACAAGAGGGTTCTTTAGAGCTTTGGCGTATGAATAATGCGGATCATGTGTTCTTGTATGAACCTGTGAATGATATAACTGAGTCAAAAGAAATTTGGCGATTCTTCCTGCGTTTTCAGCACCCTTCACCGGCAAGCGCTCAATTGTCGCAGTTGGAGTATGTTGCAGCTAAGTTGTATCCGAATCCATCTAATGATTTCATTACGATCGAGTCACTATTGGAGGTTAAGGAATTCAGAATTGTTGATGTGATGGGTCGAACTCTGATCGTTACGGACAATAATACGATCGATATTCAAGCACTTCAGTCAGGACGCTATTTTGTAGAGTTCAACGGAAATGTGATTTCATTTGTGAAGGAGTGAGATATCCTCCCTTGAGGGTAATGTTCTGACACATAGTCGTCAGGAAAGGGCAGGGAGGATGACTTTGATGAGGCAGGAAAACAAATTTCAACACAAAGGCACAAAGTGAAGTTGATGCCCATTCCTTTTTAAGACACAAAGAGATCTATCTAATGTTAAATTGATCTCGCCTAACGGCACTAAAGTGCTTGTACTAATCTTACTAGGGCCGTTTAATATTGCTTCTTTGGTATCCCGAGAATCGTGACGATCTCACACTATCTATACTAATTGAATTTTCCAACCTCTTGATTCAAGAACCCTCAAAAACGTCACCAGTTCGTCGGCATTTTGAATGGAAGCGTATAGATCCCTGAGGATAACTTCTTTTCCTTTGATCTCTGCTTTTATTTTACCGGTAAACCCTGCTTGCTGAGTGATCGTTTGATTTTCGATCTGTTGGAAGAATTGACGAAACAACTCCACAGCCTCATTGGAACTGAGTTTGAAATCGCCTGAACGAATAGAGGTAAAGATGACCATTTTCTTTCGCGCACGGGTAAGGAGTACATTGAGTCGGCGCGCACCATTTTTACTGTTCAATGGACCAAATCGCATGTGGAATTCACCTTCAGGATCTTTGCCATATCCTACACTGATGATGAGCTGGTCACATTCTTCCCCCTGAACGTTTTCCAGTGCTTTGAAGAATAGGCTGTTGTTTTCGATCCTTTCTTCCAATTTTATTTTGGCCGCCTCACTTAGCTGACGGTATACGCATTCCAATTGGGTTTCTGAGAAAGCTACGACACCAATTGAGTGGTTCAAATGGAGTGATTTCTCCAGATGATCAGTTACGCGTTTTGCTTCTGCTTGATTTTCTCGGTTGTCATACACGCCATGTTCTACAAAATGCCATTCAATAGGTTCCTTTTCCTGATTGGGAGATGGAAAGGTGAGTAATTCATTCTTGTAAAAATGGCGATTTGAAAAACGGATCAGTTCAGGATGTTCGCTGCGGTAGTGGTGTTTCAATCCCACATTCTGCCAGTAAAAGGAGGCCTGATGCAGAATATCAACCTGTTCAGAGGCTTGCGCTTTGAAAAATGAGGAAGGTCCCATCTGTTGCTGATCACCTGCAATCAAAATGCGTTTAGCGCGCTGAATACTGCCTATGGCATTTTGAAGTGGGATCTGTGAGGCTTCATCGAATATGGCAAAATCAAAAATCGTTTCCAAAGGGAAACATTTAGCAACTTGTACCGGATTACTCATCCAGACAGGCTTCAGCAGTTGGATCCAAAGACGTGCTTCAGAAGCATACAATTCTCGCAAGGTAGGATGATTTCGCGTCTTGGCAAATTCCTTCACCAGAATGGCTTTTCCTTTCTTCAGTTCATTTTTAAATGCTTTTTCAGCTGTTGAAAGTTTACTGGCCGGTGAACGCAACAAGCTGTGATAGGCATTGAACTGTTCGAGTTGCTGCTTTCTGATATGCTGGGCAAACAAGTCAGCTTCGTGCTGCTGTTCTTTTATGATCATTAATGCTTTATGCTGCAGATCGGCAGGAGTGAAATTCGCCATCTGTGGAAAACGGGTCACAAAATCGATCTGATTGCGTTTTAAGACGGCAGAGTTCATTGCTGAATAAGTTACAAATTCAGACAAATTCCTTAGGATCGTTTCCGGCACTTGCTCCAGTTTCTTCTGCCATTGAAGCAGCGTTGAGAACTGCTTCAGATAAAGGCATAGAAAATCATGAACCGACTGATCGTTTTTAAAATGAAAATGCAATTTCAGATCGTTGTAGATGCGATTCAAATCCGTATTCCATGCTGCAAAACGGATTCGGTCATCGGTAGAAATGGAACGCCATTCGAGGTAGAAATCTTCCTTAAATTGTTGTATGTTCAGTGCAATCAATGAAACTTCTTCCTTGGGCTCAAGTATACCTAAATCGCAAAAATCAATTTCTATTTGAGAAATAGACTGGATATTTTGTAAATATTGTCTCCATTCGTGCAAGGCTTGTTCGGCTTTGTCCAGCGGAATCCGCGATAGCTTTTTCCATGCTTTCTCCGCCTTCCATTTTCCGATCAGCGATTTATTAAGTACCTTTTCAAGGAGCACTTCTGTTTCTAACAAGGAGGGTTGAATGACCCAGTTATTCTTTTCCGTTTCAAATGGTGCAAGCGCACTTTTGAGCTGGACATATTTCTTGTATAGACGCAGAAATTTCTTTTGTTCTTTTGATCCCGGTGTCAGCATGCTTTCGTAACGCAAGAAACTGGAGTTACTGAATTGCTGACAAAGAGCTGCCTTTTTCATGGCCTGCTCCAGATCCGGAAATGTATCAATTTCGAAATGCGAAGCGATCAGTTTAAGCTCATCGATCCATCTTTTCAGCTGGACATCCAGATTTCTGAACTGTTCACTGCGAATGATTGCGGTTTTCGTCTGTCCAATGATGTGATTCAGTCCGGATTGAAATACCGATTCAATTGTCTCAGCATGTTGGAGCCATTCTTGGGTGTCCGGCAATCCACTCTGATAGGGTATAGAAGACAGATCAATTCCCTCACTTAATTCCATAAAGCGCTTGTAACCCACTCCGCCGAACTGTGAAGGATCGTTGAGGAGATCTAGGGTCAGTTGCAGCTGATCGAGGTATTGTTCTGATAATAGCAAGTTAACTTTCGGTTCGATCGTCAGTTGCTCAAGTTGTTTCCAGCTTTCATTCAATGCTTTCAAGACTTCATGAGTACCTGTTTCCGACGTGGCCACGAAGCACAGATCATCCAGTTGAAATTCGCCTAATTTGTTTCGAAGGACTTCCAATGCGACCCGTTTTTCAGAAACCACAAGGGCTGATCTTTTTCCAAAGATCAATTTAGCAATGAGATTGGCCAAGACTTGTGATTTTCCAGTTCCGGGCGGACCCTGCACAATAGTATTATGTTCCTGAACTGCATGAAAAACACGTTCCTGATCCGGATCGCTGGCGAAAAGTTGTTGCCGGGTCAATTCTAAATTCTCGGGATGCAACTGGCATTCATCTCCAAGTACTTGCGCTAGCGATGGATTTAAACTGGTTTGCAGTAACTCCTCGAGTTCCTTAACGATCTCGAAACGGTGATGGTGAAAGTTCCCAATGAAACTACACTCTCGTTCGATCGAACCCAAGCGTTTCTCCTCCAGAAAAGAAAAGAGCTCTTCTTTCGTTTCCCAATTTTCAGGAAGAAGAAGGTCCCATTCCATTTTGATGCGTTTGACTAAAAAAGGATTCACCAAAATCGAATCTTCTTCAGATTGAAAGATTACTGTTTGTTCCGGTTTATTCACTTTTGAACGACATGGGACAATGAAAATCGGTGTTGAGATCTGTTGCCCGCGGTATTCCCAATGGATCAATCCTTCCGTTTGACACAAGGGATGAATGCCGCTTTCCCGTTCGGTTTGTCTGGCTTGATCAATGATCTTTTTTGCCAAAGGGAGTGCATAAACCTGATCCGGTTGTTTTCTTGCAATAAGCACTTTTTTTGAGTCGCTTTCGATATGCACGAGAATATCATTCGCATTGAACTGCAAACTATCCTCCAACAAACGCTGTAATTTTTCTTTGATCGCGGGACTCACTTTGCTAAGGTATTATCTATTGGTGAATGAAAGAATGAAAGAATGAAGAAATGTTATGTGTTCGAGTGTAGAATTATGCCCTCCATCAGACTGAGTGATGTCGAACGTCAAGCTGAGTGTTCAGCCTTTGGCTGAATGTATCGAAGCTTGACGGTGCGACATCGTACCGAAGTCGACGGAGGTTGGGACAAAGAATTAAATATTCTAAAAAAATCCTTGCATCAATATGATCTTTTTCACTAACTTCAAGTACATGACAACAAATTTTACTTTCGAAAAAACGGATCCGGCAACGTTTACAGAGCGTTTTATCAACCAAACAAATCAATCCGTATTCCTAACAGGAAAAGCAGGTACAGGGAAAACAACACTGCTAAAAAAGATCATTGCTTCTACACACAAGAACGCAGTCATTGTGGCGCCAACGGGAATAGCCGCATTGAACGCCGGTGGTGTGACCATTCATTCTTTTTTTCAATTGCCTTTTTCCGGTTTCATTCCTGATTTTGGCAAAGCGACGAATTTGGGTGCTTCGGCTAAACTCGAAGATAAAACGACCTTGTTGGGACATTTCAGAATGAACAAGCAGCGTCAGCAGATCATGCGAAATCTGGAACTGCTGATCATTGATGAGGTCAGTATGCTACGTGCAGATTTGCTTGATGCAATGGATTGGAGTCTGCGCAATGTGCGCCGAAACAACGTGCCCTTTGGCGGGGTACAGGTATTGTTCATTGGGGATCTTTTGCAGTTACCTCCTGTGGTTCGATCCGATGAATGGAATTTCCTTCGCAATTATTACAGGGGAATTCACTTCTTCAATGCAAAGGTTCTGGAAGAACAAGCACCGTTGTACATTGAATTATCGACGATCTATCGTCAACAGGACGAGGAATTCATTCAAGTGCTCAATCATTTGCGCGACAATCAGATCACGAATGAAGATGTTAAGATCCTGAATCGCTATGTGAAGCCTGATTTTGATGCCTTGAAGGAAGAAGGATACATTACGCTGACTACGCACAATGCCAAAGCAGATGAGATGAATGCACGAGCTTTGAAGTCGATCAGTGGTAAATCTCATTTCTATGATGCGGAAATTACGGGTGATTTTCCGGAGCACCTCTATCCGATTGATCCTAGAATGGAGCTGAAAATTGGAGCACAGGTCATGTTCATCAAGAATGATATCTCTTTTGAGAAGAATTTTTACAACGGAAAAATGGGGAAGATCGCTTTTCTGGGAGAGGAAGAAGTGACCGTTTATTTTCCGGAAGAGAAAAAGACGATCTCTGTGCAGAAATACGAATGGAACAATATCCGCTACCAACTCAATGCCGGTACTGGCGAGATCAAAGAAGATGTATTGGGCACTTTTGTTCATTATCCCCTGAAACTGGCGTGGGCCATCACTGTGCACAAAAGTCAGGGTTTAACTTTCGATAAGGCTGTTTTAGATGTTTCCGACGTTTTTGCGCCGGGTCAGGCCTATGTGGCACTTTCTCGTTTGCGAACGTTGGGTGGTTTGGTTTTGCTGCGTCCCATGCGCATGAATGGCTTGAGCAATGATCAGCAAGTTGTTCAATACGCAGAGAACAAAGCCGATCACGAATCCCTCAATAAGTACCTTGAGACCGGAACCCGTCAATTCTTACTTGAATCACTGAAGCAGGCATTCGATCTGTATGATCTGTCAACTGCGTGGAATTTGCATGAAGCCAGCTACAAAGGATTGGGTGCTAAAAGTGAAAAAGGGAAAAACCTGACATGGGTTACCCAGCAGTCCCAGGCCATCCGAAGTTTGGTTGAACCTTCAAAGAAATTTTGCCTGCAACTCGAGAGAGCCATTTCGCAGGCAAGTGATATGGATTTTATTCACAAAAGAGTTCAGGCTGCCTATGCTTACTTTTTTAAAACGCTGGATGATGTGTTCGCTTCGAACCTCCGGAAACTAATAGATTTAAAGCGCGTTCGGAAAACCAAACTTTATGCAGACGAAGTAGAGGAATTAGATGCATTGCTGACAGAAGCGATCATGCGCTTGAAGAAGATCCGTATACTCATCGAAGCCATCCACGCCGGAAGGGAATTATCGAAAGAACTATTCAAGGTAAGTGAGATCGAAAATTACAAAGTGGCAAAGATCGCAGCTATTCAGCAGGAAAAAAGAAGTAATCCGTCTTTGTTGGATATGGAAGATGATGACGAAGACTTTATTCCGATCTTGAAAGCTAAAAAGGAACCCAAACTAAAGAAAGAGAAAAAGGTTAACACTTATGATCAGACTTTGGCACTTTTTCAGGAGGGTAAAACCGTGGACGAGATCGCTGCACTTCGTCAATTGGCTCCAAATACGATTTTAGGACATTTTGCGAATTTGATCCAGGCGGAGAAAATGGAATTGGAAGATGTAATGGCATCAGAAAGAATCAAAGAATTGGAGGGAATGTTCAGTACGCATGAAGCCAACACGATGACAGAATGGAAAGAGTTATTGGGTGATTCAGTCTCTTACGGAGAGATCCGAATGTTTCAGGCCGCTAAAATGAGGTGATCACAGTGAACGTTTGAAATCGATCGCTTTCCCAAACATTTTTGATCGATCCAGTTTTTTCCATTCCTTCAGCGTTGGAAGGAGGAAAATGGTATTCATTCCTAGATCCACAGTGGATTGCTGAGATTTGATCGATTTAAAAATGAGTTCATCAACAGGGTAATCAAAGTAGCGGATCGACATTGAATTTCCGGAAAAGGTGATCAGACAAGGTGTAAATAATCCTTGTTCTTCAAAGCTGACTAAATACTCATTCGCGGATACTTTACGCAACTTGTTTTGACTATTTCCGGCTACTATGGTGTCGCGACGCTCTACTCCAAAATAATAGTACTCACCTTCAAGGACACAAGGCAGGGAGTCGGTTTCATGAACGCCAAAGATGAAGTCACCTTGAATGCGGTATTTTGAAGTTTCACGCACCATTTCACGCGAGACACTGTGAATGACGAGGTTGCGCGCAAAGATACCTGCTGCAGTTATCTCATAAGTGGTCTCTGAGGCGTCAGATTTGTAGATGCCAAAGTATTTTTGATCTACTGAACGCAAGTCTTCTGTTTCAGGGGGCAGGGCTTGCATAAACTGATAGGAAACTTGAGCAAGTGCCGAGTAGCTTAAAAACAAGGAAAGGATGGTGACAAATGTTCGAACCATGATAATTACTGAAATTTATTACTTGAGATTTTTCAAGCATAATTTTTACTAACTTAAAAATAAACTGAGCGTTTGGTTTGAAATGAAACAACTTTTCTTTAACCCCAGAGGGGTTTAATATCCTTAACGCTGGATGCAATCCAGCGGGAAGCTGGTGTTAAAGAGATACTTTTGGCGTTCATTTTTTGTAAAATGATGCCAAAAGAATGTTGTTTCAAGAAAACGAATACGCTCACAAAAAATTGAATTAATATGCAAAAAAGATGGCTGATCAAGTCTGCGGTGGATGATACAACGCTGGATGAGTTTCGTTCAATGTTGAAAGTAGATGAGGTAGTGGGGACGCTTTTGATCCAGCGGGGAATCAAAACATTTGAGGAGGCTAATTTATTTTTTCGCCCTGAGTTGGATCAGCTGCACGATCCTTTTTTGATGAAGGATCTGAAAGAAGCTGCAGAAAGGATCAATGAAGCGATTTCCAATGGGGAAAAGATCCTTCTCTTCGGAGATTACGATGTGGACGGAACAACGGCAGTTGCCTTGCTCTATACTTTTTTGCGGAAGTACTACGAACACATTGACTACTATATTCCAGATCGTTATACAGAAGGATACGGTGTCAGTTACAAGGGAATTGACTTCGCGAAAGAACAGGGATTTGATCTGATCATTTCATTGGACTGTGGGATCCGTTCAGTAGATCACGTGAAGTATGCCCGATCTAAAGGCATTGATTTTATTGTTTGTGACCATCACAATCCGGGGAATGAACTGCCTGATTGTCTGGTTTTGGACCCGAAGCGCAAAGATTGTCCCTATCCGTATAAGGAATTGTCGGGTTGTGGTGTTGGTTTTAAATTACTCCAAGGACTGGTGCAGATCAATTCCTGGAATGTGCAGGATTTGTATGACCAGTTGGATCTTTTAGCTGTCAGTATCGGTGCCGATATAGTTCCGGTGACAGGCGAGAACCGTGTACTTTGTTTTTACGGCATGCAACAACTCAATGCCCAGCCCAGAAAGGCTTTTGAAGAATTGGTAAGCGTGGCGCAGCGTTCTTTTCCCCTCTCCTTAACGGATGTTGTCTTCACGATCGCACCGCGGATCAATGCTGCCGGTCGCTTGCGTTCGGGTCGTTATGCCGTCCAATTGATGATCTCGGAAAATCGTGAAGAGATCCGTGATCTTGCATTGGAGATCGACCAAGACAACAAGGAACGCCGTAAACTGGATCAGGCCATGACCAGCGAGGCGCTTCAAATGATCGATGCAGATGAATATTATGCAACTTCCAGTTCGACCGTGGTTTTTAATACAGACTGGCACAAGGGTGTAGTAGGGATCGTGGCCTCCCGTCTGATCGAAAAGCATTTTAAACCAACCATCGTACTGACCGAATCGAACGGAAAAGCGACCGGATCAGCCAGAACTACTAATCACTTCGATATTCATGAAGCCTTAACGCGCTGCGAACATTTACTCGAACAATTTGGGGGACATACACATGCAGCAGGTATGACAATGGCTCTGGAAAATGTGGAGGCGTTCAAACGTGAATTTGACAAGATTGTCAAGGAAACGATCTCTTTGGAGGACGCCACACCGGAGCAGGAAATTGACTTGGAGATCTCATTTGATCAGATCTTTCAACCAGGAGAAAACAGAATGAAGGTGCCACGCTTGAAACGTATACTGGATCAGTTTGAACCACATGGTCCCGGGAATATGAAGCCGGTCTTTCTTGTGCGAAATGTGTATGCCACTGATCAGCGTATTTTGAAAGAGGAACACCTAAAACTCAAAGTAGTCCAACCCAATTCAGATGTTGCTCTTGATGCAATAGGGTTCAACCTAGCTGAAAAGGCTGATCTCACAGCTTCAGGGGTACCATTTGATCTGGCATTTACGCTGGAGACGAACAGGTGGCAGGATAGGGAGACGGTTCAGTTGAACATCAAAGATATCCGTCCGACGATTTGATGTTCGCCAAGAATTTTGAATAAGCTAACCATTCCTTTTGGGGTGGATATTTAACCACAAATTAAACGGATTACACGGATTGGATTTTTTATTTAAAAAGAAGCACCTCGTCTTCAATAGCAGCATGCAAACGCAATTCTGAGGACAGTACTTTTAACTTTTCAAGGAGCATGCGAAAAGGCATCAAGTGTCCAAGCTGTTCGCTTTTGTTCATTAAGGCTTCCAGAACTTCAAAGATTTCTTCATCGTGATGATGATGTGTATGTGCCAAGATCTGCGAGTTTTGATTTTCCACACCGGACCATGAGGTTTTTAAAAGTGGGAACATTGCATTTTCTTCGAATGCAATGTGCTCCTTCAGTTCATTTACAAAGTTTCTGAATTGAGCGAAAAGCTCCAATGCTGTTGATGTATGTTTCGGTTCGAGTTGAATAATTCGTAGAAATTGCTGTTCGATCTCAGGGATCAGCTTGTTGAGGTAGAGCTTATGATTCTGGCACAGAAAATCGATCAATTTGGATTGTGGAAATTCGCGTAGCTGCTTAATACCTTCTTCTCGATCGATCTCGAAAAAAAGTAGCGCCGCTTGAAATGTATCTGCTGGTTCTACGGATGAGTTAGCTCCGTAATGAACGATACGTAAAAGATCCAATGATTGTTTAGTCGCCATAGCCCTTAGATTTAATGTGCAATTTCGACAATCGAATCAATTAATGAAATACCATGAAAGAGGTATTTTACTTAACGCATTTGATATTCTTGATGCAATCCTGACGATCTGTTGCGCTTCTAATAGGATCACTCGATCAACGAATGTTGGTGTCACTGGCGGTAGGGTGTTCCGACCAGCTCTTTTCTTGTCAAATGGCGGTCGAGTGTTCCGACCAGCGGGAGGAATGTATCGAGACCGCCTTCGTCGAATCTATAATCGTTTAATTCTTCAACACCTTGATCTCCGTTCTTCGATTGTTGGCGTGCGCTGCATCCTTTTCCTCTTGAGAAGCCATTTTTGCTATCTCCAAATCTGTAATGATCGGACGCTCTTCACCGTAGCCTTTAGCTTGGAAACGCTTGGCCTGTATCCCTTTTTCAACGAGGTATTCTACAACAGCCTTCGCCCGGTTTTCAGATAATTGCTGATTGTAAGCTGCTGATCCTTGCGTATCGGTGTGACCCGATAGTTCGATCTCCAGTTTAGGGTTGTCGATCATCAATTGATGCAAACGATCCAATTCAGCAGTGGATTCCGGTTTAAGTGTTGCTTTATCAAGATCAAAGAAGATATTCCGTAATATGATCTGGGTTCCTTTCTCTAATTTCTGTAATTCAATCTTTTTGTTGATTTCTTTGTATCCATCCGTTGGTGATATGTCCATGTTTTCCGAATGGAAAAGGAAGCCATCGGCAGAAACGGAAATACCATAATTCTTTCCGGACGGCAGTGTGATCAGGTATTTTCCGGATTCACTGTTCGAATTGAATTCACCTACGATCTCATTCAGATCATTGTCCATGACTACAATTTTCGCTTCAACCGGTAGATTACTTGTTTTATCGACAACTACTCCCTTGATAACAGTTAACTGTGGCTGTTCCTCTTTCTTCTCGATTTCTTTCGCAATAAAACGAATAACATAGATTTCTTTGTCTTTTCCATCACGACTCGAAGCATAATAACCATTATGTCCATCAGCTGTCAGAACGAAAAATAAATCATCTCCAGATGTATTGATTGGTTCACCTAAATTAACAGGATTAGTCCATTCACCATTGACAAAAGTCGAACGGTACACATCATATCCACCCATTGAAGCATGTCCTTTTGAACTAAAATAAAGTGTTCTCCCGTCAGGATGTATGAAAACCGATTCTTCATCATCGCTGGTATTGATTGCTTTTCCCAAATTGACTGGCTCTGACCAATTACCTGTTTGATCCTTTGTTGCTTTCCAGATGTCTCTCTTGCCAACACCTCCTTTTCGCTCACTTACAAAGTAGATCGTTCTTCCGTCTGGTGAAATACTCGCTGAAGATTCGTGTGCCTCAGAGTTGATTCCTTTTGGAAGTGGAATTGGGTCCGACCAAGTAGAACCCTTCAGATATGATTCATAGATGTCACCATTTCCGTATCGATCATCACGGTAGATTAACAGGCGTTGACCATCATTTGAGATGGCAATATTAGAATTGTATCTTAAAGGGTCATTCACATTCTCCGAAAGTGGAAGAGCCTCATTCCACATCCCTGAATCTTCATTCAGATCACAACGGTAGATATTCTCTCTCGCTTCAATATTGCGCTTCAATTCTTTTTGCAATAGCGGTCTTCTGGATGTAAAAAACATTGTTGAACCATCAGCCGTTACCACAGGAGCATAGTCATTGAATTCACTATTAACAGTTCGTCCCAATCGTTCGATTTCGATACGAAGTGTATCATTTTCCTTGATAATCAAGTTTTGTGCAAGCAATGAAAAACTCCCTATTGCTAATATGCAAAGAGGTAAACGAAGTAGCATCATACAAAAACGATCAAATTCTCGACTTAAAACCACCTCCAACGGATGGCGCCATGTTGTATCTCAAAAATAATTCAAATCCACCTCGTGCTCTTGATACTTCATATAAATTTGAAATATTGATATCGTAGGCGAAACCAGCAGAGAATTGATCGTATTCAATCATGAATTTTCCAACCATTGCATCTTTGAATCGATTGAATATTCCAAGATATAATGACATCGGCTTACTAAAGCCAGTTACCTTTGAGCCTTCGGTTAAATTATACTTGAAATAAGCACCATAGAGAATCTCTTGAGCGGTCTTTTGGCGTTGATAATACACCCCCGGAAGAACCGAACCACGCGTGTTCTGAATTCCGATTACTGCATTCACAAATGTCGAGAAACGCATTGCCAGTCTTTCATCCTGCTGATTTAGGAATGAAAAGTACGGACGATTTACATGATAGGTTGCGAATCCCCAATTCAATTCAAAGTTTTTATTCTGGGTCATGTAGCCATCGCTGTTTTTGTAGGTATACAATATTCCGGCTCCAGCGTCAAGATGTCCAAAACTTGGATTATTGAACATTTCGCCACTAGCAAGTCCTGCATTGTATGCCATTCCGTCGTATTGGCTGCCCCATTTTCCTCCTTCAGGATTGATTGATCGCTGACCGTAGCCGGTATAAATCCCCAAACCTAGGGTACTCGTTTGATCAAGAATGAGATGATAAGCCAGATTGAGGCTTACTTTTGTTGTATTCACTCTTAAATCTCCTGCTTGATCATTAAAAAAGTTAAGTCCAGCAGCTAAAATTCCTTTTTTCTGACGTTTGTTCTCATTAAGTCGAGCATCAAACGAAGCCCCAATCGTAGAATATGGGACTGCCACACTGTTCCACTGACTGCGGTAGTTAATGACTCCCTGCATCGGTGAATTGGCTCCTGCCAGTGCCGGATTCAAATTCAAAGGTGAGAATTCCATGTGCGAGAAGTGTACATCCTGCGCAGTAGAAATTGTGCTTAAGACAAGTGCCGAAGCAGTGAGAATTTGCTGAATTGCTTTCATAACTAAACTTATTTCTTCTTGAATTATCTTACTAACGTCGTATTCCCCGACACATCAATTGGTTCATCGTTGTTGTACA
>DAISYB010000008.1:0-122755 GCA_036825545.1 Crocinitomicaceae bacterium | reverse complement strand
ACGGAAATCCTCAAACACTGGAAATTCCATTGTCAGCTTGGCCGGCTCATCAAGCCCATGGAGATGTTCTCGGACCATGCCCTCCGACTAATCCTGGTGGTGGTCAGGGTGGTAATGGAAACCAAGGCGGTGGACAAAGTGGTAACAACAATCAGGGTGGTGGACAAGGTGGAACCGGTAATACTGATAATCAAGGATCAGGTTCAGAAACAGGGTGTTTACCAACAGTTGGAGCGACATTCACCCCCAACTCAATATCAGCAATGGTAACAAGTACGAAGGATTTGTCTAATGTTGTTTTGAAATTCTGTGATAATACTACACAAAAATTTGAAGGTCTAACTGGTTATTCAGGAACTTTCAGTGGTACAGGAACAAATACTGGAAAGTGTATCTCAGGTGTATGGATCAAGTCGGGTTGTAATCAAAGTAATGATGGCCCTGGTTACGGAGAGTTTGTTGGAAACAACAATATGGCATCAACATGTTGTGCACAGGATCAGGGTTCAAACGGTTGTTTACCAACAGTTGGGGCAACATTCGATGTGACGTCTTTAAGTGTTATTGTAATTAGCTCGAAGGACTTATCCAATGTAGTGTTAAAGTTTTGCGACAACACCACACAAAAATATGAAGGTTTAAGTGGTCTGACAGGTACCTTTTCTGGATCAGGTCAACACGCAGGAAAATGCATTGTTGGGGTTTGGATCAAATCTGGTTGCAACCAAAGTGGCGATGGTCCTGGTTATGGTGAATATGTAGGGAATAACAATATAGCTGAAGGCTGTTGTTCACAAGATTCAAACACCGGAACAAATGGTGGTTCAACCGGCACCGGAGGACAAGGAAACAATGGAAATGCAGGACAGGGTGGTGGACGTCCTAACACCGGTGGTGGCAATTCAGGAGGAGACCGATCGCCAAAACCAGCTGGCACAAATTCAGGTACAAACAAACCTAATAATTCACCTAAACAGGGAACCCAAGAATCTCAAAAACAAGAGGAAACCCCTGAAAAAGGTGAAACTGAAGAAAAATCAGGTGAAGAAGACAAGTCTGCTAAACCTATTGGAAATGGCCGACAAATTGGAGGTCGTGGCGGACAATAAGTCTTAACAAGAAATTGTCATAAACCATCTCGAAAGGGATGGTTTTTTTATTGAATTCAATTTCGCCGGAATTAATTTTCGAAAGTCAATTCATCTGATTATATTCGCAACCTTAAATTAAGACAAAATGGCTTTAATTGGTAAAATTCGAGAAAAATCAGGACTATTAGTAATCCTTATTGGTTTGGCACTCCTTGCTTTCATAATGGGAGACTGGCAAAAAATTACTGGAGGATCTGAAGATTTGTTCGGATACGGAACAGTTTACGGTGAAAAGATAGAATATACTGCATACGAAGATGCAACGCGTAGATTTGAAGAACAAGACAGAATGCAGTTCATGCAACAACAACGCGAATATACCCAGCGTGATCAGGAGGCAACAAGTGATAAAGCATGGAATTTTGTTGTAGAAACTACTCTTTTCGAAAAAGAATATGAGGCCCTTGGAATTGATGTTAGTGACGCCGAATTTGATGCTTACTTGTATGGAACTGACGGTTTTTCACTTCTACCAGATGTAGCGGAAGGATTCAGAGACTCGATCACTGGAATGTTTAATCCTAAATTATTGGAGAAATTCATTGAAGAAAGAGAGGCTGCAACCGATAAGAATGTTCAAGAGCAATGGGAAAGCACGAAAAAAGGTTTGAAAGATAGAAGAAAGCAAGAGAAATATTACGCCTTGGTCGGTCAAGGACTATACGTAACAAAGCTTGAGGCTGAAGAGGAGTATTTTGCTCAGAAGGAAAAAAAGAACATTTCTTACGTTGTAAGACGTTATTCTGAAATCAGTGATGAAGACATTAAGGTCTCTGATGACGATGTTCGCAAATATTACGATGAACACAAAGGAGACAAAAAATACGAAAACAAGCAAGCAAGTCGCGAAGTAAGATGGTTTGATGTTAACATTGTACCTTCAAAGAAGGATTCATCCGACTTTAGTAAAGAAATGAGTTCTTTGAAGGGTGCGTTTGCGGCATCAACAAATGATTCAAACTTTGTCATGGAAAATAGCGAGATGAAGTTTTATACTTCCTCGAAATTTGGAACAGCTGTTCCTGAAGGCCATCCAAAAGCTCAAAATTTGATGATCAATTATCCGCGTTACATGGATACAGTTTTCAGCACTGCTTCTATTGGACAGGTTGTAGGGCCTTTCCCGAGCAAGGATAAAATGGTTTTGACAAAAGTAATTGGGTTCACACCACAAAAAATCACAGCTCGTCACATTTTGATTGGAACAAATGGGTCAACGGATGACAAAGTAATTGCTGCAAAACAAAAGACCGCAGACAGCATTGTGAAATTATTGAACAAAGACAATTTCGCAGAGTTCGTTACTAAATTTAGCGATGATAAAGGATCTGTTGCCAATGGAGGTGAATATGCTGACTTCTTGGAGGCTGACATGGTAACTGAATTCTCTGAATTTTGCGCAAACAAACCAATAGGCACAGTTGGAACTGTTAAAACTCAGTACGGAATTCACATTATTGAGGTGTTGAGTCGCGATGCTGCGAAATTCCCTGTTGTTGCTGCGGTTCAAAAAACGTTTGCAGCGAGTCAAAAGACGATTGACAAAAAGGATTCTGAAGTTTATAACTTGTTGTATAAATTGGAAGGAAAAATCAGCAAGATTGAAGATCCAAAGGCTAAATTAGACATGTTTGATACAATCGTTCAGCAAGCCGGTTATTTTGCTCGCCCATTAAACATCATGTCTGACAACCCAAGACTTTATGGATTCCTAACATCGTTTGCCGAAGATAAGATCTTGAAACTTGCGTTTGAGGCAAACGCAAAAGTGGGAGACTTGACAACAGCACCAATCAAAGACAAGGATCGTTACATTATTGCGATGGTATCTTCCATCCGTGAAAAAGGAGCCCCTAACTATGAGGATATCGAAAAAGTTATGCGTCGTGATCTTATAGAAGAGCGTAAAGCAAAACGTTTGATGAATCAGTTGATGAAAGACAAAACTCTGGAAGGAATGGCGAAGCGTGGAAACACAGGTGTCATGAAAGCCGAGGTAACTTTCGCAACTCCACAGATTACGGGCGCGGGCTATGAGCCGGAAGTTATTGGTTCAATTTTCTCTGGCTTAAAAGAAGGTGTACCTTCTAAACCATTGAAAGGTAAAATGGGGGTTTACGTTGTGCGTGTAGATCAAACAATCAAAGCTCCTGCGGCAGCAAGTTATACTGTTGAAAAAGACCAAATGCTTGGACAATTGAGAGGTGGATTACAATCTCAACTTTCTGGTGCACTTAAAAAGAAAGCTGAAGTTGTTGACAACCGCAGATTCCTTAAAATTGGACTGAGAAGATAACACTCATCATTTTATATAAAAAGGGGCTGTTCAAATTGAACAGCCCCTTTTCTCTGTTTCTTATTCAAGAAAATGAGACTGCATATTTATTTCCTGCGATAGACTTGATTAAACCTTTAATCTCTAGGGTCAACAATGTCACACTCACTTGAGATACTGGTCGTTTTAGGCCAACAGAAATAACATCAATATGCTGAGCAGTATCTTCCAAAAATTCAACGATTTCTTGTTCTTCTGGAGTCAATTTTTCTAGATTGATTCTTTGTTGTGTGTCTTTACCAGATCTATTCATTTCCCATGACATCTCTTTCAATAGATCCATACCAGATGTGATCATTTGGGCTCGATTAGAACGAATGAGCAAATTACACCCTTCTGAAGTACTGACCCCCACGTTTCCAGGATAGGCAAAAACATCTCTGTTATAATCCAAGGCCAAATCAGCCGTGATCAATGACCCTCCGGTTGCCTTGCTTTCCACAACGACTGTTGCATCTGACATTCCAGCAACTATACGATTACGCATCGGAAAATTCTCTCTATCCGGATTTGTTCCAGGCAAAAACTCAGTTAACAATCCCCCCCTTTCTAACATTTGTTCAGCTGTTCTACGATGTATGGATGGATAGATCCGATCCAAACCGTGACCCAATACACCAACGGTTTCAACTCCATTTCTTACACATGCTTGATGCGCTATAATATCAATCCCGTATGCCATTCCACTTATCACCTGTATAGAAGTTGCTTCGAATTGTTTAATTAGTTCTTCACACAATGATTTGCCATAATCAGTTGCTGATCGTGTTCCAACAATCGCTATTGTTCTCAACGGGTTTGGATCAAAAGTCCCTTTACTAAACAAAAGAAGTGGCGCATCTGCACATTGACGCAGTCGTCTGGGATAATTGCTATCTGTAAAAAAATGCGTTTGAATACTGTGTCTTTCAATAAAATCAATTTGTTTTTTGGCTTCCTCCAAGGCCAATTTACGGTTCATTGACTTCAATAGATCCATACGAAAACCTGTTTCGTTTTGAATCGTTTTTAAGGATGCCTCAAATACTGCTTCGATTCCCCCCATTTTAGAAACAAGAATAGCCGCCTTTTTAGGTCCTATTCCGTTTAGAAGCGTTAATGCAATTTTCTGTTCTAGATACTGTGATTTCAATTTTTAGTCGTTAAGGTTACTTTAAGTTAACAACATTTTTTGAAATTTCCATTATCAGTCGATTATTCTATACCAATTATTCAACGACAAATCGCAATAGCTCAAGTGAATAAAATACGGTCAAGAAGTTGCGGGCAGCAATAAAATCCAACAAATCTGTTTTTTTAGTGTTTATCTTTCTTTGAGATGTGTTACTATATTTTTCACGCATTGCAAAAC
Source organism: Crocinitomicaceae bacterium (assembly GCA_036825545.1). Taxonomy (GTDB): domain Bacteria; phylum Bacteroidota; class Bacteroidia; order Flavobacteriales_D; family Crocinitomicaceae; genus M0103. The sequence goes on along the minus strand of DAISYB010000008.1, from coordinate 117,918 downwards.
ATATATATTGTAACACGCACATTTTTATCATTCAATTCGTCTTACGCGTACAATTAAGTGCTAGAATTATAAAAAATTACTAATATTGAACTTGCTAAAACGACATATACGTATATGAAGAAATTACTACTTCTTTTATTGGCTCTGCCTTGCCTTTCCTATTCACAGATCCAGGGTACCGTTATCGATTTTGATTCTAAACAACCGGTTGTAGGTGCCAAAATAACCAGTTCAGAAGGTCAACGAGTAATTACTGATTACGAAGGTCGTTTCAAACTGAATCCAACAACTTATCCGGTCAAACTTGTAACTGTTATGTTACCTTACGTGACTGACACAACGACAGTTCAAGCTCCTGGAGAAATTGAGATTTATCTGCGTGAGCCTGTACAAAATATTACTACTGTTGTTGTCAGTGCTGGTCGTCGTTCACAAGAAGTTGAAGAAGTTCCTATTTCTATGGAGATCATTCGTCCCGGCCTCATCGACAATAAGGGAGTAAATGATCTTGAACAGGCTGTTGATCAAAGTCCGGGAGTGTTTACAATGGATGGTCAAGTAAGTATTCGAGGCGGAAGTGGATTTGCTTATGGTGCTGGAAGTCGTGTTTTAGTACTTTGGAACGGCATGCCATTACTATCCGGATATGCCGGTGACACACAATGGAATGCAATTCCAATTGAACAAGCAGCTCAAATTGAAATTATAAAAGGTGCGGCATCTGTATTATATGGAAGTGGAGCTCTAAACGGTGTTATTTCCCTACAAGAAAAAGAACCTGGTCTAAAACCTGAAACCAAAGCAAAAGTTCAGTTTGGGGTATATGATCGACCACAACGGGAATCATTGCATTGGTGGAGCAAAGATAAAGACAGTCCTGTGCGTCCGGCACTTGGATCACCTATGAATCAACAAGTAGAGTTTTACCGTGGACAAATGTTCAAAAAAACGGGGTACACTATATCTTCAACATTCTTCCATAATGATGGCTATAGAGAAGGAGAAAGTGAATACCGTGGAAGAATTAGTGGAACTGTATATTATCGCCCTCAAAAATTCAAACGTGTTAAAACGGGAATAGGGTACAATTATCAAGTACAGCAAACTGGAAACTTTCTAATTTGGGAGAGCGATTCTTTGGGTTATACACCAAGTGGTGGGGCGGATGTGTCTGATTCAAATTCAACATTAACTTTTAACCGTGGTCAGCGCTTATTCATAGACCCATACGTTAAGATTATTGATAAGAAGAATAATCGTCATAATTTTAAAACACGCATGTATTTTGCAGAAAATGCCAATCTAACAAATACAGCTCAAAGCAATGGTGCGATTATTTATTTTGGTGAGTATCAGTTTCAACGACAGTTTGCAAACGGATCTACTGTAACCTCTGGACTTTCCAACATTTACAACGTTGTCACCTCACAATTGTTTGGCAATCACCGCTCAAATAACCTTGCATTATACACCCAATATGAACAGAAATTAGGGAAACTAGACCTTACAGGAGGTGTTCGTTTGGAATATTTTGAAATGGATGGTAAACGAGGTGATACAGACTACATAATCAACAAAAAGAAGGGTACGACCATTCCTTTTTATCCGGTGCTTCGAGGAGCTGCGCATTATGAGTTGGCTAAGTTTACGCATTTACGTGCGTCGATAGGCCAAGGAATAAGATATCCATCTGTTGCAGAACGTTACATTCAAACCAACGTTGGAGCGCTTAACATTTTTCCAAATCCAAATTTGAAGCCTGAAATCGGTTGGGCAGCTGAAGTTGGTGTAAAACAGGGAATAAAAATTGGTCAAGATTGGAAAGGGTTGTTGGATGTGTCTGCCTTTATTAATGAGTACCAGAACATGATGGAATTTACCTTTGGATTATACAATCCTCCTGGAACAACACCAACTTTAGATTGGTTAGGTTTTCAATCTCAAAATGCCGAAGCCGCAAGAATAACAGGAATTGAATTTTCTTTTAACAGCGCTGGAAAAATTGGTGAATGGGAAATAATTTCATTGATTGGTTACACTTATATGAATCCTATTTCACTGAATCCAGACTCAACTTATATTTACGGAACTACAGGAATTGGGGGCTTTTCAGACACCTCGTCACGCATGCTGAAATATCGTTTCAATCACCTAGCTAAGGCAGATATCGAAGCAAATTATAAGAAGCTTAGTTTTGGTATTTCGTGTCGTTACAACAGTTTTATGCACAATATTGATGGTGTATTTATACAAGATCTTGATCCTACATCCAAAGAGTTATACATTTTGCCAGGATTAAGAGCATATAGAGAAACATACAATCGTGGAAATCTTGTTTTTGATGCGCGAATTGGTTATCGAATTAACGACAAATACCGTGTAGGTTTCATCGCAAACAATTTCCTAAATGCTGAATATTCTTCGCGTCCGGGTGATATTCAAGCACCGCGCAACTTCATTATTCAATTGCAAATGAAGTTTTAATGAAGGTACTTGGTGTCATCCCTGCTCGTTATGGTTCATCTCGTTTTCCGGGAAAACCACTTGTCGATCTAAAAGGCAAAACAATGATCCAGCGAGTGTATGAAGGTGCTTCGGCCTCTCAGCGAATTACAGATCTTGTTGTTGCTACGGACGATGAACGAATAGCAGACAAAGTGAGAGAGTTTGGCGGTAAAGTAGTCATGACAGACCCCTTGCATCCAAGTGGGACTGATCGTTGTGCTGAGGTACTAAAGCGTTTTCCTTTTGCAGATGTTGTGATCAACATTCAAGGGGATGAGCCCTTAGTTGATGCTAGACAAATCGATTCATTACTTGCTGCTTTTGAAAACGATGATGTCAATATAGCAACCTTGGGAATTCGAGAGGTTTCCATGGAAGATCTCAACAATACAAATCGAATTAAGATTGTCATTGACTCTAATCAACAAGCACTTTATTTTAGCCGAAGTTGCTTGCCCAATTATGCAAATTCAACAGGAGATCCACTCAGCCATTATCCCTATTTACGACATATTGGACTTTACGCCTATCGCGCTGAAGTGCTGGAAGCAATTTCTGTATTGAAACCAACTGCTTTGGAACGAATTGAATCACTGGAACAATTGCGCTGGTTGTATTATGGTTACAAGATCAATATTGTTGAAACGGATATTGAAACTCCAAATATTGATGTGCCTGAGGATATTACCAAAGTAATAGACCTTCTCTAACCCTATTTACCATCCATTTTTTTTGTTTCACAGTAACCTTTCGCCTGAAGAGCCGTATCTTGCAGAGGTGAATTCTATTTCCTAACTTTGAAGCATGTTAGCAATTGAGCAACTTATTGGGGATCTGTTACTTAAACACAACTGTGTGATTGTTCCTTCGTTTGGTGGATTTGTCGCAAGTCAAACGTCTGCGCAAATCGATTACCTACGCGGTACAATGACTCCCCCTAAAAAATCTTTATTGTTCAACCGCCAGTTGATCAATAACGACGGTCTTCTGATTGCAGAATTGGCTGCAGAGTCATCAGTTGGTTTCAATGAAGCGCAAGATAAGGTGAGTGAACTTGTTCACTCATGGAATGAAATACTTAAGCGAGGAGAGCGCATATACCTTGATCGTATTGGACATCTTTACCTTGATTCTGAACGAAACATTTGTTTTGAACAAGATCGTTTTTTCAATTTATTGTTAGAGTCCTATGGATTAGGCAAGGTGCAATTCATAGCTGAAACCGAGAAAGAATTAGCTGAGGTTAAAGTTGAACCAAAACTGATTGCCGTAGATTTTGGTCATGTTGAAAAAGAAGTTGCTGGAAATGAACAGGTGATCATTGCACACCCTGAGACAGTAAAGCGAACAAAGGTTTGGCGTTATGTTGCTGCAGCATGCTTGTTACCTATAGCCTTTTATTCATTTTGGATTCCGATGAAAACGGATGTTCTTGAATCAGGAATGCTTTCAATCAAGGATTTCAATCCGTTTTACAAAAGTGAAGCCGGTACGTATACCCAAGTGTCCAAAGAATTGAAAGGTCTCGATCCTTCAGATGAGTCTATTGAAGAAACCGTTTCGCGCATCCCTGAAGATGTGGAGGTGTTTTCCTATTCATTTGACGATGACTTGTATATTCCGGTAAGGATTAAATCACAGAAAACAAACGATAAAGCGAATGCTGATGGATATCAGGGTGTCACTACTGCTACTCCAGCAGATACACATCATGGAAAATTCAAGGTGATCGTAGGTTGTTTTGGAGATGCTTCAAACGCAGAAAATCTGGTTAAGAAATTGCGTTCAGAAGGTTTTGATGCGTCAATTGCTGGTGTTGCAGGTGGTTTAACTCGTGTTAGTGCAGGAAACGCTGATTCACAAGAGCAATTAAAGGCTTTAAATGAACTTGTTGCAACTAAAGGATATTCTGGATGGGTTTTGAAATAACCCTTTTTTGATCTAAATTTTATGATACTTTATAATGTTACGGTTAGCATTGACCCTGCAATTGCTGAAGATTGGCTCGAGTGGATGCGAACTCAACACATTCCGGATGTCATGGCAACTGGATGCTTTGTTGAAAGTCGAATCTCCCGTGTGCATGGTGAAGAAGAAGGAGGAATAACGTACGCAATTACTTATTTGTCCCTAAGTCAGGACAAAATAGACGAGTACAGTGAGAAACATGCACCTTTATTACAACAAGATCATTCAGAACGCTATGCAGGAAGATTTGCCGCTTTCCGTACATTGTTGTCTGTGATTGAAGAATACAAGAACCAATGAGCGTTAGAGCTAAAAAACATCTAGGACAACATTTCCTTACTGACAAGAATATTTGCCGCAAAATTTCAGATCAATACGGTTTACACGAAGGATGTAACCGCGTTTTAGAAATCGGTCCGGGAATGGGTGCGTTAACTGAATTCCTCTTGAATCGACCTGAGCTTGAGGTTTCGGTCATGGACATAGATACCGAATCCATCGCTTATTTGAAAAACCATTTTCCAGTACTGGATGGACGCATTTATGAAGCTGATTTTCTTCGGGTAGACCTTAAAAAGTACATGGGTGAAGAACCCTTCGCGGTAGTTGGAAATTTTCCATACAACATCTCATCCCAAATACTTTTTAAATGCTTGGATTATCGCGATCAGATTCCTGAGATTATGGGAATGTTTCAAAAGGAAGTTGCAGAACGCGTTGCTGAAAAACCAGGTTCGAAAACCTATGGTATCATGAGCGTATTGTTACAGGCCTTTTACGACATTAACTATTGCTTTACTGTTGATGAGCATGTATTTAATCCACCTCCGAAAGTCAAGTCAGGTGTAATTCGATGTACTCGAAACGAAAGAAAAAAACTCGATTGCAACGAAGAGCTTTTTATTCGCATTGTTAAAATGAGTTTTAATCAACGAAGAAAAACAATTCGCAATTCCATAAAAGCATTAATCAAAGACAAGGGTTTTGACCATCCAATATTGAATGACCGTCCCGAACGGCTTTCCGTTGAACAATTCATTGAGTTGACACAAATGGTCGAGAAATTGACATAAATCCTATCATTTTTTTACCTGAAAACAGATTTTTCCGGAATTTTCATTTTCTTTGTAGAAGTTAAAAACATAATCGTATGGGCTCAAGAGCATTTTTTGAAGGACTTGGTAATCTGTTTACAGACTATTTATTCATTCCGTTTGAAATGATCGGTGACATGTTCAATTGGGCAGTGATCCTTCTTGGATTTGTTGGATTGTTCTATTGGTTGAATACACAGAAAAAGTTGAGTGATAAAGCAGCACGAGAAGGAAAGCTTAAATAAGCAACCTTTTTGGAAAAAATATAAAGCCCGAGATAATTTCTCGGGCTTTTTCTTTGCGTTCTATTGTCATGTATAAACAAGAAGGGTTTTTTTGACTATTCAGCCCTTCGTTGAGTATTTAAAAATTATTTTTTTAGATCAAAACGATCTAGGTTCATCACTTTAACCCAAGCAGCTATAAAATCTTGAATGAACTTATCTTTAGAATCATCGCTTGCATATACTTCAGCTAAAGCCCTCAATTCAGAATTCGAACCAAAGATAAGATCAGCACGAGTTGCAGTAAATTTCACCTCACCTGTTTTTCTGTCTCTACCCTCGAATACTTCTTTCTTGTCATCAACTGCTTTCCAAACAATTCCCATGTCCAATAATTGAACAAAAAATTCATTCGTTAACATGTCCTTACGAGAAGAAAAATACCCGTGTTTTGAATCATCATAGTTCGTGTTCAATGCACGCATTCCGCCTATTAAAACCGTCATTTCAGGAGCCGTTAATGTTAGCAATTGAGCTTTATCAACTAACAATTCTTCGGTGCTAAATTTATACTGTGTCTTCAGGTAATTGCGGAATCCATCAGCCATAGGTTCTAAAACAGCTTGTGACTCAATGTCAGTTTGATCTTGCGATGCATCCATTCGACCCGGTGTAAATGGAACCGTAGTGTTATATCCCGCATTCTTTACAGCCTGCTCTACAGCCACTGTTCCAGCTAAAACAATTAAATCAGCCATCGAAATTTTCTTAGCGCCTGAATTTTTGTGAAAATCGCTTTGGATCTTCTCAAGGGTAACCAGTACCCTATTCAATTGCACAGGATTGTTTACTTCCCAACTGCGTTGTGGCTCCAAACGAATACGAGCTCCATTTGCACCCCCGCGACGATCTGAACCACGGAATGTCGATGCAGAAGCCCAAGCTGTCTCTACCAACTCACTTATTGATAAACCTGATGAAAGAATCGCTTTTTTCAATGCATCAATATCCTTAGCATCAACAAGTGGGTGATTCACTGCAGGGATTGGATCTTGCCAAATCAATTGTTCTTTCGGTACCTCCGGCCCCAGATACAAAGAGCTCGGTCCCAAATCACGGTGTGTCAATTTAAACCATGCTCTGGCAAATGCATCCTCAAACGCAGCTGGATTGTCTCTAAAATTTCGTGCTATCTTTTCGTAAACCGGATCAAATCGCAGCGACAAATCCGTAGTCAACATCGTCGGTCGGTGTTTCTTGTTTGGATCGAATGCGTCCGGAATAAAGGCATCAGCACCTTTCGCTACCCATTGATGCGCGCCAGCCGGACTTTTTGTTAATTCCCATTCAAACTTGAACAAAATATCAAAAAAATCATGGCTCCACTGTGCAGGTGTTGAAGTCCATGTTACTTCTAATCCGGAAGTAATTGCATCCTGCCCTTTTCCTGATTTATATGAGCTTGTCCATCCCAATCCTTGCTCTTCAATAGATGCGGCCTCAGGCTCAGGTCCAACATGTGATGCCAGTCCGGCTCCATGGGTTTTACCAAAACTATGTCCTCCTGCAATCAAGGCCACCGTTTCTTCGTCATTCATTCCCATACGACCAAAGGTCTCACGAATATCAATTGCCGCTAATTTAGGATCGGGATTGCCATTTGGTCCTTCCGGATTCACATAGATCAACCCCATTTGAACGGCAGCTAGTGGATTTTCCAGTTTTCTACCGTCAGAGTAGCGCTTATCATCCAACCACTTTGATTCAGAACCCCAGTAAACATCCATTTCCGGTTCCCAAACATCAGCACGACCACCAGCAAAACCAAACGTCTTGAACCCCATAGATTCAAGAGCTACATTTCCAGTTAATACCATAAGGTCTGCCCAGGAGATCTTACTTCCATATTTTTGTTTGATCGGCCAGAGTAAGCGACGTGCTTTGTCCAAGTTTGCGTTATCAGGCCATGAATTCAAAGGTGCAAAACGTTGTTGTCCCGCTGTTGCTCCTCCACGACCATCACCTGTACGGTATGTTCCTGCACTATGCCAGGCCATCCGGATGAACAATGGACCATAATGTCCAAAATCAGCTGGCCACCATTCTTGTGATGTTGTCATTAATTCACGTAAATCCTTTTTCAAGGCATAATAATCCAAGGCTGTAAACTCCTTAGAATAGTCAAATGTCGGTCCCATCGGATTTGATAAACTCGAGTTTTGACGCAAAATGGAAAGATTTAGTTGATTCGGCCACCAATCACTATTTGATTTTCCTTCAGGATGCACACTGGATTCTTCTGAAGGAACATTTGCAACTGGTGCTCCATGATTGACCGGGCATTTCTCTGCATCGGCACCCTTTTTCTTTTGTGCTCCCAGGGGTAGCGCAAATAAAATACATGCTGTTACCATAATAGTCTTCATTTTTAAACTGTATTAGACGTTATTCACTCAATTGTCAGTTCAAATTTAATGTCGACAAATCATAGTGAATATTGATTGATTCTATATTTTAATAGATAAAACAAATAACCTGAGCCCGATTTAAATTCGACAATGTAAGTACATTTGGACGGTGTTGACAAGTATTGAATCTTGTCTTTCGACGAATTAAATCGGACTCAGGTTTTATTTTGCCAAAGTTTCGAATATGTATTCTGAACCTTGGTTATGTTGTCATCCACTTCATGTGGTGGACTGTTTCCTTGTTATAAAGGTACGGCGATAGTGAGCAAAGAACAAAGTAATTCGAATGCTTTTCGGTAGAAGTATATTTTTTTTCAGTCAACGGTTTATTTCACACCGAACTTCAATCCAATAAACACCGTTCTTGGTCGTAGTGGGCCATAAACATATCCCGCATCGCGAAGTGATCCTGTATCTTGGTCGCGTTGATAGCTATTGAAAATGTAAAATAAAACCCATTTTGTTAGTCTAAATAATGGTTCTAATTATCAACAGTCTATTTTTAGAAAATCATCACAGAAAAATGAAATTTGTTGGTAAATGACACTCAAAAATAATGGGGTCGCCCCTTTTGAGACAACCCCATTCAAAATATTTAATTAAAGTTTTATTACTTGCTTTGTGTCGATCAAAACAGAGTTGTCAATGATTTGAAGAAAATAAATTCCTGCTTGAATTGTTGACGTGTTAAGCTTAATTGTATTATCTATGGAAGACATGATTTCCGAAAGCATTACCTTTCCGGTTAAATCAATCACTTGAATCATAGCTGTTACCGGTAGATTGTTGCTTTCAATAGTTAGTTCATTTGTAAATGGATTTGGATATACGTCCATGTTAAATTCATCATTCAAATCATCAATCGATGCAACCATATCATAGCATACTTGACCACGATTAATTTGTCCTCGGATCTCTCCATTCGCATTTTCCATGTTGTGAACATTCAAATAAATCTGATTGTTTCTAAAAAGAACAGATTCAGTAGAAGTAAAAGGTGTTGCGTCCATTGAAGTTAAGTAACCGAAGGCCGCATCGTTAGTTGTTATTCCAGCAAAAGAACCTGTCAAGTCGAAAACTACAGGTCCATTTGAACCTTCAGCGGCATTGTGAAAATGTGCGCCTGTCAACATGCTACTTAAACCTCCCACTACAAACATGTAATGCAAGTTATTTTGATCTCGGTTTATGGAAACTACACCTGCACCGTAAGCATTTGTTGTTACAGATGGAACTTCCTGCATCCCATTAAGAACTGTTGTATAGCCCTCTCGTGCTAAACGATAAATCTGACCGCGAATTTCTCCACCTGGATTAGCTGCAGTATGCACATTGATGTATGTTTCACCTTTTAACATAGCATTAATCAAATCGTTAGTAACTGAGCTACCTGAGATCGTTCCCATAATGCGGTTCCCATTAATTCCACCGGAAAGGTCAACCAAGACACCTCCTGAAGTTCCAATCGCTCCGGCATGAATATGTGCACCTGTAATTGCTCCGCTAAGTCCATCTCCTACAATTTCATAGTCAATTTCATTCAACATAGAATTAAGTGTAAATGTGGCTACTCCCATTGCTGTTGTTGTTACCACTGGAACTTCTTGATCTCCGGTAAGCATAGCATCAAACGGCAATCCCATATTCATCATTAACTGCCCACGAATTTCACCCGATGGGTTCATAGCAGTGTGAATATTGATATAGATTTCACCATTTTTAATGGCTGTTACTAACATTGCAGATGGCATAAAGCTTCCACTTACAACATTACCCATAATGTCACTTGAAAGATCTTGTACCACGGCTCCGCTGACACCCATTGCTCCCATGTGAAGATGTGCTCCGGTAATTGCCCCGCTTAAATTTTGGGCAATAAACTGGTAGTTGATCATGCTTTCATCTTTACTCAAAGTGAAAATTCCTAAGCCATAAGCAGTAGACATAACCATTGGTACTTCTTGCATACCATCTGCCATGGCAACAATTCCATGATCAGTTTCCAACATAATTTGACCCCTGATTTCACCATTTGGATTTGCTGCAGTATGAACATTGATATACGTCAGACCATTAATCATCTTGGAAATAAGATCTGAAGTTAGTCCGGCGCCGGAAATGGTCAGCATGATTTGATTTCCATTAATCCCTGAAGAAAGATCGACCAAGACGCCGCCGTTAACGCCCATTGCCCCCTCATGAATGTGGGCACTTGAAATAGGTCCGCTTAGTCCATTTACAGCAACGTTGATACATAATTCATCGCGCATGTTGTTCAACATAAAGCTCCCAACTCCCATCGCATTGGTTATAATTGGAGGCGTCTGTTGTGCACCTTCCAGTTTAGCACTGAAAAGAAGGTTGTCTTGCAAATGTCCTGCAAAGGACGTAGCTGCTGCCAAAATGAAGTACCCAGCAGTAATAATGTGTAAAATTTGCTTTTTCATAATTAACGTTTTTAAGTGAAATTGAATTTTCAACAACACACATACGACGTGGATTCAATCTTGGATTTCAAGCGACTATTTTTTTTTGAAAAATCCAACTATTGCAATTCGACGTAAATGAATAAAACGGTGTTATGAAAATGATTTTTCTATTTTTAATGGTTCCGCTGGTGAGCATGATATGTTTCAGTCAGGAAGCTGTGCATTGGGAGACTTTAAGCAAGTCTACTTTTGATCGCGCTAAAAAGGAAAACAAGATAATTCTTTTGAATCTTGAAGCAAATTGGTGTCACTGGTGCCATGTTATGCACGATTCAACCTATTCTAATCCTAAGATAATACGTTATTTGAATGAGCATTTCATTCCCGTAAAATCGGATCAGGATGTAAGTCCTGAATTGGCTGTTCGATACAAAGACTATGGCTGGCCTGCGACTATTTTTTTAAATTCAGAAGGGGATGATGTTGTGAAAAGGAGAGGATACATTCCCCCCGAACGATACTTAAAGTTGTTGAAATCGATCGTTAAAGATCCGTCTCCTGAAGAATTTCAGGTCAAATTAATAGATCTAAAAGTGAGCGATCAGTCTGATCAGCTGTTAGTAGAAGAGCTTGAAAAGAATTTTAAAAATTCGCTTGATTATGAGGTGGGTGGCTTTGATCAGGAACAAAAATTTGTGGAATACGACACCTACGAGTATGCATTGTTCACTTCTAAAGACGCAAAAGTTAAATCCTGGTTGGAGAAAAGTGTAGAGGGCGCTAAACAGTTAGCGGATCCGGAGTGGGGTGGAATTTATCAGTATTCAACACACAATGATTGGAACCATTTGCATTTTGAAAAACTACTCTCTATTCAGGCGAGATACATCCGTATTTTTTCTTACAACTACCTTTATAATGGAGACAGCTCTTCGCTTACCAATGCAAAACGAATTGTGTCCTATGTCAATGAGTTTTTATCTGCTGAAAATGGGTTGTATTGTAATGCCCAGGACGCTGATTTGACTCAAGGTGTTCATGCCGGAGATTATTTCTCCCTGAAAGATGCAGAACGCAGAAAGTTGGGGATCCCTGCGATTGATAAAAACACGTTCACACATAATAATGCTGAAATGGCCAATTCCCTATTGTTATTATTTCAGGTAAGTCAAGACTCATTATATCTTCTCGCAGCCAAGCGGATTTTAACACAGCTCATTAATACTCGAAAAAACAATGCTAATTTGTATCAACATACTGAAAATAAAGAAGAGTTGATCAGTTTGCGCGATAATGTTGCAATGTTAGACTTGTTAGTTCAATATGTGAAGTATTTTCCCGAAGATGAAACAGTTTTTAATGAGATGTTGCTGCTCTCTAAAGCAATATGCGATAACTTTATCTTGAAAAATGGCAGTTTCAAGGGATTTCTGGGAGAAAATGGCTTATCACCTGAACCTATAGTCTCTGAGAACATAAAACTAGCTAGATTATTGAATTGGTGCGGACATTACGCGGCTGATGCTGCCTATAAAGAAATCGCAAAAAATACCTACCAATTTCTTATTCAAAAAGAGGTTGCCCAAGACTATTATTCAGAGCCTGCTTTACTTTCCTTAAGAAAGGAACTTGCATCATCGCCTTTGGAACACATTGTAATGATCAAAGGAAAGGAAAGTGCTGCTTTGGAACAAGAAATGAAAGCTTGTGCACCTTTTTACAGCACCTTTTTAGTAGCGGAAATGCAGCAGCTCCCTGAAGCGAAAAAAGAGTATTTCGCTGGATTTGATGAAACAGTGTTGCTTATTTGTACTGAGAACTCTTGTTCATCACCGATATACACTGATCAAGATTGCATCGAATATTACCGAAGAGTTACGGGAGGGAATACTCGTTTTTGAACCCAAGAATTATTCCTTTCTCTTCCAACGAAAAACAGAAATTGATCGCGTGAGTAGTAAGTTCTTCTATTAGATTCGGCTTCAAATCGGTAAATAAGTGGTTCAGCGTTTCTGTTAAAGTGAGCTCTGCGGAATTTGCTGAAAGTTGTTCAATTAGATTTGCGGTAAACCCATTGAGTTCCATATATTGAACAGTTCCGTTCTTTTCTCGATAGATTAAAAGAAAGTATTCACCTTTCAGCTGATCGATATTTTGTTTTTTTAATTGGTGGATGGGGTAGTTTAGTTTTATTAAACTAAAATAGGGATTGAATTCGAGGTGACCATCTTCAACTTTGGTTATTGATATGAGTGTTTTTTCCGGGAGATCCTTCATTGAGTGTACTTCGATTTCTATCCATTCAAAAAGTAGCAGATCCAGCAAATAAGGGAGAGAAAATGCTTCAGCATAAGATTTGTGTTCGGCAAACCCGATCAAAGAATACGGCATGCGAAACAATTGTGGCTCATTGCAGGCACATTCCGAAATAAAATCATCTACCATTTTGTCCCATTGATCTTCTTTAAGAATGGATTTTGCAATTGGATAAGCATCCGAAAGAGCATCCCAATAAATGGTATAAATTAATCGACGGTAATTGTGCAGTCGATCCTGTCTGGTTCCTTCGATTTCACCCTCATTATTCATTCGGCAATATTCAACTAATTTTTGTTGAATTACCCTAGTTTCTTCTCTTAACATAATTCGCTCTTTTTTGACCGTATTCTTTCCGTGATCTGCTCTAGTTGATTAACTTCCGACAAGATTTCATGGAATTCAGGAAAGTTGAAGTCGCGTTCCAATAATACCGGAACAGGTTTTATTTTTTCAAGTGTGGATTCAAAAAGTTGATACACTTCGGAGATAATCGCTTGACCATGTGTGTCGATGATCAAATCATCTGCTACCTTTTCATGACCGGCCATGTGAATGTATGACACTTTATCGAGGGGTAATTGTTCAATAAATTTTTCGGCATTGTAGTTATGGTTGAATGCATTGACATATACATTATTTACATCCAACAATAAATGGCAACCGGATTCATTAACGATCGCTGAGATAAATTCTGCCTCAGACATTTCAGCAGCAACAGGAGTGTAGTAGGAAACATTTTCAAGTGCTATTGGCATCTCCAAGAAATCCTGGACTTGTTTTATTCGTTCTACAATATGCTTTACTGCATCCTCGCGAAAAGGAATTGGGAGCAAATCGAAAAGATGTGCATTGTTACATTGAGAATAACTTAGGTGCTCTGAATAGATGGAAATAGAATGTTCTTTTAAAAATGTTTTCATCTCTTTAATAAAGTCCCAATTTAATTCATCCGGACTGCCAATTGAAAGGGATAAACCATGGCATGTTATAGGATACTTTTCTGCCACACTTTTAAGAACTTTTCCCCAATACCCCCCTAAGTTAACCCAGTTTTCGGGAGCCAATTCTACAAAAGCAGGTTTTGAAATGGCATCTAATGAGAGCAGATCTTCACTTAAATCTCTTCTAAAACCTAATCCTACCTGTTTCATAATTTTGATTTTAATAAAAAGAGGGAAGCTGCCAAATGCATGAACAACTTCCCCACTTTACTACTACTCAACTGTTGAGGTTAACTCACCCAGCATTTTTAAATGGATTCTTACTTGTTACCGCAAGAAGCCTCTTTTGTCTTACTTTTTTCACCGCAAGAAGCTTCCTTGGTTTTTCCTTTTTCACCACACGATGCCTCGGTAGCCTTTCCTTTTTCACCGCATGATGCTTCGCAAGACTTACTTTCTTTTGACTTCTTAGACTTTTTCTTGCTTTTTTTCTCACCGCATGATGCTTCTGTGGTTTTACTACTTTCACCACACTTTCCTTCAAATCCTTTAAAATCAACGGTAGATTCCAACAGACTCCCTAAAGAAGTAGACTCCAATAATTCGGCTCTAATTGTTCCCGCTGATCCAAGAGCGTTTGAAGAAAATAATTCGGCTGCATTCAGTCCTGCTGATGCGTTCAAACTTGAGAAAGTAATTCCACCGGCAACCAAACCTATTGTTCTCAATTTGTTTTTAATGTCCTTTTTCATAACTGTACTTTTAAGAGTTTTAAACTGATTTTGACATACCTACGCATGTAAATCGAGTTTGGATTTTAGAAATGAAAAAAAAATGAGAAGAAATTAAATGTTCCCTATGACATACATTTGGTCGAGACTTGGAGATAAGCTTCCACCCTTAGGTTCAAGGGTGATGGCAAACGCTTGAGCATCGGATGCTTCATTCATCTCTAGGAAAGCTGTTGCTGAATTGAGATCAAAAACACCCATATCCTGAGGTTGGCCATTTACAATTGCCCACAATTGAAATTGCTTGTCGCTTGGTGGTGTACTTAAACTATTCACCTCCAACAAAACCTTTTTTGAAGTGGTGTTCCAATAAACAGTTGCCAAACTTTCTGCATGAGCATCAGTACCATTCATAAGAACCTTTTTGGTTTGAGCATCCTTAATGAAGGACAAATCATTATTGGTTGCCACAAGCTTGGTTTGCAACGCTGTATTTTTAACATTTAAGGAATCTAAGCGACTGTTAGCGGCATTTAGTTGTTGGTTGAGACTAGTTTGTTGCTGATTCATTAAAATCAGTATACTGCCTACACCAAGGGCGAGGAAGATTACTGCAGCCGCAAGGTATTTATTAAGCTTAGTGGCAGGAGCAGACGAATTCAATGGAATTATCTTAGCTTCTGAATTCCTTGAAATTGAAACAGGCTGAACTTGCTCTTCCGATTTTATTCGCTCCAGAATGGATGTTTTTAAGTGTGCAGGTGGCACTACTGCATCTTTAAGAGCAATTTTTTCGAAAGAAGATTCTATGGATCGAAGTTCCTCAGCAATTTCCGAATAAATATGTGACATACATTCCACTTCCTGCTTTTCCTGAGGAGAAACATGACCAAGAACGTAACGCTCTATAATCCCGGATTCTATGTATGCTTTAATGTCCATGCTATCAGTAGCAAAATAAATAAATCTTTCAATGCACGAAGAGCGTATCGCGATCTAGTTTTTACAGTCCCCAATGGAAGCTCTAATTCGTCCGAAACCTCTTGTTGTGTATATCCTTTATAGTATAAATATTCAATTATTTCTTGATGTTCTTGAGGCAGCTTGAGCAGTAACTCATTCAAACCAATTGTGTTGGTATTGAATTGCTCGCTGTTAGCAACCAAATTACTTACGTCATTTAATTCATTTTGGATTGTGCCACTCTCTCTTTTTTTCATTTGTCTCAATTTATCGATTGCCGTGTTTCTGGCAATATTGAGCATCCAAGTGAAAAAAGTGCCTTTTGAAGGTTCGAAAGAATGAATGTTTTTCCAAATTTTGATGAAAGCATCCTGTAATACATCTTCGGCTTGCTCCTGATCATTGACGATTTTTATACAAACACCAAATAAAGCGGAAGAAAAAGCATCGTATATCTTTTCGAATGCTCTATCATCTCCATGCTTCACTTGTTCAATAGCGATATGCAATTCAGATTCTTTCAAGTCTTGATTTACTGAAAATAAAAAATACTAGGCTTATTTACTGACCAAGCTATTGATTATGATTTTCTAAATTTAGAAATTTTATTGTTGAGAATCTGTTTATTATACACTATTTTTTCCATTCCGAAACACTACAACAATATGCCTTTGATTTTGTGGTGTTTGAAATATTATTTCACACCGAACTTCAATCCAATAAACACCGTTCTTGGTCGTAGTGGGCCATAAACATATCCCGCATCGCGAAGTGATCCTGTATCTTGGTCGCGTTGATAGCTATTGAAAATGTTTTGAATTCCACCAAACAATTGCAGATGATGTTCCTGTTCTAATTTAATGGTATAAGCAAGCTTAATGTTGTTCTCGAAAAAAACAGGTGTCTCTTTCAAGGTTGTTTTTTCTGTCAATGGATCGATAACATGGGGCACGAGCATTGAACCCGTCAAAACACCTGAGTAAGAAATCGCGATTTGTTTTGTTGGATTGAACACAAGCGAAAAATACCCGTAGACATTTGGTGTTCTCAAAATTCGTTTCGTAAATTGAGCCATTGAAGGATCAGCTGGGTCAGTTGGTTCCCAAATCAACTCCTCATTGTTATAGGTAGCCATTTGCAAAGTTCCCCCTGATTGCAAAATCAATTTTGATCGAAAGGCAAAATTCAATTCTACATTGATCCCTTTGACTACTGCCCCCTCACCATTTCGTTTTGTGATAATAGCCAATCCTGTTGACAATTGTTCTTGATTCGATAAGATAAAGGGGTTTTGCAATTGCGTATAGAAACCTTCAGTTAAGAAACTGATTTGGGTTCTTTTATACGTCCTATCAAAGTTTATGGATAAAGTGGCGCTATTTGAACGTTCCGTTTGCAAATTCTCTGCGAGACGAATAAAACGAACATCTCCACCAACGGTTTCCAAATGCAGATCCTCATCAAAAGCTTGCGGAGCTCTATAGCCTTGAGCAAATGAAGCCCTCAATTTCCAATACTCATTGAACCTATAAAGTGATGTTAATCGGGGTACAAAAACAGGTAGATTTTTTTTATCAAGCATTGACTCAGTGCCTAGAACATGATTCCCATTTATACTGACATAATCAAAGCGACCTCCCAACAAAAAGGTCCAACGACTTTTTAGTTTCCATTCAACTTGTGCATAAGTTCCGAGCGTTCCAACTCGTTGTTCAATTAATCGTTGATAACCGCTCATCTCATCTTTAACCGTATTGTATTGGTATTCTGAACCACACGTCAACATCAAGTTGTTGTTGATGTTGTAGGTATATTGAAAGCCTGGCACCAGAGATAGATCGTTTGAATTACCGTAGGCATTCAAGGCAAGAAAATCCGACTCAGTGAGTGTATCACCCCATTCTAAAATTCGGCCACCCGAACCATAGTAACTGGCACGTCGCACAAATTGGGCAGACCCGTAAACAGCTAATTTGTGTTTAAGATTTTTTGAATACCGCTCATACGAAAGATTACCACTAATTATTTGGTGATCCAACTGCTCAGTTAGATCCGTTTCATGAGGTTTTAGATGTAAATTATTCCCTCCACGTCTAAATTCATTGATTTGGTAGATTCCAAACTTGATCTTACCTCGTTTCAACGTGTTGTAGAATCCGTCAAAACCAAAAGTTGTATTGCGCAGTTTTGTGAGTTCTGAATACCCATCTTTGTTCGCGTCCCATGCATCACGATCGCGATTGAACGCAAAGAAAGTCAGACCTTTTTTTAGGTCCTTGCTCACCAATGCCCCATTAAAAGTCAATGCCCGATCAGAAGATTCAACATTTGTAAATGCCTGATTTAGTCCAATTTCATAAGAGTTAAGAACTGGGTCCTTGGTAATAATATTCACCGTACCAGCGATGGCATTCCCACCGTAAAGAACAGATCCGCCACCTCGTACAACTTCAATTCGATCCACCATGTTAGCAGGAAGCATTTCCAATCCATATACTCCGGCAAGTGCGGAGAAAATCGGTCGACTATTGATCAAAATTTGTGAGTAGGCACCATCTAAACCATTCATGCGCAATTGAGTAAACCCGCAATTCTGACAATTGTTTTCCAGACGAAGTCCGGGAGTAAAATTCAAGCCCTCCGATATACTCAATGATTGAGTAGCTTCAAATGTGCGACTGGAAACAGTGCTCACGACAACCGGAGAATCATAACGACTAATTTGATTACGAGTACCTGAAACAACTACTTCATGGAGAAAAAGAGCATCTTCCCGGAGTTGAAAATTTCGAATTAAATTTTCATTTGAGTTTAATCTGATGTTCTCAGTTTGATCAATGTAACCACTTAAACTAATCTTCAGTGTGTACTCACCAGGACTAAGCGTATTGATTGAGTAATTGCCAAATTCATCCGTTAGTGCTCCAACGTTTAAATCAACTACTGTGATTTTTACATCTTTTATTCCCTTACCATCAAGGGTAATTTGACCACCAATACTGCTATTCTGGCCATACACATGCGTTGCGGCTGTGTTGATTATGCAGATAATAAAAAATTGAATGATTCTATTCATTTTGTCTGTATTCGTGTCTTTGAAAAATGTATTATGTCCACAAAAGTAATATGTTAGATTAGACTAACAATTATGTTTCAAAAAAATAATTCAATTCACACTGAAAGTTTTACATTTGCCTCATGAACACCTTAGTTGAAGAAAATTACTTAAAGGCCGTATTTTCCCTTTCGAATGAGAAAGGAGAAGTCAATGTAAGTGAGCTTTCAGAAAAACTGGATATCAAAATGCCCACTGTTACCAGTATGATGAAAAAATTAGCTGCGAAGGGATTGATTCATTATGAAAGTTACAAACCTGTTCGTTTGACCGGAAATGGTCAGAAAGAAGCTGCCTTGATCATTCGAAAGCACCGATTAACTGAAATGTTCTTGGTTGAAAAAATGGGTTTCGGATGGGATGCTGTACATGAGATTGCTGAACAAGTAGAACACATTCAGTCGCCTGAATTTTTCGAAAAGATGGACGAGTTACTAGGTTATCCTAAATTTGATCCACACGGTTCTCCAATTCCGGATAAAGAAGGAAATATGGAATGGAAGTCCTACGAAAAACTCATTGATCTCCAACCTGGAAACAAAGCTAAAGTGGCTGCCGTAGTTAATGCCTCTGATGATTTTCTAAAATTCCTAAATAGTCGAGCCATTTTTTTAGGTTTAGAATTAGAAGTTCTGTCAGTTGAATCCTTTGATCAATCTATGGTCGTGAAGTATGGTGACCGCAGTTCAGAAACATTCAGTCAAACAGTTAGCGAGCGCTTGTTAGTAGATCGCATTTGATAAACCGATTAGATTATTCTAAACAATTGATTTTGTATCTTGTGGGCCTAAATCACAATTCATGAAGTCTATTTTTACTGTTCTATTCCTTGTTCCCAATTTTCTTTTTTCTCAAAATTACGGAACACTTCATTTTTCGGAAGATTTCAATGATAACACCAATAAATGGTCTGAATATGAAGAAGAAGAGCGAATGGTTAAGGTTGAAAAAGGTCATTATATAATCGATCACAAAACCAAAGATAAGAGTCGTTATTTCTTCCTTAACATCCCAGAAATCAACTTTGAAAATCAAAATTTCGTCATCGAAACACGTATCAAGCAAGTTGGTGGAACGGAAGACCAAGGCTTCGGATTACGTTATTGCATATATAAGGACTACACGAATTATCGGAACTTTTTTGTTTCATCGAATGGCTACTATAAAATTTCTCATTTTTACTCCAATGAAGAGCATAAAACCAAGGATTGGACTCAAGACAAAACAATTGTAAAAAGCAAAGGCGAATACAATGTTTTACGTGTTGAACGGGAGGCCAACATGCTACGGTTTTACGTCAATGGGGTTTTTGTTGGTTACAATGCTATGAATAGGTATTTCACGAGTAGAATTGGATTTTTTATTAGTGGGATCACTAAAATTGAAGTGGATTACTTGAAAGTTTGGACCTCTCCATTAGAAATAAACTATGTCTCAAATCCCTTGGACAATGCCAAAACTGAAAATTTAGGAAGTTCCATTAATACAGAGGTAACCGAAAAAGCTCCTGTTATTACTCCGGATGGAAAGACCTTGTTTTTCAGTAGAAACATCATTGAAAAAGAAGGATCGGAAACGAATACAGATATTTTTTATTCAGAATTGACTGAAAGTGGAGAATGGCAAAAAGCCGTTTCGATTGGGCAGCCACTAAATAATAGTGGTCCAAACAGTGTAACGATGGTTTTGCCGGACAACAACACACTCATGTTGATGAACAAGTACAAAAGAGATGGAACTTCCGGTGGTGGTGGATTGAGTTTAACCAAACGAACCATAGATGGATGGGAAATGCCAAAAAATTTAACCATTGTCGATTATCACAACAGAAGTGTCTATGCCGGATACGCACTGTCGCCTAGTGGTAAAGTGCTTATAATTGCTGCACAAAGAGATGAAACTACAGGGGGTAGAGATTTGTATGTCAGTTTTAGAGAGAACGATAGTACCTGGTCGAAACCACTCAGCATGGGAACTGTCCTGAATACTTTTGCAGATGAAGATTCCCCATTCATCGCACCGGATGACAAAACACTTTATTTTTCTTCAAATGGACATCCGGGACTAGGTGGAGCAGATGTGTTCATATCTAAACGACTTGACGATACCTGGACAAACTGGAGCAAGCCTCAAAATTTAGGAAAAAGTATCAACTCACACGAAAGCGAATTTGGATTTAACATTGCTGCTGATGGAGTTTATGCCTACTTATATAAACAATCTTCAAAAGATAAAGATGGATTTGGTAAATCAGACATTTACAGAATTCAATTATCTGAATCTTCCAAACCCGATCCAATTGTATTTGTTGAAGGTCAAGTTTTCGACAGCGAAACGAAATTACCATTGGCAGCATCAATAATTTATGAAGATCTCAATACGAAAACCGAACTGGGAATTGCCAACTCAGAACCGAAGAATGGGAAGTATCAGATTGCTTTGCCATACGGTAAGGTATATGGATTCTTAGCGCAAAAAGACAATTATTATGCTGTTGGTGAAAGCATTGATCTATCGAACACCTCTGATGTGCAACGTGTGAAAAAAGATCTCTATCTCACTCCTATCCGAAAAGGAGTAAATATCCGTTTGAATAACATTTTCTTTGAATACGATAAAGCAGATTTAAAGCAAACTTCTTTTGTGGAATTAGATCGTCTGGTTAAACTCCTCAAGGAAAATGCAAGTTGGTCAATAGAAATTGGAGGTCACACAGACGATTCCGGAAGTGACAGTTACAACAAAACTTTGTCTCAAAAAAGAGCTTCCGCTGTTCGTGATTATTTAATCAGCAAGGGAATTTCGGGAAGTCGATTAACTGCAAAAGGCTATGGTGAAGAGCAACCAATCGGCGATAATTCTACCGAAAGCGGTCAGGCACAAAACCGAAGAGTGGAGTTTCGAATTTTATAAAGGTGGCACTTTCCATAGCTGTAGGCTGCACACTTCCATGTAAATCAAAGATTCGATTGGTGAAACTACTTTTCCACTTAATCAAAAAATGATGTTACATTTTTAACAAGCATTTGCAAGGGTTTAATGAAAGTTTACCTTTGTTTTGTTAAAAACTCAACACCATGGAAATTACACCGGAAATCAAAGAACGTCTTGAACTACTCAATGAGAAATATGCATCCTTAGGTCAGGATCTACTTTCTTACCTAGATGGACTCTTATATGCCGATACAGTAAAGTATTGGGATTACATTGAGTTGGACACCCTATTAAGTCTTCAAAAACCACGAACCCAATTTCCGGATGAGCAGATCTTCATCATCTACCATCAGATCACAGAATTGTATTTCCGCTTGGCCTTAAAGGAGTTTGAGCAATTGGGTGATTCTAAAGAGGTTGACAAAGCCTTTTTCGTTGACCGTGTATCGCGCATTAATCGCTATTTCGATGCACTCGTGTTGAGTTTTGATATCATGGTAAAGGGAATGGATCAAAAGGAATTTATGAAATTTAGAATGTCTCTTTTGCCCGCAAGTGGCTTTCAATCGGCTCAGTATCGTTTTATCGAAATGTACAGTACTGATTTTATTAATCTTGTACAAAAAGATATTCGCGATCAATACAATCCAAATGATGCAATTGAGAAATTGTACGAAAATATATACTGGAAAGCCGGAGCTACAGAGGTTGGAACAGGAAAAAAGACCTTGACACTTATTCAATTTGAAGAGCGTTACCACGAAGAATTCATAGAGCTTGGTAACAAGTGTCGTACGCGCAATCTATGGCAGGTCTACAAGCGCTTGTCTGTCGAGGACCAACAAGCACCTGAAGTAATTGCAGCGTTGAAACAAAATGATGTCAATGTGAACATCAACTGGCCGTTGGTTCATTACAAATCAGCTGTTCGTTATCTAAACCGTGAATCAGCTGACATAGCTGCTACAGGTGGGACAAACTGGCAGAAATACCTCCCTCCAAGATTCCAAAAACGCATCTTCTATCCGGAGATCTGGACAGATCAGGAGAAAGATGAATGGGGAAAGACGTGGGTTGATGAAAGCTTAGCGTAGAATTCTATCGAATGGCATTCAAGAGGTCTGACATCGTTTCAAAATGGTAATCAGCTAGAATAAGCTTAGGCTCTGGGTGATGTGTTTTTTCGGGAATACAAACAACCTTCATCCGTGCAGCTTTCGCTGAAACGATACCGTTAAGTGAATCTTCAATAACCAAACAGCGAGCCGGTTCGATACCCAAACTATTTGCCACAGTCAAATAAACTGCTGGATGGGGCTTGCCAAATTCTTCGTATTCCGCAGAGTGCGTGCGGTCAAAATAGGATTCTATTCCTAATTCTCCCAGAACTGTTTGAACCAATATTTCGTATGAAGAAGTCGCCAACCCTATTTTCTTTCCTTGCGATTTCAAATAATCCAGTGTTTCAATCACACCGCTTAAAGGTGCTGCATTTGCTTTTATGAGTTCGACCATTGTCAATACAATCTCTTGTTCAACCTCTTCTGGTGAGACGTTTTCCCAACCCTCATGACGATGCCAATAAACTACTACTTCATCAATCCGTAAACCGACTGTTTTTTGAAAATCCTTCTTGGTTAGTTTTGATCCATGTAAATGAAATACTTCCTCCATGGCAATCTTCCACAATGGTTCCGAATCGATGATTACCCCATCCATATCGAAAATTACTGCATCAAAATGTTCAAGTTCAGGTTTCATTTCAATTCTATTACATAAATACATGGTCCGCCAAGTAAAGGATGACCTTCTGAAGCAATTACAATCTTCTTTTTATCCAAAATAACAACTGCTTCTTTTTGGCTTAAACGCTTAAATTTGAGATTCCCCCACGCCTCAGAAAACACCACTTCCTGATCACTCTTCCGAATGGCAAAAGTACGCAACTGTCCGTATGTTAACACACTAAAAACCCCGTCTTTAAGGTCGATCGCTGTAACCAAATCCTTTATTCCACGGTTTCTTACTTTGTGCATATAAGGTGTATTTTGTTTGGCCTTAAACGCCGTTTGCTTGTCCCCACTATCACTAATCACATAATGTTCAGGAAATCTCAATGAAGAATTAATGTTCCGAGCTGCTTTTCGAGGTAGTTTCTTGTTGTTTTTTGTTATTAAATGCAATGAATCCTCAAACCAATAAACTGCCTCACAATCAGGAGTTATTTCGTTTGGGTCTAAATTGTACTTAAAACGGAGCTGTTCAAAGTCAACAGTATCAGAAATGAATGCTTTGTCGACATTCAATTTCAAGACATAAAACTCCTTGTAACTTCCTAGATTATTTCCAACATCGGCAATGTACAGATTTCGCTTATCATCCATGCTTAAATCTTCCCAATCACGATTTACCGCATCTTTAAGCACTGTCTTTTTGAGGATCTTTCCACGCAAATCGATGAAGAAAATAAGTGGGTGATTTCCACCATCGTTAATGGCAATGAGAATAGAATCATTGAATTTTTCCAAACCAGAGATCTCGTATAACTCCTTGGATAGTTTGAATTTTCGCGTGGATTTTTGTCCAAATCCAACAAAGGATAAGAGTAAAAAAGAAATGAAAAATAATTCCCTCATTATTTCAGGATAACACGCACCAATTCAATTCTACGGTCGCTCACTTGCTCGATAATCAATTTGGCTTGTTCAAGTTCTACTTCGGTTCCAGCTTCAGGAATTGACTCCAGAACATGAATAACCAGTCCACCTAATGTCTCATATTCATCGTGTTCGGGCAATTCAAAATCATATTCTTCGTTAAGGTAATCGATATCGGCTCGGGCAGAAAACAAATATTCCTTTTCACTGATCTTTTCTTCGAGCCAATCTTCCGTATCGTGTTCATCTTCGATCTCACCAAATATTTCTTCAATGACATCTTCGATTGTTATTACGCCGGCTGTTCCACCGTACTCATCAACTACAACAGCAATATTTCCCGATTGCTTAGCGAACAACTCCAACAGTTCTTTTCCAGGGATTGCAGCAGGAACAAAGGCGATAGGAAGTAACAATTGTTTAATCGAATTGGGTTTCTTAAACATTTCAAATGAATGAACATACCCAATAATATTGTCGATACTATCCCGGTAAACGATAATCTTTGAAAGCCCGGTATCCGTAAACGTTTTATGTAATTGCTCAATGGTGTCATTCATCTCAACAGCAACAATCTCCGTCCTTGGAATCATGCAGTCCCTCGCCTTTAAACTAGAAAAATCCAAAGCGTTTTGGAGTATCGCCATCTCATTTCCCAGTTCTTGTTCTTCACGAATACGCGAAGAAATGTCCTGTACGTAATGTTCGAGATCCACTTTGGAAAACACCTGCTTCTCTTTGCTTTGATCTGCCTTTAACAAACGAAGAAAAACAGCGCTCAAGGCCATGACAATCAATGTAGGGATATATAAAACCAG
This sequence comes from Crocinitomicaceae bacterium, assembly GCA_036825545.1. Taxonomy (GTDB): domain Bacteria; phylum Bacteroidota; class Bacteroidia; order Flavobacteriales_D; family Crocinitomicaceae; genus M0103. The sequence goes on along the minus strand of DAISYB010000008.1, from coordinate 92,752 downwards.
ATATATCAGTAGCATTGGAAAAACCATTAAGCGCATAATTCGATTTGGGTTGATCTGAACAATGGCTTTAGGTAAAAATTCAGCTAGGAAAAGAACTATTAGGGTGGAAATTAGCGTTTGAACCAATAAGATATAAATATCTTGTTCTAGACCCCAAGAACGCATGATTGATTGTCCCGGTTCAGGATTGTCGAGCAAATTTGCGAAGCAAATACCAAAAATTACCAATGCGATGTTGTTACCGAGAAGCAGCAGCGCGATAAAACTCGATTCACGCTTATAAAAGATCCCTAAAACTTTCCCGATAAGTGTACCACTTGTCTTGTCTAGTTCAACTTTTAAACGGTTTGAAGAAATAAAAGCAATCTCCATTCCTGAAAAGAATGCTGAAAAGATCAGTGATAAGATGATGCTTGTAAAAAGTATGGAAGGGTCCATTTAGTTGATTTACATCCCGAAAGATAAGAAAACTGAATCAAAGTACATCGAAACCGATATCCTTTCTGTAGAATGCCTTATCGAACTGAATTCCTTCAATGGCTTTATACGAACGTTCTAGTGCAGCTTCAAGATTCTTTCCGTACGAAGTCACTGCTAAAACCCTACCACCTGCTGTTCGCACTTCTGGACCATCACCGCTTGTGCCAGCGTGAAAAACAATGCTATCAGTCACCGTATTCAATCCGTAGATCTGCTTTCCTTTTTCATAATCTCCCGGATATCCTCCAGAAACCATCATTACGGTTGCTGCACTTTGTTCTGTAAACTGAATGTCGCGTTCTGATAAGGTATTGGATGCAACGCCTTCAAGAAGATCTAACAAGTCGGATCGTAATCTAGGCATCACAACTTCTGTTTCAGGATCACCCATTCGGCAATTGTATTCAATCACGTATGGTTCACCTTTCACATTGATCAATCCAAAGAAAACAAATCCTTTGTATTTGATCCCTTCAGCTTTAAGTCCTTTGATAGTAGGAATAATAACTTGATTCTCGACTTTATCCATGAATCCGGCATCTGCAAACGGAACTGGTGAAATAGCCCCCATCCCACCGGTATTCAGTCCTGTATCACCTTCACCAATGCGCTTATAATCTTTTGCCTCCGGAAGGATCTTGTACGAATCCCCATCGGTTAACACGAAAACAGAAAGTTCAATTCCTTTGAGGAACTGCTCGATTACTACACTTGAACTGGCATCTCCAAATTTTGCATCCGCCAGCATACTTTTCAATTCTGCTTTTGCTTCAACAAGATTTTCAAGAATTACCACACCTTTTCCAGCCGCCAATCCATCTGCTTTCAATACATAAGGTGGCTTCATTCCTTCTAGAAAAGTATACCCTTTTTCAAGTGTGTCCTTCGTAAATGTTGCATATTTTGCCGTCGGGATATTGTGACGGAACATAAATTGTTTTGCAAAATCTTTGCTTCCTTCCAATTGGGCACCAATCTTGTCAGGCCCAATTAGAGGCACATTTTTCAGCTCGTTATCACTCAGAAAAAAATCCTGAATGCCCTTTACAAGTGGCTCTTCCGGTCCAACAAGAACCATATTGACCTCATTGTCTAGCACAAAAGATTTTACCGCTTTAAAATCTAAGGGATCCAATTGAACATTTTTACCGTGCAAGCGGGTCCCTGCATTTCCCGGAGCAATAAACAAAGCCTCCAACATTGAACTTTGTGCCATTTTCCATGCAAAAGCATGTTCTCTACCTCCTGAACCTAAAAGCAAAACTCTCATGCTGATCAACAAAATTTAAGAAGTGATTCGAAGATCTCCTTTCCATCTAAATTTCCGAGATGACGATCTGCGGCTCGCTCCGGGTGTGGCATCATGCCAAACACATTTTTAGCAGCATTCGCAATTCCGGCAATGTTATTTAAAGCACCATTTGGATTGTACTCGGTAGCAACATTACCGTCAGAATCACAGTAACGGAAAATAACCTGATCATTATCTTCAATTGACTTTAGCATGTCATCCGGAGCAAAAAAACGTCCTTCACCATGTGCAATTGGAATCTTGTATGCTTTATCTTCCAAACCACGCGTAATAGCAGCAGATTTAGAGGTTGGTTTCAAATAAACATTCTTACAAATGAATTTTTGATTGTTATTGTGCAATAGAGCTCCTGGCAAAAGTCCCGATTCTGTAAGAATCTGAAATCCATTACAAATTCCCATTACATAACCACCTTTATTAGCATGAGCAATTACCTCATCCATGATCGGTGAGAATTTAGCAATAGCACCTGAACGCAAATAATCCCCATAGGAAAATCCTCCTGGCAACACAATAAAGTCAACTCCTTTCAGGTCTGTATCTTTATGCCATAAACGTTCAACTTGTTGACCCATTAAGTCCTGAAGTACATAAACCATGTCTTCATCGCAATTTGAGCCGGGAAAAGTAACTACTCCAAATTTCATTGTTCCGATTTATTATGTGGCATGCCACGTTGAATATGGGGCAAAATTAGTCAAATTAACCCGGTAAACCGTTCTGAATTACAAGAAAAATTTGGAGACTGAATAGGTCAATGTAATGTAAAACAGAAGATTTGCAACATACCCAAAAGTCTTGTTGATAAAGGCAAAGGAAAGGAATACAGCAAGAGGGATCATCACGAAGCTAAAACGTTCGATCTGACGAAAGAGAAAGAAATCAATACTTCCTAATATTAATGCCATCAAAATATACCAACGAAGAACCACAGTCAACTTCTTCAAACGTAAGGTCGATTTTTGCATCCGTGATCTCAGACTTAGCAGACTCAAAAGGAATAAAAGTGAAAACAACACAGCTGTAACCAAAAAGTCGGTTTGTTTATTGGTATAGTCTGTAATCTGATCCAACAACTTCAATTCAATGCCGTGTCCTGACACCCACATAAAAATGCCTCCATAAATCAGGGGTGTACTAAAACCCAAAATAGCCAACATTAATTCACGAAGAAAGAAGGGACGGATCACCCAAATCATGAAACACAAAATTGGAAACATACCAACCATAGGAGGGTGAAATGTCGCTGCAGCCCCGGCAAAAAACATGGCGTTGAATACATTTCTTCGACCGTCCTCGTGTTGATTCAAATGAAAGATCTGGTACATCATAAAGATCATGAACGTGTGAGTGATCAACAACCCATCAATGCTATAAAAAGAGTGGTAAAAACTCATGAGAACCACATACAACAGAGAGGGCATATAACTGTTTCGCTCCAAGAACTCATTTGAATTATAAATCCAATTGATCGTAACAGCATTTATGAACACCAAAACCGCAGCACTGAAAGCCAAAAGAATTGGATATGTCACTACAGTCTCACCCCACACTCCCAAGTTTGTAGTGTCTTCCTGTCCATAATAACCTGTTTTCAAGTTCAACAAAGCGTAAACGGCAATGATAAACGGCAACAAGAACAAAACCCCGGGTCTGTTTCCCAAAAACAAGCGAACCATGATACGAAGATAACCATAGGTAGCGCAGTGCAATAATCATTTCAGCTTTTTTTAACAGATATTTTTTGTAGGCTTATTCTTCACTGTGACGAAATAAAGTTAATTCCGTTATATTTGCTGTTCTTGTAAAACGGCGGCTGATGCCGCCACAACTATTTAGAAACTATGACACAGGAAAAAACAAGATACTCGGATACTGAGCTGGAAGAGTTCAAAGAATTGATCCAAAAGAAATTAAAAGAGGCTCAGGAAGATTACGATCTTCTGAAGGGATCATTGTCACACAACGACGATCATGGAACCGATGATACCGGTCGTACTTTCAATATGATGGAGGATGGTTCCGAAACGCTTTCTCGCGAGGAGGTGGCACAATTGGCTGCTCGTCAAGAGAAATTCATTCAAAATTTACAAGCTGCATTAGTGCGTATCGAAAACAAAACATATGGTATTTGCCGTGTAACGGGTAAATTAATTCAGAAGGAACGCCTTAAGTTAGTACCTCACGCAACTATGAGCATCGAAGCGAAAAATGCGCAAAACAAATAAGTCTGTGAAAAGAAATTTAGTGATTGTGAGCGTACTTGTTGCGCTCATTCTTTTTGCTGACCAATTGCTTAAAATCTATATTAAAAACAATTTTGCTCCTGGAGAGGTTGTTCCGCTGCTTGGGAATTGGTTTTTATTGGATTATACGGAAAACCCTGGAATGGCTTTCGGTACGACATTTGGCGGCGCCATGTGGCACAAATTAGCTTTGAGTATTTTTCGGATTGGTGCCATAATTGGAATTTGTATTTTTTGGTATCGACAAGCAAAAGCCGGAGCGAAACGTGAATTTTTGATTGCTTTGGGTCTGATTCTGGCAGGCGCCTCTGGTAATTTGATTGATTCAATGTTCTATGACTTTGTCTTTGCCTACGATCCGTGTTTACCATTCAACACCCTTGAAGGATCCGGAATAGTAACCGATTGTGGTTTCTGGGGTCAGATCGAAACCCGACATACCGGCTTCTTACTGGGTAATGTTGTCGACATGTTTAAATTTCAGGCCTTTTGGCCGGAATGGATGCCTTGGCTGGGCGGACGTGAAGTGTTTCCAGCTATTTGGAATATAGCTGATGCCTCAATAACCACTGGTGTTCTTCTCGTTTTGATACGTCAAAATCATTACTTTCCTGAACGCAAAAAACGACGCAAGAAAAAAAAGAAGGACGCTTTTATTACTGATGCATCACGTGAAGAATCCTCAACTGTTGCTTCTTAATTCATTTGTGACTGAGTTCGGAATTAGAAGCGGGCAGTAACTCCTCCCATAACCTGGAACACTTGTACAGGATAATCAAACCAACGGTAGTATCGCTGTGAAGCTAAATTGTTGAATTGAATAAATGCCGAAACACGCTTGTTATAACGGTATTCCAAACCGAGATTAACGTCCGCAAGGAATCCAAGGTCACGAATAAACTGACCGTCTACCTCTGTCACCTTTTCACCGGCAGCATAAACAAGCGCCTTTCTACCCTCTTCCATATTGAGATCAATGTTGACTATAAACTTGTCGAATAGGTTATAATGCCCACGCACCATAAATTGCAGTCGTGGTAAATTCCAAGCATATGCATTGTTGTTTAACATATAGGAATAATAGCGGCCAATTCCATCAATCTTGATTTTCTCGTTCATTTGGTAAGACAACGACCCTTCAATTGTCGCAATACTCAAGGTATCGTAAATCACTTTAAACTTATTGCCAATGGAATATACGGTATCCATTACGAAAAGTGCTTTATCCCTAACACTCGCAAAACTCACAGATGCATTGAAACTCATTCTCTTGCTTAATGTTCCTTTGATTCCGCCATAAATATCAACCTGGGTGTTTTCATTTCTCAACTCAAGATTTGTCAATACAAATTCATTCTCGCGAGTCAAGCTTCTGTATGTGTTTTGCTTTAATCCACCGCGTAAGCCAACATATGGAATGAAAATATCATTGAACATACTGTATTTAACCTCTGCTACCGGATAGATATACGCCTTTGTTTTCAAATGAGCATCAATAACAAAATCAAGTCCGATGGTTGCCTTGAATCGGTCATCTTTCAAATAAGTAGAAATCGTTGGTTTTAGATTGATTACCGTATTGTTAAGAAATAAGGCAGTGTCTACAAGTGAAAGGCTACTGTCCTTTACGCCATAACGGTAGCCGTTGTAGCGCACTCCAAATTCTGCTGCATAAACCTCCTTGCCTAGTTTGTACCAAGCCGAAGAAGTTACTGCCACATAATTCTCTTTGCCTTTCCAATCTTTCAGCGTATCGGCATCCGGACTTTTTGCTCCAAAATAATTGTAATCAAATCCAACTTTATAATTCAAGTTGGCTGAATCCTTTTTGTGTGAAGCAAAAGAGAATGCGCCACCCACATCATGATAACGTTGAGAAATGCTATCTCTGGACACCGAGTCAGTTGGTATTTGCCAACCGTAATAGTGTAGTCCTTGATTGTTGTAATGGACATCACCTCGCAAGGTATAATTGCTTTCATTTATCCCACCGTATACATTTAAACGCGTGCGGTCAAAAGTCGATGGAGCATAGTTTTTCATGTTTCCAAATGAGCTCAGGTGTTTTACATGAGCACCATAAATAAATTTACGCGAGCGCTTCGAATCAAAATAGAGTTCACCTAAGGGCATTAGCTCTGTTCCAACCCCTATTTTTGCATAGAACGGATAGAGTTGATCTAATTTCTCCGCTGTGCGAATTTTCGCTGCTGCAATTGATTCCAACTCAATCTCAGTAGGATACTGCAAAACCAATAGCGGATACTCAGTTAATTTAGCTGAGATCGTTGTATCAATAATCTTTGGATTTTGCGTGATGCGGAATGCCGGTTCAACCTTACGTAAACCCGTAACATCTTGCTCAAAGACATCTCCCTGTGCCAACGCACTTATAGGAAGAAACAAGAGTAAAAAAAGACTTCTGCTCATCATAATTAATTGCCGTTAGTTTCGTTCAAGTCGATTACATTCTCGCCCTGTTTTTCTACACGTTTCGTTCGGTTCTTTAATTGCATCAATTCATCCCACAACTCATTGGCTTCCATCATCACCCCGTCATTTTGATCCGGATAATGATCGATGACGGACTTCAGCGTTTGCTCTGCCTGAAATAAATCATCCTTGACAATTAAAATACGTGTCTGCAGAATCAAAGCTTTCGCTACCCAATAATTGTAAGATGGTTTCATTTTAAGAAGATTTCTGATCTCCTCATCCGATCTTACTAAATCACTCAATTTGAAATACATTTCTGCCAATGTGAAACGCGCTTCAGCGGCCATGGCGGTGGTTGTGTTTTTTACGATCCACTCCAATGATGGTTTAGCTTCACTGTAATTGGCACTATTGAATCCTGAAATACCTTTAGCATATTCTGCCTCCAGTCTCAAGGTATTATTGATCTGACTACTCGACAAGACCTCTTTTGAGTAAATAGTTGCACTTGTCCAATTCCCCAATAAGAAATGACAGCGCATTAATCCCAACTTGGCATTAAAAACAACTGCTGGTTTCGTCGCTACTTTTTCCAAACGATCGTAATAGATAAGTGCCTGATCGTAGATACCATTGTTGTAAGAATACTGCGCTACTCGGGATGCCGCAAATTCTGTATACGAATTGTTAGACCCTTCCAATGCCCATTTATAGGTTTCAATTGCTTTTACTTTATTGTCAATTGCATAATAAGAATTCGCCAGGAAGATCTTTGATTCAACGGCAAACTTTCCGGAAGGATACTTCTGTAAATACTTTTCGAAGTTTGGAATAGCTGCGGCATAGAGACTGTCCACATACGCTTCGATTGCCGGAGAATAGTATAAGTTCTCTTCCTCATCCTTCCCGAGATTAGTACATGAATACTGAGCAGCCAATGCAACTGCTTTTTCCGGTTGTTTTAAGGCCGAATAAATATCAATCAATCCACGCGTTGCGCGCTCACAAACGCTTCGATCGCTTGAATGTAAATCCAGTATTTTCTTGTATTCACTTTCACTCTTTCCATATTCACCTTTCTTAAAGTAAATATCAGCAATCTCAATTTTCGAGTCAATGGCAAAAGACACATTCGGATAATCATTCACCACTTGGTTGAAATAACGGTAAGCATTGGTGAAATCCGATTTTGCTTTATACGTTAAGGCTACTTCATAAACCGAAGTAATCATGTACTTTGACCCTTTGTAGTTATTGATCAGGTCCATCAAATGTTTAATGCGCAAATCCGGCTTGCCTGAATACCCGTAAGATCTCGCCATGTAATAGAGCGCTTGATCCTGATATCCTTCATTCAGTTTAAGCACTTCTTGATAATTCGTAATTGCTTGTTCATTCTGTTTCAACATATAATGTCCATCCGCAACACGCATATAGGCATCGGCCAACTTACGCTTGTCTTTCACATTGGACTGAACATAAATACGAAACGCATCCAATGATTGAGAAATGTCCTCTTTGTTCAAATAGGCATATCCAATATTGTAATAAGCATCTGCCTTCAAGTCAGGTGCATTGGTTGCCGGAAGTGCTAAGAATTCTTTGTAGATCTTGATCGCTTTATCCATGTTGTTTTGCTGGAACCAAGCATCTGCAGTCCAAAAACGCGCTCTTCCCGAAATCGTTGCATCCACCGGGTAGCGATCTACTAATTCAAATGTTTCAATGGCTTCCTTGTATTTCTTTTTTTGATACAACTCAACCCCATAGTTGTAAGCCACCAATTGGTACGCCATTTTCAACTTTGCATCCTTGTTCGGTAGTTTATCCAATGAAGCGAGTGCTTTTACGTGGTTATTTGTAGAGGTGTACACGTTAACCAAGTATTGATAAACATCGTTCTTTCGGTCTGAATTGGGATACTTTTGAAGAAACATTTCTAAGGCAATTACCGCTTCGTCGTATGGATTCAAATCGAGTTTGTATGACAACACAGCAAAATTATACAGCGCATCTTCCTGAATTTTCTTGTCCGCGTTGATTTCCGATGCAGCTTTAAAAGCTGAACGCGCCGGTAATAATTCGTTGGATTTCTGGTAGGATTCACCGATATGGTAGAAGGCGTATTGAGCAAGAGAATCTTTTCCTTTTGCAACGCGGTCAAACATTCGAATGGCTTTTACGTATTGATTACTTCGATAATAAGCATACCCCAATTCGTAATCATCGTGACGTGTTGTTTTTGATTTCACATTGTAGGCTTCCAAATAGGGAACTGCCTCATCATACATTTTAAGACGATAGTAGGAATTACCAATGATATGATTTAAATCATTCCGGTTGGCAACAGCCACCGTGTCTAATAGAAACGGCACATAATCAACTACCGCTCTATAATCTCCCTGTCGATGGTAAATCTGTGCGATATAATAAGGAACTGTTTTGGCGAATCGTTCATCATTTTGCAATTTTTTGAAGCCATCTAATGCTACCTGATAGGAACCATCCATATAAGCAATGTGCGAATAATAGTAAAGTGCCGGAGCGGCATATTGCGAAAAACCATCCTTTACCTCATGGAATGCACTTCTTGCGGCCGTATAATTTTCCAGTTCAAAGTTGGAATATCCCATTTTGAAGAAAAACTCTTCTCTATCTTCCGGCTCAACGTCCTTCGCTCCCAAACGATTGAACCACGATAATGCTTCCTTGTAATTCTTTCGCTGATAAAAATAACGACCCAGTCGCAGAAAGATCTGATTGGAATAAATACTCTCCGGATAATTCTTGAGGAAATTTTCCAAAAGAGTTACAGCATCATTGTTATACAACTCCAATGCAGAAACACCCTCATAATAGGCGGCTTTGATGTACAGCGGATCATTCTTTTTATTGAACACGTCCATAAAAGAACGAAACTCATAGCGTGCTGCGGCAAATTGTTCCTTTTGGAATAACTCTTCCGCACGATAGAAATTCTCATAATCACTGTTGTATTTCTCTGAGGTTTGTGCCAAACCTTGAAATACCAACACACTGAAGAGTACGACCAGTAACCTGTTCATAAGAGGATGCTTTATAACTGAGTAAAATTACGGGACATGCTGCCCAAGCCGGAGAGGACTTTCAAAAGTTTTAAACGGGAATCTGTTAAGATTATTTCATCTGACAAAATGAAGTGTTCTCTTATAATCATGAACTTTACCTTGAAAAATTATGCTGGTGGGATCCGTAATCAAAATTGAAAAGGGTAGAATAAGTCAACGCGACAATGTCGTACTGGACAATATTGACTTTGAATTGAAGTCCAATGAATTTGTCTACCTCATCGGAAAAACCGGTAGTGGGAAAAGTAGTTTGTTAAAAACCATATACGGAGAATTGCCCCTAGCCGACGGTACGGGTCAAGTTGCAGGATTTGATCTGAGCTCCTTGCGCAAAAAAGAAGTGCCCATGTTGCGCAGAAAAATTGGAATCGTTTTTCAGGATTTTCAATTATTAAGTGATCGAACTGTACTCAAGAACCTTCTTTTTGTCTTGGGCGCTACTGGTTGGAAAGACAAAGCACTTATGATGACCCGAGCCGTAGAAGTTTTGCAATTGGTTGGTTTGGAAACCAAGATCAATTCAATGCCCCACACTTTATCCGGTGGTGAGCAGCAGCGTGTTTCTATAGCAAGGGCATTGCTGAACAAACCTGAACTAATACTAGCCGATGAACCAACCGGAAATCTTGATCCGGAGACTTCGGAAGAGATCATGCGATTACTATTGGCTGTTGCAAAAGAGGAAGGATCTGCAGTATTGATGGCAACGCATGATATGGGAATGGTCGAAAAATTCCCTGGTAGAGTTATGCGCGTTGAAAATGGACGCTTAAAAGAGATCAATACTATAAATCGTTTCGATCCCTTTGCTCCATTTGATGCAACGAAAGACTAATCCGATCAATTGATTACAATCTGTAAACGCTCCAGCATATCCTGTCCTTCTAGTTTTACCTTTAGAAAGTACGTTCCAGAACGCGGGTTTATCAGGCTGAATTTATTCCCCTCTAACAGATCAAGTTTTACTTCTTTTCCATCCAGCGAGTACAATTGTACTTTCTCAATCGGATAGTCTGTAAGTATTTTAAAGTAGTCCTTTGCCGGATTCGGTACGATCTGAAAACCAATCTCCTGAACTACTGAAAGTCCAGCCTGACTACATATCGGCGCTGATCCTGGTGTACTACTTAACGTTCCATTATCAACTGACCAATACTCCCAAACGCCTCCATTTCCTGAGTTCCATGTGTTTAAATCAAATGTTTGTTCACCGGTCATCGTTCCTTTTGCGTGGTACACTTGAAGAGCCTGTTCTCCTCTGTTCCATGTTAATGGTGTGTTGGTTAGACAGGTTTCAGGATAATTTTCGCTCAAATCACAATTTGCTTGAATAAAATAGACATTCTCGTCATATTCTGGATACTCACCATAGATCTTACAAATACCACTTGGTGGTATACACACGGCAGTATACTCATCACATGCAATTCCTTTTCCATGTGTCCCGAAGTCATTAAAGATCCTGCTTAGAAACACTACATGTCTACCTTTTCTGTCAGGATTGTCATAGTGCGTATCTGTTATGACATTTGCCAATTGTGGATTCGACAAGAAGGGCGCATTGGAAACAGTCACTGCATTATTAAAAGGATTAGCTAAAGCAGTCGGGCTAGTCACTGTTCCATTCTCTGCGGAAAAGTAATATCCGCCTTGAATTGCCATTCCTGCGCTTGTACCTCCGATCACCAAATTTCGTTCGGCCAACCCTTTATTGATCAAACTATCAACGGGCGTATTTCTCCAATAGGAAATGTACGTCCATTGATCACCTCCTGCAAACCAAATCGCTTCTGCTTTTTTGATGCGATCCTGTACATATTGATCGTAAGAAGCCTGTGTGTTGTGACATACGATTGTTTCAACCGAATTAACTGTTACACCCAATTGACTGTACATGTAATTATTATAGCCATTGGAACCAGATGCTCTGAGCACGAGAATATCTCCACCATTGCTTTGTTGAAGAAACCATTTCATTGCCTCATCGTGTTCGGAGGCTCCTCCCATTAAACAAATTCCACCAAGTGACTGAACGTCCGCGTCACTTGAATTTCCAGTAAAATAAGAGGTGTAATTCTGTCCAAAGGACGTAAATATCCCAACAAATAATAGTAGTAAGGCTGTTTTCATAAAGTTTAAACTGTTGCCGGTTTTTTAAATCGAACTTCAAACAATTTCGTCCAATTCTTACCCGTCATGTATGTTTTTCCTGTTTTCTTGTCATGAGCAATCCCGTTCATAACATCTCCTCCATTTCGTCCTTCACGAATCAATTCGGAACCATCAATAACCGCAATCACTTTTCCATTTTCAGGTTGAATTACGACAACTGAGTTTGTCATCCATACATTTGCGTAGATCAAACCATCTATGTACTCTAATTCGTTCAGTTTTGAGATTGGTCCTTTGTCGTCATACACTTCAATTGTTCGAGTAATTCTGAAGTTCTCCGGATCCCTGAAAGTCAATCGCTCTGTACCATCGGACATAATCAACAATTCTCCATCATTGCACAAGCCCCAGCCTTCTCCGGTATATTTCATATCCCGTTTCAGCTGTAAAGTAGTTTTGTCGTACACAAAACAAGTTTGTTCTTGCCAGGTCACCTGATAAAGTTCATCTTTTAAAACTGTAATCCCCTCACCAAAGTAAGACCCCGCCAATTCCATTTTCTTTTCGATCTTCCCTGTTTTGAGATCCACTCTCGCTACAAAACTCATCCCCTTTTGACCAGTTCCTTCGTACAACACACCTTCATTGAATTCAAGTCCTTGCGTAAAACTAGTAGCTTCATGTGGGTATGTATTTACAATTTCCGCGATCCAAATTTCGGGTTTGATATCGGAGAGTACACGAATCATTCGATTATCCATAAATGTAGATCCATCTTTCAATGTTGAAAGTAAAACCAATGATCGGGTACCCAAACCAAAATAACCGGCGTTAAAATCGATGGCCAGCTCTCCCTTAGGGTTGTCCCAACTGTGAAATGTACTATCGTTATAGATCAGTTCCATCTTCACCACATCCTCACTGTTCACAATAATTTTCAATGGAACCACCTCATCCCAACGAGTAGCCAGATTAGCTTCAAATGCAAATTCAGCCGGATTTATTTCAGGTTCAACAACATGGTCATCGCGCAATAAAGGACCAAGGATCATTGCCAAGCCGGCAAGCAGTAACAGTCCGATAATGATGTACTTTTTCATTCTTGTAATTTTTGAATGATACTTCCAATTTCATCTGCTGAAATACCATTATGAGAATTGTGATAAATCACTTCACCATCGATCAATACAATAACTTGTGGAGATTGATGGTGAATTCCACTACGTTGTGCAATCAAATCAGAAATAGGTCTGTGTGCCAACAAATCGAGGAAATACAAATCACAGTTATTCGTCTGGTTCCATTCTTTCTCAAAACGTGACAAGGCCATTGATGAAATGCTACAACGTGTACTGTGTTTAAAAACTAATTTTGGCCGACCATCCTTCTCAAAGAGTTCTTCCAGCTGATCTGCTCCGATCATTCTAATCCAAGGAACATCCTTCTTTTTCTCACCAAATGAAAAAATTCCCATAATCAGATTCCTCCTTTAAATTGCTTTAAAAAACGCACATCGTTCTCAGAATAAAGGCGTAAGTCGTTTACCTTGTACTTTAACTGAGTAATGCGCTCAACACCCATTCCAAAAGCAAATCCTGAGTACACTTCCGGATCAATACCACATGATTTTAACACATTCGGATCAACCATTCCACAGCCAAGGATTTCCAGCCAGCCCGAATATTTGCAAACATTACATCCTTGCGCATTACAAATGGAACAAGAAACATCCACTTCGGCGCTCGGCTCGGTAAATGGAAAATAAGAAGGCCGAAGGCGAATTCTGGCTTTTTCTCCAAACATTTCCTTTGCAAAATACAAGAGTGTTTGTTTCAAATCCGCAAAAGACACATTTTTGTCAATGTACAATCCTTCAACCTGGTGGAAAAAACAATGTGCACGCGCAGAGATCGCTTCATTTCTATAAACACGACCCGGTGAAATTGTGCGAATTGGCGGAGTTGAGTTCTCCATCACACGCACCTGAACAGAACTTGTGTGTGTTCGCAAAGCCATTTCTGTTTCACCCTTCTCAACGAAAAATGTGTCCTGCATATCACGGGCAGGGTGTTCAGGTGGAAAATTCAAAGCAGAAAAATTGTGCCAATCATCTTCAATTTCAGGACCCTCTGAAACGGTGTACCCAATACGCGAAAAAATCTCAATAATCTCTCTACGCACCAATGAAAGTGGATGACGGGCACCGGTTTCGTCATCTGTTCCCGGTCTTGAAAGATCCAATTCATGCTCATTAGCTTCGGTAGATTGTAATGATTCACTGAAGTTTTCGAATTTCTCTTCAGCACTTTTTCGCAGCTCATTTAACAATTGACCAATCTCCTTTTTTTGTTCATTTGGTACATTCTTCAACTCACCAAAAAGCAGCTTAGTCTGGCCTTTAGAACCGAGAAAACGAATGCGAAAGTCCTCCAGAGATTGCTTATCTGATATATTGAACTGCTCTATTTCCTCACGAACAGAATTGATACGTGTGATCATTTTTGCCAACTATTTTTAAGAAGGTGTAACTTTTCTGAGGCTAACATTGTTTAAGCACTACAGAACTTCGAAAGCGAAGGTAAGCATTTCAGGACAACCTAAGGTTTCCATGAATTAGAAAATTAACTTATATTTGGGTCCAAATAGTGGAACATGAAGCGTTTTTTGTATAATATATTGTTGGTTGTTTTGATTGTGAGCCCGGTTCTTTTAGGTGCTTGTAAGAAGAAAGATCCATCGGTTTTAAAGGTTTATGTACGATCTGCAAGCAATGCGCTACAATCAGGAGCAAAAGTTGTAGTCATTGGAGATCTTCAATCCAATCCTGAAACAAAAGAACACGTAGATACTCTAATAACAAATGAATCCGGTTTCGTGGCATTTGATATGGACAAGTACTTTAATAAATATGCCGGTGAAACAACTGGATATTTTGATTTAATTGTAAAAAAAGACGGTAAAGAAGCTGATGGTTATGTTCGATGTCGCCAGCATATTACCACAGTAGAAACGATCTTTTTACCTAACTAATAATTCAATTCTATGAAATCTACATTTTCTAAATATGCGCTTTTTGCTCTGATTGCCATTCTTGGTGTAGGGGTGAACGTTAGCTGTCGTAAAAAGAAAGATACGATCGCTAAGATATACGTAAGAGATGCCTCAAGTCAATATGTGGAAGGTGCAACCGTTATTCTTTACGGTCAATCCACTATTAACCAAGGGTCAAATGTTGTTTTGTATGATACAACACTAACAAACTCTTCCGGTGTTGCGGTATTCAACTACAATGACGTGTACCAACTTGGCCAGGCCGGAGTTGCCGTATTGAACATCAAGGCGTACAAAAATGGCGCACAAGGCCAGGGTATTATTAAAATCGAAGAAGAAAAAGTTTCAGAAGAAACTGTATTTATTCAATAAGGGTTTAGTTTATAAGGATAGAAAGCCGCTTCCGTGCCAAGCATTGGAGCGGCTTTTTTTATACCGAAAAGTGGATCTCATTATCTTCAACCAAATTATTCCCGCGCATTCGAAGGAATAATTGAATTAAAGCAACCACATCTTTTTCACAGTACACCTTTATACGTTCCAGATCCTTTTCCTCGTAATATACTCTGGCAACATCCGCTCCTGAAATGTCATCTTTTGGCGTTGGTATCTTAAACACATGGCACAATAATGCGAGGGAAGTATACGCTTTATAGTCGCCAAACTTCCATAGTTCCATCGTATCTAAATGCCCGATTTCCCATGGCTTCTTGCCGGCAATATCTAAAATTGCAGGTAAGGAAATCCCATTGATTAACATTCTCCGGCATATGTAAGGGAAATCGAATTCCTTTGCATTGTGTCCGCACAGTATGTGATATGGTGTGTTGTAGCGATCCTCAAGTAAACGCTTAAATTGTTGCAATAATGTTTCTTCATCCTCGTGGTAAAATGACTTCATTCGAATCTGTCGACCGGTTGACGTTTCATGCACAAAACCTACAGAAATACAAACAATCTTACCGAACTCAGCATAGATTCCGGCTCGTTCATTGTAAAGATCATCATAAGTCTTAGACTCATTCTGCATAAAACGGGTCTTTCCTTCAAAGAGTTCCCTTGTTTTAGGATCCAATTGCTCAAATTCATAGGTTTGTGGTACGGTTTCGATATCGAGAAACAAAACCTTTTCTAATTGTACTTTTTCCAGCATTTTTTCGTGTTTGTCTATTGAAGATAGCGAAATAATTGTATTATCCAGTCAAAAAAGTCAATTTTGTAAGAAGTGAAAGACGTATGGCAGAAGATCTCATAAAAATAAAAGGAACCAAATTAGAAGTGTATCAACACTTGTTGCCTCAACTGAAAGCCTTGTTGGATGGAGAATCTGATCTGATCGCTAATATGGCGAATGTTGCTGCAGCCCTAAGGGAAAGTTTTGGTTTTTTTTGGGTGGGATTCTACCTCGTAAAAAACAATGAACTTGTGCTTGGACCATTTCAGGGACCGGTTGCCTGTACACGCATTCAAAAAGGCCGTGGAGTATGCGGAAAAGCTTGGGAAGACGAAAATAATATAATCGTTCCCGATGTAGACGTTTTCCCTGGACATATCGCTTGTAGCTCTCTCTCCAAAAGTGAAATTGTTTTACCTCTAATAAAAGACGATCAGGTTGTTGCTGTTCTTGATGTGGACAGTGATAAACTGAATAGCTTCGATGACACCGATGCTCAGTACCTAAATGAAATATGCCAATTGCTATGCGTTTATTTCTAGTAGGATCTGTCATAACGCTACTTACCGGCTGTGCTCAAGTAGGTGTATTATCCGGTGGTGAAAAGGATGAAACAGCCCCTGTTCCTACCACGCGCCCTGAACAAGGTCAAACCCAATTCACAGGAAATTCCATTGAATTTACCTTTGATGAGCATGTAACACTCAATAATCCAAAAGAGAATATCTTCATGATTCCTCAGGTCAATGGAATTCAAGCGGTATTAAAAAAGAAAACATTGACGGTACGCTGGAATGAAACGCTTCTTCCAAATACAACCTATGTCATGTATCTGAATAACGCTGTTAAAGACATACACGAGGGTAATGATTCACTAATGACATATGTGTTTTCTACTGGTGAAATGATCGATTCCTTGAGGTATGAAGTTGAATTAGTAGATGCCTGGTCAAATGAGGCCATGAAGAACATCTTTATTGGACTCTATTCTGATACAAATACTACTTCTCCGCTCTACTTTAGTCGCTCCAACTCACGTGGCCAAGTACAGTTTACAAATTTAAAATCAGGATCATACACCGTTCGGGCTTTTCCGGATGAAGACAAAGACAGAAAACTAAACCGCAGTGAAATGCGTGGTTTCCGTGAGTCAACACTTGTATTGGACAGTTCCATCATTGATACTGTTCCAATTCGACTTTCAAAACCTGTCGAATTAAAGGCTCGCAATCCTTCGTTCATAGGCCCCGGATTGATTGGAGTGGGTGCGCCCTTTTCTCTGGAATCCGCTCGTTTCGAGATTCTAGGTCAGCAAGTTACGCGTATTCTTCCAATTCATTCGGATAGCTTATTGTTGGGGTTTTGTCCGGACACCCTTGTTCGAGCTGAACTTCTTGTTACCCACCAATATGGTTCAGACACTTTGCGTTTTTCAACTCCTAAACGGGAGAAAGAAAAACCATTAATTTGGAAGTCGGAGGCAAGCAAAAAAGGAATCGGCCCTCATCAAAACTTTGAATTCGAACTGAACGACGTAATTACATCACTTGATAAAGAACGAATTCAACTCATGGATCTTACTGATTCGTCTTCACTTGAAATTCTTTCAGCTCAATTCGATTTTAACAAGATAAGAATAGAGTTTGACCGAAAGAATCGTAAATCAGTAGAATTGAAATTAAGTCCGGGAGCTGTAGTAGGCGCCTGTGGAAAGCCGAGTGAAGCACTTCAACAAGTCATTCAGCTCAAAAGTGAAAAAGACTACGGAACTCTTTTCGTGAAATTTATCAGTGATGACCGTCCGCTTATTGTTGAGTTGATGGAAGGAAATTCAGTCGTAGAACGCAAACGTTGTTCCTCAATAGAAGGAATTCGTTTTGATCGAATTGAGCCTGCTGAATACAGTTTTCGCGTAATACACGATCAAAACAATAACGGTCGTTGGGATGTAGGTGATGAAGCTGAAAATCGTCAACCGGAACGCGTTTTCTATTTTACAACAACAACCAAAGTGCGTGGGAATTGGGAAAGCGAGGTTGAACTTGATTTGAGCAAATGAGTGATAACAATCTGATCAATACAGCCTTTCGCAGCTGGAAGATGTGGTTCGCCATACTGATCGGCTTAAGTGTTGCAGCTTTTATGCTCTACCGAAGCTTCAAACACGAACAATTTGTATTTGTCGGTGAAGGAAAAGGAACTCATATTTGGATTGATCAAGATTCGAATGGACAAATGGATCAACACAATGAATTTCATTTGTCTCAATCAGGCGATTACCAAAAACAACGTTTCACCACACTGATCCAGCAATTCAATTGGGGTCTTTCTACATGGTTATGGTTGTTTGTTGCCTGTGTTTTTGTGGTTGGTCGTGACCTTTTTTACATGATTCGAATTCGCTTATTAACGCACGGGGAACTCACTTGGAAAAGATCGTTTTGGGTCATCATGTTGTGGGAGTTTGCCTCAGCTCTTTCTCCGGGTGTTGTTGGTGGTGCCGCTGTAGCAATGTTCATTCTCAACCGTGAAAACATAGCCTTGGGTAGATCAACCGCAATTGTTGTCATTACAGCCATACTCGACAATCTCTTTTATGTCGTCATGATCCCTTTTGTTTTTCTTTTCATCGACCGCTACATGCTCTTTCCGGAGACAAATGAGAGCTCATTCGCCGTTGAAACCATTTTCTGGATCGGTTTTACACTAATTCTTAGTGTTTGTACTTTTCTTTTTACTGCGGTTTTCATCCGGCCTCAATTGGCAACTCGTTTTTTGTCTTTTGTATTTCGGCTACCAATCTTAAATCGAAAACGAGACGCCGCACTGCGCACAGGAAAAGAGATAGAATTGGCATCTAACGAATTGAAGCAAGAAAAATTCAACTTTTGGCTCAAGGTATTCGCGGCCACTTGTGGTAGCTGGATCTCTCGCTATTTGGTTATCAATGCTGTTTTAAGTGCATTTCTTCAATTGGGATTTGTAGATCACATTCTGGTTCTCGCCAAACAATTGGTCATGTGGTTGTTCATGTTGGTTAGTCCAACCCCTGGAGGAAGTGGTGTTGCTGAGTATGCTTTCGCAGAATTACTTACCAATTTCACCACATCTGGCGTTTTACTGGCTATGTTGGCCTTTATCTGGAGATTGATTTCTTACTTCCCTTATCTGTTTATCGGTGCGTATCTCTTGCCGAGATGGATTGCTCAAACTGGCCGTCGTGATACAAAATAGCGGTACAAACCATTGAGGATTACAATGGCCATTAAATAGGCAATATCATCTACTTGAAAGAAGTAATTGACTCCAATAGCTAATCCGCAAGCTGCGAAAAGAACAGGATACTGTGTAAGGTGTTTTTGCCATAAATCACGCATTTTCATGCGCTGGTAAACCCCAGTGAAAAGAAATTCCATTCTGTAGCGCTGATAGGCCACAAATACCAACAATGGAACCAACACATATCCTTGACGGATGCCTAACTCTTCGTAATTCCAAAATGACAGTGCTTCCTTGCTAAAATCAATATCCCGATGCAGAAAAAAAACGGCAATATGAACCAAAAACACAACTGCAACAAATAAAGAAAAACTGAATGTACCATAGCCTATCCAGCTCTTTCTAACAACCGTTCCATAAAGATTCGAGATTTTATTTGCTTTCAAGTGATTCAACGCTTCATTAAGAAAGAGATCCAGAAGGTAATACAAGAGAATAAAATACAAACTCCAATTCCACATGAAAAAGCCAAACAATGGAATTAATGCATCACCAAAAAGCTGGACGTATTTCAGTTTGTTCTGCATATCACCTTAGTGCATCTGCTTGCTTTCTCGATAATTCAAAATCGGGGTTGTATTTCAGTGCTTTAGCATAAGATTGTAAAGCGCGCGTTTTGTCGCCAAGATCTTCATAACACAAACCAAGGTTATGCCATGCTTCCACAAAACGTGGTTCACTTTGTAAAGCAGATTTGTAAAAGTAAATGGCGCTATCCAACTCCCCAACATTAAATTGCTTGATATGTCCAATCTGAAATAATGCAATATAGTAGGAAGTATCAATCTGGATCATATTTCGATAGATCGGCAGTGCTTCATCCACTTTGCCAAAAACTTGCTTTGCATAGGCTAACGCATACAATACATCCGGATTCTTTGGTTGTAATTCTGCAGCAGTTGTGTAATACTCTATACAAATTGGATTCTTTTCAGCCTGATACAATGATCCCAACATTAAATACGCTTCAAAAAACTTTGGATCCTGCTGCACTGCAGTCTCATAGGAAGATTTAGCCAAATCAATTTTTCCAAGAACAAGATAATTTGAGCCCTTCAACACATAAGCATCCCTATAACGAGGATTAATGCGCAAGGCTTGATTAATGTATTTAAAAGACTGATCAAAATCCATCTGTTGGCTATAAGTAGAAGCAAGCCCCACCAAAGCCTTCGTGTTTTTTGCTTGTTTCTTAACACTATATGCATAGTGTCGCTGGGCTGCCGATACATCATCCATTGTACGTTCAGGGCGATTATTCAATACATCCGCGAAGAGCATACGTGCCTCGAAATTGGTACTATCCAATCGAAATGCTTTTGCTCCATCATCCAATGCTTTTGGAAAATCCAAATCCTTCAACATTTTAGTTCCGTGCTGGATCAAAACCTCTACATATAATTTTCGATACTCCATATTTGTTGTATCTTCTTCAAATCGATTAGCATGATAAGTAAGCAAACTGTCAAGGTCTTTTGGTAAGGCAGATTTCGTATTTCCACCACCACATGATATCAGAAACAAAGGAAGAACTAAAAGCAAATATCTCATCCGTTGAAGATTTGTTGAAAAGCAAAGTTAAATTAAAATATTCAGTGACCGTTTCCATGCACTCAAACGCTTGTACCGGTAAATCGACAACTCGATTTCAAAGAGAAGATATTGAGAATAATACATGTGAAAAAGATGTAAATTTGTCACATGAATAAACGAATTGCTCTCCTCATCATTCTTTTGCTTGCTGTTTCCATCACAACAGTATACGGGCAAGGCTGTTCACAGTGTAGATTATTAACCGAACAAGGTAGTGAACTGGATGAAAAATCCTTTGGAAGCAACATTAACATTGGCATCCTCTATTTAATGGTCATCCCTTACTTGCTGATCATGTTTTTGTTCAGAAAGCGTATTTTCTCCTTCTTCAAATCGCTTCTTACAAACAAGTAATCATCGTCTTGATTTAAACAAAGCATGACTCAAGTTTGAATAGGAAAGAGAGAATTCCAATGATCCGCCTCGGTATGCTTTTCTAAGTGCAGACACCGTGACGTCATATGACATTCCAAAGCGGAACCCTTTCCAGTCAACCATAACACTTGGGGCGATGGCGTCTTTGTGGCGATAGTACAAGCCAAATCCGAAGAATGCATCCTGAAAATTACCGGTAATCTTCGTCCCGTCATTGAAGCGATAACGTAACATAAGTCCTGCAATTGTTTCCAAGTGTGGCCCTTGGATAAATTGTGCGATACTACCATCTATGGAAATTCGTGATCCCACCACATCCGCTACAACATTGGCATGAGCAACAAACTTGCGGTGTAATCTATCACTATTCACCGTAACATATCTCAGTGTTGGACGATTCAAGTTATAACCGGAAACTCCAAATTGGATTTTGAAATCATTGTTTCTTTGGAATGTGTTTTGACCCCCATCAAAGGTGTAAAATATTCCAGCTGCAGCGTCCATGTATGTAAAAGACGTCCCTGTATTAGCCTCTCCCGGTACTATCGTCTGGTCAAACCCTGATCCATTCCATTGCGAAGCCCATGTTACCCGAGAAAGATCAGCACTGCGATTGGCAAAGCCCCCTTGTATTCCGGCGGAAAAAACATGCCCATTTCCAGCTGGTAAAATTCCACTTAAGGACAAAGAACCTCGTTGCATACCCCAACGGGAGTCTCCTCCAATATCGTTGTAGAATAGCACCCCTAAGCCGACATGCGCCTTATCATTCATTCGTGATTTCCCTAAATTAGCATCAGCAGAAATGGCAGTCGTCATAAATTGAGTTCCTGCGCCCAACCATTGATTTCGGTGATTGATTATTACTCGCTCCCATCCATCATAAACACCAGTAGCAGCAGGATTAATTAATTGAGGTGTTTGTGCAGTTTGAGTAAAATGAATATCCTGCGACCAAGCTAAGCCACCAAACAGGATCATTCCAATAATTAAATGAACTCGACGCATAGCTTAACGAATTAATGTGATATTACCTGATCTCGTCTCAGTCGATCCATTGATGTATTTAACTTCCAGCATATAAGCATATACTCCTGCATTACACGGCTGACCATTAAACGTACCGTCCCATTTGAACGTTTTGTCGGTTGTGTACACCATACGATTACCCCAGCGATCGTACACTGAAAAGACAAATGAGTGAATATCTTTACCAACAAACAACATCAAGGATTCATTCACACCGCTACCAGAGCCATTCGGTGAAAATGCAGTTGGTACATGAATGCCCAAAGAACATTCAATGCCCACATCGTTCGGATCACATGGGTCACACGGATCAGTTCCGTTTGTCACTTCCAATCCATCTGGAATACCATCGCCATCCGAATCTGCATTGAACGGATCTGTACACAATAAGTTTTCCTGTGCATCTGTCAATCCATCTCCATCGCTATCCAATTGACAATCTGGACTTGAATCATCCGGATCGCATGGATCGAGCGGATTAGATCCGTTAGTAACTTCCTCACCATCTGGAATTCCATCACCGTCCGTGTCCGGATTGGTAGGATCTGTCCCTAAAACAGCCTCTTGCGCGTTCGTAAGTCCATCACCATCCTGATCACAAGGACCAGCATTTAAATTTGGTGAACATGGATCACATGGATCTGAACCATTCGTCACTTCAACCCCATCCGGAATACCATCACCATCCGTGTCAGGATTCAATGGATCTGTACACATATTTGCTTCATCATTGTCTGAAATACCATCACCATCGGTGTCTACTGGAGGTCCATCTAATACAAATACAGCAACAATTGTTTGAACACCCGACACATCTAAGCTGTTCGTGTCTTCAGTTATTGCCAAATCCAAAGGACCCAATGTTGTTTCCCAGTGGTCAAAAACATAACCTGTATTTGCTCTTGCAATGATATTTGTCGCAATATTTCCAAAATAATTGCCTGTCCAAGGATATTCCGGAACCCACACAGAATTCGCTTTTATCTCACCAGCACCCGCCGGACTTACATCAAACGTAACAGCATAAGGTCCTTCAACTTCATAACAATCGATCAAACCACCGACAAGTGCAGGACAGCGTGCATTGATAAAATTCCGCATTGCTTGAACATTGTTCTGCCATTGAACCATTGAGCCTCCCCAACGCGCAATATGAGCAGGCATTTCAGGAGTAATTTCATTGATCATACTGTCCAACAACTGATTCATGTATTCACAAGAAAAATAAGTGTTCAATAAATCAGCATAGCGGGTAACATAGTATTGCCTTACCGTTTCATTTTCATCCATTAGTTTCTCAAGAATATCAGTATGTCCTTGTCCTCCAGGGTTATTCAACTCTTCTGCATTACAAGGGTCAGCATTTGGACTTGTGTCTGGAATCCCTGTATAATTCACATAATGGCCAAAAGCTGCGTCCATATCCCAAAGTATATATCGCCATTTTTTCTTGTCACCGGCAGGATTCATACCTCTCCACCATCCAGTGTTCCAGTTCAACCAGTCTTGACTAACAATGTAGGAATTAAGGACGAAATAATCCGCCAAGGATTGCCAGTTCAACTGACTATCAACGTAAGCAAAATTTGTTGCATTACCCATGTTGTTGGTCATTATATAATTACGCAAAGCGTTCCATGCAGGCTGCGCATCTGGTGCCCCATATTCTTGCCAGGTTGCACCCCATGTCTTTAAAAACTGAAGATTATATTCATCCTGATCGTAATATATGTTTGTAAAGTCATGATCATCTACTTTTTCACGTATTTCATACACCCCCCAATATTGTCCGTTTAGGTAAACAACACACGGTCGCCATGTTCGTTCATCGAGTTTTAGATCCGCTCTTTGAGATAAGGTTTGTACATAAGCATCTCGAATATGCGCTCCACCATTTTCAAACGGATAATTATCACTTGCTCCCGGTTTAAGGATCAATCGTTGAAATTCATCTCTTTCTTTGTTTGGAAAGATCTGGTGATCAATGTCGCCATTGTAGCCGTACTGATCGCGCATAATTACATCAAAACCCCTTTGAGGATATGCCCAAGAGTCATTCCCATGCTTATTGAATTGTCCTTCTCCATTATCGATAAAGGTTCCATCCTCTTCGAAAAGTTCAAAAAAACCTTGAGGTTCCAAAGAACTGTTACCCCCTAAAAGTGAGGCAAGACTTCCTGTTCCGGCACCTGCCACAGATACAACTGGTACACCATGTGAAACATCAATAAAATAAGTGGCTGATTTATTAAAACTAACCAATTCACTTGAAAAAGCTGCTGCTCTGACCACGGTCGTTGCAGTAATATTAATCGGTCCTGTATACAAAGTGGAAGTAGCAGTTGGAACGGCACCATTTGTCGTGTAGCGAATTGTAGCGGTTGGGTCGGGACATGTAATGGTAAGCGACTGAGGGCCGGAATAAAAGCCAGATTGAAGACTAAATTCAGGAGTTGGTGTGTAAAAATTCACCGCGCCCGTATTGGCCGCATTTGGTGTTGGCGTCGTGAACAAACGCCAATCCGGAGAAGCATTTGTTTGTCGACCTATCGAATGATTTTGTTTCGTGTTTTGATTAAGCTGATAAGAATCAACAATATTCCCAAAACTATTGGCTAAAACAACCCATTCATTATCAGACTGAGTTAATTTAAAATTGGGATGGTATTCATTTCCAGAAACCAAATCTCGTCCGGAACAAAAAACCATTTTATATCCATTGGCGGGGATTGAACCACTTGGAATCATCCACTTAGTCGGATTATTGAATCGATCAGACAAATACCAGCCGGTGAGATCAACCGGAGCCGCTCCCATGTTGTACAACTCGATCCAATCTTCACGTTGACCAAAAGCATCTGTTGGTCCACTTATATTAGAACACGAAAATTCATTGATAATAACTTGGGACCTAGAAAACCCAACTAACAGAAGGAGGGTAATAAGCAGTATAGCGTTTTTCATAGTTCGGTTTAAATAAAAATCAGCTTTAATTATTTCAATATTACGAAATTATTACTTGAATTTGTACCTTCGAGACGTTCAAACTCCTAAAATGGTTGTTTTGCATCAAGCTAATTAAACAGATTATGAAAATTAAATCACTAAAGCTAATAACCGGCTTTTTCTCTGTAGTTCTACTACTTGGGTGTAAAAAAATGCCTGGTGAAGGAGGTTCTTCCACAATTAAAGGGGTGATTATTGAAAAGCGCATGAGTTCTGTTGGAACGGTAATTACGCAGTATCCGGCAACAAATGAAGATGTTTTTATTATTTACGGTGATGAAAACACTTTTCATGATGATCGGGAACGTACCTCTTACGATGGTTCTTTCGAATTCCGCTATTTGCAACCGGGAAAATATCAAATCTTTACGTATGAAGAATGCCCTTCTTGCCCTGGCGGTAAGAAAGAAGTTCATGTTGAAGCTGAAATTACTTCCAAAAAATCTGTAGTAGATTTGGACACAATCTACATTCGAAATTATTGAGACTAGTATGCGGTTGTGGTTTGTTGTTTTAACGTTCATTCCCTTCGTCGGTTTTGGACAAAATAGTGCTCACATTTGGACGGAGCTAGGGATTGAAGGAAAAATCACTAAGAAATGGCGATGGGGAGCAGAAGTCAATACACGTTTCGGATCAAATGGTCTTGAAGCCTTTTTTCCTCAAGCATCCATCGAGTACCGTGTTAAAAAATGGATACGTCCTTCCATTGATTATCGATTTATTTCAGACAGAAAAAAACAAGGATATTACGATTATAATCATCGTATCAACTGTAATTTGAATTTTAAAATACCGATTGATCGATTGATATTAAAAGCACGCGTTCGCTATCAATATGCCTTTGACCGATTGATCAACTCTGAGTTTTATGAGCCTGAATTTGATAATGCGGTCCGGTTAAGGTTGGGTGCAGAATATGATATCCAGAACTTTATCTTTACTCCGGTTATCAATGGTGAGTTTTTCTATGATCCAAACTACGGCCCATACGGTCGTCAAATCAACAAATTGCGTTTGTTCGTTGGACTGAAAACAGATTTTTCTGGTCCTCATTCTTTCTCGGCAGGTTACATGTACGACAATCGTATCAACCTGCCGAATCCACGAACTCGACATATCCTAAACATAGGTTATACCTATCAAATTGGAACGGGGGATTAATTCTTATTGTCTCGAATTCTAATTTTTAACTTCATCTACCCGAAAACCAACATCTAGCACCTCATCTATTGATGAAGAAGTGATTCCTTGCTCCAAAATAAATGTATAGGTTCCTTTCTCCGGGAGTTTCCGTCGACGAAAAGTAAGAGGAAATTCTACAACAGTGCCCGTTTTCTTTCCGGCCCAAGATCCATCCGGATTGGCGATTCGAATTTCAAACGGTTCTCTTGCCTTGGTTCCCGATGGCGTTTTGGTATTTAAGAATACCCACAAATTATTGTATTTATAGTCTGTGGTTGTTCGTAATGTTAAAACAAAATCGTACTCTTTAGTGGTATCCGAAATCTCCACTTTAAACTCCGGCTTCACTCTTTGCGTCCATTCGTTGTTTTCAAAACCATACACTTTCTCGTACAATGGAGCTTGTTGACAGGACGAAAGAACTCCAATCAATAAAAAGAACACTATACTTTTATGCACCTTCATTATTGTTATTCTTTGGGCGATTACCCCGGTTTTTGTTCGGACGATTTCTTCTACGATTGGCATTTGGCTGCTGACCTTGTTCTACAGCACTTTCGTTTGACTGCTGCTTCTTGGCTTCAGGTTTTTCCACCCGACCTTCCGGTTTTTTCTCTCCGGAGCGATTGGAAGATTTTTTTTTCTTTTTCTTTGATTTAAAAGCATGCTCGAATCGTGTTAAGCTATCCTGTCCAACCACATTCGAGTAATCTGGCTCCTTCACCTTAATTTCAGCAGTAAATTCGATCAATTCCTTTGGTTTTGATCCTTCTCGATTCATTTTGATGATCTCACGCACTCGTTCGGGTGACAAAGCAATCAATCCGCTGCCTATGGCCGCATCACCCTCATAAACATACCACATCTGTTGCTTGAACACATCCGTTTTTATGTGGTGTGCACTGCCTTTTTCGGTGTATAGTCGTATATCCGCTTTCGGAAAAGATCGAATTGATTCTAAATACGAATCCAATTCATAGTTTAAACAACATTTCAATTTACCACATTGTCCTGCTAGTTTTTGCGGATTCAAGGACAATTGTTGGTAGCGCGCAGCGCTTGTAGAAACAGATCTGAAATCTGTCAACCACGTCGAACAGCACAACTCCCGTCCACACGATCCAATTCCTCCCAAACGAGATGCTTCTTGTCGTGAACCGATTTGACGCATTTCAACTCGGATCTTGAATTGATCAGCCATATCCTTGATCAATTGCCTGAAATCCACGCGTCCTTCTGCTGTGTAATAAAAGGTTGCTTTCGAAAGATCTCCTTGGTATTCAACGTCTGAAATTTTCATTTCCAAACCAAGATTTACAGCAAGCGTCCTCGATTTGTACATCACTTCCTTTTCAAGTGATCGTGCCTTGATCCATTTATCTATATCTTCCTGAACGGCAATGCGCGTGATTTTTCTCGCTTCAAGCGGCTTAAATCCTTGCGCCTTTTTCTTCACTTGTATCCGGGCAATTTCTCCGGTAACTGAGACCACGCCAACATCGTATCCGGGACTTGCTTCAACTACAACGACGTCTCCAACATGCAATTGAAACCCTTTTGCGTTGCGATAAAATGCCTTACGGCTATTTTTAAATCGAACTTCAACTATATCGTAGGGTGCTTGTCCGGCAGGCAATGCAATATTTGCGAGCCAGTCATACACTTCCAGTTTACTACAACCTCCCGAACTACAGGTGCCGTGACTCTTACATCCTTGTGGTGTTCCTCCACCACTGCTGCAATTTGAACAACCCATATTTCTTTTGATAAAGTGCTAAATTAAGAAATAATTCGAAGAGCCGTTCTAAACGGAGTTAACACGAATCAACTAAGCTTTGTGAATATAGCGCATGACATTGAAACATAAGACCATAAAAAGAAGTCTTGCGTTCGCGTTTCGATCGATGTGATAATGCGCCTTATTGAAGGATGAAGAAAAATCCTGAATATTATTTCCGGTAATGAATGGTGCAAACTTGTTTAGAAAATCATCTTCTTCATTCGAAACTCTTGTCAATTGATCATCCGTATAATTCTTCATTAAACTCTGACGGAACATGTGCAATGCGTAAACAATAAAATGTTTTTGTCGCTCTTTACTATTGCTCCCCATCCGATCGGCCCAATCCATCATTTGTATGACATCTTTCTTATAACATACCCGCATCAGCTGCATGAAATCTTCCCGATCCTTCTGTTGATCTGCATCATCTGCCAACAAGAGATTCAATTCTATCAGGTCACCTTCCGCTCTTGCAATTGCACTTTCGATCGTGGGAGTAATTGCTCCTTTTTTTGAACGCAAATACGAAATGACATCATCGGTATGTGGACGAGAAACTTTGACCAATTGAGTTCGTGACTTTATCGTTTGAAGCATTTTATCAGATGACTCTCCAACCAGAAGCAACAATGTTTTTTCCGGTGGTTCCTCAAGAATCTTCAAGAGCTTATTGGCGCAAGTGGTGTTCATTTCTTCTGCCATCCAGATCAGCATCACTTTATATCCGCCTTCGTAAGATTTTAGAATCAATTTTTTGATGATCTCTTGACTTTGATCTGTTCCAATTATTGGTTTTCTTTCTTTAGGATCAATGCGTTTTGTCCATTGATTGAGATCAAAATACGGTTGCTCAGCTATTTGCTCTCGCCAAGGAACGATGAAAGCATCAGACAATTTGTCAATAGATAACACAATTGGAAATGCAAAATGCACATCTGGATGTTGAAGCGCAGTTGTCTTTGCACAAGACGTACATTTGCCACAACTATCCGTTTCCTGTCGGTTCTCGCATAACAAATATTGCACAAATGCTAATGCCAGCGGCAATGTACCATATCCCGGTTTTCCAAGAAACAGCTGAGCATGACTCACTTTCCCGGAATTCACTTCACGAATCAGGTGTGATTTCAGCTCATCATGACCAACAACTTGATTAAATTGCATGCAATCAAAATTACTTGAATTTTTGGAATTGTTTTTGCCTATAGCTCCATCGTCTTTTAAAAGATTGTATATTTATCATTCAAACGATCTAAAACATGAAAAAGAAATTACTACTTGTAGGTATGATCCTGGCTTCAATGGGGTCTTCTTATGCATCCGTAATAAACGCAACTCCAACGCTTTATCATGAAGTACGAGAAGGAATTACCGTGTCAATCAATGTATCCAGTTCAAATGGGCCTGTTGCAGGTGCGCTTGTGAAAATCACTCATAATAATATGACCATTGGTGCTGGTACAACTGACGCATCAGGAAAAGCATCAATATCCATTCCATCTTACAACAAACAATTGGTTGTAATTGAGATAATTCATGCACTTTACAAAGATCAAAAATTGACTGATCAGGTGTTAGACAATGGTAAATCTTTTACAGTTACATTGAAGGCCAAAACAGAAACGGCTGAAACGATCACTGAAAAATC
This sequence comes from Crocinitomicaceae bacterium, assembly GCA_036825545.1. Classification (GTDB taxonomy): domain Bacteria; phylum Bacteroidota; class Bacteroidia; order Flavobacteriales_D; family Crocinitomicaceae; genus M0103. The sequence continues at coordinate 62,936 of DAISYB010000008.1, read as the reverse complement.
AGAAGATAAAGTAAGTAAGTTGGAAGATAAAACCCAAGATGCTAACAAAAAAGCAGAGGGGTATCAAGAGGCCACTCAGAAATATGAGGAGAACAAAGAAAAATCCGTTAAATCTCAGGAGGAATTGAGAAAAGAGCGTGAGGAAACAGAGCGAATTGCTGAAGAAAAAAAGAAAAATGCTGAAGCACTTCAATCCGAAGCAGATCGTAAAAAAGCAGAGGCTCAAAAACAAAGTGAAGAAGCTCAGAAAATCAAAGACGAAAAACAAGCACAAGTAGAGCGTGAAGCAAAAGCACGTGAAGAAGAAGCTAAAAAACGTCAAGCAGAAGCAGAAGAGCGTCAAAAAGAATTGGATAAAGCAAAGCTTGAAAACGCAAAATCTGAAGAGGCAAAAGCGAAGCAAGAGGCTGAAAAGAAACAAAAAGAGCAAGAAAAAGACATAAAAGAAGCGGAAAAGAAAGCCAAAGAAGCGGAAGAAAAAGCGAAAGCTGAGAAGAAAGCTGCTGAGGACAAAGCAAAAGCTGAGAAAGATAAGGCACAATCTGCGAAGGACGACGCTAAAAAAGAAGCGGAAAAGGAAAAGAAAGAGGCGGAAGCGAAAGCAAAAGCTGAAAAAGAAAAGAAGGAAGCAGAAAAGAAAGAGAAGGAGGCTGAAAAAGCTAAAAAAGAGGCTGATAAAAAAGCTGAAGAAGCGGAAAAAGCCAAAAAGGAAGCTGAAGAACTCGAAAAGAAATTAGGCAAGCTTGATGATGAACAAAAAAAGATCGATGACGAGCGTAAAAAATTGAAAAAGGCGCAAGAAAAAGTCGACGATAAAATGAAGAAAGGGAAAGACATCGACAAGTTGAAAAAAGAACAAGAAAAAATCAACGACTCGAATAAAAAGCTGGATGATCGTCAAAAGAAATTGGACGATAAGCGCAAAAAAGCCGTTAAGAAATCAAAATAACAATAAAGGCGGAGGAAAAACTTCCGCCTTTTTTCATTTCACACTATATTCTATGTCCCTAACAAAATTCTTAATGTACTCTATCCTTTTAGTCGTGGGTTTGAGTTCATGTACTATCGTTACGTCTACCAATATTCCGGGAGAAAAACTCAGTAAAATACCAAAGGAACTACACGGAGAGTACCAATTGGAAATGCCTGGAGAAATGGCTGGGTTAATGGGTGAAAATGCATTGATCGTTACTTTTAAGAGCGATAGAATGATCACCAACGATGAAAATGGTAATTCTGAAAATCTTTTAGGCGATTCTCTCTACTTTTCAAAAGTTGGAAAAAGCATCTACATTAGCCTGGGAGAGACACCTAATTTCACAGTTTATAAGGTGGAGCGCAAAGGAAAAGATCTTCATCTCTATTCTCTTTTCGCTGAATCCGATGTGACGAAAACTCAACTCGAGCCCTACTTCTCAAAAGTGGAGGAGATTCCGGGTGAACCAGATGAAAATGGAGAAGTTTCTCCACCGAGTTATTCCGTTACGATTGACCCAAAAAGAATTGATTCCTATTTTAAAAGTGGTTTGTCATCCAAGGAACCCTACATTCTAAAACGGGCAACATCCAAAAAGAAGAAATAAATAAAATGCGCTCCCAATTCGAGCGCATTTTTTAATTTCGCCCACTCATGTTTGGACGCTTCAAATACCATATTCTGTTGCACCTTATCATTTTTATGTGGGGCTTTACCGGAATACTGGGTAAACTCATTCATCTGGAGGATTTTATCATTGTTTGGCATCGCGTGTTGATTGCGTCAGTTGCCTTGTTGATCGCTTTGATCTTTCTTAAAAAACCATTCAAAATAAGCAATAAGAAAGAGCTTTTGAATATTGCTATTGTTGGTGTTATTGTCGCTCTCCACTGGATGACTTTTTACAGATCTATACAACTATCTACCGCCTCGCTTGGAATCTTATGTCTTTCAACGACGACTCTTCATGTCACATGGCTTGAACCCTTGGTCATGAAACGAAAATTTTCCTGGATTGAATTTGCCATGGGATTAGTGGTCATTTATGGAATCTATTTCGTTTCAAGTGATTTCGATCCGGCGGAATACGAAGCGTTAGTTTATGGACTTGTTTCTGCTTTGTGTGCAGCACTTTTTTCTGTTTTCAATGCACGCCTTGCTCAAGACATTCCTTCGTCGACCATTACCTTGTATGAATTGTTGACTGGTTTTGTTTTTATTTCCATTGTTCTTGGCTTCAACGGTCAACTCAACAGCTCATTGTTTGACATGCGTCTGAGTGATTTCTTGTGGCTCTTGTTCTTGGGAATTCTGTGCACCTCGTTTGCCTTTCTAGCCACTATTGAAGTGGTGAAGAGATTGGGCGCTTTTACTGTTTCACTGAGTATTAACCTGGAACCCGTTTATACCATCTTACTCGCCATTGCCATCCTCAATGAAAATGAAATATTGGGAAGTCAATTTTACATTGGCTCGGCCATCATTGTGTTGGTCGTTATCTCTAATGCGGTGATCAAGTACTACCTCAAAAGTCGATCTGAACGCAGAAAACAACTCAGAGAAGCTGCCGATCTTTAAGGTAATCCAACCATTTTTCGGATTGGTATTCGTTCATCACTCTTGGAAATTTATTTTGTGATCCTGCTTTACCGATCGATTCCATGAAGCCATAAAATTCTTTCGGATCTAAAATTTTAATTGTTGGGTCTTTCAATGTGTATTTTCTTACTGCCGCGTAATCATCATTGAGCTCTCTTAACTTTTGATCGATCAACCTCATTAACTCATCCGGTGCAATATCTCCATTGACTCCCAAAAACCAGTGATGACGCAAGTCATTCTTATCCGGATAGATACAGAACTCCGAAATCTCCAATTCATTTTCGGTAGACACCATTCTGATTGCCTGATTCATATTATCAAGTGACAAATGTTCACCGCACAAGCTGAGAAATTGTTTGATTCGACCGGTAATGCATACTTCCCGTTCCTCCACATTGATGAAACGTACCAAATCACCAATCATGTATCTCCACAATCCGGCATTGGTAGAAATGACCATCGCGTAGTCAATTCCTTCTTGCACTTGTGCAATCGTAAAAGCATCGTGTGCGTCCTTTAGTCTACCTTTTTCATCAAAGAAATCGGAATTGAAGGGAATAAACTCAAAAAAGATATCAGCGTCCAACATCAATTGCATGCCTCGGCGTTCCGGGGAAGTTTGGTAGGCAAAATAGCCTTCGCTGGCCAAATAGGTGTCCATTAAATGCACCTTCTTTCCCAATACTTTTTGAAGTCGAGGTATATAGGGTTGCATAAAAACACCGCCATGTACATATACTTGGAAATTCGGCCAGATGTCATGAATGGATTCCAATTGGTAACGTTCAACGATTTTTTCCATCAGCATAATACACCAGCTTGGAACACCTGCCACAACTCCAATATCCCAAGCGGGAGCTTTTTGAATCATTTTTTCCAACTTTTCATCCCAATTCTTTAGTGCCGCAATACGATTTCCAGGCTCTGCAAAAGGAGAGAGAATGAATGAGGTGTGCTTTTTCAGAATTCCACTCAGATCGCCCTCTATGTGTGTTGCTTTCTTGACCAATTTCGTACTGCCTCCAACAGCCAAGACACTGGCATTGAAAAAAGTTTCCGGTAGATCCAATTCATGAAGCATGGTGATTTGGCGCATACTCGAACGCTGGAAAGAACGGATCATTTCCTGAGTCACCGGAATTCGTTTACTTGGCGATCCTGTCGTTCCGGAAGATAAAGCGTAGTATTTTATTCTTCCCGGCCAGGTATTGTCTTTTACTCCTAACAAGGAATGTTTCAGCCAGCTATCATAAAACCGATCATAATCCATAATGGGTACTTGCTTTTGAAAGGCTTCGATGGCGTTCTCCGATCCAATGATGTTCTCGAATTCGTGGTGAATTCCAAACTTAGTGAAACGACCTTTATCGAGAAGTTTAGACAGCACTTTTACCTGATCTCTGTATTCACGCCCTTTGTTGAAGTTACGCTTGTAACCTATTTGGGTCGTTTTTTTCAGAAGCTTTCCAATAATGGGCATCGTTTGGTTTTTGACAAAAGTAAATCATTTAGAAATACACATGCAATTGAAAATATCAATAGTTAATGGATAAAAAATCTCTATTGACCAAGAAAAAATTAGTGCTTGGTACTAATCCACAGATTATCGGATTTTTGAAGATCTGGACTTAATTAGAATTATTCGATTCGCTAGCGAATCTGAACGGATTTTCACGAATCTAAGTGAATAAAATCTTACTAATCAATTCATATTTCCACCAAAAACGAAATTATCCTTCATTATATTTCGGTTAATTTAATCCGAAAATACATCGACTAGCTCACCACGACAAGCTCTGTGCAAGCTGCACAAGTCTGTAGAAAAAGCTAAGCAATGTGCTGTTTAATAAAGTAAGTCCCAACATTGGATAAGTTTAGTATCAATTTAAAATGTTGAGTCACATAGAACATATAGGCACGATTTATCGGAAAGTAGTGATAAAAAATAAAGTTTTGGATAGGAAAAATTTCATTATTATTACATTTGCAAACGGATCTAAAACCAGATAAAATCTCTCTATGAAAACAAAAACCTTTATCGTACCACACGATTTCACTCCCGTAGCAGACATCGCTCTGGAACATGCAATTGCCACAGCTAAACCGCTTGATGCACAGATCTATGTGCTTCATGTTGTTCCAAAAGAGTCCGATATTAAAGACGCTGAGCAAAAATTGGACGCTGTAATCAGTGCTCATAGTGCCTCCGGTGCAAAATTGATCCCGTATGTACGTTTGGGTAGTATTTTCGAAGAAATTGGTGATTTCGCAGCAGAGCATCACGCTGAATTGATCTACATGGGTACGCATGGTGCTCATGGATGGCAGCATATTACAGGTAGCCACGCTTTGAAAGTGGTTACGAGTTCATCTGTTCCTTTCATTATCGTTCAGGAAAAAGGAATTAAAGAAACGGGATACGATGATATCGTAGTGCCGATGGATTTGAATAAAGAAACGAAGCAAAAATTGGCTATTGTAGCGAATTTGGCGCAGTACTTCAACTCGCGCGTACACGTAATCACTCCGGATGAAACAGACGAGTTCTTGCAACACCAGGTACAGGCAAATATTCAATTCGCGAAGAAATTCTTTTCAGAACGCAACATTGAAATGACTGCAACTCTGGCCCCAAGTAGCGGTTTTGACAAAGAAGTGGTGAAGCATGCCGTAAACATTGATGCTGATTTGATCGCAATCATGAATTTACACAAAGGCGGTATCCTAAATGCTTTAGGAACGAGCTACGAACAATACATTATTACCAACGATGCCAAGATCCCTGCATTGATCGTTAACCCGATCGATATTAGCGGAAAATATGGACAGAGTATTTTGTTTAGTTAAGAAATAAGTTAAACAGTATAAAATCAACCCGGTTCAGTGATTGAACCGGGTTTTTTTGTTTTAGATTGTTACTGTTTGAAGAGAAAACCATATTGTTTTAGCAACTGGGCGTGATGCTAAAATAAACCTAATCTGTTTCTGTTCTCTTATTTCGCAATGGCATAGCTAATAAAAACAGGCTCATAACGATTGGTACAATCAATCTTGACCCAACCATATTTATAATATGCACCAAAACCGGTACTGATCGCCTTGCGAAATCCCATGAAATAGACTTTGCTGGCATTGTACCATGGACCAAAAGTAAGCTGGGTTGGAATTGGGTTTTCTTGCCAAAAGGAGCCGCTTTTCCAATAAGCAGCTGTTTTCACATCGTTTCCATAGGATAATGTGTCTGGAAAATAATACGTTGATGAGGCGCCCATTCCATGATAGGCAATATCATGCATGCAATTCAATTGAAAGCCATTTTTAGCTGTTACACGAAACCCGGGAAAGGGGTTGGGATAGCCAATAATAAGATGTGCACTATCGGTTTCATAATAACTCATCGACAAGATAAGATCATTTAAGCCGTCATTGTCAAGGTCTATTGAATCACTACCACTGGCATACAAATTTTGTGTGTCCCACATCATATTGAGATCCGGAAAGGATTCCAATTCGACGTAATTGTAATTATCATCGTAGATGCCGGCTTTACAACTAATTTCATCGATGGGTGGATCCGTCTTCTTTTTACACGAATAGCTGATTAAGAACATTAGCGAAAAGACAACTAGTAAACGCATTCTTCAGTTTTTACATGAATAAACGATACACAAGCGTATTTGGTTAATCCTCGTACTCATTCTGTTCCAACTTTGCCTTCACTTCCTCTAAATTCTGCATTTTCTTCGCCTGACGCGTTTTGATAGAAGTTTCCGTAAAGTACTTATGCATATTCAAGAAAGCAACCTGCATTTCATCCCACTGACGGTCGCTGTTGATTTTTCCGTGTTCCTTTAATTCACGTCTCAGGCGGTCAGCGATCTCATGGAAATCATCACGGCCCAGGTAATCCAGATCGGCGTCACAAATGATTTCTTCAAGCTTGTTTTTGGGTTTGTGAGGGATCTGCGTCACGAAAATCAGTTCTTTGATCGTATTGATGTGCTGTTCGGTATAGCCGTACTTCGGTAGGATTTCATCGGCCATACGCGCTCCGATCGGTTCGTTCTTTTCATACTGCTCCACAAATCCGGCGTCGTGGTAAGTAGCGGCCGATTTGAGCAAGAACAAACCTTCATCGGTTACGCCTTCACTCAATGCGATGCGTTCAACGGCTTTCACGACATCCTTGGTGTGGGCTATACTGTGGTAATGCAATTTGTCCGACAAACCTTTTTCGAGCACTTTGATAATGTGACGTTCCGCCTTGTAATAGTTGATCGAACTGAAATGGTGCAGATTGACGATTTGATGAAAGCGTTCGTTGGGAACAATACCCTCACCGTTCACCGAAAGTTCCGGTTTGATTCGGTCAACGGTGTACATGTCAATCAATCCACGACTTTTCGATTGTGCTTTGCCGCGAAAGGTACATTCAAAATAAGGCTCAATGTGCTTAAACGTGTTGCCGGTAATAGTCACTTTTCCTGGCTCACCCAACATTTCCATTCGCTGCGCCTGATTCACCGTCGCTCCCCAAATATCATAGGCCAGACGCTCGCTACCGATCACACCTGCCGTAACTTCACCTGTATTAATTCCCAAACGCAAATCCCAATATTCTTCGCTATTGGCGATTGCTTCAAACTTGAGTTTCGCCATATAATCCTGAATCTGTAAAGCCGCCAAACAAGCATCGATCGGATTGGTATTGTTACGAACAGGCACACCACCAGCACACATGTAGGCATCTCCGATCGTTTTGATTTTTTCGAGATTATTGCGAACAATAATCTCATCAAACTTTCTGAAATAGACATCGAGTCGTCCCACCAATTCTGTTGGCGTCATGCGCTCTGCGATTCGTGTAAATCCAACGAAATCAGTAAATATCACTGAAACGGTCTTGTAAGCTCGTGCACTCGCTCTACCCTTGTTTTTAAGCTCTTCTGCGGTCGATTCAGGGATAATGTTTCTCAATAGTTTTTCTGTCTTATCCTTCTCAATCTGTAACAAACGTTGCTGATCGACCACTTTGTTCTTCTCTTTTTCAAGTTGTTGACGCTGGCGCTCAATCTGAATATTTTGTGCTCTGATCTCACGTGTTCGCTGCGCGACTTTCATTTCCAATTTAACTTGTTCCCTGCGGGCAGAATCAATTCGACGGCGAATAAAAATGCGAATAGCAATGGCCAAGAACAACACAACAAGTGAAATAAACCACCAGGTTGCCCAAAATGGCGAGCGGATAACCAATGAAAGAACGGTTGGCGGTCCCCACACACCGTCTCCTATTCTTGCAAAAACGAATAGTTTATAGTGCCCGGGAGAAAGAGCGCTAAAACGCATTTCATTTGTTCCTCCAATCAAGACCTCTCCATCATCCGATCCTTCGAGAATGTACTTGTAGTTGACCAACTCCGGATTGCTCAAATCTGAAGGTTGAAAACGTATCGAAAAACTGCGTTGTCGATAACTCAATTCAATACTCTGAAGATCAGCAATAGGAGCCGAAAGAGGCGATCCTTTTTCTCCGGGTTTTAGCCATCCTTTATCCAATTTGAATCGGGTGAATTTCACAGAAATATCCTCTCCTTTTGAAACCAAATTCTTTGGATCAAAAAAGTTGTAGCCATAAATACCCCCAAAATAGAATTCACCTGTTTTCGATTTCATGTAGGCTCCGAGATTGAACTCGTTGCTCATCAAACCATCTTCTTCTGTGAAATTGATCGTCTCACCTGAAAAGCGATTGAAGCGACAAAGACCACGGTTGGTACTCATCCAAAGGTGCGAAAATCCATCTTGCAAGACGCTGTAAACTACATTGTTTGGCAAGCCGTCCTTCTTTGTATAAACCCGACTTTCCTTTTTCCTTTCATTCCAGTATAACAAACCTGATCCAAAGGTTCCAAACCAAAATTCGTTCTTGCCGGTCTGACAAACGGAAGAAATATAATCCTTTGTATTCGACGTTAAGATTTTATTGTGCTGATAGGGCTTGATTACCCAATCTCCTTTGTGTTCTTCAAGCAAATTCAGCCCACCAGAACTTGTTGCAAAGAAAACACGATCACTCTGGTCTTTAAAGACCAGTCGACAAATACCTAACCCAATTGTTTCATTCGGTTTTCGTGGATCATGCTCAAAAGACCGTGCTTTTCTAGACTTTAAATCAATCAATACTGCGCCAGATTTGGTCGCTAAGAAATATTGTTCTTCTTTGAAATGTGCAATCGAATAAACCCTTGCATGTCGCACAGCTTCACTTGCGTCCTTGAAAAAGTTAATCCGCTTAAAAGAATAGGATTGAGATCCATAAACAGATAGTTCATATAAACCGTCTGCACAGCCTACCAAAACTCTATCCGGTGTGATAACATGAATAGAAAGAACGACCGTTTCAGTTGCTTCTGTGGACTGATTGGGTGTACTTTCTAAATAATATTGGTTGAATTTTCTCAACTGTCGATCGTAGCGCGAAATCCCTTTATCTGTACCCACAAAAAGGTAACGAGCATTTTTGTCCTCACCAAAACTCCATACGGTAGGTGTTGGAATTCCACGCTCTAGATTTCCACTGGGACCAACACCTAAAAACCCTTGATTTCTTGGATCAAAATTGGAAAGTCCGCGCTCAGTCCCAATCCAGATTGCTCCGGATCCATCTTGGAACAAGGTATTAATATCATTGAATAATAGCGCATTCTTCTGAAAAATATCTTGGGCACTATTAAACAATATTCCTTCAGGGGTCAGCGTAAATAAACCCTTATTAACGGTTCCAAAAAACCATGTGTTATCCTCTGTACGGTAAATATCCGAGACACCCATCAATCCGTATTGCGCATCTAACCGTTCAAATGCCGGAATTACTTTTTCTTTGAAGGGATCTAGCTCAAAAACACCTTGATTTGTGCCTAGATAAGCCCTTCCACCAATCTCAACTATTCGTTGAACAGCTACCGGAGAATTGTTCTTTGCCGGAATTTGCAGTAAGGATACTTTTTTCTTGTCAAGATCACTGATATAACATCCTTTGTCTTCCGTATTGATCACCAAGCGACCGTTTGAAAGTGTTTCCAGCGATTGGATCTTGCGGCTTGGAACTAAAAACGTGTAGTGTTTAAATTTTCGGGTCGATGGATCGAACGACAAAACCCCATAACCCATTGTTGCCAACCAAAGTACACCTTTCGCATCAAAGGAAAGATCTTCAATTTGCAAAGCAGTCGAACTGGTACTTACATAGGTTTGAAATGTTTCGGTTGCCGGATCAAACAAGGTAAGCCCGTTGGACGTTCCAAACCATAGTTTTCCATCCTTCGATTTAACGGCACATTTGATGTATTCGCTTTCTAAACCGGGTGTTGCATCTGAGTTAAAAACCTCAAAGCTTTTACCATCAAAGCGGTTCAAACCATCTTGGGTTCCCACCCACAAGGAATAATTGTCGTCTTGTAAAATACAGGTGACAGAACTCTGTGAGAGTCCATCATTGATTGTATAGTTCCTGAATCTGTAGGCGGTCTGCGCTTGGCCACTGAAAAAAATCAGTAGAAACAGTCCAACCGGAAACAGGAACTGTATTCTCATTGTGGTCGTTTGTGACTTGTATTATTGTGGACCTGCTGCTCCATTTGCAGGTTGTGCGACAATTGCAGAGTTTTCCAGATCGCGATCGAACATGTACATTCCTCCTTTATCGCCACCAATCAGACGGATTTTGTCAAGAATCATTCTTGCTAAAGCCTCTTCTTCCAATTGCTCAGACACATACCATTGCACAAAGTTGTGTGTTGTATAATCCTTTTCTTGCAAACAAATATCCACCAAATTATTGATGCTTTCGGTTACTCCGATCTCATGACTCAATAGTAATTCGAATACGTTTTCAAGATTGTCAAACTCTGTTGGTGGTTGTTGAATTGCGGGGATAATTGCTTTTCCACCTCTTTCATTGACAAACTTTACCAATTTCAGCATGTGAAAACGTTCCTCATCCGAGTGAGCATACATAAATTTAGCTGTTCCACCTAATCCATTGCATTCAGCCCAAGAAGCCATTGCCAAATAAAATTGGGAAGAAGATGCTTCTTTTTGAATTTGCTCGTTCAATGCCTGTTCAACTCTGTTGTTCATAGATTTTGATTTTAATTTATTTTGCGAGTTGTTGATACGTCGAAGCAAGTTGGTTCATTCGTATTAACTGCTCTTTACAAATTTATGATTCTTGATGGATTTTAGCACACCTTTTCTTGTTTTACCCTTAACTTCGCAAATATGCCAAAGAAAAAGAAACAAAAGGGAAACAAGCTGAGAAACAGTCTTGTCCATATCATACGAAAGGTTTTTGAATCAAACCCGGACAGCGTACTAAGCCACAAGCAAGTCTGTGCACTAATCGACGTGCGCGATGTGCCGCTTCGTAAACTGGCTTTCGATATTCTTCAGGACTTACGTTCTGAAGGTTACCTGAGCAATGAGGGTCATGGACTGTATTCCCTAAATACAACAGATGGTGGTGGTGGAATCGAGGGTCGAATTGAATTAACCAACCGTGGAGCCGGCTTTGTTGTAACAGACGATGAGCAAGCTGATATTTACATTCCACCTAATCAAATCGGACAGGCTTTAAGTGGTGACCGAGTACGTGTTCGCATTGTCAAAAAACAGAAGTCGCGCTGGGAAGGAATCGTAACAGAAGTACTGGAACGTGAGCGAACGCAATTCGTTGGGACGATCGAAATGCACGAAAAGTTCGCCTTTCTAGTACCAGATAATTTGAAAGCAGGAACGGATATTTACATCCCGAAAGAAAAACTCAAGGGTGCCAAGAACGGTGATAAAGCTTTGGTGAAAATTACCGTTTGGCCAAAATCTGCCGGTAATCCGTATGGCGAAGTGATCGAAGTACTAGGTCAGCATACTTCCAACGATACTGAAATGATCTCCATTTTATGTAATCAAGGGATCGATTACAAATTTCCTCAAGAAGTATTGGAAGAAGCAGAAGTTGTTGGAATAGAACTGGATGAAAAAGAAGTGGCTTCTCGCCGTGATTTCAGAACGACAACAACCTTTACGATTGATCCTGTAGACGCCAAGGATTTTGATGATGCCCTATCGATCAAACGACTTGAAAACGGTCATTTAGAAATCGGTGTTCATATTGCGGATGTCAGTCATTATGTTCGACCGGGTACGGCGATGGACAAAGAAGCCTTGAAGCGTTCGAATTCGGTTTATTTAGTGGATCGTGTAGTTCCGATGTTGCCCGAACAGTTGTCAAATATGGCCTGTTCGCTTCGTCCGAATGAAGATAAATTCAGCTTTTCTGCTGTCTTTGAAATGGACGAAGACGGAAAGGTTTATAAGGAGTGGTTTGGTAAAACGGTAATCCATTCCGACCGTCGTTTTAGTTACGAAGAAGCGCAAGATATTATCGAAGGAAAGGACGGTGATTTTCGTGACGAGATCCTTATTCTCGATAAGATCGCTAAAATTTTGCGAAAAAGGCGGCTTAAGAAAGGTGCGCTGAACATTGAATCGGAGGAAATGCGCTTTCGTTTGGATGAAACCGGACACCCTGTTGAAGTGATAATCAAAACTTCCAAAGATGCCCACAAGTTGATCGAGGAATTCATGTTATTAGCCAACCGACATGTGGCAACATTCATGGCAGATCCAACTCAGCGAAAAGATGTAGTTCCATTCTTGTTCCGAATTCACGATCAGCCAGATATTGAAAAAATTGCACTCTTCAATGTCTTCATTGAAAAATTCGGACACAAACTGGATTTCACTCATCCGGATCAGATTGCCAAGAGCATGAATAAATTACTGGAAAGTATCCGCAATGAAAACGAATATTCTTTGGTTCAAACCATGGCGATCCGATCGATGGCTAAAGCTGTTTACGATACAGTAAATATTGGTCACTACGGTTTGGCATTTCAGTATTACACGCATTTTACGTCACCGATTCGTCGCTATGCTGATTTGGTGGTGCATCGGATTCTTCAGGAAGAATTAACGACCAAGAAACACCGTTACGGCAAAGAGCTCGATGAGATTTGCAAACGCATTTCCCGCATGGAGCGAAAAGCTGTAGAGGCTGAACGCGAATCCAACAAGTATTTCCAGACGATCTTCGTACAAGATCACATTGGCGAAGTATTCGACGGAACCATTTCCGGATTAGCTGAATTTGGTATGTTTGTCAGAATGGACGAAAACCACTGCGAGGGAATGATCCCAATGAATGATCTTCCGGGCGAGCGTTTTTATTTCGAGCCGGAAAAATACCGCATCGTTGGTTCAAAAACCAAGCGTGAATTCCATTTTGGCGACAAGGTCAAGGTGCGTATTTACGAGGTGCATCCACGCAAAAGACAGATCGATCTGGAGTTGGTGGAATAATTTTTCCATCAAGTCTTCTTAGGCAAAGAAAAACAAAGGGGGCTGTACTTTGAACGACAGCCCCTTTCTTGTTAAATTAAAAAGCGCTCTTAATTTTTCAACATTCGCTTCGTAGCAACGATCTGTCCGTCGGCAACCAATGAGTAGGTATAAACACCCGTACTTAAATCGTTTGCAAACACATTCAACTGACCGTTTCCGCGTTCGTTGATCTCCACCGTGTTGATCAACTTTCCTTGTCCATCATAGAAATGGATCTGTGCTTTTTGCACGGTTGAAGGAATTGAATAACTGATCACTGTTGATTCAGCAAATGGATTCGGTACGTTTTGATTTAAAATGATGTTGTTACGATTCGAAAGCGTAATGTTGATCGTTTTCTCCAGATATTCCTGTGTCTCTTGTGGTGTTTGTTGAATTGCCATTTGGTTGGCCTGACAAAGAGCAGGAAGCAAGTTGCTCAAGCAGTTTTCGAGTAAAGTTAAGCGATCGTTGAGGTTGGTGATTGTGAAAATCAAGGAATCAACTGTACTATTCAAAATATTTAGTTCATTAGTTTGGTTATTTATAATCGCTGTTTTTCGTTGTAAATCAGACAACATAATTGGCACTAATTGAGATACATCAACCGCCTTGTAGGTGAATGATGGTGAAATCTCTATTCCAAGTGTATCATATTGTGCCGGGTGAGTCACTGTATGAACTAAGGTTGGAAACAGCGGCTCTACTTGTTGTGCCAAAACCCCAAATTGTGTTCCTTCTTTTAAATTCAACCTTTGAGCATCGCCTTCTTGTTTAAAGGTATAACTCATTGGCTGGAGTGATAGTAATAATGAGTCCAACGCATCACTTATTGGTGAAATATTCTCTTTTAAAGTACTATCTGATACCCATAATGATGCTCCAGTTATTACCGTATTTCCAACAAAATAGCCAGCGTAACTTGACCCTGAATAAGTTGCCTGATCTGGAGATTCACCATACACACCAATCGCTAATGTGCCTGTATTTCCAGCCCTGAACATACCCCCAATATTTTGTTTTAAACAACCATTTGCGTCCCCGCGTACACCAACGTTCTCATAATAGGTTGTACCTCCAACTAAATAATCCCCACCATACACTACACTATTTGGATTACTTGTCACAGCTAAACCTCTCACACCTGTTGTATATACACTTCCATCTCGACCGTATGCAAACAAGCCGTGTACTCTTGATCCTCTAAAACCAAGCGTATAGGTGCCATAGAGAAAGTCTGCATCATAAGCATAGGAACCTATTCCGGTTCTAGAGGCAATAGATATACCATTCCATGAATACGATCTGACGACAGCACCATTGGCTAAGTTATCGTTATCAACATAGAGTCTTGAAGATGGCTGATAAACAGTACTCCCTATTGTTACAGTATTGTTTGAGTTCACGCCAGTTCTGTACAAAACCTTGTAGATGCCCATGGGAATTTCAGTATTATGTTCTAATATGGTGGTTCCCCATTCAATATTACCACTTGGATTAATCCACGCTGCATTCGATGCGCCACTAATCGGGTTTGGGGTAGGCAATGTTCCCCATGTCCCATTTCCTAATAATACTTGCTGTGAATTACCTGAAAAATCCAGTCTTCGAACATTGACATCTGCCGAGCCACCTGCATTAACTCCAATAAGAATTGAATTTGGTGTACCAACTTGAACATCTCTTATGCGCGCATTACCATTCACATCCAATGTAGACGTGGGGTTTGTCCCCATATTTATACCAACATTACCCCCCGACGGAAGAATTGTGAAGTTCCCATTTGTTCGGGTTTCAAAATCAGTAAATGCCCCGTTAGGTGATCTTGTTATTCTAAATTGCCATGTGTTATCCACCACCTCCAATCTCCTTGCGCCGTTGATGTTGGCCCCATCAGCCTGTTCTCCAATACGCCAAAAATTATTTGTTCCTATCATTCCGGTAATAATTGACCCTCGCGCAAATTTAAATCGTCCTCCTGTTTCTCGGGCATTGAAATAAAAGCCGGAACCATTGGCAAATTGTTCAAAACGACCATTTTGACCGCTAATTGCGCCACTAACTCCCCATTTGATATGGGTTGTGCCCTGTAGTGCGGTAAACATTTCAAGATTGCTTTGGCTTGTTCCTTGGGCGCGAATCATCAAACCATCACCACTACCGCTATTTGGAGCAATTAAATCATACGGTGTAGTTAGAAAATTGCCCGATGTGAAAAACGCGCGTTGAATACTATTTGTATATATCGCGATGGGTTGATTGTTCTGCGTTCCAAAAAGATTACCAATGGATCCATCATTTAATACACCCGTGTTCCAAAAATTTTGTTGGCTTATACTGTTAAATTTAACAGTAATTAAAATCCCAATAATTAATGCTTTTTTCATAATTCATCTAATCAGATGAATCATTCCTTGTTTTGTTAAGTTTTCACAACCCACATTGGGCTTTAAGATATAGAAATAAACTCCCTCTGACATTTCTTTACCCATACTAATTCCGTCCCAAATAAAGGTATCAGTTAAACGAGCCACTTCATTCCCCCAGCGATTAAAAACGATTAACTCTTCAAACATACTCGAGTTGCCGATCGGTGTAAATAGATCATTTATACCATCACCATTTGGCGTAAACACATTGGGAAGCTGAAATTCATCCTGCACATTCTTCCCCAGACCTGTCAAAGACGCATCATCTGCAAAAAAATACGTCCCATTTCCGATTACTTGTCCTAATGAATTCACTTCTATGAACATATCTTCTGTAGACTCTGTAAAACCGATAGAAACAAATTTATAGGGTCGGTCAGCTACAAAATCAAATGTTACTTGAGTCCATTCAGCGGTATCAGAAATTAACGTTGCATTTTCTACGAAGTTTGGCTCATGGAGATTATATAAATAGTCTGAAAGATCTTGAAACTCACTAGTTGAAAAGTAAAATGCCAGACCCTTTCTTGAGTGCTTCCAATTGTTGGCAAGATTAAAGTATATAGAAAAATTATATGTTTCTCCACAAATCAAGGGAGAAACAAAGGAAAGTTGAAAATACTCATTGTAAGATCCATTACCATAATTACTTGTAGCAAACCCCACCATTCCCTCTCCGGATCGCGGATATTGAAGCCCATACACTGTATTCGGCACCCCGACAGGTTCCATGCTTGAACCCGGAACATAACACCCATGGAAATAATCCGATGTGCTTGCAAATGGAGTATTAAACGCATGTTGCAAAGGGTTTGTAACATGTTTGCAACGCTCGATCTGAGTCATAGCATCTGGACATGAATAGTATTCTTCAAAATCTCCATTCAATATAAGGTTGGTTTGTGCATCTAAATGGGTCAAAAACAACGAAAACAAAATAATTAAAGAATGATTCAATGTTTATAATTTTTACTTGATTTCCCTATTTCGCCGGTTGAGCGCACCTATACCTTTTGCTCTGCAATTGGTTATGTGGTGGATGCACTTGTCACCTCATAAGTAGTTAAGTTAAAGTTAGAAAACGAATTTATCAATTCGTTTTCTACTTTGCAAATTTTTTACCCTGTGGTTTTCCTCAGTTAAGTAAATATTATTCAATAACTTATCTAAATAAAAAAATCCCGGCTAGTGGTCGGGATTTACATTTATTCTGTTTTTTTTATTTCGTCTTACACGTATTAATCCCTAGCAACGTATATAGCCCACAAAAGCTGACAATACTAGTCAATACAAACACACCGGCAACTGCTAAAAGAACTATTCCAAGCGTTCCGGAAATGATTTCCATAAAGAATAAAATAGCGATGGTCATTGCAATTAAAAGTCGGATCGAACGATCGACTACTCCCATGTTCTTTTTCATGTCATTTGTTTTAAAAGGTAATGTTCAGGTGTACGACTTTGAAATGAGATGGTTGCATCAGGATGATTTTGTCACCCCTCTTAATTTCCCCTTGAGTGGAGAATTTAGACCATTTTAATTCGGTTATTCAAATCGTCACGGTAAGAACCACCAATAGGAATAATTTTCTTATCGTTTTCGAGGGTTAAATTCGGGAATTCGATCGATGCAATCTTATCCAAACGTACGATAAACGAGCGGTGCACACGGATAAAATCTGCTGTTCCCATTTTCGTTTCGATATCCTTCATGGTTGAGTGAATCGTATAACGTGCATCGCCGGTATGAATCACTACATAATCTTTCAAAGCTTCAATGTAGAAAATATCACTGGTTTTCAGTTTCACCAAGCGACTGTTCGATTTTACAAAGATAAAGTCAGCTGAAGCAGATTCTTTATTCTCAACAATTGAAAACAAAAGATCTCGTTCCTTAATAATCTCTTGTTCCTTTCCGTGTTTGTAAATCGCCATTTCGATCGAAGTGTGCAGATCAATCTCTTTAAATGGTTTGATGATATAGCCGTAAGGTTCAGTAACTTTTGCTTTTGATAAAGTTGATTCGTCTGCATATGCAGTCAAGAAAACTACCGGTATTGACATTTCACTGCGAATGATGTCAGCTGTTTGGATTCCATTCATGTCTCCTTTCAGCATAATATCCATTAAAACAATATCCGGATGCTCTGTTCTGGCCAACTCTAATGCCTTTTCTCCGGTGGAAGCAGCACCTACCACATTGTAGCCCAGTTTCTTCAGGCTATGCTGAATATCCTTTGATACAATGGACTCATCTTCTACAACCAGGATGTTAGTCTTTGACATTTTCACTAAATTTTGGCCTTATCAAAAGTAATTAAATATTTAATACCTCCTGAATTCTCGACTCTTATTTCTCCATCCAGCTGTTCTACTAAGGTATTTACCAATTGAAGCCCAAGTGTGTCCGAGTTCAAAATACTGAATCCATCAGGCATTCCAACTCCATCATCACTTATTACCAACTCAATTTTTGCATCCTTTTCGCTTAATCCTAAGAAAATCTTCCCTGAACGGTCACCGGGAAAAGCATATTTTAAAGCATTGGTAATTAGCTCATTCACTAAAAGTCCACAAGGAATTGCCTGATCCAAGACTAATTCTACCATATCCACTTGAGTAATCAACTCAATGCTTCCTGCATGAACACGGTACGATGCGATTAGACTTGTTGTCAAATTAAGTAGGTAATCAGAGAAGTTGATCGAAGAAAAATTCGATGTTTGATAGAGACTTTCGTGAATAATCGCCATTGATCGAATACGATTTCGACTTTCTTCTAGTATATCTAAGGTTTTTTCATCCTTTACGAAAGAACTTTGCAGGTTGAGAATACTTGAAATAACCTGAAGATTATTTTTTACCCTGTGATGGATTTCCTTTAACAATACTTCTTTCTCCTTGAGTGATTCAATAATCTCCTTCTCTGTGTATTTCTTTTCGGTAATATCGTGTGCTACAAGTGATATTTCACATACATTACCTTCAGAATCATAAATAGGATTCATGAAAATTTCCATCCATAAAGTTTGATTTCCCGGTCGAAAAGAAACTTCCATTTGATGAGAATCACCGCTTAACACCTTTTTCAATTCCAAAATAAACAATCGCAGTTCACTTACATGTATGATTTTTCCGAGAAACGCTCTAAAATCATTACCAATCTTCAACGGTTCGTCAACAATATGCTCAAAGTAAGACTGACAATGGGTGTTAAATGAAGATATATTCAATTCGGTATTAAGCGTTAGTAATAAAGTATTTGAAGAACTGTCAAAAATGGCATTGCTCCTTAAAAATTGTTCTTGAAGTTGCTTTTCAGCTTTGATTCGATCCTTGATCTCTTTGGCTAATTTTTTGTTTGTTTCCTCCGCTATTTCAGCCCTCAATACCTCTCGTGAAAGTTGATTTTGTAAAGAAACATCCTTAAAAATAATCATGGAAGCCGCAATTTCTTCAAAAGTAGTGTTTACCATCGTTACATCAACAGGTACTACATTACCATCTACCTTCTTCAACGCGAATTGCTGCTGAAAAATTGATTCAGATTCGTGGTGTAATTTATACATTTCATTGAATCTATCTTGCTCTTCTGCATCAAAAATGGAATCAATGGTAATAGACTCAGAATTCAAAAGGCGGTGTGCTTCAGGATTAGAATACAATACTTCTTTATCATTCACAATAATAATTCCCTCTGGAGTATTGTCAAGAATAGATTTAAAACTCTTCCTGTTTTTTTCCAACACACGCATAGTTTCATTCAGTTCGGTAAGGTCATGAATGACACATTGATAATAACTTTGATCGCCTAAAATCAACTCAACTACCGCCACCTCAGCTTCAATCTGTTGTTTACCTGAAATAAAATTCCAGTTGAATTTGGTTTGTTTTGAAAAAATTAATCGCTGTAAATTCGAATTATACTGCTGCTTATTCTCCTCTGTTTGATCAAAACTTAAATCCCAAAGCGACTTCGTCAACAACTCCTGTTTTGACATCCCAAACAGCTGAATACCCTTTCTATTCGTATCAATGATTCTATCTCCTTGAAGTAATAATATTACATCATTTGATTCTTCATAAATCTGTCTGTATTTTTCTTCACTTTGACGAAGAGCAAACGCTGCTTTCTGTACTTCAGTGAGATCGATTATTGTACCTTCAATCAACTGTGTACTTTTATCAATGTACCAATTGAAAATAAACCATTTTGTCTTCCCATTTCTCAACTTAAAGTGAGTTTGGTAGTTTCTCAAGTTTTCGTTGTTCTGAATTAAATCTTTTATAACATCCCATTCATTATTGTGACTCCCCGGAAATAATTTATCTCCAATTTTAAAGTCACCTTCAAACATATCCTTGAAAGTTTCATTACAATCAATCAATACAGAATTTAAATCTGTGGTAAATACACCAGCCTGATTTCGGTAGTATAAGTTCTTATACTTTAACTCGCGCGCTTCAATGATCTCCTTTTCTTTTAATTCCCTTGTAAAATCATTCAAACGAACCAGCCAATAAAAACCATTTTTAAGAGATAGTACACTAATACTATAATCCAATGCAATTTTATCCTTATTCAGATGTATTGAGTACACTTTGTTAAAATCATAACCTAATTTCAAACGACGAATTTGTTCCATATCCTCTTCATCAATCGGTTCAAACAGTGCAGCATTCAATGCATCTTCTTCAATTTCAAAAAAACGAAGCGCCTCTTCATTAAAATCAACAATTACTGGGGTATTGTTAACAAAACGAAACAATACATATCCAGCTCCTGGCGTGTTTACTATCTTTTTTAAATAAATGGAATAATCTTCCACATTGTTAATCATACGCTGTCTTGACCATAAAACTAGTACTGAGCAAAGAGAAAGAATAAAAAACAATCCAAAAGAGGCTCCTTTCGATATTTCAGGGTTTTCCGCAAATTGATACCCATAAATCAACATCGATAAAACGAAGAAATTATACAGAATTGCCGGATACAGTCGCTGCATCACATACAATACAACAGCATACAAAGCATAAAATGAGAAAAAATGAAAAAGCTCAAATTGATGGTAAACCAAATCCACAAAAGCAATTCCAGTGATAACGAAAAGGTGACCTATGAAAAAATAGATCAATTTATTATTGAGCGGTTTAAATAAATAGCAAACAAGAACATATAATGGAAACAACACAGTGTATGACAAACCGAGATAAAAGTAGATGTTTGATACAGCAGTATTGTAAACGAAAAAACAAAAAATAGGACTAATAACAAATGCTGCAACACTATGCAGAATTACCAAGCGTCGAAAATCATTTTCTTTTTCGTAGTATGGTTTAAAGTCTTCACTTACCCATTGTGAACGATTCAATACCCCAAGGATCCAATTCATCACTTAGAGAATTTAGTTGTATTTTGTTGAAGTGTTTTCATTCAGATGTTGAAGATACGATATTGAAGTCAAATGACAAGTTCTTTGAATACGAACAACTGTAAAGAATAAGAAAAGAAAGATTTATTTAATTGAAATTTTATTCTTCTTTATTAACAGTGTTAACATGTTCAGAATTTATTGAATAGATATTTGTTTTTATGAGTTATTACGTCAAAAGACAATGTTATAAACATTGCTACAAAATGTAAATAACTGTAATTCAATAAGAAATAGTTGTAATTAACATTTTTAAAAATTGATGATATGTTCATTAATTAATTTAGATTCATACTTAAACAATCGTTAATAGTGTCTTTATTATTTAGTAATAAGTCATTCAAAGTATCCTTGCAGGTGTCAATTCATTTTGGCATTTGAAAAATTAACTTCAAAGCTGCAAGTAAAAGTTGCTGAGAAGTATCCATAGTTAATTAACAATATTAGTGTAGTTTCTGTTGAAAAACAGTTAAGTTAATCTATTAGTTATCAGTCATATGTATTTATTTGTTTTTTGTCTTTGTTAAAAAGATTATAGCATTTGTTTATAAAGGATTACCTTTGCTTAAACACAAAACATGGCACAACAAATTATTTCCATTGGAGCAGATCACGCAGGATATGAGTTGAAACAATATTTAATATCCTATTTAGAATTGAAAGGTTTTCAAGTGAATGATCACGGGTGTCATTCAACAGAAAGTATCGATTATCCAGATTTTGCACATCCTGTTGCAAGTGAGGTTGAAAACAATCCAGGACGATTAGGTATTTTAATTTGTGGTTCTGGTAATGGAATTAGTATGACGGCAAACAAACATCAAGGTATTCGCAGTGCTTTGTGTTGGAAAAAGGAAATAGCTGAATTAGCTCGTCAACACAATGATGCTAATATTCTAGCATTGCCGGCAAGATTTATTACTCAGGACGAAGCAGTGGAAATGGTTGATGTGTTTTTATCGACACCATTTGAAGGTGGAAGACATCAGAATCGTGTGAATAAGATAGCTTGTTGTTGATTTTATTATTCGTTGAGTAAGGAACGTAGAAACAAATCGGTTTCTTTAATGAATTCCGTGTAATAACTACCTGTTCCTGGACCATTAAAACCAGTATGTACTTTTCGAACAGTACCATCTTTTGCAATGAAAATGGAGGTTGGGAAAGAAATGATTTTATTAAGCATTGCAAAGTGCTCTGAGGCTAAACCTTTATTTGCAGCACCACCGACAAGGAAAGTAAATGGCAATTCATAACGTTCCTGTAGTTTTCTTATTTTATCAGCATGTTCTTCAAAAGTCTGCCCAACTTCATAACCGATTGAAATTATTTCTAATCCCTGATCATGATAGCGAGCATACAAATCTCTGAGATAACGTGTTTCATCCATACAGTTTGGACACCAGGTACCCATAATTTGAATGATAGTCACCTTATTTTCGAATTGTGAGTTTGGGAAAGTAAAAGGTGAACCATTAAGATCGGTCAATGAAAAAGTAAAAGGAGTTTCTTTTACTACATACGTTAATGAATCGGGGTGCGTTAATTCAAAGGCTGAATTTATGCGGCCATTCCATTTCCCTTTCCAGTGTTTCCCACTTAAAAATTCACCTGAAATACTGTCTGAAAATACATTTGCTTTAAATAAAAAGGCATGGGATCCATCAAAACAGGATAAATACAAGCTATCATCTGAACGATTTCCATCTAGAAAACGGTAATCACCTGTTTCAGTCAAGAATGTACCATAAACTCTGTTTCCATTGGAATTAAACAATCCAACAGATTTATATGCATCGTCACTTTGAGGATTGAATGTTATCTCATATTTGCTTGCTAACTGGTTTGACTCATTTTTTAAAGGTTTAAACCGTGTGGTATAACCATAAACCAGATCAAGCGGAATGCGGTACGCCGTTTTATTCAAATTTTGCCAGTAACCCTTTAGTTGTTTCTTGGAGTTTTTGTGCAATACTAATCGCGAGTTGAAATTCGGAAAGGGAATAAGTAAACTGTCGTTTGAAAATGTGATTTTATCCAAAACAATGCGCTCTTCCCCATTGATGACATGTATACTTATGTCATCCTTTTTACCCTTTATTTCAACTTCAAATGGAAGTTGATCTGAACTGGTAAGTTGCAAAACACCGGTCCATTTACCGGTTTTGAGTTTAAGTTTATTTTGTGAAAATGAACTAAAGCAAAAAAAGAATATAAAGGTCAATAATGATCCTTTCAGGCGCATTGGTTTGTTTTTGATTTGACGAAAATAATTCTTTTTGTAGGTATATTTACTACCGTGCAACCTTTTTCAAAAAATAGAGGTCTTGAAAAGCAAGTTGATCCTATGGATGATTATACATTGGTTTCTGAATGTGTGAAATGCAATCCCAGGGCTCAACGAGCGTTGTTTGAAAGATTTGCCCCTAAGATGTTGACGGTTTGTTTGCGTTATTCAAAAGATCAAGAACAAGCGGAAGACATTCTACAAGATGGATTTGTGAAAGTATTTTCAAAGATCACAGCCTTTAAAATGGAGGGTTCTTTAGAAGGATGGATCAGAAGAATTATGGTGAATACTGCTCTTGATCAGATTAGAAAGGATTTGAAATCGCTAGGAGACGTGAGTACGGATGATGTTGCTTATAAGTTGGATTCAAATGATTTCATTGCGGAGAATTTGATGGCTGAGGATTTGATGAAAATGATTCAAAGCATGCCGGAAGGATACAAAGTAGTGTTTAACATGTTTGCTATTGAAGGTTATTCGCACGCTGAAATTGCTGAGCAGCTAGGTGTAACAGAAAGCACTTCTAAATCACAATATTCTAGAGCAAGGGCATATCTTCGTGAACGAATAGAAGCTATAAATGGAAGATAAAGATCACATAAAGGAATTATTCAGAGAAAAGCTTTCTGGTGCGGAGTCGTCGGTGCGTCCGGAACTCTGGTCAGGGATTGCTTCTCAGATTGGTGCTGCTGCTCCGGCTGCTGCCGGTGTTTCTTTATTAACAAAAGTGATCATAGGTGCTTCTATTGCTACAAGCGTTGCTGTTACGGCCTATTTTGTATTGGATGCTGAAAAATCAACAGAGCCTGAAAAGGAGATGGCTCAAGAGATAAGGCGTGAATCCGTTGTTGAAGAATCGGATAGAGAAAATGAGTTTCCAACAATTGTACAAGAAAAAACAAAGACCTTACCGAATGTTGAAGATCATGGAGATCAAAACGATAGTGAAGTGCCTCAAAAAGTTGAACAAGTTCCGTTTATAAAGCAAGCACCCATCGTAGATCCTGTTAAACCAATTATTCCTCCAGTTGAAGATCCTGTAGTAAAGGTTCCTGAGCCGGTTGTACCACCCGTAAGTCCGCAAGTTGATCCACCGACAGCCATTTCAGATCCTATTGTAACGAAATTGACAATGCCAAACGTGTTTACACCAAATGGTGATGGCGACAATGATTTGTTATTTGTGAAAAGTGAAGGATTAAGTGATTTTAATTTGATTGTACTTGACTTGAATAATAAAGTGGTTTATCAAACAAATGATCCTGACTTTGAGTGGAATGGAATGAACATGTTTGGTGAAATGGTGAAGGAAGGTAGATATGTCTACTATATTACAGCGCTTGATGCAAATCGAAAACCGGTGAATCAATACAGTTCCTTGTACATCAAAACCACGCGATAGCTAATCTCGATTATTTTTTAAGAAATGAGAATAGCGCTTAATGGTTTCCATGTAGAGAAAACAACCAATTATTAAAAGCACGTGACTGAAATCGTTGCGATCGAACCAAGGGTGAATGTTGATTTTCATTCCTTGAATAATGGTATTCGGTATAAGGACAAGTGTACTTATCCATAAAAATTTGAACGAAGGATGGATTTTTTTCTGGTAATAATAGCCTAATCCTCCAAGTATAATTCCTAATCCAATAACCGAACTCAAAGTTGGTACAATTAAGCCTTTCGCCGGCTCTGATGTGAGATCCACTGTAAGTAATACGTATAATTCCACTCCCAATGCGAGGAATAGTTTTAGACTTGCCAATAGATTGAATAACTTACGTTTTTCAATTTGTGGAAACAAACTAATCATGGCTAATTCAATGAGAAAAGCAGAAACAATACCTAATAACCAGGAGGTGTATTTGCCGGGAACGCCCCAATAATTAAAGAATGCATGTCCTAGACCTCCCGCAAAAAAACTAATTCCAAAAACGATATAGAACAGTTTCCAATAGAAGAAAAATGGCGTGCCGTTGGACAGCTTTTGTGTCTTTCTTGCCAGAAAAAGAGCGATAAACAATATGATTGTGTCACCAATCAAGGCATTTGGCTCAACAAGGTCTAAACCGAATAAAGAAAATTCAATTTTAGGAAAATCTTCACCTATAAGCATGTAGTGATTTATTTATTTCCCTCCTCAAATTTATCGAGGTTGGAAAGAATGATTCGTTCCACCAATAAGGGAAAACGAGATTGCAGGTAGGCGTTTAATTTTCCAAGTGGAGTTAAAACAGACCTGTATTTTCGATTGTCGATATTCTTTATAACGGCTTTTGCCACTTCTTCGGTGCTTTGTACTTTTTTACCTTTTCGAGATGCAATTAAGCGCATACTTCCATCGGCCTGTATAGTTTCTTTGTTGTGTTCGATATCGGTGATACCCACAAAGACCAACCCCACGTGTATACGGTGTTCTGCTTCTTCCAGACGGATTGATTCGGCAATTGCACGAAGAGCCATCTTAGAAGAGCTATAAGCAGAAAGCCCGGGCAAACCTCGTATTCCAGCTAAACTGGAAATAAACACAATTGAGCCTTTGGTTTCACGTAAATAGGGAATTGCCGGAATAGTAGGATAAACTGTTCCCAATACATTGCTTTCGAATACAGTTTTGAAAACTTCAGGATTAAGATCAGCAACTTTTCCGCGCATAGACACACCTACGTTATTCACTAGAATATCTATTTTTCCAAATGCAGAAATAGTTTGATCGATCAACAATTGACATCCTTCGATTGTCGAAACATCTGAACAGACAGCAATGACATTCTGATGAACTGATTTTACAAGTTTTTCAGCTTCAGTAAGACGATCTGTATTTCGCCCATTAAGAACGATCAGGGCTCCTTTTTTTGCCAATTCAAGAGCGATGGCTTTTCCTATTCCACGACTTGAACCTGTAATGATTGCGACTTTACCCGAATAGTTTGCCATGCTTATTTTTTTGATCCGATGTAGTGAATATCCGGGTGGTATTTCAAGGCCGTGAAACTATTTGTCCAAGCTAAAGCCACATGAACCAAGAAAGCGATCCAAATAGTTCCTGATTGTAAAGTAAGAATGCACAAAACTAATCCTAGAGGAATCGCACCAATCGTTTCGTCCAAACCTTTTGGAATGTGTGTAGCTGAATAAAGCGCAATGTTTATAGCGATTGCGGGCCAAACGCCTATTACATCAACCAACGGAAACAATAGCGTTCCTCTGAATAGCATTTCATAACCAAAAAGGTAAAGTGCCCACCCAAGTGCATTGATGAACACCGTCTGTTTGGTCCATTCCTTCGCTCTGATCTGTGGATAATTCACCAAGTTTTTTGGTTTTTTAGCACTGATGTACGCCAACGGTACAACCAAAGCGGTTAATCCCAGGGTCCATACTAGCGTATAAAAAGTTGTTTCTGGTATTATAGTTAAACCATAGTCAGCCAGTGTACTTCCTTCAAGGATGATCAAAGAAATAATTACAGGAAAGACTCCCATACTAATAAATCCAAAATATTTTGTGAAGAAGATGTGCTTTATGGAGGCAGTATCATAGTTGTATTTAGCGTAGAATCGTGCTTTTATTTTTTCTGATTGTGCAGTGAACCAATATATTACAAAAAACACCAAAGAAAGAATGACCGGCAAAAAAGACTTCATGTCATTTGCCTTCCAACTAAGGTCAACATCAAGAGTTTGGTACATTTAGGTTGATTTTATTTGTTCAAATATCCATTTTCTTTAAACCACTCGAAACACTCTTTTACAGCTGTTTCTATTGGTGTTTGCGGCAGATCAAGTTCTTTTCTTGCTTTTTCAACTGAATAATAGTGGCGATCACATGAAATAGTGGCTAGTTCTTTCGTGACTGCCGGGTAGAATCCGAATAGTCTTGCTCCGGTAGATGTTGCTGCTCCATAAAGTTTAACTACGGTATTTGGCAACTTTAGTTTTGGTGGTTTGGCATCAATCGTTTTCGCGATAAGATCGAACGCTTCTTTGAATGTGAGGTTAACGTTTCCTACAATATAGCATTCACCTATACGTCCTTTATCAATCGCATTAGCCATAGCAAAAGCAACATCTTTAACAGCCACATAATTTTTTCCACCACTTGTGTATCCTGGAACTTTTCCTTTGTGTAAAGCCAAAATAAGGGCGCCTGAACTTGGTCTTGAGTCGTAAGGTCCAATCATAAATGTTGGGTTTACAACAAGTGCAGGAAGTCCATTCTCAGCTACATTTTTAAGAATGAGTTCTTGAGCCTTGTATTTGCTGTCCATGTAATCCAATCCATAGTGCCATGAAGCATAAGGCGTACCTTCTGTACCCGGATTGTTTTTGTCAGCCGTATACGTGAATGAATTTGCAGTTCCGACGTATATCAAGCGCTTTACATCGTGTTTTAATACAGCGTCAATAATGTTTTGTGTTCCATCTATGTTCACACGGTTTACAATTTCACTTTTTGCAGGCCAGACACTTGTAGATGCTGCACAATGAAATACAACAGATTTATTAGCAATAGCTTTGTCTAGCGCCTCTGGATCGAGAATATTTCCATGAAATTTTGTAATAGGTAATCCTTTTAATGTTAGTGGATCTTTACCAGGCTCAAGGAGTACGCTCACGTTGTAATTTCTACTGAGTAACTCTCTTACAAGATTGCTTCCTAGAACTCCATCAGGACCAGTGACAAGTATTTCCATGCTGAATTTTTTGCAAAGGTAGGTTTTTAATTTAAAAACCATTTTTTGATCTTTTGTCGCAGCTATATATTACTGTTAATTTTAGTAGATTTAGAACATGAATTTAGAACAAATTGACCATCAATTAAACCAAGCTTGGATTAATAGACGGAGTGATATGCGACAGTCATTTCATTTGGCTCAGCAGTTATTAAAGAACTGTGAGGAGTTGAATCATAAGCGTGGTATTGCTGATTGTAATAAGATTCTAGGTTATTGTTATTGGCGTTTTACTGAGTTTTCTTTGTCCATGGAACACAGTCTTGCAGCGTTGCATTTCTATCGTGAAACGAATGATTTGCGTGGCGAAGCGGATACCTTGAATAGCCTTGGTGCAGTTTATATGTTTCAGAAGGACAATGAAAAAAGATTGGATTGTAATCTCAAATGCCTTGAGATACGAAAGGAAATAGGAGACGCTGATGATATTTCGGGATCTATGAATAACATTGGTGAAACCTATTTTGAAATGGGTAATCTTGATGCGGCAAAAGGTTGGTTTGAGCAATGTATTGACTACCCGGGATCCACAGAAGATTCTATAGCATGGGCTTATCATAACCTTGGAAAACTGAAACATAAGGAAGGTGCTTATCAGGATTCCGAGGTCTTTTACTTAAAAAGTTTAGATCAATCTCGTTTGATTTCTTATGATGTGTTGACCACTGAAACTTTATTGATGTTGAGTCGACTTTACTTTGATTTAGAGCGTGTTGACTTAGCCATTGAGACAATTCAAGAAACAATCCAGCTTGCTGGGCAAATTGGTTCCCGTGAGGAATTGAAAGAGGCGTACTTGATTCTTGCAAAGTTATATGAGTCCTCTGGGAATTTTGAGTTGGCCTTGGTTGCCTATAAGAAGTATCATCAGTTGTACAGCGAAATTCATAGCGAGGTAAACATTCAGCGCTTGAAGGATTTGGAATTCCAATATGAATTAGAAAGTGCTAAGAAGGAGGCTGAGATCGAACGATTGAAAACAGTTGAGTTGAGAAAGGCTTATGACCAAATTGAACAACAGAAAGTAGTACTTGAGTACCAAAACAAGGAAATTTTAGATAGTATTCGCTACGCTCAACGAATTCAGAAAGCTCTATTGAAAGAAGAGAGACATGTAAGTCTTCATTTACCGGAACATTTTATTCTGTATAAACCCAAAGACATTGTTTCGGGTGATTTCTATTGGGCACATGAAAAGAATGGGGTATTATATGTTGCTGCAGCAGATTGTACGGGTCATGGTGTGCCGGGTGGATTTTTAACAATGTTGGGGATAGCCTTTCTGAATGAGATCATTTCAAAGAATGAGTTGAAGACACCAGCGGAGATTTTGAATGAGTTAAGAGACAAGTTTATTCAGGAGTTGCATTTACAGCATTCAGCTCACGACGGTATGGATATAGCCTTGATTCGTTTGAGTTATGATCAGAATGGTGATAATAAGGAGGTGATTTGGGCAGGAGCACACAATCCATTATGGGTGGTTAAATCTGCGAGGAATAATTATGTTGGAGAGCAAACGATAATGGAAATCCTACCCGACAAACAACCAATTGGTTTAAGCGATGATATGCGGAAATTTACTGATCATCGATTAGAATTGGACAAGGGAGATAAATTGTATTTGTTCTCCGATGGTTACCATGATCAGTTTGGTGGTGATGAAGGTAAGAAGCTGAAAAAGAGTGGATTTAAAGATGTGTTGTTGTCGGTTTCACAACTGCCAATGGAGGATCAGCTCAATGCACTATCTGCCTTTTTTGAGGATTGGAAGGGAAAAAATGATCAAGTAGATGATGTGTGTGTGATCGGTATTGAGCTATAAAAAAACCCCCATCGTATGATGAGGGTTTGAGGTCTCGAGCGGATTCGAACCGCTGTAGACGGTTTTGCAGACCGGTGCCTAGCCGCTCGGCCACGAGACCATTACGGGGATCAAAATTAGTAAAAATTCCGAATTGTACTACTGCAAATGGACTAATCTTCGATCATGATGGCAACATTGTCAACATCACCGTTGATCGGCGGACATATTTTGGTGATCTTAATTTTTAATTTCTCTATACCGGAAATTTCCCGATAAAGTCGATCGTAAATTCGTTGCCCGACATGCTCTATCAATTTCGAACGAATGGCCATTTCTTCAGTGACAATTCTATTTACAATAACATAGTCTATCGTTAATGATAAATTGTCAGTTGCAGCCGCCTCTGTGAAGTTTGTATTTAACATAACATCCACCAGATAGTTCCCCCCTACGAGTCCTTCTTCAGGCAAGCAACCGTGGAAAGCATAAACTTTGATTCCGTTAACTTCAATAGTGTGTTTCACGATTTAGCAATATGAGATTCAATCGTGTAAATACCAGATTCAATGCGACTTATGCATTCTTCTTTACCTAGAAAAGCAGAGATATCGAACATACTTGGACCCATGCCTGTTCCGGTTAAAACCAATCGGAACAATGGTAACACTGCACCTATTCCCATTTGTTTTTCTTCTAAAAAGGATTTGAATGAAATCTCAATTGCTTCACTTGTAAATGTCTCAAGTGCCTGAAGACGATCCTTAAACTCATTAAGCAATTCTGCTGTTCCATCTTTCCATTTTTTCGAAATGGTTGTTTCGTCATAAGATTTTGGACGATCAAGTAAATATGATCCTTCGCTTAGCATGTCTTCAACAAATGTTGCACGTTCTTTCATTAGCCCTGCAACAGCAGAAAGTGTCTTTATATCGTATTTGTTATCTGTGATGAGTGATAGCATTTCAGCAAGTTGATCATCAGGTGTTGAACGAAGGTATTGTTGTTGGAACCATTTAGTTTTGTCAGGATCGAACTTCGCTCCGGCTTTTGATACACGATCAAGTGTAAAAACTTCTGCTAATTCTTCCAAAGAGAAAATTTCTTGAGTTGTTCCCGGATTCCAACCGAGGAAAGCTAACATGTTGATGAATGCTCCCGGAAAGTAACCTTTTTCACGGTATCCAGAATACAATTCACCTTCCGCTGTTGTCCAATTCGTTGGGAAAACCGGAAAGCCAAGACGATCACCATCTCTTTTTGAGAGCTTACCATTTCCATCAGGTCTCAGTAATAAAGGCAAGTGAGCAAATTGTGGACATTCCCAACCAAAAGCATCGTATAGCATAACATGAAGAGGGGCTGAAGGCAACCATTCTTCTCCACGGATTACATGACTAATTTTCATTAAATGATCGTCGACAATGTTTGCTAAATGGTAGGTTGGCATTCCATCACTTTTGAAAAGTACTTTGTCGTCAAGATTATTGGTATTAACAACTACCCATCCTCTGATAATATCCTCAAAACGAATATCCTTGTTGCGTGGCATTTTCATTCTGATGACATATGGTGCTCCAGCAGCTAGTAATTCTTCTACTTTATCTTGCGGTAAAGTGAGTGAGTTTTTCATGGAAGTTCGAGTGACACTGTTGTATTGCCAATTGGGCATACCCATTTGTTTAGCTTGCTCACGCATTTGGTCTAACTCTTCAGCAGAATCAAACGCATAATAGGCTTTATCCTCATTAACTAACTGTTCAGCATAGGGACGGTATAGATGTTTTCTTTCTGATTGAACATATGGTCCAAATTCTCCGCCAAGGCCCGGCCCCTCTATTGGCATAATTCCACACCAGGATAACGCGTCCATGATATACTCTTGTGCTCCAGGAACAAAACGCGTTTGATCGGTATCTTCTATTCGAATAATAAATGTACCGTTGTTTTTTTTTGCGAAGAGATAGTTGTATAGAGCTGTGCGTACCCCTCCCATGTGAAGAGGACCTGTTGGCGATGGCGCGAAACGTACCCGAACTGGTTTATTAGACATATTGTTTGACATTTTAGGGTGCAAAGATAGTCAGTTTTGTGCATTGTCAAGTTGAGCTTCTTGGAGTTATGATGAACCGAGAGTTAAGTTATTTGTAAAGTTAATTTGTGTGAAACATTTGAGTGTTTCGTTTATTATAGTTTAACTTAGTAGGTTGATCAGAGTTTTGTGGTGAGTTATGGGAACATTTGAGCGCTTGTTGGAGCAAATTGATGCCTTTATACGGAAGTATTATAAGAACCGTATGATTAAGGGTTTGATCTTATTTGTTGGTGTGTTCACCTCTTTATTTTTGTTGTCTTCAACGTTGGAATATTTTGGACGTTTTGGTCATGTTACAAGAGCGACCCTCTTTTTCGTTTTCATCTTTACGAATCTTTATATTCTTGGTCGATATATTATTATTCCCCTTCTTAAGATCTATTCTTTTGGACATCGTATAAATCGCTATCAGGCTTCAGAGATTATTGGCTCCTTTTTTCCGGATATTTCGGACAGACTCAAGAATACTTTACAGCTACATGACGACATTGAGTCTAATAGGGGAAACTTAGAATTGTTACGAGCTAGTGTTCTTCAGAGATCTAGCAGATTATCCGTAGTACCATTCAGTGACGCAATTAATATTTCAGCGAATAGAAAGTATGTGAAATGGGTTCTTCCTAGCTTTCTTGTATTGTTGCTTCTTGGTTTGTTTGCGCCATCGATTTTGTTAGAAGGGACTGAACGTGTGGTGAATTATGATAAGGAATACAAGGCGATAGCACCGTTTACCTTTCACATAGCACAAGAGACTTTAGAGGCAGAGGAAGGTGATGATATACCAGTAGAGCTTGTGTTGAAAGGTTCTGGTTTACCTGAATATGTTTATGTGGTAAGTGAGAATGGTAAATTCTTGATGGAGCGTAAGTCGAAGAATCGTTTTTCTACTGTTATTCGTAAACCTAAAAAATCGGGGCTTTTTCATTTTGTCGCTAATTCTTATGAAAGTGAATCCTTTAACTATAAAATTCATGGCAAAGCTGTTTTAGGGAAATTTGAGGCGACTTTAACGTATCCAGCTTATTTGGGAAGGACTTCTGAAGTAGTTTCTAATGTTGGAGATATATCATTGCCTGAGGGCACTTCCGTGGAGTGGAGTATATTGACCAAGAATAGTAATGAAACGAAAGTATTTATTGCCGGTAAGTCATTCAAGTTTAGCACGGACGGCTTTAAACTAAACACTGTGTTTAAAGAGGATAGCCCAGTAAAGGTGTTATTATCTAATCGTGAAACAAACAGAAAGGATTCGTTGAAGTTTACGGTCTCGGTTATTAAGGATGCCTTTCCTCAAATTGAGGTGTTGGAGGTTAAGGACACCGTTTCAGATGGTTTGAGATTCTTCTCTGGTCGTATTTCAGATGACCATGGACTACGAAACTTGGTGTTTGTGTATGTTATTACGTCAGAGGACGGAAAGAAGCGTGAGAATCGTTTAAATGTGCGTTCTGTTAGTGGAACTGAGTCGCCTTTTGATTTCGCTGTCGATTTTAGAAGAGAGTCGTTAAAATTAAAGGACAGGATCGACTACTATTTTGTTGTATCAGATAATGATGGTGTAAATGGAAGTAAGTCAACGAGGAGTTCAACATTTACTTATCAGCTTCCCTCCTTGTCAGAATTGAATGAGAAGCGAAGTGAGGAACAGGAACAGATAAAGAAGGATATGGGTGAGTTGCTGCGTAAAGCGCAGGAATTCCAAAAGAATGTTGACCGTTTGAAGAAGGATGTGACGAATTCAAAGTCAAATGATTGGAATAAACTAAATCAGTTGAATCAATTGAAAGAAGATCAAAAGGATTTGCAAAAATCCTTAGAGTTCTTACAACAACAAATGCAGAATAGCCTAGAGGAGAAGAACCAATTATCAGAAATAGACAAGGATATATTGGAGAAGCAAGAGTTAATCGATAAGTTGCTTGAAGAGTTGATGGACGATGAGTTACGTAGTTTGTTGGAGGAGCTAGAGAAACTAATGCAACAGAATGACAAAGATGAACTTAAGGATAAGTTAGATGATTTGCAGATGTCTTCTGAGGACATGAAAAAGCAACTTGATAGAAGTTTAGAGATGTTGAAGCGCCTGCAGGTTAATGAGAAGATTGACGATGTTGAAAAGGAATTGAGGGAGCTAGCTAAGGAGCAGGAGGAGTTAAGGGATAAGTTGGATAAGAAGGAATTATCAAATGAACAAGGTGCTAAGGAACAAAGGGAATTGAATGAACGCTTTGATCAACTAAAAAAGGAGTTTGAAGAATTGAAAAAATTGGACAGTGAGTTGGATCGTCCAATGGGAGTGGATAAGGCGTTCGATAAGGAGGAAAAAGTCGAATCTGAAATGAAGGATGCTAAGGAGCAGCTAGATCATAATAAGCAGAAAAAGGCCGGCGAGAATCAGAAGAATGCTGCTGATGAAATGAAAAAGATGGCGGATGATTTGGATCAGATGCAGCAACAGGCGAATCAACAGCAGCAACAAGAGGATATTGATTCGCTAAGAAATATACTAGAAAGTCTTATGCGTTTGAGTTTTGATCAAGAAGATGTGTTGCTTCGAATGGCTAGGATTAGTGACAATGATCCTGCGTATAGAAGATATGGAAGAGTACAGAGACGTATAGTAGATGACACTAAGATCGTTCGAGATAGTTTGGAGGCTTTGGCTAAGCGTCAACCGAAGATCGCTTCATTTATTGATCGAGAATTGAATGATATTGCCTCTAATCATACAGGTGCGCTTGATGATATTGCAGAGCGGAGACGTCGCGAGACAAGTACGAAACAGCAATTTGTAATGACTTCGTATAACAACTTAGCTTTGTTGTTGAATGAGAGTTTGCAAAGTATGCAGCAGCAAATGCAGAATATGATGGAGGGATCTGGTAGTTGCCAAAATCCTGGAGGAAAGGGCAAACCAAAACCAGGTTCTTCCATGAGTCCCGGAGACATGAAGCAAATGTTGAAACAGCAATTAGAACAGATGCAGAAGGGGATGAATGAGGGTGGAAAATCGCCGGGAGAGAAACCTGGAGATAGCCCAGGAAATAAGCCTGGCGATGGGAATCAGGGCATGATGGGATTGGGTAATAAGCAGATTGCAAAAATGGCTGCTGAGCAAACGGCAATTCGTCAACGCTTGGAACAATTGCGAAATGAATTAAACAAGGACGGAAAGGGTTCTGGGAATGCTTTGAATCCGCTGATAAAGGAATTGGAGCAACAGGAGAAAGAGTTAATCAATAAAAGGATTGATCAAAGGATGATAAATCGTCAGAAGGAGATTTTAACACGATTGTTGGAAAGTGAAAAAGCTTTGATGGAGAGAGGGCTTGATGAGAAACGTGAAAGTAAATCTGGTAAAAACATAGATTATGGTAACCAAATTCGATTTGATGAGTATAACAAGCAAAAGTTGCGTCAGATTGAATTGATGAAGTCGGTGGATCCCTCCTTGAATAAGTATTATCGGGATAAAGCGAATGAATTTTTCAATCAACGCTAGTTATAGAATTGACTTTAATGCGTTGTATGAAGGAAGGATTTTCAATTATAGATTCTCTGGAGATAAATTCGGATTTTCAGGAAGTGCCAAAGGTGGAGGCGTTAATCGATAAAGTGTGTGGAGAGCTCGGTGTTAACGAAGATTTTTATGGAAATGTGTTGATTGCTGTTACTGAAGCGGTGAACAACGCTATTATTCATGGGAATAAGAATAGATCAGATTTAAGTGTTGCTGTGGCTGTTGGTGATCGTCCTGAGGAATTCTGTTTTTCTGTTGAGGATAGAGGTGATGGATTTGATTTTAATAATTTACCGGATCCTACTGCACCAGAGAATATTTTGAAGGAGAACGGCCGTGGCATATTTCTAATGAAGAACTTGGCGGATGAATTGGAATTTGAGGAAGCTGGTAGAAAGGTGAATATATATTTTGTTAAATAGATGATTGAAGTTCATTCAATAGATTGTGAAGTTCCGAAGATTGATTCGGAACTTTTTGTTTTAGGCCTAGAACGATTGATTGTTAATGAGTCGAAGATTGTTGATGCGATTAATGTCATTTGTGTCTCAGATGCCTACTTGTTAGAGATGAACATTAAACATCTTTCCCATGATTATTATACAGATATCATAACGTTTGATTATTGTGATGGTGACAATGTTTCGGGAGATTTGTTTGTTTCGATTGATCGCGTGATTGAGAATGCGAGCACACTTGGTGTTTCTCCGGAGCTTGAGTTTATGCGTGTGGCTGTTCATGGTGTGTTGCATTTGTGTGGTTACAAGGATAAATTGGATGAGGAGATTGCGATTATGAGAGGAAAGGAGGATTTCTATTTGTCTTTTTGTGGTTTCACGTGAAACATTATAGGCAGATGTTGTTGTAATTTTGTTCCACGTGAAACAAATGGATATGTTAGGAGAGTATGATGTTATTGTGGTTGGGGCTGGGCATGCTGGTTGTGAGGCTGCGAATGCTGCGGCAAAGATGGGCAGTAAGGTGTTGTTGGTTACAATGAACATGAATACTATTGCGCAGATGAGTTGTAATCCTGCGATGGGTGGTGTGGCAAAGGGCCAGATTGTTCGTGAGATAGATGCTTTGGGTGGCGGTTCTGGTATTGTGAGCGATTTGAGCGCAATTCAATTCAGAATGTTGAATCGATCTAAGGGGCCTGCGATGTGGTCGCCAAGAACCCAAAATGATAGGATGCGTTTTGCAGAGGAGTGGCGGTTGTTGTTAGAGCGTAATGTGAATGTTGATTTTTGGCAGGACATGTGTTCGGGTTTGATTGTGAAAGGAGGAAGAGTTGTTGGGATCAAGACATCTATGGGGCTTGATATATTCGGGAGGGCTGTTGTTTTGACGAACGGAACTTTTTTGAATGGTTTAATTCATTTGGGTGAAAAACAATTTGGCGGTGGTCGTGTTGGTGAAAAAGCTGCTACTGGTGTTACTGAAGATTTAATTGAATTAGGGTTCGAGGCTGGTCGAATGAAAACGGGAACACCTCCACGTGTTGACGGACGCAGTCTTGATTATGCTAAGATGGAAATTCAAGAGGGAGATGTGAATCCATCAAAATTTAGTTATGGTGATACTCTGCCATTATCAAAACAGCTGGCATGTCATATTACATATACGAATGAATTAACACACGAAATTTTAAAAACGGGCTTTGATCGGTCTCCAATGTTTAATGGAGCAATAAAGAGTAGTGGTCCAAGGTATTGTCCGAGTATTGAGGATAAAATAAGTCGTTTTGCTGAACGTGAGCGTCACCAGATTTTTGTTGAGCCTGAGGGGTGGAATACAGTTGAAATTTATGTGAATGGATTTAGTACATCATTACCTGAGGATGTTCAGTTGCTAGCGATGAGATCTATATCTGGTTTTGAAAATGCTAGAATGTTTAGGCCTGGTTATGCTATAGAATATGACTACTTCCCCCCTACCCAATTGAAACATACCTTGGAAACAAAGCTCATTGATAATTTGTATTTCGCTGGACAGATTAATGGTACAACTGGTTATGAAGAAGCGGCTTGCCAAGGATTGATGGCTGGGATTAACGCTCATCGAAAGGTGAAAGAATTATCCGAGTTTGTTTTGAATAGAAACGAGGCGTATATAGGTGTTTTGATTGATGATTTAATTACAAAAGGTACTAAAGAGCCGTATAGGATGTTTACATCAAGAGCTGAGTATCGAATTTTGTTGAGACAGGATAATGCCGATATTCGACTTACTCCTTTGGGTTGTGAAATAGGCTTGAATAGTCAAACAGCTTTAAGGAAGGTGGAGAAGAAGGTTTTTGGGTCGAATACTTTGCAAAAGGATCTTAAGAGAATTGGTATTACTCCTGAGGATGCAAATGAAGGACTTGTTGCTTTGGGAAGCTCACCTATTGTACAAAAAGTGAAATTAAGTAGTTTAATTACACGACCTAACATTGGTCTGTGTGATTTAATGTCCTGGTCTGTTGAATTGGCGGATGTGGTTCATCGCGTTAATGAGCTTCATCCTGAAGCGGCTGAACAAGCTGAGATCCAAATGAAGTATGAAGGTTATATTCAACGTGAGGAGGAAGTAGCGGTAAAGATGAATCGTTTAGAGGATGTGCGTATACCGAATAACTTGGATTATTCAGATATCATAAGTTTGAGCTTGGAAGCAAAGGAGAAGTTGAATAAGATTAGACCGGTTACGATTGGTCAGGCTTCACGCGTAAGTGGTGTTTCGCCAAGTGACATTTCTGTGTTGTTGATTTATTTGGGAAGATAGATTGTTTCACGTGAAACTAATATTAATAAAAAAGGTCCGAAACTAAATTTCGGACCTTTTTTATTTGGGATCTACCCAGTCACCATGTTCTTTTATGAGTTCAATTAATGCCGATACGGCATCTTCTTCTGGTACGTTTTTGCGGACTACTGTTTTTTCTTTGTAAAGATTTATTTTCCCCGGCCCTGTTCCGACGTATCCATAATCTGCGTCCGCCATTTCTCCTGGTCCATTGACAATGCATCCCATTATTCCAATTTTTATTCCCTTAAGATGGGATGTTTCCTTTCTGATTTTAGCGGTTGTTTCTTGCAGGTCAAAAAGTGTACGTCCACAGGAAGGACATGAAATGTACTCCGTTTTAGATATTCTGGTTCTAGTGGCTTGAAGAATTCCGAATGCAGTAGAATTAATCATGTTTTGTGGAACTAAACCTTTAATCCAAATCCCGTCACCAAATCCATCTATTAGTTGGCAGCCTAGTTCGCTGGAAACATGTATTTGAAACTCTTCAAGATCCTGGTGCTTATCTGTTTTTTGAAGGATTACAGGATTAGATATGTTATATTTCGCAATATTTAAATGATATCTGCGAACAATATGAGTGTAGTTGCTGTGTTCACACATTAAGCAAAGAATGGCCTTTGGAAACAATCGAAAATGATCGAAATGTAATTCGTAGTCTGGTGCATCTGTTTTTATCCTTAGAAAGAACACTTCGTTAAACAAATCTGAGTTTAACTCATGAATGTCAACCTTGGGATAGTACCCCTTTTTAGTTTGGTAATTTGATTTCCAATTGGTGTAAGTGGTAATAACCCCAAGTGTACCAGGAACCTCGAAATCTATCGTGTTGTCACCAATGTACACGTAATCTGCCGCAAGATCCTGAATGTTCCACTTGTCGAGTTGAACAGAATAGTTATAACCAAACGCAAAGAAATTTGCTGGACTAATTGCTTGTTTGGATGATAGATCAGCAATTACTACGGGGTGTTGTTTCCCCCCAATATTACCAATAGTAGTGCTGTTTCTTCTTTCGTAATGAAATGGGTCGTAAGGTAATTTCTCCGGATTTACAGGGTTTAATTCTAGAATATTAGACGACTTTCGATCGAATTTATTGGCTAATTTTTGAGCAACGGGTATTTCCTTTTCTGGCTCCTCCGTCAGAGATACACGAATGGTGTCCCCTATTCCATCTTCCAAAAGAGCACCAATTCCAACAGCTGATTTAATTCTACCATCTTCACCGTCGCCAGCTTCGGTAACTCCTAAATGAATAGGATAGCATTTTCCAAGCTCCAACATACGTGAAACAAGTAAGCGGTAAGCTTGAACCATGACCAGCGTGTTACTGGCTTTCATCGATATCACAATCTGATCGAATCTGTTTTTTTCACAGATTCGAATGAATTCGTAAGCAGACTCTACCATTCCCTCTGGGGTATCTCCATATCTGCTTAAAATTCGATCAGAAAGCGAGCCGTGATTTGTGCCAATGCGTATCGCGGTTTTATGTTTCTTGCAAAGTTTTACCAGTGGGGTAAATTTTTCTTCAATTCTTTGTAATTCTAACTGATAGCTTTCCTCGGTATAATCAATTTCTTCGAATTTCTTTTTATCAGCATAATTTCCAGGATTTACGCGTACTTTTTGTACAAGCTGAGCAGCAATTTCCGCAGCGTTTGGCGTAAAATGAATATCAGCCACAAGTGGTGTTGAGTAACCCAATTCTTCTAATTTCTGACGAATGACACCTAAGTTTTCCGCTTCTTTCTTGCTAGGGGCGGTAAGACGAACCAATTCGCACCCGGCATTAATCATTCGGATGGATTGCGCTACAGATGCCTCAGTATCCATTGTGTCAGTGGTCGTCATGGATTGTATACGGATGGGTTGATCACCACCCATAATCAATTCACCAATGCGCACTTCTAGTGTTGGTAGACGACTATTCGACATTAAATCAACACAATAGCGTTTGTTTGTTCTGTAATCCGGATTCATGATAGCTTAATATGCTGTTTGAACAAAGTTATGGATTAAAACGTTGAAGGCAGAATAAACAACTAGGAATTAAAGAATGTGAAGTGAAATAAAGTTAATTATGAGCGATGTTATGGATTTAGCCTTATCTTTGCCATTATTCCTTAGTTCTTTTATGCAATTACAATCAATTAAATTTTCGGGAAATCACAACGAAGAATTCTATAAAGTGTTGAGATCCCGCGTGAATGATTACTTTAAAAGCAACAATATTTCACGATACGCTAATTCAGCAATGGTTTTCAAAACTATAGCTATGCTGCTTCTTTATTTTGTTCCTTTTGTTCTTCTCTTGACCCTAAATGTTCCGATTTGGATGGAACTTATCTTTTGGATCATTATGGGGTTTGGAATGGCAGGTGTAGGACTTTCTGTCATGCACGATGCAAACCATGGTACTTACTCCAAAAAGGATGGGGTAAATAAGTTTATTGGAAAAGTTTTGTTTCTACTTGGTGGAAGTGATGTGAATTGGAGAATTCAACATAATGTGTTGCATCACACGTACACAAACGTTACCGGCATGGATGAAGATATTAATCCAGGTGCTGTTATGCGTTTTTCGCCACACGAGAAAAGACGATTTTTGCATCGTTTTCAGCATTTTTATGCTTGGTTCTTTTACGGTTTGATGACAATGATGTGGTTCATTTCTAAAGATTATCAGCAAGCAGTTCGCTATAAAA
Organism: Crocinitomicaceae bacterium; assembly: GCA_036825545.1. Classification (GTDB taxonomy): domain Bacteria; phylum Bacteroidota; class Bacteroidia; order Flavobacteriales_D; family Crocinitomicaceae; genus M0103. The sequence continues at coordinate 22,112 of DAISYB010000008.1, read as the reverse complement.
AAAAGGGGTTGATCGCTACTCAGCGAATTAGTTTTGGCAAGCACCTGGCAACTATAATCATTGCGAAGATTTTGTATGGAGCAGTGTTCATTGCTTTACCGATGTGGTTAACTGCTTCGCCTTGGTGGGTTACGATAATTGGTTTTTTGATCATGCAGTTTATTACTGGTCTAACATTAGGGATGATCTTCCAACCGGCCCATGTTGTTCCAACTTCGGATTATCCAATGCCGGATGCTTCAGGGAATATTGATGCAGATTGGGCAGTAAACCAATTGTATAATACAGCTAATTTTGCACCAAAAGCAAAATTGCTTTCTTGGTATGTGGGCGGATTGAATTATCAGGTTGAACACCATCTTTTCCCAAATATCTGTCATGTTCACTACAAGAAGATTGCTAAAATAGTGGAAGATACAGCAAAGGAATATAACTTACCGTATCATTCCTATACAACATTTCGTTTAGCCCTGTTAGAACATGCCCGCATGTTGAGAAATTTAGGCAGGGACGATAATGCGCCCGCAATTCATTAATTGAAATGGTATGAATTTGGAGGATTTCAGGGCGTATTGTTTGAACAAAGCAGCTGTTTCTGAAGCTTTTCCTTTTGATCAACGCACCTTGGTATTTAAGGTAGCAGGTAAAATGTTTGTTCTAGTTGACGTGGAAGATTTCGATTCTGTCAATTTGAAATCTAATCCGGAAGTGGCGATTGAACTTCGTGAGAGATATACATCAATTATTCCCGGATATCACATGAATAAAAAGCATTGGAATACGGTACTTCTGAATGGCGATGTATCGGACAATTTATTGAGAGATTTAGTTGATGAATCTTATCTCCTTGTTGTTCAGAATTTACCAAAAAAAGTAAAGAATGAGTTTGCGTTGGGATAAATTCATCTGGAGCGTAAGATTAGCAAAGACACGTTCTCAGGCAACAGAATTGATTCAAAAAGGGAAAATCCTCATAAATGATGCTCCAATAAAACCTTCACGTGAACCGAAAGTAGGCGATCAAATTTCTATCCACAGAAATTCAGCCGTTTTTTCCTATAAAGTTATTGCCCTGAATGAGCGTAGGGTTGGAGCTAAGTTGGTGGAGAACTTCATTGTAGATACTACTGATCCGGAAGAATTAGAAAAATTCAAACAATACCAATTGGCTCAAAGCGCATACCGTAATTATGGTACAGGTAAGCCGTCAAAAAAAGATCGTAGAGATATGGATGATTTTCTTGATAATTGGGATTAATTTGTTGTTTTCGTAAAAAAAATGTGGTTCTGCTGTAACTTTTTATGGCTTGACATGTCTTACCCTCGAAAACAAGTTAAAATCACCTTAAATCAAATAATATCACCATGAAAACATCATTATTTATTTTGCCAATCATCTTGAGTTCGGCAATAACTTTCGGACAAGAAGAAAAAAAACAGGATACGACACGTGTGAACCTGAAGAAAATGGAGATCCTAATCATTGACAAGAGTGGAGATTTAGATAAAATAGACACGATTGATGCTGCACCTGAAGAAGGAACAAAATCAAAACGCAATTATGAGGCACATTGGGCCGGATTGGATATGGGATTCAATGTTATGATGAACAACTCTATGAATACTGATTTTGGTGCATATGACTATTGGGAAAATGATCCTGCTCGCTCAATGACTTGGAATTTGAACATTCTGGAACATAAGTTCAGAATTGCTGGACCTTATGTGGGTATAACTACAGGGCTTGGTTTTAGTTTTACTCAATTGGCATTTCGGGATAATTATGTTTTGTTCAGTAATTCCGATACTTTATTTGCGGTGGTTGATACGGTGAATACATATTCCAAGAATAAGCTAAGGGCAAATTATTTAACAATTCCGTTATTAATCGAATTTGCAACAAATGCAGATGAAGACAAGAGTTTTTATTTGGCGGCAGGAGTCGTAGGTGGTGTGCGTTTGTCTTCTAAAGTGAAACGAGAAGGGGAGTTTGATGGAAAGAACTTTAAGCAGCAGGAAAAAGGAGTGTATGGTTTAAACCCTTTCAAGCTGGATGCTACGGTAAGAATGGGCTATGGTTCCTGGGGTGCTTTTGCATCGTATAGCTTAATGCCCTTATTCGATACAGATAAAACAGTTGAAGTTTATCCACTGACATTTGGATTGTCTTTGAATTTCTAAAGAAAAACAATAAGAATCAAAAAGGGGGAGCACAATGCTCCCCCTTCGTCTTTTTGCAACTAAGCAAATTAGTTTTTAACTACATTGAATTTAGCAGTTCTACCATCTGTCATTGTAACATTGATGATATATGCACCACTAGTCAAATCAGCCATATTCAATTCTGTTCTTCCATTTACAAAAGAAACTGTAGAAGATGAAACTGTTCTACCAGAAAGATCAGTAATGTTCAAAGTTGCTGCTCCTTCTGTGTTGATAGAAACAGTTACAAGATCTTTAGCCGGGTTAGGGTACACTAGACCATCAATTGTTGCAGTTTCTTCTATTCCAAGCTCTTCAGCGTTGAAAATACGAAGTCCAAGGGCAGGAACTACATCAGCACCAAAACCAGATGCAAAGTATTGACCGTCATTTTCGATGATTGTCAACGGCTGCAAGTAGTATGCTTCATTCCACAAATAGTTTGTTTTTGTATCAAAACCAATGAAAATGTCAAGGTTGTATGTCTGAACACATGCTAAGTAACGCGTATTGTTTTGAAACACAACTTGGCTAGTGAAAGATCCATATACAGTTTCACCCTGAAGATCGGACGGGTAGTCGTAGAAACCAAACGCAATAGGAGTAAGGTTGTCGAAAGCTAAATTAGCATCATTCAAATCGACAAAATTGTCATCCCAACGGTAAAGGTTTAAGATCATTTCTTCTCCTGTCAAATCAACAGCTGAACCTTGAGCAGAGAAATAGATTCCTGCAGCACCTAAACGACTAGCATTTGCATTACGGAAAGGAATACATGCCCCAAATGTGGCTGTGTTGTTTGATGGGCGGTATGCATTGTTTGATTGTACCAATCCAGTCTCAGAATTAATTTGAGCCAATGAATATACCTCATTGTTTAATACGAAGTCAGAACTCACAGAATTGTCACCATCGTATTCATCGTCTATACCAAGATCAACAGAATAAGTAAGCGTGTAACGCCCTGCTGGGTAGGTCGCAAGAGAAAATGCCGGGAAAGAATATGTTCCACCCGGGAAAATATCTACTGAATCACCAGACGGAATTGAAATAGATGTGAGCGTTTCATCGTAAACAATACCTGAAGGACCAGTAACAGTTGCAGAAACAGAAATATTTGATTGGCTGTTTGTACCGTAGTTGTATACACGTGTACCTACTTCGAAATTGAATTCTGAAGCATTTTGGGACAATTGTATAGGTGTACCGTACGATTTAGAAATCAACGATGCAGCAGTAGTAACACCAGCATCATCAGCAAATAGACCAGTTTTGTTTCCGAAGAATACGTTAACCGGACCGTTTTCCATTTCAGCAGTCATCAAAGCACCTGTAATACTTGATACGAAAGCAACCGGAATTGTAACAGAAGCACCTTGTGCACCTGCACCCATAGCAATAACTTCAGGCTCGCGGTTCACGATAACAACACCAATAGCCCCAGCCATTTCAGCGTTGTAAGCTTTTGTTCCGAACTCACATGTGTTGCGGTAGATCAAAGCAATCTTTCCAGTCAAATCGTTGATCAATGGATTACATCCTTCAGCAGAAATAGGATTTCCTTGTGGATTTAATCCTGTTGAACCATCGTCAACAATCATCAATTCCCCTTCAACAAAAGTTCCGGGAATGTTAAAATCAGGTGAACCCCATCCACCTGCAGGATCAGCCCAAGAAAATTCGTAGTTACCCTGAATAGAAGCCGGAGATTGAACTGCGAAAATCACCTGAGCCTGTGACCACATTGTGGCACCTGTCACAGCAATAATCAGTAATAGTTTTTTCATAACGTTAATTTTAATTTGGCACTAAAATAATATAAAAACACATTTCGATTACATAAACGATCGAAAGCTAATAAGGGTTGGCACAAAAAAAGGGGCCGAAGCCCCTAAAATTTATTATCTGAAAAAGTTAATCTTCTGAAGTGATTGCTGCTTTGAGGAATTCTCTGTTCATTCGTGCAATGTTTTCAAGCGAAATACCCTTAGGACATTCAATTTCGCACGCCCCTGTATTTGTACAGTTACCGAATCCTTCTTCATCCATTTGACGAACCATGTTTTTTACACGACGTTCGGCCTCAATTCTACCTTGTGGAAGCAAAGCATATTGTGAAACTTTAGCACCAACAAACAACATAGCCGAGCCGTTTTTACAAGTTGCAACACAAGCCCCACATCCAATACATGCTGCTGCCTCAAATGCTTTATCAGCGTCAGGTTTTGGTACAGGGATCGCATTGGCATCCATAGTTCTTCCGGATGTGTTGACAGAAACGAATCCACCGGCCTGTTGAATCCGGTCAAAAGAGCTGCGGTCAACAACAAGATCTTTGATGACAGGAAATGCAGTAGATCTCCATGGCTCAACATAAATGGTGTCGCCATTGTTGAACATACGCATGTGTAACTGACACGTTGTTATACCTGTGTCCGGACCATGTGCGCGACCGTTGATATAGAGTGAACACATACCGCAAATTCCTTCGCGACAATCGTGGTCAAATGCGATCGGTTCTTGACGCTCCGACACCAATTGTTCGTTCAATTGATCAAGCATTTCAAGGAAAGAACTATCTGTAGAAACATTATCTAACTTGTAGGTTTCCATACTTCCTTTCGAACCGGCATTCTTTTGACGCCAGATCTTTAGTGTGATGTTTATGAATTTTGAAGCCATAGTCTTAAGCTTTAAAGTCTTACTTGTAATTACGTGCTGCGATCTTGATGTACTCATAGATCAATTCTTCTTTATGAAGGACAGATTGACTGATGTCAGACCCTTTATACTCCCATGCTCCAACAAACTTAAAGTTGTCATCGTCACGAAGCGTTTCTCCTTCTTCATCTTGGTATTCCTCACGGAAGTGACCCCCACACGACTCCTTGCGCTGTAGAGCGTCCATAGCCATTAATTGACCCAATTCAAGGAAATCGGCTACGCGAAGTGCTTTTTCCAATTCAGGATTCAATTCATCCGCCGACCCTGGAACAAAAACATCTTTGTAGAATTCTTCACGCAATGCTGCGATCTCTGAAATGGCTTCATTCAATCCTTTTTCATTGCGGGCCATACCAACCTTGTTCCACATGATCAATCCCAAACGTTTGTGGAAATGGTCCACTGATTTCGATCCGTTGTTGTTAAGGAAACGATTGATAAGCTCACGCACTTGGCTTTCTGCTTCATCAAATTCAGGAGAATCGGTTGGAATTTTTCCGGTACGAATCTCATTAGCTAAATAATCAGAAACGGTGTAAGGTAATACGAAGTATCCATCTGCTAATCCCTGCATTAAGGCTGAAGCCCCCAATCGGTTGGCACCGTGATCAGAGAAGTTGGCCTCCCCGGCAACAAAACATCCCGGAATCGAACTTTGAAGATTGTAATCCACCCAAACACCACCCATCGTATAATGTACGGCAGGATAGATCTTCATTGGTGTTTCATAAGGGTTGTCATCAGTGATCTTCTGGTACATCTGGAAAAGGTTTCCGTATTTTTCCTCAATCCATTTTTTACCTAAAGCAATGATCTTTTCCTCTGAAGGGTTGTGATCTCCTTGAGCATAAGCAGTTTGCTTACCTTTTGAGCGTATCTCAGATGCAAAATCAAGGTAAACCCCTTCATTTGTGTCATTGGCTTCAATTCCGTATCCGGCATCGCAACGCTCTTTTGCTGCACGTGAAGCTACGTCACGTGGTACGAGGTTACCAAATGCAGGATATCTTCTCTCAAGGTAATAATCTCTATCTTCTTCTGCAATTTGTGTTGGTTTTAATCTTCCTTCACGAATTGCTTCAGCATCTTCTTTCTTTTTCGGCACCCAAATCCGTCCAGAATTACGAAGTGACTCGGACATCAAAGTCAATTTCGATTGGTTTGTTCCGTGAACAGGAATGCACGTAGGGTGGATCTGAACGTAACATGGGTTAGCAAAATAAGCTCCTTTTTTGTGGATCTTCCATGCCGCAGTCACGTTTGAACCCATTGCGTTGGTTGATAAGAAGTAAACATTTCCATATCCCCCCGTTGCAATGATCACCGCGTGAGCTGAATGACGCTCCAATTCTCCATTAACCAAGTTGCGCGCAATGATACCGCGAGCTTTGCCGTCGACTTTGACAATGTCTAGCATTTCGTGACGGTTGAACATTTGCACCCGACCAAGACCAATTTGACGAGAAAGTGCAGAATAGGCACCTAATAATAATTGTTGACCGGTTTGACCAGCAGCGTAAAATGTACGTTGTACTTGTGTTCCACCGAATGAACGGTTATCCAACAAACCACCATATTCTCGTGCGAAAGGAACTCCTTGTGCAACGCATTGATCGATAATGTTTCCTGATACTTCCGCTAAACGGTGAACATTTGCTTCACGTGCACGGTAGTCTCCTCCTTTGATCGTATCATAGAACAAACGATAAACAGAGTCGCCGTCATTTTGATAATTCTTTGCTGCGTTGATACCTCCTTGCGCTGCAATAGAGTGTGCTCGACGTGGTGAATCTTGAAAACAGAATGCCTTCACATTATAACCCATCTCTCCAAATGAAGCAGCTGCAGAGGCCCCTGCCAATCCTGTACCTACAACAATCACGTCAATTTTCGGACGATTGTTTGGCGCAACAAGTTTCAAGTTATTCTTGTGATTGGTCCACTTCTCTGAAATGTTACCAGCCGGTATTTTTGAATCTAACTTTGACATAATCTAAAGTCCTTTAATTATTTAGTCATGAAAAGAATCACAGGGATTAATGCAAAAAGTGCAGGAATGATAACTGCAAATGCACGTCCTGTAAGTTTGATCGCTCGATTACAACCTTTATGATTTATTCCAAGCGATTGGAAGGCAGAAGCGAATCCATGCCACAAGTGAAAACCAAGAACGATCATGGAGATCACGTAAAACAACACAGCAAACAAAGCCATTTCATTCTTAGCGGGAACTCCATCTTTTGTTTTGTCATGCCCAAAGAAAGATAAGACTACTGAATGTAAGTCTTTGTACCCCTCTCCTCGTTTCAAATTAACCTCAGTAAGGTAGAATTCAGTTCCATTCTTAACCGTCATCATTGCCTCACCTTGACTAGCGTCAAATGCACTAACAGGAATGTAGTCACCGTTTTGTGTGATATAAAACGTTTCCTCCATTTGATTCTGAGGATTTGTTACGATTACTTGATGCAATGGCATCGGATCTGAAGAGTACTTCATTTTCCACCAGAAATTAGCCATGTGTGTTGCAATGAAGATCAAGACCAAACTGCCCAATAAAGCCATATTGCGTGAAGCAAAAGAAGAATTGGCTGATGGGTTGTTATAAGCGTAAGGTACAGGACGTGCTTTTTTGTTCTGAATCGTTAACAGAATTCCATCAACAGAATGGAAAATGATCGACAAATAAGTCAACCAAGACATAATTTTGATAAACGGATTGTGCGTCATGAAATACGCATACTCATTAAAGGCAAGCTTGCCTTCTTCTCCTGTGATAAAGATCAATTGGAGATTTCCAAGAAGGTGACCGACAAGGAACAGACATAAAAAGAGTCCGGTCAGTGCCATCCAGTACTTCTTGGCGATAGATGATGATAAAATAGCTGAATTACTCATACCAACTTTTGTTTTCTTGTTTGAAAATATCCCCGCAAATTTAATAGTTACAACAAACTACAGGGGGGATGGTTCTTATTTAGATTGATTTTATATAAGAAAACATGGGTCATTTCTTACGTCCCAATTTATAGATCAGGTAAATGATACCGATGACAAAACGAAGTAAAACGATAGAAACAACGAGTATAAAGTTTGTGCTTATGAGTTAATGAAATTGGACTTGACATTTGTCTTTGTCAACTTTCAGCGAAACTGGTCTACCAAAAATTAAGGCGCGATTGTCGTTGATGTGACCTGCAGGGAAACCAAAGCATACGGGTATTTTTCTATAATTGAAATGATTCAGAATGATTTCTTCTAATTCAATACCAAAAGGTTGAGCGGTATCTTTCATGTCAGTCATGCCGCCAACAATGAGTCCGTTGATCTTATACAAGATCCCCGCTTTGCGAAAAGTGTGAAATATGCGATCAATATGATACAGTTGTTCAGACAGATCTTCAACAAAAAGAATACTTCCGCTGTAATCCGGTTGGTCGTCAGTGCCAATGAGACTGTAGAGAATACTTAAATTGCCACCAATCAATGTGCCTTTTGCTTCACCTGGTTTGTTGTGCTGATGGCCGTCATGCTCGATTGAATAAGATTCGCCATTTAAAGCAGACAAAAGGGTTGCAAGAGATAATGATGAATTTTCTTTGAAGTTTAAAGGCATTGTGGCATGTATACTTTGAATCCCATAACGCTGAAGCTTTTGATGAAACACCGTTATATCGCTAAATCCAATTAGCCATTTGGGGGATCTTAGCATGCCGACCCAATTGATACTGTCTGTCAATTGCACACAGCCATAACCACCTCTGGCACAAATAATAGCTTTGACATCCGGGTCGTCGATTCCTTCTTGAAAATCTTTGAGTCGCTCCTCAATTGTACCTGAAAAGTAATTATACCTTCCTGTACAATGGACGCTGATCCGAACACGAAATCCTGCCTGTTCAAAATAGTCTTTCGCAAAAAGCACACATGCTTCATCAATGGCTTTGGCTGGTGCTGTAATGTAGATCAGGTCTCCGGGTTGAAGACGTTCAGGACAGAGAAATGAATTTAAAGTTTCCACCTTGCAATGTTATTATTTTAAACTGAATTTTACACGCAAAGGAAAAATTCTCGATAAAAGAATTAATTTCGAGATAATGGAAGAACTGATAAGTCCGTATAACGATGCGTGGTTCATGCGACAAGCTATCAATGAAGCCCAAAAGGCCATGGATGCCGATGAAGTTCCTGTTGGAGCCGTTGTTGTGGCGAATAAAACAATCATTGCAAGGGCACACAATTTCACCGAGCATTTGAATGACGTAACCGCTCATGCTGAACTGCAAGCAATCACAGCAGCATCAGAATATTTGGGTGGAAAGTACTTAAAAGGGTGTACTTTATATGTTACGCTTGAACCTTGTGTAATGTGTGCCGGAGCTCTTTATTGGTCGCAAATTGATAAGATCGTATTTGGTGCCTATGATGAAAAAAGGGGGGCAGGTAGATTTAAAGGAGAACTCTATCATCCTGCTACAATTGTTACCGGCGGTTTAATGGCTGGAGAATGTTCCGCATTGATTCAAGATTTTTTTAAAAACAAACGAAAATGAAACAATCAGATGTATTGCTTTCTTGGTTAGTATCCTTGGTGCTTGGTAGTTTGACATGTGGACTAGTATTAGGAGAACCGATTGTTTCGTTTCTTTTTTTCATAGTAGCAGCGATTTGTTCGGCGCCGTACTTGGTATTAATGGTTCTCCTTGTCAAGCTTATCAAGTCATTTTCTTACCAACAGTTATTGCATGCTCTGTTGGCCTTAGTGACTACAGCCGTTTTGATGATTTTTGAAAGAGAGTTTTTCAAACACTTTTACATCATTTTTCCTTACTACATTTTTGGATTTCTATCCCAGTACTGGTTCTATCGTCATCGAAAAGATAAAGTTGCCAGTGCTAATGATGACTTACTCGACAATTGATAGAGAGCTATTCATTTCTTAATGTAAGCTTAACATTGGAGCAGATTAATGGATTTAGCCTTGCCATACCTTTGTTCTCTCACTAATAGTTTACATTATGTCAATCATTAAACACGTAGTTCTTTTAAGTTTGATCGTTTTTACACATCAAACTTTCGTTTTTGGTCAAACAGACTCTATAAAAAAGAGAGAGATTACTGAAGAGGTTATTAAAAACCTTAGCGCCAAGCCAGGTGAAGAGAAAATGGAAATAACCTGGTCGATTGACTATGAAGATTACCAGTATTTAAAAGACAATGGTTACCATCTCTGTTTGAAATACAACACTGAGATTCGCGCGAAAAGAGAAAAGGAAGGATATGCAAATTCAGAATGGTCGAAGATTGACAATATTCCTTTGAATACTATTTCTTATAAGGTTGAGGATTTAATTGGAGGCGAAAAGTATGTGTTCAAAATTGGGGTTGTAAACGGAGAGGAGGAAGTTTTCAGTGAAAAGGCAAAGGTCGAAACGAAAAGAGCTTGGGGACTTTTTAAACTATTGGTGCTAATTGGATCACTCGGAATGTTCATCTACGGGATGAAAGTTATGAGTGAAGGCTTACAACAAGCAGCCGGCTCTAAATTGAGAAATCTTCTTGGATCGATCACATCAAATAGATTATCAGGAGTACTTACCGGATTCGGAATCACGTCAATCGTTCAATCATCTTCGGTTACTACCGTTATGACGGTTTCATTTGTGAATGCTGGATTATTAACCTTGATGCAATCGGCAGGGGTGATGATGGGAGCAAATATCGGAACAACGATTACGGGTTGGTTGATCAACATTTTTGGATTCAAAGTGAGTGTAGGTGCTTATGCGTTGGTGTTCATTGCAGTTGGAGCGCCATTCTTGTTTATTGGAAAGAAGAAAATGAAAGCATGGGCAAGTTCGATAATCGGATTCGCATTGTTGTTTATGGGATTGAGCTTTTTGAAAGATTCAGTGCCTGAATTGAGCGAAGATTCCGCACTCGTCCAGTTCTTTATTAATTACAAAGGAATTCCATTCTTTAGTACTGTACTTTTTGTTTTGTTGGGTACTTTGGTAACGATCATTGTGCAGTCTTCTTCTGCGGCAATGGCACTTACAATGACCTTGGTTGCAGGTGGCGTAATTCCATTTGAAGTGGCTGCAGCAATGATTTTAGGGGAAAATATAGGTACAACAATTACTGCAGAGTTAGCATCGACAATAGGAAATGTACACGCTAAACGATCTGCAAGAATCCACTCGTTATTTAATATTATTGGTGTTGGATGGGCGATTATCGTTTTTCCATTCTTCTTGGACGGTATCAAGTGGTTAATGGCAACTGCCGGTTCTGGTGATCCATTCGCTAATCCAAAAGAATATGCCAATACAGGTTTGGCGATTTTCCACACGGCGTTTAATTCAATTAACGTGATGATCTTGATCTGGTTTGTTCCGAACCTAGTGCGTTTGGCTGAGAGAACTGTTAAGTCAAGAGGAGCGGCAGATGAGGTTTTTCACCTAGATTATATTGGAACAGGAATTATGGCCACTCCGGAATTATCCTTACTGGAAGCAAAGAAGGAGGTGGCTAAATTTGGTGAATTGACGAGCAGAATGTCGAAATTCACGAAAGCCTTACTTTTTGAAAAGAATCTTAAAGAAAAAAGGAATCTTTATGATAAGATCACAAAATATGAGGACATCACTGATCGCATGGAGATTGAAGTGGCGAATTATCTGAATAAAATCTCAGAGGGTGAACTGTCCGAGCTGACTGCTCAGCGTATTCGTGGTATGAATAGTATTGCCAACGACCTTGAGCGAATCGGAGATATTTTCTTCCAAATGTCTAAAAACATAGAACGTAAGGAAGACTCGAAAATTTGGTTTACTCCTGAGCAGCGCAATAACATCAGTGAAATGTTTGAATTGATCGATAATGCATTCGAGATCATGATCACAAACTTGAATTCTCACCATGATGGAGTATTGTTGACGTCAGCTATAGAAGCGGAAAGAAAAATCAATGAGAAACGCGATGATTTACGCATGGAATATCTACAGAATATAACGGATAATCAGGAATACAATATCAGAGGTGGAATGATCTATAATGATTTGTTCTCTTCATTGGAAAAGGTAGGTGATCACATTATCAATGTCTCTGAAGCAGTTGTTGGTAAAGTATAAGAGATAACTCAGAATAATTTTAGAAGAAAGGGGCGATCAATTTTGACCGCCCCTTATTGTTTATTGAACTTTTACTTATGATCAAGTATAAGTAAGGATAAAAGGTTGTGAATGTCTTTTGTTTCAATTGAAGCGTTTCACTCCCGTTTGTATTCATTCTAATCAATGACTTCGTACAACAATCATTTAGCCCTGATTGAAAGTAAGGATGAAAAAAGCGTTTAAAGTTGGAGAGAGTACTTGACCAAACCAAAGCCTGCACTGACAAAAATCCAAAGAATGATATTAACTTTAAATCGGTAAAGGACAATCAATGAAATAACAATCCAAGTTAATGTTATGTAGTCCAACCCACTAAGCATAAGTTCTTTTGGAAAAAGAATTGCTTTTCCTAAGTAAATGGTCAAGTTGAAAATTACACCCACAACAGCCGCTGAAACGATGGTAAGAGCTTGTTTCACTTTTTCATTTTCTCTTGTTTTTTCAATGATTGGTGCTCCAACAAAAATGAATAAAAAACAAGGCACAAAGGTGTAAAAAGTGCTTGCCAATAAGCCTAAACTTCCAAATAAAAGAGAACCCCCAGTGTGGTTGTAGCCTGCCATGAACCCAACAAATACCAACACCATAACCAATGGTCCCGGTGTAGTTTCTCCCAATGCCAATCCATCCATCATTTGCATTTGATTCAACCACTGCAATTTTTCTACACTTACTTGAGCAACATATGGTAAAACAGCATAAGCACCACCAAAAGTGACAAATGCGGCTTTGGTGAAGAAAAGGGATAATTGTTTCCAAAATGCAAAATCACTGATGAAGAGATAAAAGAACAGAAATGGCAGACACCATAGCACCAAAGCAAAGATTACTTGTTTCAGCAATCGGTTGAAATGAAAACCAGCTTCAGCTGTGGTGTGGTGAGCATTAATATAATAGTCATTTTCATCTACTGGAACCTTCTTTTTCGCTGATTTGGTTTTCTCAAAAAGGGACGGAATGGTTTTTCGAAGAAGGTACGCTAAAACGAGTGATCCGATAATGATGAGCGGAAAAGGAACATACAGAAAGAAAATAAAAATGAAGGCCAAGAATGCGATCAAAATGTGGAATCCGGTTAATAAAGACTTACCGCCAATTTTTATCAAGGCAAGTAGCACAATGGCAATAACTGCTGGTTTGAGTCCCATAAACATTGCAGAAACCCATGGAATTTCGCCAAAAGAGACGTAAAGTATTGACAAGCCGAGCAAAATGAGCATTGAAGGCAGAATGAAAAAGATTCCGGCTACCAACCCTCCTCTTGTCCCATGCAACAACCAGCCGGTGTAGGTGGCTAATTGCTGTGCCTCCGGACCGGGTAAGATCATCGCGTAATTGAGCGCATGCATGAATCTGCTTTCAGAGATCCATTTCTTTCTTTCCACCAGAAACTCATGCATAATGGCAATTTGGCCTGCCGGACCGCCAAAACTGATGAAGCCAAGTTTTAGCCAAAACCAAAAAGCTTCTTTAAACGACGGCTTCTCTTTTTTAGAATGGATTTGTTCTTTCATTTGACCATAAAAATAAATGATATCGAATTAACGAAGGATGTGTAACAACGGCACTTGTTCATTACATCAATGTAAAATGGGATTATTTCTTTCTAAATTAATATTGAGATAACAATAGCTCCTTGGTCATGAAAACACGAAAGAAAAGTCATAGATGTATGAATAACAGATTAATAAGGCTGAATTATTTACTTCTGATAAGGTATGTAAAATGAAAAAACAGGGATGTTTTAGGACTGTGGACGCCCCAATATTAAGCTAACGTTACCTAATTTATTATTACATTAAGAAGAAAAGAACGGAATATTAAGCCAATATTAAAGAACTAATTTCGCCCCGTTAATAAAGGGTTATGAAAAAAATCTGTTACGTTGTTTTGTTATTGAGTCTGGTTCAAAGCAGTGCACTTGGACAAAGCGATAGTCTCAAAAAAGAGGCGCCTGTTTCAAAGAAATGGTATGAGTCCATTCAGATCCGTGGATACGCTCAAGCACGATATAATGGTTTATTGGAAACAAATCCGGATCTTGGGTGTGAGCAATGTGACAGAAGTTGGGGTGGTGATGGCGGGTTCTTTTTCCGCCGAATTCGGATCATCTTCTTTGGACAGATCAATCCACGAGTGTATTTCTACATCCAACCGGATTTTGCAAGTTCAGCGTCTTCTACCGGGTTACATTTTGCACAAATTCGAGATGCCTATTTCGATTTGTCATTGGATAAAAAAGGTGAGTTCCGTTTCCGTGTGGGCCAAAGTAAGGTGCCTTATGGATTTGAAAACATGCAATCAAGTCAAAACCGTTTACCGCTTGACCGTAACGATGCAATGAATAGCGCTGTTTCCAATGAGCGTGATATTGGTGTGTTCTTTTATTGGGCTCCTGCTAAAACAAGAAAATTGTTTTCAGAATTAGTGAGTTCAGGTTTGAAAGGTTCAGGCGATTATGGTGTTTTTGGATTGGGAATTTACAATGGTCAAACAGCAAACAGACCAGAATTGAACAACAATAGACACGTAGTCACGCGACTTTCTTACCCATTTCAATTCCGTAATCAGATCGTTGAGCCGGGATTACAAGCGTACTCCGGACTTTGGGAAATGCCGAAAGGAAGTTTAAGTCCGGGAGTGAAAACCAATGAGACTTTAAATTACCGTGATGAGCGCTTGGCTGCGAGTCTTATAGTTTATCCTAAGCCATTTGGAATTCAAGCAGAATACAATATCGGTCGAGGACCGGAATTCAATAAATTCACAGATTCTATAGAAACAAGTATATTGAAAGGAGGTTATATCACAGCTTCTTATTTCTTTAAGATAAAGAATCAATTTCTAATTCCATTTACGCGATTCCAGCAATACCAAGGAGGAAAAAAACACGAATTGGATGCGAGAAGTTACCGTGTGAAAGAAATCGAGTTTGGATTAGAATGGCAGCCTGTCAAACAATTCGAATTGGTAGTGATGTATACCATGTCATCCAGGAGGTATGAGGATTTTGTGAAGCAAGATAATTACCAACGAGGAAATCTTGTTCGCATTCAGGCCCAAGTCAATTTCTAGTTGATCTGCAATGGGTTAGAAAGGGATGAGGTTTTTGATTTATGGAAAATTATGCTAATTTCATTGCATAAAAACGTAAACTATGAAAAAACTACTACTTGCAGGGGCACTGTTTTTCAGCGCTACCCATTTTTCACAAACAACCCTTTTTAGTGACAATTTCGAGTCGGGATCATCAAACTGGACATTCAGCGGCACAGGTGATAATGCATGGATCGTAAACAATGTCTACATTTCTGGTTGGGATCCTTTTATCTTGAACACGCCTAATCAACCCGCGGGAATTACAAACAGCCCGCAATCCTATTATCTTCATATTATGAGTGGAGCAGGATGTAGTGGTTTGGGCGCTTGTAATGCCAATTTTGATACAGGTTCAGCGAGTAACCGAAATGCTGCCTTGGCTGCGGGATTGAGCACGGTTGGAATGAACACCGTAACGGTTAATTTTTGGTACTTATGTGCAGGAGCAGTTGGGATCTCTTATGGTTCAATCGAGTACAGTATTAATGGGGGAGGAACATGGATCAATGCGGGTAATTATTCTGGTGTTAGTTCTTGGACTCAAGCGAGTTTAACATTGCCGGCATGGGACAATCAGGCGGATTTTAGAATTCGATTTAAATGGCAGAATGGGGGGTCTGGTTCTGATCCTTCTTTTGCGGTGGATGATGTGACTATAACAGCTATTAGCGGCTCAGTTTCAAATGATATTACAACAAGTAGCATAGGAAATGCAAGTTGGTGTCAAGGCACTGATGTAGCAATGTCTGTTAATTTTGTATCTACCGGAACTTATGGTGGTTCGAATGTTTATTCGGCACAAATGTCTGACGCAACTGGATCATTTGCAAGCCCAACAGTAATTGGTACGTTAAGTTCATCTGCGACCGGTAATTTGTCTATTTCAGCGAATGTTCCCGGTTCAATGCCGGCAGGCACCGGATATAGAATCCGCGTTGTTGCATCTGATCCATCAACCATTGGAAGCGATAATGGTTCGAACCTATCGATTCATCTCTTACCGGTTGTTACTCAATCACCATTTGATGATGTTTGCATTTATACACCTGAATTTGCACTTGCAGGAGGTTCGCCGATCATGGGCTCATACAGCGGTACAGGGGTGAACAATAACAATTTTAATCCGGCTACTGCAGGATTGGGTTCACATACAATTACATATACTTTTGTTGATGGAAATGGTTGTTCCAATTCAGCTCAAGAATCAATACTTGTAGATGCGTGTGCAGGAGTTTCTGAAGAGCAAATGAATGCGATTACAATTTATCCAAATCCTGCTCAAGCACAATTCACAATAGAGGGGTTAACAGACATCAAAATGGTGGAGATAATAGACCTAAGTGGAAGAACGATTGCTAACTATAGTCAAGTTGAAGGAAGTATAAGTATTGTAGGAGCACCGAGCGGTTCTTACATTGTGCGAATTACAACAAGTAACCAAACGGTTTGTAAGCCAATTCATATTTACTAAAACAGAACAATGTGATAAATTGCCCACTCAGTACCGAGTGGGCAATTTTATTTAAATAAGAACATGAACAAATTAAGAGTGGTGGTCATGTAATTTAGTGCTAATTTTGCCCGAATGTCACCACAAAAAGATACAATATGTGCATTAACAACTCCCAATGGAATAGGAGCTATTGGAGTTATTCGCGTTTCAGGAAGAGATGCATTGAAATGTGTCAGCCCCCTTTTTTCAGGATCACTTGACGGAAAAGCATCTCATACAGTACATTTTGGGACATTTTTGTCTGCAGACGGTGTATTAATTGATGAGGTGCTTGTCACCATATTTTTGGGAAACAAGAGTTTCACTGGTGAAGAGTCAGTTGAAATAGCAGCACATGGATCTCCTTTTATTCTTCAAGCAATACTAAAAGCATTGATCGGAGGGGGGTGTAGAATGGCAGAACCGGGAGAATTCACGTTGAGGGCCTTTCTGAATGGTAAAATGGATCTTTCTCAAGCAGAAGCTGTTGCAGATCTAATCGCCTCTCAATCAAAGAATGCACATGAAATAGCACTGAGGCAATTGCGTGGTCAATTTTCTTCGGAATTGAAAGAGTTACGTGAAAAACTAATTCATTTTGCATCACTTGTGGAATTGGAGCTGGATTTCGCAGAAGAGGATGTCGAATTCGCTGATCGAACGGAATTGAAACATTTATTGGATGAGGTGTTGACTTATTTAAGAAGATTGATTCAATCCTTTGAATTGGGTAATGCGATCAAAAATGGAGTTCCTGTGGCAATTGTAGGTGAACCGAATACAGGTAAAAGTACTTTGTTAAATCAATTGTTGGGCGAAGAACGGGCAATTGTGAGTAACATCGCCGGCACAACAAGAGATGTGATCGAAGAAACGATTAATATTGATGGAATCATTTTTCGTTTGATCGATACTGCCGGGATTCGAGAAGGAGCCGAAGAGATTGAAGCTTTGGGAATTGAACGCTCATTTGCTAAGATTGAACAAGCAAGTGTGATTTTGTGTATGGCCGATCTCAGTCGAGAAAATCATTTGGAAGACGTTTCCAATTGGGCAAAGAAGCTTCAAGAAAAACATCCCCTAAAGAAAACGTTGATAGTTGCCAATAAAGCAGATCTTGCGCAGAAAAAAATTGAAAAATGCGAAATAACCACAATTCATTTGTCTGCAAAATCAGGACAAAACATCGAGGAATTGAAGTCTGCACTCGTGAAGGAGGTACTCGGAAATTTTGATTTGAATCAGGACATTATCGTTTCCAATGCACGTCACGTTGAGGCATTGGAAAAAACGGTTTTATCACTTAATCAAGCAAGAGTTGGACTAGAAACACATGTCACCGCAGATTTTGTCGCTATGGATATTCGACAGGCCATGTATTGGCTAGGGACAATCACTGGACAGATCTCGGAAGATGATCTTTTGGCGAATATATTTTCCAAATTTTGTATCGGGAAGTAAACGCACTCGCTAGTTTTATCCTATTTTTAAACCGAATTCAATTTTTACAATCGTGCTAACCAGAGTAATTATTTTTCTTGTCCTCAATTTTGCTGCCTTGGCTTTAGGCTCATTTCTCATGGGGGGATCACCTGCTGAAAATGAGTGGTATCAGGCTCTAAATAAGGCGCCATGGACTCCTCCGGGATGGGTTTTTGGTGTAGCATGGACCGTGATTATGATCACTTTTTCGATTTACATGGCTGTGCTAACTGTGCTGTTCAGAGGTCGTATGCAAAAACAACTTTTTACCCTTTTTGCCATTCAATGGGTGTTGAATGTGGCTTGGAATCCTGTCTTTTTTATGGCCAATGCCGTCCTTCCATCACTGATCATTTTGTTTATGTTGATTTTTGTGTTGGTCATTATTCACTTGAATTTTGGTCGCTGGAGAGGTATGCTGAACATCTATATCGCACCTTATTTGATTTGGTTGCTCATCGCATTTAGTTTAAATTTTTATGTATTAGTTGTCAATTAATGAAGTAAAAAAAATAATTTTGTTAAGAATGGCAACCATATGTTGATAAGTTCGTCTAAACCACTAGATTTACAATGCTAAACACCCTCTACTACAATTATGAAATTTATCATTAGGGTTCTTCTTTTAGTCTTAATAACAGGACATTGGAACAGTATTTTTTCACAAGGTTTATCTTCAAACTATGGAAACTTTGCGCCGTGTAGTGGCCCAATCGCATTGTATACCTTCGATTTTACAAATACATCTAATAATACAATTACCCAATCGGGAATAAATGTTGTTAACGCAGATAATCAGTGTTGTACTGAGCCCAACAATGCAGGTTGTTTGTTTTTCAATGTTATCATTGACCCGGGGGCAACAGGAGTTTCCTTTTCACAAACAGGAGCTGGAGGAAATGTGGAGATTTATTATGACAATTGTTCTCAAATTTTTGCAGCCAATACGCCCATTTGTTTAAATCCGGCCTATGCATACACAGATCCTGTTACAGGTCAGCAGTACCATAGATTCATGTTCTGCAGAAGTGGTGCAACCACATATTCCTTTACCTTCAATCAAATTATTCCAACATTTCCTGGTGACCTTTCTGTAACCGAGGGTTGTACCATCCCATTAAGTGTAACTGGACTAAATCCGGCAACAGTAGTTTGGACAACCCTTTCACCTGGTGCTCCGGGTACTTGGAACAGCCTTTTGGCATGTACCACTGGCTGTTTGAATAATGTATTAACGCCGGTAACAGGTTCGCCATCATCTGTTACTGTTCAGGTTTGTGGTAATTTGCAGGGTTCTTGTAGTAATCAAAATTATTGCAGTCAATCTACCATATCAATTTATCCAGACCTTTTCATTGGACCACTAGAGAATTTAGCCATCTGTCAAGGTGCCGCACCAGGGACAACAGTTACATCAACAGCTACAGCTATTGGGGGAAGTCCACCGTTTACCTATACATGGCAGGGAACAAGTGGGGCGGCAACAGGGTTCAACTTTTCAACTCAATCGCCTTCATCCACAGTTAGTACAAATTTGTCCTTGACCGGAACATATACCGTCACAATCACTGATGTCAACGGTTGCGCAACGGCTCAGGGAACAATGCAGGTGTATAATTACACCACAGCTATTCAAGGGTTTATCACTTCACCTGCTGTTTCAGTTTGTTCGTCACCAGTCCCTACGATTAATCTATCGGGATATGTAACTCAAACCAATTCAGGTGTTTGGTCTGCTTCTGTGCCGGGTACTTTTGGGAATACAACTGTTTCATCCGGTACTGCGCCAGGAACAAGTACGACTTGGACACCATCTTCAACAACACCGGGTACAGTTACCTTTACACTAACTCCAACAAACAACTTTGGCTGTCCAATTGTACCAGCAACCATAGACATTAATCTAACGCAGTTTACATCAACGCTTGGTGCCGTACCTACAAACGTGTCGTGTTTTGGCGGCTCAAATGGTGCAATTGATTTAACAATTACACAAGGAACACCAGCTTATGCCACGAGTTCGATCCTTTGGTCCAATGGTCCCACATCGGAAGATCTGAGTGGTTTGACTGCTGGATCCTACAGCGTTACTGTAACAGACGTGAATGGGTGTGTTGGAACTTTTGGACCGGTAGCAATTACAGAGCCCCCGGTTTTGGACGTACAAGTGAGTTCATTTGCCAATGAGACCTGTGATTACTCGAACAATGGATCGATCACCGTAATGGGAACAGGAGGAACAGGCGTTTATTCTTACACGGTCACATCACCTGTTTTGGTTGGGCCACAGGCTTCATCTACTTTCAATGGATTGACAGGCACAGTAGCCGGAACGACCTATACGATCCAAATTTCAGATGCCAACGGGTGTACAGACCAGATTACTCAGGTAATCACTGAGCCACTTCCGTTAGATATTCAAGTGAGTGCTTTTGCCAATGAGACCTGTGACTATTCGAACAATGGATCAATCACGGTTGGTGCGACAGGCGGAACAGGAACATACACCTATCAAATTACTGATCCAATCGTTTCAGCATCTAACGGAACAGGATTGTTTACAAACCTTACGGGAACAACTGCGGGAACCACCTACACGATTCAAGTAACGGATCAAAATGGCTGTACGGACCAGATCACTCAGGTAATCACTGAGCCACTGCCGCTGGATGTTACCATCGACGTCTTTGCTAATGAGACCTGTGACTATTCGAACAACGGATCGATCACTGTCGGAGGAACAGGAGGCACAGGTGTTTATTCATACACGATCACATCACCTGTCGTTGTAGGTCCACAGGCTTCATCCACGTTTAGTGGTTTAACCGGCACAGTAGCCGGCACAACGTATACGATCCAGATCACAGATGCGAATGGCTGTACGGATCAGATCACTCAGGTGATCACTGAACCGCTTCCATTAGATGTTCAAGTTAGTGCATCTTCAAATGAGATCTGTGATTACTCGAACAATGGATCGATCACAGTAACGGGAACAGGAGGCACAGGCGTTTATTCTTACACGATCACCTCACCTGTTTTGGTTGGGCCACAGGCTTCATCTACGTTCAATGGATTGACAGGCACAGTAGCCGGAACGACCTATACGATCCAAATTTCAGATGCCAACGGGTGTACAGACCAGATTACTCAGGTAATCACTGAGCCACTTCCGTTAGATATTCAAGTGAGTGCTTTTGCCAATGAGACCTGTGACTATTCGAACAATGGATCAATCACGGTTGGTGCGACAGGCGGAACAGGAACATACACCTATCAAATTACTGATCCAATCGTTTCAGCATCTAACGGAACAGGATTGTTTACAAACCTTACGGGAACAACTGCGGGAACCACCTACACGATTCAAGTAACGGATCAAAATGGCTGTACGGACCAGATCACTCAGGTAATCACTGAGCCACTGCCGCTGGATGTTACCATCGACGTCTTTGCTAATGAGACCTGTGACTATTCGAACAACGGATCGATCACTGTCGGAGGAACAGGAGGCACAGGTGTTTATTCATACACGATCACATCACCTGTCGTTGTAGGTCCACAGGCTTCATCCACGTTTAGTGGTTTAACCGGCACAGTAGCCGGAACAACGTATACGATCCAGATTACAGATGCGAATGGCTGTACGGATCAGATCACTCAGGTGATCACAGAGCCATTGCCGTTGGAGATAGCCGTGGATGGTTTCACTAACGAGACCTGTGATTACAATGATAATGGAACGTTGTCGGTTACAGCAACAGGCGGAACGGGAGTATATACTTATACGATCACTTCCCCAATAACAAGTTCAAACGGCACAGGAGACTTCAGTGGTTTGACTGGAACGACAACAGGAACGACATATACGATCGAAGTATCAGATGCCAACGGCTGTATAGACCAGATTACTCAAGTAATCACCGAGCCATTACCGT
>DAISYB010000007.1:0-140304 GCA_036825545.1 Crocinitomicaceae bacterium | reverse complement strand
CAATGAACGAATCAGGCGATAAGTACTATGAGCTGTCCAATCACTTGGGCAATGTACTCAATGTAATTACCGACAGGAAGATTCCTGTTGAAAATGGTACTTCTGGGATAGTTGCCTATTATGATGCGAATGTGATGAGTTACTCGGATTATTATCCGTTTGGGATGCTAATGCCGGGACGCTCATACGCAGGCGGGGATTACAGATATGGGTTTAATGGCATGGAGAGTGATGATGAAGTAAAGGGGGCAAAAAACTCTTATGATTTCGGAGCAAGGATGTACGACCCGAGGGTAGGGAGATGGCTAAGTTGTGATGCTCACCAACCAAATTATCCAGCATGGGCTCCATACGCTGCGAATGGAGACAACCCAATTGTTAATATAGATATTGATGGTAATGATTTTATTTTCTTCGCTGGAGCAGGATATAAAGGAGAAAAGGAAAAGAAAAAATTCAATGATTCATTTACATCGACAATGTCAGAAATATTAGGCGATAATTTTTCAATAGTCCCTGGAGTTAATAGAGGTGCATTGAAGGATGTAATATGGGGTATAAAATACGGATGGACACCTTTAAAGAACGTGACAAGTAATGAAATTCTTCAAAAATCGGTAGACCATGTTGAAAAAGTAATTCAAGGTTTAGAATGTGGCGAACCTCTAAATATGGTTGGTTCAAGTTATGGAAGTGTAACAGCGGCTCAAACCGCATTATATATTTTAGAACACAAGGAAGAGTATTTGCAGAAAGATGTAAAGGTGACTTTGACCTTATCCTCTAAAATGTTGGATGAAAACTCACCATTAGTAGAAGCTCTTCAAAAAGAAACTAAAGATAACCCGAACTTCATCTTGTTGTTCCAAGATTTTCCAGAAGATAATGTAAATGGAATTGCAACTGGTAAGATTCTTGGTAATAAAGGGTTGAAATCAATTATTTTCCCTCATAAACAACCAAATGGTACCAGACAGGATAGTATGTTGAATGGTAAAGGGAATCACACTCACACAGTGATGGGGCAAAGTACAGCCAAAACATATGATTTGGTCCGTCTTTTGTTAGTGAGTAGAATATTAGAAGGTGCTGCTACTGCTAAAGTCGCAGATGAATACCTCGAACAAAACAAACAATTACCAGGGGGGGAAGACGAAAATTGTCTGGATACAAAATTGGAATCGCCTGTGGAGCATAATTAACAAATTTTTAAACCAATAAAAATGAAGTACTTTAATTTACTTTTAATGGTTATTTTCTGTAGTACTACTAACGCTCAACTTGATAGCGCCTTTAGTGAAATGTCAAAAGTTTTATTTAATTCTAGGGGACTTAATAAGGGATTTCATTTAAAATATAATGTAGCGACTTATACTCATAGACGTGAATTTGATTATTTCCCTCTTTTTTACAAAATAGAAAGTATTGAGCAAGTAAGGAGATATTACTATTTATATAAAGATGATGCATGGCATAGTGATGGATTTGTTTACGAAATCAATTTAAATGATTTGCAAAACAGTGAATATTTCTTTTTTGATAAAGATTTAGATACAACTATTGGCTACTTTACAACAGATACTGCTTATGTTGTAAAGAAAATCGAAAATTCAAAACTTATTTTTGTGGATTCGTTAAGTGTTAAAGTAAATGATGCGCATTATTCAATTTATAAATTCAAAACTCTCCATACCGTTCAAGACTCAAATGATGTATGTATGCTTCATTTTATTTCTCCTCAAATTGGATTAATAACTCGACAATCCAGTATATGGTGGTGCATAAGTAAAAGTTGGCTACCAGAATCATTTGAAGAGGGCTATTGTGCTTTTGAAGATAGAAATCATTTTTCATTTCTTAATGTTTCCGACCAATATGTTGAATCGATAAAATTTGGAAAAAAAGTAAAAGAGGAACGACCAAATTGGATTTTTCGAGCACTAAGAACAGGTGCCCCTGTAGATAGTACAATTTTGAGCTTTTATAATGATACCAATGCTTGCCAATGTTCATATGATGCTTTGTTTAGAGGATATTATGAATATTTAGAAAGGAAGGCGCCAAATCAAGGTCTCACTCGAAAACAAATTAGGAAAATCGGAAGAAAAGATAAAAGGTACTACAGGTGGTATGAGCGCATGGAAAGAAAGGGAAGAGTTGATGAGGAAGGTAATGTTATTCAATAAGCTTATAGTTTGGGGTAATGTATCAAACGTGAGGATGACCATTTTAAATGTATCTAACTAATTGAAAACAAGCGAATAAACAAATTATAGCAAACAAAAGCAAAAGGTGTTCTGGTATCAGAGCACCTTTTTTCGTGTCTTAGAGGGCACGGAAAAGCAGTGTTTAGGTTCAAGGTGTATCAAAGAAGAGGATGGGGGTGAAAATTGGGTACTAACCCTTATTTATGAAGCACTCCTTCTTTGAACATTAAATTAATAATGCCAATAAACCCCAATCCTGAGATCTCCTCACTCTTCAAAAAAATAAGTAATTCACGTCATTGATCAATTCTGATAGAGTTAATAAGTTTACACTGTTTCAAATGATGATTATGAAGACACTTGTACTTGCAGCTTTACTTTTTGTTGGAGGAGCTTTTGTGCCTGATTCCACTACTTCAAACGTGTACATTTGTGTTAGTCCGAAAGCGAAGAAATACCATTTCAGTAAATCGTGTAGTGGTTTGCAAAAGTGCACACATGAAATCAGATCCTTATCGAAGGAGGAGGCGATCAGCAAAGGTTATACCGCATGTTTAATTGAGAAATGATATGGTGCTTTTGAGTATACTATTTCCTTGGCTGGCCTTTCTAGTGAGAGGTAAGCTGCTTGCAGGTGTGGTTTGTTTGTTCTTACAAATAACCTTATTGGGATGGTTACCTGCTGCAATTTGGGCGTTGGTTTCCCATAGCAATGAAAAGAACGAGAGGAGACTGAAAGAAATGGAGCAACGAATAATTGCTTCACGAAGACAATAGTTTAATATGGATTGAGAATAACAAGAAATAATAACAATAAAATTCGAATAGTTATGCCATTAAAACCAGGTCCAAAAAGAATTGCTGATTCAACAGGAAAACCAGATCGAAGACAACGCGACAATAAAAACACGCCGGGCAACACCCCGTCTTTGAAACCTTCGAAGAGTACCACGAAGAAATAAGAATAAGGTTCCTCAGTATGTTCGCTACTTCCAATTTTTAAGATGAAAGCAGGTGAACTCGAAACAATACGGCACTTTTACCTAAACCCACAAAGCGCAGTCAGACTATTCAGTTTGAATGCGCTTTTTTCTTTTAAATCTACCCTTTCATTCAGACCAGAATGAATTAACATAGAAAAACATCG
The DNA here is from genome assembly GCA_036825545.1 of Crocinitomicaceae bacterium. Classification (GTDB taxonomy): domain Bacteria; phylum Bacteroidota; class Bacteroidia; order Flavobacteriales_D; family Crocinitomicaceae; genus M0103. The sequence goes on along the minus strand of DAISYB010000007.1, from coordinate 136,950 downwards.
ACTCGGAGGCAATTGAATTTTATTCAAAAATCACGTAGTAACCCTTATTGAAACCCATATTTCAAGTATCTACTTTTAGCAGTTCAAATATTGTGGACGTGTTAAGGATAATATTCAGTTTTTTACTTCTAGTTTGTTTTCTGCAAGTGCCATTAAGTGGCCTCGCGCAGAATAAGGTGTCCAAAGATTATACACTTCAAAAAACACTGAAACAAGATGGTTTGGAATATAAATTCACGGTGCTTTCTGACGACAAACACGGTGTATTTCACTATGATTTGAATCGCACCTATTTCTGGTATAAAGCCCAAAAGGTGATGGGTACCCAAGGTGGTGCATCCGGAATTTTGTTGCATGGTGATTTTGTAGCTTATCACCCGAATAAACAATTGGCACAAAAAGGAAAGTTTCGCAGAGGATTGAAATGTGGAAAGTGGCTCTATTGGAATGATAAAGGGGAATGTATCAAAATCGAAAAATGGAGAAAGGGTAAGGAGATAAAGCCGCGAAAAGAAAGAAAGACAGCAAAAGAACCAAAAGAGAGAACCAGAAAGCAAAAGGATGATGAAAACAAAGTGCGCGAGAAAGGTGAGATCTGGTCCAAAGTAAAAAGTATTTTCAAGAAGAGCGAGAAAACGACAAATACAAAAGAAAAATCAAACAAGGGGGAGAAGTTAAAAAGAGACAAGAAGGTAAAAGAAGAAAAAGTTAAGAAGCCAAAATCAAGTGATAAGAAGTCTAAAAAATAAAGTAAAGGCAGCTGCTTTGGGTTATGCCATTTCTTTCCTTCTTTTGGTTGGATTGATAACGAGTGGAATCTTGTTTTATGCTGCTACCAATAAACGGATCGAACAACTTTACCAAACAAAGGAACATATCCTGTTGAACAATTTATTTTCCTTACGCTATGCTTCTACGATCACCAATGAGGGTTCATTTATCATAGCACATTCTACAGGAGATTCAAGTAAGGTTACTGTTCGAAAATGGGGAGCGTTTCAAGCTGTTTCTGTTGTTACCTGGCATGGTTTTCACCGTGTCGAAAAATCGGCAATTAATGCACCCGGTTCACTTGCGCCGGATTACGCGCTGTATGTACCGGAAATGCGTGAAGAAATCAAGTTGTGCGGAGAAACACGTTTAGAGGATAAGCTTTTTCTGCCGGAGTATGGTTTAAAACGTGGATATCTGTCCGGCAAAGACTACAAAGGCGATAAATTGTTCTATGGTGTAAAGGAGAAAAGTGAGCGGGAATTACCTAAGCTTAACAAGGACTTTAGCAACTTAAACCTGGAATCTTTTTATAACAATGCGATTACAAAAGATTTTTTATTGTCAGACAGTTCGTATTCGTTTCATAGTCCTACAACTTTGTACAGTAGTCGGGAAGGACAAGTGATTAATCACGCCATTTCAGGAAATGTCATTATTCATTCGTTTGATTCATTGTTTGTTTCGAATGAAGCCACATTAGAGCATGTCATCTTAATTTCTCCGAAAATTAGATTTGAATCCGGTTTTCAAGGAACGGTACAGGCAATTGCTCACCAAGCGATTATTTGTGAGGAGAATGTGCGCTTAAATTATCCTTCGATTCTTGTGTTGAATGAAATTCAGGAGTCAAGTGGCAGTTCAAATCATAGTATTCAATTGAGAGAAAATACACAAGTATTGGGTGGTGTATTGCTGACTTCTCAAGCGTTTAATTTTCGCTACCCTGTTCGATTGTTAACAGAAAATGCGCGTATAGCGGGTCTCGTGTACAACATGGGCGAAACTCAACTTATAGGCGAAATGGTTGGAAGTCTGATCACTCAATCACTCTTTTTAAAGTATGGAGGAGGCCAATACCGAAATTACCTGCTGGATGCAACAATTGGAAGAGCAAAATTGCCGGAGGAATTTATTGTTCCCGGATGGCTAGAAGATGATATCCCCAAAAAAAGTAGTGTGTTAGCATGTTTTTAAAAGGAAACATAAAAGCTTCAAGTATAGCAGAGGTGGTAATCGCACTATCTGTCATTTCGCTTTGCATGCTGATTGCTTCTCTAGTGTTTACTCGTGTTCAAACAAGTACCCTTCGTTTTCAGGAGATCAGACAGCAAACGGAGATTCAAGGGATGTTGTTTAATCTGCTGCAAAATGAAAAATTGGATGACGAAAAATTGGAGTTTGAAGATGTGAACCTGGTTGAAGAACATCATAACGCAACTGATTCTTTTCGTGTTCTGAAATTTGAATCGTCAAATCAGCGCTTGATTTGGATGCAAGATTGGACCAATAAACGTGTCGTGAAATAACTAAGTTGTGACTGATTTTCGAAGACATATCAAAGCCTTTACCGTATTGGAAATTCTGATGGTTTTAGCCATTAGCGGTATTCTTATTACGATTCTGTTTAATGCCTTGAATCGATTCCAACAGCAATCAAAAGTAATTACCGAATTGCAGGATGAAATGAATAATTGGTATCAGTTCCGTTCTCAGATGTGGAGTGATTTCTATTCCATGGACTCCTTAAAAATCGATCAACAAGTATTGACGCTGTACATTGACACAACAAGCATAAACTATAGTTCTCAAGGAGATGAATTTAAGCGATCCGAATCTAACAAATCATCTTCAGTCGCTGTCGAACTGGCTGAAATGAAATTGACGGAAGCAGACGGAAATCGACAATTGGTATTGCAATTTAATTGGAAAGGGGAGACCATGCAAGTATCGTATCCAATTGAAACGGATCGCAAAAGAAAAATGGATGCTTATTTCTCAAGTATATGAGCGAGGGGAAGTCCATATTGCAACGTGAAATCCGCTTGGGGAAAGTATTTCCAGATAAAGCGAAGGAGGGTTTTTATACTGAATTCCATTCTCTTTTGGATAGTGGAATAGACATGCAACGTGCGTTGCAATTACTGGTAGATGAGCAGGAGAATAAACGGATCAAACAGGTATTGGAGAACGTGCTTCAGGATTTGGTTTCAGGGAGTACATTATCTGATGCATTGCGAATTTCAGGTCATTTTGTAGCGTATGAATACCAAAGCATTCGAATCGGAGAGGAGACAGGAAGATTAAGAGAGGTATTGCACCATCTTGGAAAATATTTTGGAGATAAAGTACGACTCCGAAGACAATTGATCGGTGTATTTACCTATCCCGCTTTCGTGGTCTTGATTACAATTGGCGTGCTTTATTTTATGCTGAATAGTGTTGTCCCTATGTTCGAAGATGTTTTCAAACAATTCGGACAAGAATTGCCTTTCCTTACTCAAAAGATTATTTGGTTATCCAGGTATTTTAGTTCCTTTTTAATGTTCTTTCTTCTTGCGTTTGCGGCACTGGCCATATATGGATTTACGCAACGAAAAGAGGTTTGGTTTCGATCCTTTACGGGGAATCTACTGCTTCGAATTCCGGTTTTTGGCGGACTCATTGAAAAAGTATTTCTGGCTAGGATGTGCCAAAGCCTTGCTCTATTGTTGTCGTCAAAAACACCTTTGATGAAATCACTGGAACTGGTGGAAGAAATGATTGGTTTCTATCCGATTGAGGCTGCGTTGAATGAGGTGCGGATTGGTGTAAGAAAAGGAGAATCACTTTATGTCGGTATGTCAAGGCATGCCATTTTTAACAAGCGAATGGTTTCGTTGACAAAGATCGCTGAAGAGATCAATCAATTGGATCTTACTTACGACAGACTAGCAAAACAGTACCAGGAAGAAATTGAATTTAGAACAAAAATTATTGGAACGATCATCGAGCCGGCTATCATTGTTATGGTGGGTTTGATTGTGGGGGTTATTATGGTTTCGATGTATTTGCCAATGTTTAATTTGAGTAATGTGGTGAAGTGATGTTTGGACTTTAGGACTTTAAGATTTTAGGATATTAGGATTTTAAGACGTTAGGACAAAAGACGGAAAGACAAAAAGACAAAAGACTTTAGGATAGTATGAAGATAGAATTAGGAAGTGATGGTAAGAATAAGAAGAAATAGAAAAAAAGGATTTGTTGATGCCTTTTCGTTAGCGGAAATACTAATTGTGTTAGCGATCATGGGGATTTTGATCATGTTGGTTGTGCCGAATCAGGCTGGAGTTGCATCACGTACAAAGAGTCTGGAAGCACAACAGGAATTGAAGATGGTTCATAACCTGCAGTATGCCTATTTCCTTCAATTTTCGAAGTATTCTTCTGATTTGCCAACGCTCAATTACATGCCACACAAAACGGTCATGGAGGGAGGTACAGCAAATTACGTGATATCAATAAGTGAGTCCTCGGTGAGTGGTTTTAAGGCAAAAGCGGAGGCAGTGGTTGATTTCAATGGAGATGGTAAAAAGAACATTTGGGAAATTGACCAGGATGGTGTTTTGAAAGAGGTTCAAGTAGATTAATTGAAAGTTGTGGTGTTAATCAAAATTGGAATAGCGATTATCTGTTTACTGATATTCTGGCAAGATATCCGGATGCGTGCCATTTATTGGGTGCTGTTTCCGCTTTTGTTTGGATTGGGTTGGTTTGGATTTCAACAAACCGTGACTCCGAATGAACTTTTATTTTCCCTTTCAATATTGATAGTGCTGCTGCTGGCATTGACCATCTATTTATCCATTAAGAATGGTCGGATCGTTAATATGACGAAGGGATTTTTTTGCTGGGGAGATGTCCTTTTTCTTTTATCAGCTTTGCCTTTTTTTACAGCACAGAATTACCTCTACTTTTTTACAGGAGGAACGATTATCGTGTTGTTGACCCATTTCATCACAAGCCTCCTTACGAAAAAAGATACTATTCCGTATGCCGGTTATATGGCCTTGATTCTCTTGTTTAACGTATTAACGGGCATGAATGTCTACTCCGTATTATGATGGACACTGAAATCATACAACTCAGTCCGGAAAATCAGCAATTGATTCGCGCTGACCTGGCATGGCACTATCGGATTCTTCCGAAAGAAAGACTCGAGAACAGTTATGTTTTTTACATCGATGAAAATTCGGATGCTGAGCATGTGATAGAAGAGATGGAAGCTTTGCTGGGCGAATCGGTTCAGTTGGAAAAGATTCCAAGTGAGATGATTCAGCGCAGCTTGGGAAGATACTACAGGCAGTCGAATGATTCCAAGAAGACGTTCATTCCAACCGGAACTGATTTTGTGGATCGATTGATTCAAGAAGCAAACAATATTGGAAGTAGTGATATCCACATCGAAATCTATGCAGACAAAGCAAGGGTTCGAATTCGGATAGATGGACATTTAGTGCAGAAATATACCGTTGAAAAACAAGATTATCCTGAATTGGTGAACAAGATCAAAATCAAATCCAATCTGGATATTTCTGAAAAACGTCTCCCGCAAGATGGTAGAATTCAGTTTGAAGATTTTGATATTCGTGTGTCCATTTTACCGACGCTACACGGCGAGAAGATTGTGATGCGTATTCTGGGCCATGATGCTTCCTCCATTCACATTGATATGCTCGGTTTTTCAGAAATTGAAAAGCGAAACTATTTGGAAGGAATCCGAAGACCAAATGGAATCGTGCTGATAAGTGGTCCGACCGGTTCAGGAAAGACAACAACACTTTATGCCACGCTGAAATTGTTGAACGACGAAAAAAGAAACATCGTAACAGTTGAGGATCCGGTGGAGTACACCTTGGAAGGCATCAATCAAGTGCAACTGAAAGAATCCATAGGATTGACTTTCTCAAGTGCATTAAGATCTTTTTTAAGACAGGATCCGGATGTGATCATGCTCGGAGAGATTCGCGATGGTGAAACAGCACAAATGGCAATTCGGGCGGCATTAACAGGACATTTGGTGCTCTCAACAATTCACACAAATTCAGCATGGGGAACAATTTCACGATTGATTGACATGGGAGTCCCTCCGTTTCTTTTAGCGAATACCATGAATACTTCCGTAGCTCAGCGCTTAGTGAGGAAGTTATGCAATAAGTGCAAGTCAGATGTGAAGTTGGACCCTAAAGACTGGCCACTTCACCAACAGAATTTTACCATACCTGCAACATGCTTTGCACCTATTGGCTGCGACGAGTGCCATTTTACAGGTTATAAGGGAAGAATTGCATTGTATGAAGTTGTTCCGATTGATCATGAATTCACGAAGTTGATCAAGAATAGTGAGCAACCCAACGAGCAACTTTTAAGTGATAGAGGAATAAATAATTTGGCTCAAAGAGCATACGAAGTACTAACAACAGGAATAACTTCTTTGGAGGAGGTTTATCCACTTTTAACAGGCTATTAATGAAGATTAGATCATGCATCTTGTATATTGTTTTGTTAATGACCTCATTTGGTTATTCTCAGAATTACAATGAACAACAAGTCCGTTCCATTTTGGATAGTTTAGGACAAAAACACAAAGGATACAACAATGCGGTTCAGCTGAATGTCACTGGCTTGTCCTTATCTGAATTAATCAACTCTATGGCTCTTGAAAATAATCTGAATCTTAGTGTCGATCCGGGATTGAGTCAGTTGATCTCCTATAATTTCTTCGATGCTCAGGTAAAAGACGTTCTGGTATTCATCTATCAGAATTTTGAGGTGGAGTACCGCTTTGTTGGATCCATACTTTCCGTTCAGCGACGAGCAAAAGATCAACCTAAACCTGTTGTATTTACGCCAAAAACACCGGAAGTAAGTTACAACGCTTCGAATACCTTTTTGTCCTACGATTTAAAAGCCGATACCTTATGGCGTGTTGCTGAGCAAATCACCAAGTTGACCGGACGGAATTTTGTCATTACGCCAGAAGTTAGAAACAGGCAAATCAACGGTTTCGTTCAAAACAGACCACTAGAACAATCTTTAGAGATGCTTGGGAAATCCAATCAAATTACAATTAGAAAAGAAGACGACTACTTTTATGTGGGTGCAGCTGATCCGGAAACAAGCGGTACGGGTAGTAAAGGAAATTTGGCTAAAACACCACTCAAAACGGATAATTTTTCTGTGGTAGTGAATCCTGAGGGTAATTTGGATGTGTCTGCTTCAAATGCTGATCTGGCCTCCATTATTGTCTCTGCAGCAGCTGAAAAAGGGATTCACTATATTTTTTACACGATTCCTGATGGAAAGACTTCTTTAGAATTAAAGAATGTATCGATTGATCAGTTATTGCAGCGATTGTTGAGTAATACAAAGTACTCGTTTTCAAAGGATAAGGAGTTGTATCTAATTGGTGAACAAAAGCAAGAAGGGGTTAGACAAAGCACCTTGATTCGATTGGAAAACCGCACGATAGAATCCGTGAAAACCGCACTTCCTAAGGAACTGACTGCAGAACTTGAGATCAGTGAGTTTGTGGAATTGAACGGTTTGATTGTGACAGGAACAGATCGCAGAATTGAAGAACTACGGAGATTTGTTAGTCAAATCGATGTAGTAGTGCCAATGGTTCAAATTGATGTCATGTTGTTGTATTCCAAAACAGGGTCATCCACAAAAACAGGAATTAAAGCCGGATTAAAAAATACTCCGACCCCAACTCAAGGTGATGTATTTCCCGGGTTAGATATGCAATTGGGCTCACAAACGATCAATGACATCCTTAGCGCAATTTCAGGATTTGGAATCGTTAACCTGGGGCAAGTGACGGAGAATTTTTATATCTCACTTCAAGCCTTGGAATCAAATAACATCATTTCGATTGAAAGTACACCCAAGGTTTCAACCTTGAACGGACATGAAGCATCGATATCAATTGGAGAAACCACTTATTATCAGGAAACTCAGGTTAACGTACAAACATCCGTAACAAATCAAGGGGTACTTCAATCGCGGATGTGGAAGTCGATTGATGCGAATTTAAGTGTCAAGATTAAACCATTTGTCAGTGCGGATGAACATGTCACATTGACGATCAAAGTGGAACAAGATGATTTTTCAGGCAAGATAGACCCAAGTTCACCACCAAATATTTCAACACAAAATTTTGAATCATTGGTAAGAGTAAAAAATGGTGAAGTGATTTTACTTGGAGGATTGGAAAAAAAGAAGAAAAATGATTCGGGTAGTGGGGTTCCCTTACTGTCCAGAATCCCGATTTTGAAATGGTTCTTTAGCAGCAGAGTGAAGGAGCGTGAAAAGTCTAAACTCCATATCCTTATCAGGCCGACAGTTACATATTAATGAAAAGAGGATTCGACATATTTGCACCGAAATCGCTGGTGATCATTTTTATTCAAGTGAATAAAGATTCCAGAGAATATACCTGTGTCTCTCAGAAAATTGGACGTGAGAATATTGGTGAACTACAAGTGTACAATAATTTAGAGGAAATCCTTAAAAAGTTTGGCAATTCAAGGGCTTATTGGTTGCATATTGAGGGGTCCGGGGTGTTGACCCGATTAGTGTCAAGACCAAGTGGTTATAAAGAAGATCTCATTCTCAATGGTGACAAGAACGAATTTATGTTTACGTCCTTTACGGATGGTGAACAATCAGTAGTATCCTTTTTTCGTCGATCAATACTGAGTCAAGAGTTAGAATTATTCAAAAGTAAAAAAGCCCATTTGATGGGAGTGAGCTCCGGTATGATTCCAAGTATTGCAACTCTTGAGGCGAATGCAATTTTGCGAGGTGAATTCAAACTTCAGCTTAGCAATGGGCATATTTCCGGTTTTGAGAGAAACACGGAATGGGACGGGAGTTTGTATTTTGAAAAGTTGGTAAGTGGGATATCAATTCTTCAGAAAGCAGGAGATGACCGATTCGAAACGGGGCTTGATCTGGATGAAAGTACAGAACACAGGAATAACTACAAGGATCAAAAGCGGTTTAATACTTTGGGAATTGTATCCGTTTCAATCCTCTTACTTACTGTTTTGGTTAATTATTTCTACATCAATTTCCTCAATGATGATATAGCACAGTTGGAAACTGAGTTAGCCTTGAGTAATGAAAATTTGGCCTTGTTAGATCGATTTGAAGGAGAACGAAATCGCAAGTTGCAATTGATCGAAAATTCTGGTTTTCTGGGGGGGCATTACACGAGCTATTTCATGGATCAATTGGGAAGAAGTGTTCCTTCGAGTATTACATTGAAAACAATGAACGTATTTCCATTGCAAGAATCCTTGAAAGAAAAGAGAAAGGTTCAAGTAAGTACAGAGAGGATCGAAATTGAAGGTCAGACTCCTGACAATGAGGTCTTGGATGATTGGTTGGAGAAAATAAACCGGTATGAGTGGGTAAAGACTGTAGAACTAGTCAATTACCTCAAAGGAACATCCGGATATGCCCAGTTTAAATTAATTGTAATGCTTGAGAAATGACCTTTTTTGACACATATTCCTACAAGCAAAAGAACTACGCATTACTGCTGCTTGTAATCCTTTTGGGCGCCGTGATTTACAAAAGATCAATCAGTAATACCATAGAGTTGATTGCCTATAAAGCCGAATTGAATGACAATGTTTTGCGCGCAGAAAGTGCAGTACAAGATATTCAGACAGTAAAAAAACAAATAGAAACACTCAATTCACTTTTAGGAAAAGAGAACTGTACAGTGGAGAAAGTGCAACATGGATTTCTGAATTTTTTCGCGAAACGAGCAAAAGGTATTACTGTTCATCAAATTGATGAGGTTCATACGTTTAAGCATCCCGATTTTTCCATTAAAACACATCGGATTATTCTCAAAGGTGGCTATTTAGAGACTTTGCGTTTCATTAATGCATTGGAATTGGATTTTGATTTAGCACGTTTGATCACAGTTTCATGTGAATACCAGAAACAATCGGGGGAAGAATATGAAGCATTGTACACTACGATCCTTCTTCAAAATTATTTACGCTAAAAACTAGAGTTATGAGAATAAAATTTGCGTTTTGGATTGCAATTGTTACACTTTTTACGGCTTGTAAGGAAATTATTGCAACCGACATTTCCAATCAAACACCGGAGCTTATTGTACCGGTTTTGAATGATACTGTTCAAAGCAATCCTGTATTGTTTAAATGGGAGGAAATGAAAGGAGCAACGAAGTATCGCCTTCAAGTAGTTTCACCTTCCTTCAGTGGAATAAGTGATTACATCTTAGATACTGTGATTAGTAACACCCAATTTCAGTTTGCGCTTGATTCAAGTGAATACGAATTGAAGTTAACAGCAATAAATGGAGGTTACACTTCTCAAACACTTGGACCGATCAAGTTCTGGGTTGGAGTACAGCCTAGTTCCGGTTCGACAAATGTCACTCTGACCTCACCGGGTAATCAAGTATATGTCAATTCCGCTTTTAGCGGACCGTTTACTTGGCAATCATTGTTGAATGCAACGAGTTATGAATTTTCACTTCGAAAGGGAAGTGATTTTGCTACCGGTAATATTGAACACACACAGAATTCCATTGCGACTACACAGTACACACTTCCCGGTTCAGTAAACTTGACCGAAGGGACATATTATTGGGGTGTAAAGGGATATTTTTCAGCAGGTGAAACGATCTTTTCAACGCGAAGTTTTTTGGTTGACCTGACAGCTCCAAATACACCAACATTGATCTCTCCTGCTGCATCCACATTTCTTATCGCTGGTCCGATTACATTTACCTGGTCAAATGGAACAGATGGTGGAGTCATTCATGCTCCGGTACATAGTGTAATTGAAATATCAGAAGATATAGGATTTCTTACACTTACTGAAACACAAGATCTGACAGGAAACACAACGACATTTAACTTGGCTGCGGGCACCTATTATTGGAGAGTTTACAACTATGACGAAGCCGGAAATGTGTCGAATTACTCGAATGTAGTACAGTTTTTTGTGAGTTGATGAAAAATAAAGGCTTGACATATGTATTACTGGTAGTTGTAGCGTTCGTTTGGTACAAAGTATTTGTGCGTGTGGCCTCCAATTTTGGCAATGAAGACTTTGTCGAGAATTCCAGAAACAAAGCTCCGGGCATACATGTTCTCTCAAGAGATACATTTCAGCTATTGGCAAATTACCGGGACCCTTTCGGTGCATCGAAACGAGAAATAGCTCAGATTACGCCTCAGGAATCACCTTCGCCTCCGATCAACTATATAAAGCCAAAACCAGTGGATTATTGGCCGAAAATTCAGTACAAAGGACTCATCAAACGAACCGATTCATCAAATCCTTTGGCATTAGTTTATATAGATGGAAATGCCTTACAAATGAGGAAAGGAGAAGTGATCTTTGACGGAATTCAGATCAGAGGCGTTTACAGAGATTCATTGGTTGTTCATTATAAAAAGAGCAACAGGACATTCTACAGGGATTAGGTTTATACCATTTTATTTGAAAGTTCTCGATCTCCATAAGTGGATGCAAAACATATTTTTTAAGTGTATGAGAAGTTTGTTGAACTCTCTTTTCGAGTTGCAAGGTGCGTCGTGAAACTTATGTGGTAGCCTAGTTACCCGATAGTAAAGTTCATGAAGGTTTAAAGTCAAATCAATTGTCAAAAAGTAGTAGTTATAGAAAACATATTGATCTATTGAATCCCTATCGATTGAGAAGTTCTTTAGTCTTATTTTTTACTTGTTGAAGTTAATAATTTGCTTATCTTTAGTGCTCACTGAAAATAATAGTATGGGCTTTTGGACAATTACTTTTCTCATTGGGGGTACACTCCTCATTTTAATGATAATTGCTTCACAGCTTAATGCAAAGAAAAGAGCGGAGTGGTTTGCTACTTACAGATCTGAGACAATTGAATTGCTCGAACTCGACGGTTATCATGCCAATGAATTGTTTCAAGGTCGTCATTGGTTAGGGATGAATTATTATACCCTGATTGCTTTGTATGGTCGTCCGGATCATGTTGAACGAATTGAGATGAAAACCAAGTCAAAAGAGATTTTGATCTATAATGTCGTGAACCCAAACACAAAACGGAATACGTCCAATAAGTATGTTTTGGAAAATCACATACTGGTAAAGGTTGAAATTAAAGCCCCGCAATTAACTGTTTGGGAAAAATTTCGTCAAGAAAATCCATTCTCCGAAACTGACAAAGAAACTATAAAGAATAGTTTGGAGGAACTTCAATCCGCCTAACTTATTACGTAATGTTGTTGGGTATAAAATGAGTATTACTACGGATTGTTTGCCAAACTAAACATATTTATCTTGTCGGAGCCTGATTTAAAGAGATTGTGGTGGATTGAAATTAATAATCTGTAACAAGGCTTTAATCGACCTGTAACTATGAGTTATAAGAAACCAAATAAATAAGAGTTATGTCCAACGTATTATCATCCCAATTAATCGATAAATTTTTAGTGGAAGCCCGTTCACGAATCAGTGATAATCCTCATGATCGACTTTCTGAAAAGACCAAAATTGCATTGAAACAAAACAATTTTGTATTTGATGCTCATTGCCATGTTTTCGATGGGCAGTGTATTGATCCAAAGTATTTTATTGTTCGTGCTCTTGGAGCAACTGATAAACCATTGCTGAAATTCTTATTGGAGAAATTGGTAAGCAAAGTTCTGAAAGAGAAAACTTATAAAAGCACCGACGATCTAATAGAAGATATCTATGACAAGGGAGTAGTGGAATTTGACGCAGATATCAAAAATTTCTTTGATAAAGTAGCTAAGGAGGTCGATAAGGAGTTAAGTTCTCGAAAGAAACTAGGTGAAAATAAAGAACGCTTATTGGCTCGAATCAAGGAAGTGATTGAAATTCTTAAATCGAATTCCATGGAAGCCATTTACAAGAAATTTCATGACAATTATTCTATTCGCAATGTTGATGTACATAAAGGAAAAACACTCATCACTATTTTATTAGGAATGGATATTCAACCCGGGTGGGAGGGGAGTATAATGAAAGATTATGCGACTCAAACTCAGGAGTTGGGTAAATTGGCGGAGAAACACGCCGTACTTCCTTTTTTACCGATTGATCCCCGTAGATTTGAAAATAAAAAAGACAAAAAATTCAATGAGCTTTGGGATGCTTTTTTAGATGCTTTCGATAAGGACAAGCCAAGTTTCTATGGGATAAAGTTATATCCTTCTTTAGGATATCTTCCGTCGGACGAGCGAATTCAACCGATTTTACAGATTTGTGCAGAAAAGGGAATTCCAGTTACAGCCCATTGTGGTGGTGAAATGGTTTCGACTTTTAAAAAGAGTATTGAGGTAAACCGGTTTGGCGTTAAGGCTACAATTAGTGAAAAATCCAGAAAATTGAATTCAAGAAAACTGAATGAGCCAACTGAATGGATAAAAGTTTTAGAGAAACATCCGAAGCTTCATCTGAATCTTGGACATTTCGGTGGAGTTGAGGCCTGGAAAGCAAAGAACCATGCAACGAGTCATCGAATTAAGACCATCCTTGAAATGATGAATAACTCAAAAGGAAAAGTATTTACAGATTTTTCTTTTAACCTGAATGACAAAAAAGCATCTGTGAATTTCATGAAAGTGTTGAATTCCAATATTGAACACGAAAGAATTGTCAAAAAGCGCTGCATGTTTGGTACCGACTTTTGGGTGGTGCTTCCTATGTCAGATATTAAAAAAGATCAAGCTTATTTTTCAGAGATTACTACCGGAAGCCACTACGCGATCTTCAAAGATAATGTGTTGGATTATTTGGGGATTCGGGTCGGTGAGTTGTAGGTGGGGATAGAAAAGAGACACTTTTAATTTGACATTTCATTTTGTAGATTCCTATTAATGTACTCGTTCAGGATAGAGAATGAAAAATGAATGCTATAAATAATCTTCGGTGCAATACAGTGATGTCCTGTTGAAGACGAGCGGCATAAGGAAAAAAGAAACAGTAGCATCATTAATATGTGCAATATCGAGAAGATTAGAGCTGGATTACTCTTCCGGTAAATTCATTTTATTTGAAGTTGAACAACAATTTGGATTTCAATTCAATACGATATACGGCGATTTCTTAAATTCTTCAAGATTATTTTTTACAATTATCGGTCATTGTGAAATACTAATCTTGGTTATTGAGGATGAAAATTTGGGCTATCAATATAAGTAGAAGTACTCAAAATGAGTAGTGTAGCGTGGTGATGCTTGATGAAAGCAAGAGGATTTTGATGATAAAAGCTTAGATTAGTTTTCGAAGTGTTTAAAGAAAAATTGTACTACTATTTTAATTTCAAGATTTATGGCTAATTATAGAGTTAATAAAAATGTTGATACAAACTCCAGAGGTGACAATGAGGTGCATCAAGAGAGTTGTATTCATTATTATCAATTATTAAATTTTGAGTATCTCGGTAATTTTTCCAATTGTGCAGGAGCTGTTCAAGAAGCGAAGAACAGAGGATACAAGGCCGATGGTTGTAGAAAGTGTTGTCCATCATGTCATAATGGTTGATCGTGGTTGAATATGAGCACATCAGTGGGCATCCAAATCAGGTGTTTGCTGCGCTAAATCGGATTTTTAGATGACAATGACAGACAAAATAATAGGGAGACTAATCACACCAAAAGAAATTTACGGAAGTGATAATTATAGTGTGACTGTAGAAGTTACTAATCTTACGGATACTGTATTAAACATATCTTCCATTTATCCAGAACTTATACCTGGAAAAATAATTTCGGCCGAAGAATCTGCTACAACATCCGAGTTAGATGAACTTGAAGAACTTAAAAGAAAACTTGTGAGAGAGCTTGATGTACAGGTTTCTATGGCATACGAGTCCATTTACAATAAGACTACCCTATTTGACATTATTTTTGCCCCTGTAACTATTTATATTAGGTTTATTACAAGATTAATTTCATCAATTGATGAAAAGATTATTACACTCCGAGACGAATCGAAACCAGTCTGGGCGAATCAAGCTCTTAAGATTAATGAATGGACTGATGTAGAAAAACTTGAAGCAGAGATAATTAATCAACTAAAAGAAGATTCCTTTCTAAAAAAAGCATTTTTAATAAACAAAGATAAATTAGAGAAATGCCTAGACAAAATATCTGCTGCCCAAAATTCGACAAATCATAACCTCAATTTAGACACTACAATAACCATTCAACCAAAGGAAACCGTATCCTTCCCATTTAGATGCATTTCGCCATATCGTTTTTCTCCAAAATTCTATGAAATCCAGTTTACCATTTCATATAAAAGCGAAAATTTAGATATACAAGGAAATTATCCTATACGTGATAACATCAAGATTTACACATCGAATTCGGCCATTACCATTGGTTCAATATCAGGTGCCATTTTGGGTTTTGCTGTGAAACATACATTGGTTAATTCTTTCACATGGTTCGACAAGACATTTTGGTCAACTCTTATTGGTTCTATTACACTTGCAATAATATTTAGCATTGGGATTGCAAAAAGTTCTGACTCGAAAAAAATCATAAGTATTGAGAATTTTGCAGGGGGACTCTTAATCGGTGCGCTATGTGCATTATTCAGCAATAAATTAATTGGATATTTGGAATATTTAATTCCTCAATAATACTTCTGTTGACACGTGTTTTGTAACAGTGGATATATAGTCTTATTGGGCTTAATTAAAAATTTGCTAATTTAACTTTGATGTGTCTCTCGAGAAGCCTGTAAAAGTGAATAAATAAATATCGATGAGTAGTTTTCTCAAAACGATAGTGTATTTATTTGGTGGTAACAAATAATTTGAAACCTAAAAATTATCTGACCGATAAGAAATCTTTGATTTCTTATCCCTTAAGTGGTAAACTCAATATTTTATAGAATTCGGCTTTTGACGAAGATAATCTTTGAATCAATTGATCTTGGTCATGCTGTTCCATATTAAATATCTGATCTTCGAAATTTGAAATGATGTCATCAAATGAACGAAGCCATTCCATTAAATCTTCAGAAACTTTTGGGGAATTAGTTTGAATCAGTTTGATGAAGCTGTATTCAAATTTCCTAAGTTCATTTTTAAACAATGTGCGGCGCATTGCCTTTAATTCTTTATACTCTTTAACTGATCCATTTTTAGCCGAAGTCAAAAGGTCTGTTGTGTCAACTGTAATGACATTGATTTTTTCAAAAAAATCTTCAATTCTGCTCAGATTTGGATTAACCATAATATTCATATACCATTGCCGATCACTTTCCAATTTTCGTAATTCAGATTGAGTAAAATTTTCCTCTTCGCGAATCAAACTATCTCTTTTGTTTTCTGCTCGAAAAAGATATACTGCTAGTCCAACAGAAATACCGCCACCAAAGATTGTCCCTACTAATGTGGGTAAAAGCTCTTCAAAAAAAGAAGCATTTTCCACGACGATATGAAAATAGATACACATCAAAAAAAGGAACTAAAACCTGTATCATTATTTATAGAATTAATCGCATGACGCATTCCATCTGCAATATCGTCACGTATTATTTCGTGGTATTCCTCATCAACTGAACTATAATCAAGAGTATACTTTTTCTCGAAACCTTCTTTACCTAAAGTTTCGATACTTTTAAATAGTAAGCCTAGAAAAAAAGATGGGTTAAAAGACGTAGTTCCTTTTGGAATTAAAAAAATCACATGATCAGAAAGAATATCTTCTTCATCTAATTGTAACTCTTTTCGGACTTGATTCCCCTGTGGACGTCCGGTGAATAGAGTGCTGTTATCTCCTCTATATTTTGCTAAATCAATTTTTTTCTGTACCATTTTCAATTTTCTTATGAAGATGTTCCCTATTTAGGTACATTTTTACAATCAACAAAGTTCCAGGAAAATATTGTTTTGAATTGATCAAATGACTCTTTTCTGGTAAATCCCTTAAACTTTCAGATTGGTTCAAAGATATGAAATATCGATCATTTTTTCTAAATGGCTTGTATTGATTATCACATCTTACAATTGTTTTACCAGAAAAAATCAAGAGTCTTGGAACATATCCTAATTCTTTTGATTCATAATCTCCTAATTCCATAAATGATCGAATGAAGGTCATTGTACCTGTTCCTCTGCTTTTATCCGTATGTCTTAATCTACTGATATTATCCTGCAATGAATATAATGTAAAAATATTCTCATCACTAAACGAATTCGATTTGTCCTTTTGTTTTACAAAATTTCTCAAAGCGTCAAGGTCATTGAATTGCTCAATATTTTTGTCCTTTGTTTCCAAGATTCCATCATAAATCGAGTATCCAAAATTCATAAAAGCTAAATTCACTTCCCCAATCACCTCTTCATTTTCCATTTTTTTTGTCTTGAAGAAATTTCCGTATGAATACCATGTATCAAATTGACTATGATCCTCTGCATTATTAAGAATCTCTGAAATAATACCATCAAAATCAGACTTTTCTTGCGCTGTAAGAAGCGTTTCATGTGTTTTTAGGCATTCCTCTACATATCCCCTCATTTTTGTCGCAACCGTACCTTTTCTATTTTCTGAGTATTTGCTTTGAGATTTTGAACCTCTATGAAATAAGGTTCTAGAAGAAGGTAATAAAACAGACTGCTGAACTTGGGCTACAGGTATCATTTCACAGGCCAAAAGCTGTAAATTAACATCTTCGAAATCACTAGTTTTAACATATATATTGGGACAAGTTTTTAAAACTAATAATCGAGTGTCTAACTTTTTAAGTTCCCTTATGTACTCAGTTAAAATTGCTCGTAGAAGAAATAAGCTTGCAAAATCAACTTTCTTACATTTGGAGAAATTCAAAGTAATATTCTCATTTGAGAATTGCATTATTGTCAAACGAATTTCCTTTATTTTTTTAAAAACACCATCTAAATTCTTTTCTAAAGAAAAATCTTTTGGGATAGTTATTTCTGACTTACCAAATATCACTTCTTCCGGATAACCCTTTTGTGCTAGAAAAGAATTTAAATCAAAATCGAATTCAGCAATTAGTTTTTGATCATAATTCAAACTCCATCGTTGTTGTCTTGAATATGTTGTTTCCCTACCATAATATAAATCAACATATTTCTTTTTCTTTCTTTTCAGTGATTTACGATACCGTTTTTCGTTTAAACGTTTGTCTTTTTCAATATTGGGCTTCTTCATTAAAGTTAGTAATGTCAAATGTTTTTGTAATTTTTACTGTTCTAAAATTAAATGAATTCACAAATCCCTCGTCCTTATCACCTTTCGATCACCCAATGATTGATGGTTCCGAATGATGAACTCGTATGCCTTTGCAACCTTGCCGAAAAATGGTTTTTTGAGGTGGAGTCCATCGTACCAGTCATCAATTGATGTAGTAAGTCCTCGACTGTCAACATGAAAGACCTTGTAATTGTCGTTTTTGGCGAATGAGCTTAACATTTCATTGAATTCAAAGATCATTGTAAACAGGATGGATCGTTGGACATTTTCATCTAGGATTCCTTTGGCCATTAATGGTGTGTAAAGCCAATTGCCGGTATCCAGAAATTTGTTCACTAACGGTTGTAGAGGTGAGTAGATTGAAAAACGTCTTTTGGGACTAGGAATAGGGTAGTCATAACCTTGAGTAATGGTTATTAAATTCTTGTGTTTGCTGCCATCCTTGTACAGATTATTGAACATTTTGGTGTATTGGAGCTCAAATACGGCTAACAAGGCATAAAACTCTTTATTGATGTATTTCTGCCCCTCGATGATCATTTGTTTTTCCTGTGTAGTTAAAATGCTAGAGGTGATTTGATCAATACTGGTGTATTTTTTAGTTAAACCGGCAGACTCAATGTTGGACTCCTTATCGACCATTACAGCCAAGCGATGACTTCCAACCAGGTCATTTCCACCACCGCTGATTAAAAATATTTCAGGCATGTATGTAGAAAGCCCTGCAATATATTGCTCCTCATAGATAATATTGGTGATCCAATCACCACCATAGGCATCTGCAACAATTAGAAAATCATCGTTGTCATTCAAATGATCAATTATATCGTGAATGAATCGAGGAAATTGAAACCACGAATCACCTTCAGCATATATGCGATAGTATTTCTTGCCATTTTTTTGATTGTCGACTTTTTTGTTAAAAAGCTTCATGCGATCATCCGTAGCTGCACGATTCATATCACCTAATTTCCCGGTATTGGCATTGGACAATTCCTGAAGTTGGGTTTCATTGATGTCGTAAATTCTACATACCATACCTCTTAATTGATTGAAATCAATTTTGGCTTGAATCATTTCATTGATTCCGTTTTCGCGGAGAAACTTTACAGGATCCTCCATTAAGCGGTTGATCAATAGTTTGTGCAAGTCTGTAGGATTCGTATTCATTTTTAATTGTGTTTAAGGCTAAGGTTGTACCTATTTGTCGTTCGATGAGTAGTCAATTTTAGTAACGCTCCCAATTTGTTATAATCCAATATTGAATTTCTTCATGTGTTTTTAGATCTGATGGTACATGATCGCGAATCATGGTCTCAATTTTTTGGCAGGTTTTTATTGACGGTGTTCCGTTAAAGTATTTATCGCCAAGTGAATTAATAAAGTGTAATACTTCATAACCTTCAGTTCGGTTCAACTGGATCGAATCAGTACCCGACCTAATAGTAGGATTATCTTGATTTTCTTTAGCCGACCACTTATAATAACGGCCATCGTCGTACAGCATATCACTCTGTTTGAAACTTCCCATAGCGTTAATTATTAAAAAATTAAATCAATATTAGTTTGTTTACTTTTTTCTCTCTTACAGCTAAAAATTCAAAATTTAGTGTTACTCCAGAAATTAATGGTACTATCGAAAAATTGCTAATTGTGTCAAGTTTCGATAGTATATTTTAAAACTTTATCATCCTTTCTTAATAATTTTCGCTACCTCAAAATGCATCCCATCCGGACGAGAAAAATGACCTCCCCAGTAGAAGCCCCATTTGTTGGCGATTGGAACCAATTCGCGGACGGATCCCGGTTGACGAACTAAAGCAGGGGTTTTGTTTAGACCGTTCCAGGCAACATTAATATCGAATGCTGTGCCGTAAGAATGGTTGGAAAGGACAGTACGACTGCCGCGAACAAAGCGTGGGTAGAATGCACCGGCATAATTCTTAATAAGGTGTAACAAGTTCTTTTGCTCAATTTCTTTGAAAAATTCTTGTAATTGATAAGCACAATCTTTATGGAAACGCATGCTCTTGTATTTTCCATCGGTCGCTTTTGAGAGTTGAGGTAAGTCTACCTTGATGATGTTGTCACGTTCATAATTATTGGTGATAATAATACCTTCCGGATTTTGTGTTGTTGGATTGGGTCTGAAAGTGATCTTCCCGAAAACAGCTTCACGTTGTGCATTAGATACAAGGGGTTGAAAAGCAGGTTTTGGAGGGAAGTTTAGGTTGTTTTTTTCAGATGGAAGAGAATCAACTATTTCGAGGTAGAATCCTAAAGAAATAGCTTTCGCCCATGTTGAAGGCCCAACAATTCCATCATCCTGAAGCTTATATTTTCGCTGAAATTCAACAGTGGCATTGTGTGTTTTGTTACCAAAATCATTATCTATTGGAAACATGTACAATTTGAGATTACGAAGAAATGCCTGCCAATCTCCGACCAGATCATTCTTCATCCCTTTTCTTAGAACAGTTAGATTTTTCATGTGATAGTTTTAGAATGGTTTAGTTGTACTAGTTAAACTACGGGCTTATTCATTTCGCTTTCACCTTCCTTTTCAAACAAGTCAGAGAAATACACCCTTGTCCATAAATAAGCAGCCATGAAACCAAGGATTAAAAAATACATTATTACACAAATTGAGATGACTGTAGCAATTTCCTCGTTTACAGATAATTTTTGAGCAGTGTCGGATTTCGTATAACCATTGGGATCAAAACAATAGTTAATCTTTGTTCCAAGATTCCATAGTTTTTCCGGTGCTTTATTGATTTGGGTCAAACCAACACCAACAATTATTTTTGTGAGCCAATCACTTATTTGGACCAGGTTATCGTTGTGTATAATTGCATTTCTGCTTGACCTCAGAGCAGATTGAGCAGAACTAGAGTTGATGACTCTGGGAATTCCAAAAAGAAAGCCCGAAAGAGTACCGAAACAAAAACTAGCACCACCGATAAGTAAAGCTGTACCTAAGGCGACTAAGTATTTTTGCCAATCGGGAGTGTGTTTGATCAAATATGGAGATTTCATTACAGTTTCCACATCACTCCTATAAAGGGAATCTAGTTTTAGATAATATTTTCTTTCTTCATTTTCACCAATATCAACTTTGTTTTTTAACAATTGTTCCATTGTCACAATTGATTCGGCTATTTTATCAAGTTTCATTTCCTTTTCCTTACCTACATCTCTGTTAACTCGATGAATACTTACCAGAAAAATAAATACTATACCGGATAGAATTAGTAACAGGATGATTCTCCAAATTTTTTCTTTGTTCATAGCAGTGGTATAGTTTAAATGAGACTTTATGTTGGGTCTTGTGATTCATTGTCATCTTCAGAAATGGCATCGGTTTTATCTCCCTCAGATTGAGTTTTGAAGAGATTGGTAAAGAGCTCATTCAACTTGTCAGTGGCTTGTTTAGAAAACATTCCGACTAAGCCGGAAATGGCCATAATGCCGTAAAAATTAATTTCGGTGGAAACATTTCCTGTAAAAAGTCCACCGCGAATCACGAAGTAGAAAACCAGTGCCAATGCCCCTCCTGCAAAAGGCCGCATGAGATACCACCAAATCCAACGTGTATAAAACATGTTATGACCAATATAACGAGTGAAGGATGTGATCGTATGTATGGAGCTTCCTATTGCTCCGCTGATAAGTACCAAGAGAATTAATCGAGCTTCATTGTCAATTGGAGATTTCAATCCGACCAGCTTTATAAAGTAATGATCCTGTTGCATTAAAGCGTAGCAAGAAAAAAGCATTAGTGATACAAAAATCAATAAGCCAATTGCCAATAATATTTTGAAGAAAGAGGAAACATGTTCATCTTCACTTATGAACCAGTTTCTCACTTTAGACCAATCTATATTTTTCATTTGTTCAAGCTGTATTTTGGTTAAATCATTGGCAACTTTTGGATGCCGCGTTATTCTGCTGTTACTTCCTTTTCAAATTAGAAGAAGATTCTTTTTATTCAAATTTTGAACATTCAACATATAACTATTAGCGTGAATTTGGTCGCGTTTTTCCACAAGCCTTTCCAGTAATAGTTTCAATTTTCAGAGAATAAACTAAATCAATATTTGGATGTGATTGACAGTGCTGATTTTAAATAGAGTAGTAGTACTTAAACTTGAATTTTGACTCCTTTTAATGTCCTTTAATGACTTAATTTAGGATAGTCTAATACTATTTGATGAGGTTGAAATCCTTTTGGACAAATAGTTTAAGATTGTAATACCGCATGAAGTCACTGGAAAGAATCAACAGCATTTTGTCTGATAAAGTTCTCCGGACGACAATACTTGAGCGTTATTGAATTAGTGTTTTTCCAAGGTCATGTACTCACCAGCAAAGATGGATGGAGCAACAATGGCTAAATGTGAAATTGAATTAGTAAAAGGAAACAAGAAAAAGATTATTTGAAGATGAATGATAGTGTGATTTCAACCCAAAACATTTTTCAAGTCGTGAATGAAATCCTAGCATTTCGAATTGGTAATTCAATGGGTGGTATGACACCTGAAAATTCATCGGTAGATGTGTTGTTTGATGACCAGAGTTCTTTTCATCTTGATTGTGAATCAGAATTTGTTTTGAAATTTATCAGTGATCATAAATTGAACTTAGCTGATATTATTGCATTGAGTTTAGCCCTTATGCCACACTTCTTACCTGACAAATTACTTGAGGCGATTGATGGAATTGGTGAGAATAGGGCTTTACAAACTTTGATTGGTGGAACAAAAGCCAAGAATCACAACGGGATCATACCAACGGGAGAAACCCTGTTGTTCTGTATGGCCGGACAATCAATCTCAGAAAGACTTTATTACTATGATTATTTCTTAAATGATTCACCGTTGTTTCAAAAAGGAATTTTGGAGTTTGAGTTTTTGCATAACGGAGAACCAAAATTGAGTGCAAAAATTGTGGTTTCAGAAGACTACTTGGATTATTTCATGACCGGGCGTTTTTCCAGCCCGAAAATGGGCGCCAACTTTCCGGCAGAAAAAATTGAGACAAAATTATCTTGGGAGAACCTGGTCTTAAAACAGCACACCTTTTCTCAGATTAATGAAATCATGTCGTGGCTAAGGAACAACGATACAGTGATGAACACGTGGGGAATGGCAAACAAACTCAAACCGGGATATCGGGTTATGTTTTATGGCTCACCGGGAACAGGAAAAACGTTAACAGCCAGTTTATTGGGTAAATACACCGGTAAAGATGTGTATAGAGTAGATTTATCGTTGATCGTATCAAAATATATTGGTGAAACCGAGAAGAATTTAGCCAAGTTATTTGATAAGGCATCGAACAAAGATTGGATCCTGTTTTTCGATGAGGCAGATTCAATTTTTGGAAAACGAACATCTGTTAAAGATGCTCACGATAAGTACGCAAATCAAGAGGTATCGTATTTACTTCAACGTATTGAAACACATCCGGGATTGGTGATCATTGCTACTAATTTAAAGAACAACATTGACGCTGCCTTTACACGTCGATTTCATTCAATGGTTGAATTTGAGCAGCCAGGAGAAGAGGAGCGATTGAAAATGTGGTTGGATTATATCCCTGAAATGCTCCAATTGGCTGATGATGTGTCCATTGTTGATATTTCCAAAAGATATCATTTATCAGGATCAAATATTTTGAATGTTGTACAGTATGCATGTCTTAAAACTGCCGATGCAAATAGCCATAAACTCACTTTACCAGTTTTGATAGACGGAATTAAAAAGGAATACATTAAGGAAGGAAGAGTCTTTAAATAATGAAATTAAGAAACAGTAAGACTACTGTTTTTGAATATAACTCGCTGAAAAATGACCAAAGTTGCACTACTTGTAAATGATGTCCTCATCCGCAAAAGTTTGCTTTCACTTTTGAATTCATTCAAGGGTATAAAAGTAGATGTGGATACTGATTGCATCAAGCAAATCATGAAAACCAGAAGTGTTGATGAATTGGATGTGATCATTGTTAAAACGAAACAAGTAGATCATCAAACAATAGACAATTGCAAGCAATTAAAATCAACGATGCCGAATACAAAAGTCATGATTCTGGCCAATGAGATGAATGGTCAACACATTTCGCAGTTGATTGAAGTGGGCGTAAAAGGATGTTTTAGCAACAATGTAGATCCGGAATTTCTTAAGGAGGCCATACTCACCAATAAGGATGATAGGTTTAAGTACGATTCTGAGGTTGCAAGGTATATTCAGGATGCTTTTTTAAATAATCTTGAATCAAAGAGATCGAAAGACAAGATCATCTTGACAGAGCGAGAATTACAAGTCATCAAATTGGCCTGTGATGGATTAAATAGCTCTGAAATAGCGTCAGAATTATTCATCAATGTCAGAACAGTTGAAACACACCGAAAAAGGATTATAAGTAAAACACAAGCGAAGAATTTCATTGGTGTAATACTGTATGCACTTAAGAATAATATTCTAACAGTAGAGGAACTGGCGTGATCGTTTCAAAATTGAGTGTATGAATAAATTTGTAAATGTTGTAAATCAAAACACTTTTTTGCAACAGAATGATGAAGTGCAAGTGTCGCAAGAAAGCTATCCTGAACTTGACAGCTTGGGTTTAAAATCAGATCTTCCTTTATATTGGTTAGAAGAAAGGGCAAAGCAAATAGAAAATGAAAAAAATCTCGGGACATTCAAGTTTCCTGAGTTAGATCATAAAACTGCGTGGCACAAATTTGTAAGTACTCATAAGTTGACAGAAATAGAAAAAGTGATCCTTCTTCTTGCGCTCTCTGTAAATTTTGCTCCAGAGTCATTAAAGCCAATCGCTAAACTGGCAGCCAAGGAAGATTTGAATAGTATTAGCGGGGGATTTGTGTTAAACAGTACGCGGATTTTTTACCCTACATTGCGTACGGGACTGTTTTTAATTGCAGGTAAAGATCTCACCTTGAGATCACAGATTGCTCCCAATTTACATCCTCGACTGGCTATTTTCACTTCACAGATTGTTCGCATTAATGCGCTATCACAAAATTCATCATTTCTGGATGCGCAACTTCTACTCAATGATCAATTTTTGGGTGCACTATTAAATGGAGAAGCACCTAGATTGGATGGGGAAGTTGATTTTCCTGTTCGAAAAAGTAAAGCAACGCATGTTTTAAGCGATGTTGTATTGAAAGAAAAGGCACTGAACGAGCTTGAAAAACTCCGCAAGTTTGCGCGCAACATGCAGAAGATTTGGGATTTAGACCACAAAGGGAAAATTAGAACCAATTACATTAGCATTTTTAGTGGAGATCCCGGAACAGGGAAAAGTTTTGCTGCTGAAGCCATTGGTAATGAATTTGGGTTGCCAGTGTACAAAGTGAATTTTGCTCAGATGGTGAGTAAATATATTGGTGAAACAGAGAAAAACTTGGATAAGGTTTTTGATCGTTTTACTCGACAACCATGCATTCTCTTTTTTGATGAAGCGGAATCCATTTTCAGCAAACGATCAGAAGTAAAGGACTCACATGACCAACATGCCAATAACCTTCAGTCTTTCCTTTTGCAAAAAGTTGAAGAGTTTGAAGGTATTGTAGTATTGGCAACGAATGTGCACAACCTTTCCCAATATTTCGACAAAGCCTTTCAACGCAGGATTCGGTCTATTGTGCAATTTGATTTTCCCGATTATGCTGAGAGGCTCCCTATCTGGAAAAATGCATTATTCTCACCATTTCAACTTGAGGATGGTTTAGCAGAAAGATTGGCGAAAAATTATCAATTGTCTGGAGGGAGTATTTACAATGTTATTTCTGATGCTGTTGTTGAATGTGTAGACAATGACACAAGCATTATTTCTTTTGAATTAGTAGAGCCTGCTCTGAAAAACGAGTTTAAGAAAACAAGTAGAAAATACGAGGTGTGCACGGATGAAATGGTAAGTGTAAATCCAGTAAGACGTCATGGCCCGGGGTATGAAAACCGACTTAATTTTTAGATAATGGCTTATTTGGGACAGCGTACGTTTGCCAGTTTTGAGAAAAAGGTTTCCGGATGGGGGGAGATTTTTGAGGAGGATGAGGAGGTGCTTGGAGAATTTTTTGGTGATATTGAAAAGAAAAAAGCAGATGAGAATACTGGAGATAAAAAAACTTCAACTAATGATGAAAAATGGTTCACATTTTACGTGCCTGTTTCGCAAGATTTAGATGCAAAACAGTCGCACATACATATATATATGTATGTATATAAGGTTGCCGAATTTAGAGCAGAAGAAATTCTAAGAGACAAACTTAAAAGCCGCAATTCTCAGTCTTATGCCAGTCTTTGGGAAAGCGGGAAATTTACTGAATTTACTGAAGAGGATGTAAAAAGAGGATATAAAGCATTTAGCTTTAGTTATAAAGACTTGCTTAAATATGCTAGTTATACAATAGAAGTAGATGAGGAAGGTGAAAAAGTAAAACCTGAAGGGTTTGAAGAAAGAAGAAAATGGTTTGATTCTTTAGCTGATGGGACTCCAGAACAACAAGAAACAAGGAGGAATATCTTTAGAAAAGCAGATGAAAGATTTAAGGAAGTAACAGGTAAAGATAAGGTAGGGAACGATGAAACCTTAAAAGCGTTATACCTTGAGATTCTTGATGAAATAATATTAACCCATAATGAAGGTTGGAAAACCAAAATAGATCGTAGTATAAGAATTCAAGATTACTGGGAGCGTACCAGAACCAATGCTGCTTGGGATAAAATGTCTAGAGAAGAGCAGGATGAGTATAAAGAATTGCTTGACTATTACAGAACCATAGGTTATTATAATTCAGACCCAAATTATACTTATGAAGAGCATTTAAATGACTACACAAAAAATAGAGAAAATTGGTATAAGCTTCTAGATAAACATTTAGCAGGTCACGGTACCACATTAGAATTTATAGAATTTTTGCGCAATTCTCCAAGTTACCGCCTACGATATATTCCACCAACGAAGAAAATTAGTTTGTTTCAATATTTTCTTACATATAATTGGGATAGTGGTAGACACTTTGCTAAAAAAGTATTGGATAGTATGGAAGGAGAGCAGCTAACAGAGTTTCAACAGCTGCTAGCTAAAGATAATTTTAAATGGCTGAAGTATTTTGAAAGTAATAGAGCTTGGTATAACTATGGTATTCCGCTTCTCACATACATGAAGCAAAATGGGCAATTAGCCAAACTGGACATTGAATACCGCAAAAAACTACTTAAAGAACAATCAAAATCTATAGGTGATAGCTATGGGCTAGGAATGGAGCAAAATATTATTGATGTAATTACTACAACACCAGATAATCAACTTGCTGAGCTTTTTGAAGCCCTAGAAGATGATACAGATAAACTTCTTTACTTTTTCTATAAAGAAATTGATTGGGATGGATTTAAACACTATTCCAAAGCAATGGTGGAAATGCTTGCTCGAAAGTTGGGGCCTAAAGAAATGTATAGTATTCTTAAATACGCAAAAAAGCTAGATGGTAGTGCTATAAATGTTGTTCCGTTTGAAAAAGGTTCTAAAGGAAATATTAGTTATAAAGTAGAATTTGATAAAGAAAGCTATAAAATCAAATTCAGTTATACAGAGAAATGGAGTGAGCTGACAGGAAGAACAATAGCTCGAAGAGATGGACAAGGGGGAAGTGAAATCTATCCAGAGATAAAATCAAAATCCTCAACTACATCATTTGTACTTAATCCGTTAGAACCTGTATACATTCAATTTGGAGGAACCAACAGTACACTAGGGGTTAAAAAAGGGCATATGCAGGTGGTGCCCGCTATTTACCTCCTCTATATAGACAGTGAAGAATTTAAGTCATTAGTATTTAACACCATCCTTACCGTAATAGAAGTAGGACTCTTGTTAACCGGTGTTGGAGCAATAGCTTCAGGAACATTAAAAGGAGCACGACTAGTTTTAGCTATAGCTGATATTGTAATTAGCGCAGCAGACATGTTTATAAGGGCATTTGAGGATGAAATATACGATATGGAGGGTGGGCCAGAGTTTCTTAAATATTGGAATTACACCCAAATGATGATTGGGCTTTATGGAGTTACAAGAGTAATTAAAAACGCCCCTGAAACCATTTCAGATCTTTCTCAATCATGGAGAAAAGTGAAAGAAAACCTTGACAATAAAACCAAATTGAAAAATATAGATGGTGACAACCTTAAAAATTTTGAAAAAAGTATCGATGATTTTGATGATGCTTTGAAAGATGTGAAGAAATCTGAATTAGAGAATTTGGATGAGACGATTGACGTTGGGAAAGATGTAAAGAAAACAGATAATGGTAAGAATAAAGACATTGAAGATACAAAAAAGACCAATGTGTTTGAAAAATTTACTAGCTCAGAGAGAGAAATTATAATTGAAGTTAAAAGTATTTTGAATTCTTCCGAATTCGATGCGTTACGAAAAGCAGCAAAAGAAGGAAGGCAAGATTCTGTTAAAATAAATGGTAGAACACTTACTTTTGAGCCTGATATTCCATCTGGTAAAGGTTTTTATGCAATTACAAATAGTGAGACTATGGGATTTCACCTTGGTATAGATGCATTTCAAAATCAAGAAGAATTAATAAAGACCTTATTACACGAACTTCATAGATTGAAATTTTCAGATGTGGTAAAGACTGGATCAGCGAATAAGGAAATTGCTACATTTACAACAAAGAATGCTAATGATTTTGCAAATGAAGTTTACGAATTAATATTTAAAATTGAATAATATGGTAAAGTTCAAAGTTTTTGATACGATTTATATATCTTCACTCAATCAACTTATTATCGTTGGTGATATAATCAAAGGTACCGTTTCTAAGGGAATGAAAGTAAATCTTAATTATGGCTTATTTGACATTACATCAATTGAACAAGTAGATGGTAGATTAGATGGTAAATGGGTTTCAAGAATAGGGTTAAAACTTAAAATTGAAGAGGGAAATCTTAGAAAAAAAATTGCAGAAAGTATACAGGAAGGAACCGAAATAGAAATAGTTAGAGTGGCATAGCCACGAGGCAAAGCAACCATTCATTCAAAATTAATACAAATAGGTATGAAAAAATTATTTTGATTCTTATTTGTAGTAATTCTCGACTCTTTGGATCATCTATTTTATGTACATTCTATTATTGATAGTGTCTATTTTTTCGATTCTGACACTTTAAACATTCGAAATGTCACTGCATTTATTTCTTATTACAACAAACCACTTGACAGTTGTATTAACATGTTTAAAACCAGCAATTTGAGTCACTCTGACATCTTGTTTATTTCTGAAAAAAATGATTTTACAGGTGCAATGTTCAGATGGTTTAAAATCACCCCTTTCAAAACCTAATCTTAAATTCAAACTCTCATCCGATAAATTAACTTGTATCCCCGTCAATATCTCAAATTGAATCGGCTGATTTCATTTTTTCCCACTCAATTGTTTTTTTGATTTTTTAAAATTGATATAAATCGAAACTCTCTATTTACAAGAGTTTCGATCCTTCGTTACGTATTTATAGGTAATCAAAATCCATAAATCGTTGCGTATTTATGGGTAATCAAAATCCGTGGGAATGGGTATTTTATTTTATTTATCTGTGGACTAAATTGGTCATTCGCAAACTAGTTAGAATTGCACAACACTATTGACTGACCAATTTTATGATTTACGAATCTTTACAAATAATTGCCGATGAGGTAAATGTGTTTTTCAGGCAGCAAGGCTTGGCAGATAGTGGTGACGTCGTTGTACTCGACAACATTGCTCTGGCGGATTCAGATCATGAGAGTGCAGCTGAAATGGCAAATAAAGTTGTACTGTCTTTACTCACTATTGATGAAGAAGCCACCTTGCGAAATATGCCCAACAGAAATGTGGTTAACAACAGGACAGAATACCTGAATGAAAAGATCAACCTGAACCTTTATATATTGTTTAGTGGTAACAAAACCTATTACAAAGATTCCTTGCGATTTGTATCAAAAGTGATCGAGTTTTTTCAATCGAAAAACAAGTTTACACAGGCAAATACCAGTTTTAATAGGTCCTTACCTCCATTTGATGAAATTGAAGAATTCCGTTTTACACTTGAGCTGTATACGCCCACATTTGAAGACTTAAATTACATCTGGGGTACTCTAGGTGGGAAACAATATCCTTCTGCTTTGTACAAATTGAGCTTAGTAACAATCTACCACAATTTACCGGTTACGGAGGCTCCAAACTTAAACGAGGTTGATTTGAATTTTACCGATACCAATAATTAAACTTTAAGCATGCACTTTCACTCACTTTTTGATGTAATAATCTATCACGATTACTTTCTGGACAAGGGACTGGAAAAGTTCAATGCGATGGACGAAAGTGATCGAGAAAAGCAAATAGCGAAGTACAATTTAAGTGAGCTCTTCGATATTCTGCCTTCACAAAATACAAGAAAGAGTTTTTCAAACTTTCGTTTGATCAGCAGAGTTGAGAAGGACCGAATCAAAGTGGCGGTTAGCACAGTTCCGGCGAATGATTTGGAGCCATTGATACCCATTAATGAGAATTTGATATTGACTTTTTTAGTAAGGCGTAAGAGTCCGGATTTTCAATATTTCACAGATTTGGACTTCGACGCAACGAGTTTATTGTTGCTAAGCAATTTTGTTCCGGGAACAGAAGACCCGAGTTTTCCATTGATGAAAACAGAACCATTAGCGAATCCAAATGATGCATACCTGGATAACGATTTCTTCATGAATAATGCCACCAGAGAGTTTTTGGCAAATGAATTTACGCCAGAGGAAATGTTTGGAGCGGTTGCAGTGGTCACAATCAAGATGAAAGTGAGCGGAGATACAGATCGGAGTGTACTAGTAAATCAGCAAGAAGTAGCTAGTCCAACACGTAAATTCATCGTTCAGTTCAACAATAAAAAGTACTTCTGGAAATTCAAGGAAAGTCAGAATGAATCAGTGTTTCGTTCTTCTGTTGAATTGCCATTGGTAAAAAACGGTTTTATCGCACTGAATCCGGAAACGGAATTAGTGCCACCACAAACACTTGTGCCGGGCATGGATGTGCCCAATCCAAGTGTCTTCAGTTTCGAGAAAATGACAATTGACTCATCTGAAGAATTATGTTCTGTAATATATATCTAAAAATAAATAAGTTATGGCGTTAACATTGAGTACACCGGGGGTTTACATTGAAGAATTACCATTGTTTCCCCCATCGGTAGCTGCTGTTGGGACAGCGATTCCGGCCTTTATAGGATACACACAGAATCCTGGAGAAATATCAGATGGCTTGCCTGTTCCCGTGCGAGTAGGATCATTACTTGAATACGAAAGTATTTTTGGTTTTGCTCAAGATCAGACAGGGATTTCAGCTACCGTAATTGGAGGTGACATTCAGGTGAGTGAACCCGCTCAGAAACCGATCTTCTTAATGCATTACTCACTTCAAATGTATTTTGCAAATGGCGGTGGACCTTGTTATATAGCAAGTGTAGGAACTTACACTGGAGGTTCTGTTTTGTTGGCTGATTTGGAAAAAGGACTGAGTGCAATTGAGAAGGAAGATGAGCCAACTTTATTAGTTTTTCCTGATGCAAAGGCAATGAGTGATAATCATTTTTATACGATTTATAAAAGTGCAATTGAGCAATGTTTTAAATTACAAGACAGGTTTACTATTATGGATACGTACAATGATAATCCTATTAATAGTGCTACCTATAAGCCGATTGTAAAATTGAGAAATGGAATGAATATGACTTCTGAATATTTAAAGTACGCAGCAGTTTATTACCCATTTTTATCAACGCTGATTAATTATAGATACAAAGATTCAGAAGTTGATGTTACAATCATAAATAATGAGGATTATCAAGCTCAAGCTCAGATGGTTGCTGATAGTATCAGTACAACAACATTGAACACGATTATTTTGAATCTAATTTCGACTGTAACAAATGCTGCGGGTGATCTAATGTCAGCTAAACCGGAAATTCTGATCTCGGTCAATGCTATTATTAGCGAAATCGCATACATTAGAAGTACAATTACTAAGGCGGTTGTTATTGGAGAGAATGCGGTACCCTCGAGTTCAGCAATTGATATTGCAGTAATGGCACTTCAAACTTGGATAACTGATGAGTTAAGCGCGAGAGAATTTCAACTGGGTCAAGCGATCAACGCTATCAACAGTGCTTCGGATGACACTGAAATGAATGCTGCAGTTACATTGGATACCAACCCACTTTCAGTATACGAGATAATTGGTTACTCTGACACCCCATTTGGAATTGAAGTTGTAGACGTGATAAATGATGTCAGTGATCCTACAAAGCCACTTGGAGCTTTAATAGATGAATTGCCTACAACAGGTGGTGCTAATGTAACCACTTTAGCTGATATAAAAGACAGTCAGAATGTTCTCTATAACCAAATTAAATTGGCAATCGGGCAAATCCCAATGGACTTACCTCCAAGTTCAACCATGGCAGGTGTGTACGCGCGTGTTGACAACAACAATGGTGTATGGACTGCTCCTGCAAACGTTGGCTTAAACTATGTCATCAAACCGACTTACATGGTTGACAATACCCAACAAGAAGATATGAATGTGACACCAACCGGAAAATCGGTCAATGCCATTCGAACTTTTACTGGTAAAGGAACATTGGTTTGGGGAGCAAGAACTATGGCCGGAAATGACAATGAGTGGAGATACATCTCCGTACGTCGATTCTTTAATTTCGTGGAAGAATCCATTCAAAAAGCTTCAGAACCGTTTGTATTTCAGCCAAATGACGCGAACACATGGGTTAAATTAAGAGCCATGATTGAGAATTTCCTCACTTTGCAATGGAGAGCAGGCGCATTAACCGGTGCAAAACCAGAACAAGCATTTTATGTGCGTGTTGGATTAGGATCGACAATGACGGCACAAGATATTCTAGAAGGTAGAATGATCATTGAAATCGGTTTGGCTGCTGTTCGACCTGCTGAGTTTATTGTCTTGAAGTTCTCTCACAAAATGCAAGAAGCATAATCTATTAATTTATTAAAAACTAAAAAATGAGTTATCCTTTATCAAAGTTCCATTTCAGCGTAGAATGGGGTGGAACAACAATAGGTTTTACAGAAGTTAGCGGTTTGGACGTGGAAACAGAGGTGATTGAATACCGTGATGGAGCAAGTCCTGATTACAGTAAAATCAAAATGCCCGGAATGCAGAAATTCACCAACATTACTTTGAAAAGAGGGATGTTTAAAAGCAATAATGAATACTACCAGTGGTGGAATTCAATTCAGCTAAATCAGGTGATCCGTCGTGACATAACTATTTCATTATTGAATGAAGAACACGAGCCGGTAGTAGTTTGGAAGGTGAGTAATGCATGGCCGACCAAAATTACAGGTACCGATTTAAAGGCAGATGGAAATGAAGTAGCAATTGAGTCTATTGAGCTGGCTCATGAAGGTCTGGCGATTCAAAATGACTAAGCCTTATGACGCCTAAGTACTATCCCCCAGTCAGTTTCCATTTTGCTGTGGCTTTTCTTAACAAGGACAAGCCGTGGACAACAGCCATGGACAGCATGTTTCAAAGTGTATCAGGTTTAACCGTTGATATTGAGTTTGATGAATATACTGAAGGGGGAGAGAATCGTTTTAAGCACAAGTTACCCACCAGGACTAAGTTTCCGAACTTAGTCCTGAAAAGGGGACTCGTACTGGAATCGGAATTAACGAAGTGGTGTAGAGCTGCTGTAGAAGGTTTTGAATTTGAATTAAAAGACCTCACCATCGTATTGTTGAATGCTGCTCATGCTCCATTAATGATGTGGCAGGTGGTAGGAGCAATTCCAGTAAAATGGTCAATTGATGAATTCAATGCAGGCGAAAGTAAGGTGGCAATTGAATCAATTGAACTTGCCTATCAATACTTCACAATGAAAAACATAACTGAATATGCCGGTTGAAATTAAGGAACTTTTGATTGAGATAAATGTGGCTAATAGCAAAGAAGCCTACAAAACAGCATCTTCAGGGCAGACTTCTGCACAAGATAAGAATGAGATTTTGGCAGAATGTATTGAGCAAGTAATGGCAATGATTGATAACAAGGATGAACGCTAAATAGTATTTGATGGAGGAAGTAAAAGGAAAGTTGGACAAGTTAAAGATTCAGGCATACTCTGATCCGAAATGTGAGAACTCCTTAGGTAAGGATTTTGAATACACTGCTCTTGTTAATCCTGAAAGGTATTCGTACTCTCATAAAACTGACTTTGAAAAATTAATAGGCTCTGGTCAGACTGAGGGGTTGTTGCAATTCAAAAAAACAGAACCAAAAGAACTGGAATTGGATTTACTTTTTGACCGGACAGGTGTGTTCCCGGAGCGCCCGAAAGATAAAGAAAATGGAGTTAACGAGGACATTGAACATTTTCAAAAAGTTGCGCTTGCTTTCAATGGAGATATTCACCAACCAAATTATGTAAAGATCCACTGGGGTTCGCTTCTATTTCAAGGCAGATTGTCGGAAATGAATATCGATTATAAATTATTTCATTCGAATGGAAAACCTTTAAGAGCCGTTGCAAAAGTGAAATTTATCAGTTCTTCGGATCAAGAACTGATCGCAGCGAAGAATAAAACATCATCTCCGGATTTAACTCATGTTCGCATTGTTAAAGAAGGGGACACTTTACCACTGATGACGTATCGCGTTTATGGCGATTCGAAGTATTACCTGGAAGTAGCTAAAGTGAATAAATTGAGTTCATTTCGAAAATTGACTGTTGGGCAGGAAATTGTATTTCCTCCGGTTCAAAAAGTGGGAATAAATGGATAACAGCACAAAAATAAAAACAAGTAAGAATCCGGATTTAGTTACGTACAAAATCTTGGTGGGTGGTGAAGAAATTCCCCAAACTTACCAGATTAACTCCATTACCGTAACGAATGAAATCAATCGGATACCTACTGCTATGTTGGTTATTTTTGATGGAAATCCGGCCGAACAAAACTTCCCGAAATCCAATGAAGATTATTTAATTCCCGGAAAGGAAATTGAGATCAAAGCAGGCTATCATTCCGATGAAGAAACAATTTTTAAGGGGATAGTCATCAAAAACAGTATTAAGATTCGTTCGGCAGGTTCTTTTTTGACAATTGAGTGCCGGGATAAAAGTGTTAAACTGACTGTTGGGAGAAAAAGCAAGATTTACTACAACAGTACCGACAGTGACGTTTTTAATGATATTGTTTCAAAGTACGGTCTGGAGATCGACGCAGAAGATACGAATTTCGAACATAGCGAGTTGGTTCAGTTTAATTCATCGGACTGGGATTTTCTCGTTTCACGCGCACAAGCAAATGGGAAGTTGTGTTTTGTTGAAGGCGGAAAAATATCAGTTAAAAAACCGGATATCACTCAAGAATCTGTTCAGTCAGTTGCTTTTGGAAGCACGATTTTGGATTTTGACGGAGAAATTGATGCACGAAATCAGTTTTCAAAAATTTCATCTTACAGTTGGAATCAGGGAGATCAGGAGATCGTTGAACTTGAGGCGGTAAATCCTGATGTGAAATTAAACGGGAACTTATCGGTAAATGAACTTGCAGACGTCATAGGACTGGAAAATTATGAGCTGAAGCACGGTGGTTATTTAAGTGAACAGGAATCCCAGGTATGGGCAGACTCAACACTCCTTTACCAACAACTTGCTAAAATAAGAGGAAGAGTTCGTTTTATAGGTGTTCCTTTTGTGAAGCCCAACACCATTTTGAACTTACAAGGACTTGGAGATCGCTTTAACGGTAATATCTATGTTACAGGAGTACTTCACAACATCGCAGAGGGAAGTTGGACGATTGATGTTCAATTTGGATTAAATCCAAAGTGGTTTTCGGAAACCTATGAAATTAATGCATGCCCAGCTTCCGGCCTTCTACCTGCTGTTGCCGGATTGCAATACGGAGTTGTTACTCAAGTGCAAGATGATCCGGATGGAGAAGATCGGATTTTAGTAAAAATCCCAATAATCAATAATACAGAACAGGGAATTTGGTGCAGACTGGCACTATTGGATGCCGGGGAGAATAGAGGATCAATTTTTCGACCAGATCTGGGAGATGAGGTAGTAATTGGATTCATTAATGAGGATCCGAACGATGCCATCATTTTGGGAATGCTTAATAGTAGTGCCAAACCGGCACCATTTCCAGGTGAAGATGCGAATAACATTAAAGGTTTTGTAACCAGAAGCGAATTGAAATTTCTTTTTGACGATGAAACAAAATCAATCGTAGTGGAAACACCAAAGGGAAAAAAACTAACGCTAAATGATGAAGATGGAGAAGTAAAGCTTGAGGATGAAAATTCGAATGTCATCACATTAAGCAGCAATGGAATCTCTGTTGAAAGCGCTGGAAACATAGACATTAGTTCAAAAGGAGATGTCACTATCGAAGGGATCAATGTAAACATCAAAGCGAGTGCACAATTCAATGCTGAAGGAACTGCAGGAACTGAGGTGTCATCCAATGCGATCACAGTAGTAAAGGGATCATTAGTGCAAATAAATTAACACAGATATGGGATTACCGGCAGCAAGAGTCAGCGATATGCACGTTTGCCCATTAGTCACGGGAACTGTTCCTCATGTAGGTGGACCTGTATTACCTGCGGGAGATCCAACGGTATTAATAGGAGGTTTACCTGCTGCAAGAGTGGGAGATATGGCAACATGTGTTGGTCCTCCGGATTCAATAGTCATGGGGTCAACCACTGTTTTGATTGGTGGTATGCCTGCTGCGAGAATGGGCGATACGACAGCACATGGAGGAAGTATTGTTGGGGGAGAACCTACGGTGTTGATAGGGTGATAGAGAGTTGGATGTTAGGATTTTAAGACATTAGGATTTTAGGACATTAAGACTTTAGGAGTTTATTGAAAAATAAGAATTGAGAGGTATGAAAGAATCATTTTTGGGTACGGGTTGGAGTTTTCCTCCGGAGTTCAGCAAGCAATCTAAATTGGTTGTGATGAGTTCAGATGAAAAGGATATTAAAGAAAGCTTGGAAATAATTCTATCAACGCGTTTAGGAGAAAGAATAATGAAACCGAGTTTTGGATGTAATCTGGAAGAATTACTGTTTAAATCATTGGATTTATCATTAATCACCTCTGTAAAGAATCTGGTTGAGAATGCCATTCTATACTTTGAATCAAGAATAGATGTCAATGATATTAATGTGAGTGCTACGGACACAGAAGGGTTATTATTGATTGAAATTGATTTTACCGTTCGTTCCACTAACTCCAGAACGAATATGGTTTATCCGTTTTACCGAATCGAGGCTACTAACTTGTAAAATGACTTTGAGCAATGAGCGAAAACTGCAATGATATAGCAAGCATACTGATTCGGGAAGGAGCGGATAAGACAAGCAGAGTAAAGACCTCACTGAATCCTGATTTATTGAAACTTCAGGAATTTGGGATTGAGCAATGGATGCAATTTGCCTACAATTTTGCGAAGGATGTCAATTATTTCGATACAGATAATGACATCACACCGAATGGTAATTGGCAAGCATTTTTCAAGGATGACAATGAATTAAAAGAATTGTTGGCAACACTCAATGCGAAGAGCGATTTAACTGCACATTTGACCTTGTTCATTTGTTTTTTAAAACTTTTGGATTTTTCCAATGATCGATTTAATAAACTCACCAAAAGACACCTTGATTTTTACTATGAAGAAATCCTGCAAATCACTAAGATTCCTGAGGTAAATGACAAGGCTCATATTCTGTTTGAACTTGCAAAAAATATAGATACTACGATTTTACCAAAAGGGACAGAATTAGATGGGGGGAAAGATGAGATAGGAAAAAAACGAATTTATGAATTGACAGAAGAGTTCTATCCAAACAAAGCAGAGGTTGTTGAGCTCAAAACTTTTTATAACGATCCAAAGGGTCAAGATAGCGGCTCTTATCCCATAAAGTGTGCACCTGTTGCCAATTCATTAAATGGAGAGGGAGAAGAATTTATAGGGGAAGATCATTCTTGGTACCCATTCGGATACAATCATATAGAGAATGGAAATCCCGAGTTGCCGGACGCCACATTAGGTTTTGCTGTCGCTTCATCCATATTAGATTTATCGGAAGGAAACAGGCATATTGTAACTCAAGTTAATTTCCAAAGCGCCACCGACAATTTTACAGCCAATCAATTACTTTCAAACATTGAAGTATATTATACCGGTGAAAAAGGGTGGGTAGGTCCACTAATCTTGTCTTTGGGCAATGTTGAAATGAACCTCAATACCGGTGTAGTTCAATCGTTTCAAACAGGTTTTACTGCACAAAAACTGACTTTAGTTACAACGCTTGACTATGAAAAGGAAGCTCTATTTCCTTATAGTAAAGAAGTTCATCAAGCTAATTATACGACATCTCAACCCATTTTTCGTTACGTTGTAAAAACAGATACAGAAGAAGGATATTCGATATACAAGAATTTCACCAAGCAAATTTCCAAAGTAGATATTAAGGTTTTGGTAGAAGGGATGCGTGACCTGGTCTTGGAAAGTGATACAGGAACATTAAATCCAAAAAAACCGTTCTATCCATTTACGACAAACCCCGTAAAAGGATCGCGTTTTTCCGTATATAGCAAGGAGATTTTTTCCAAAAACTGGAAAAATATTGACGTAAATATTCGATGGAAAAATACACCGGATAGTTTCAATGATCATTATAGAGCATACGATAAAAGTTTTGAAGAAAGTGTCGCGAAAGATTGGTTTGTAGCCATCAAAGGTGCTTTGGATCATCCGGTAGAATATGCCCCGGTTGGTAAATTAGTTTACCCACCGTTGATACAAAGAGGTTTTTACAGCAAATACAATAGTATAGTAACGAATAACAGTTATTTCAAAGCGAATAAGTATATATTTTCAAACAAACAATGGAGTTTTATAAACTCAGGAGTAGTTCTGTTTAGTACTCTTCCTCCTTCTGGTGACAATCAAATTGCCTTTGAAACGAAGTTTTCGGTAAATGACAATGGCTACACAAATGGAGAATCTGGTCCTGTAGCAATTACGCTGAATCAATCCTTTTTGCACGAACTGTATCCTCGGATCTATGCATTGGCCATGTTAGATACGGATAAGGATGTGCTTATCCCAAATCAGCCTTATACACCTTTTGCAGATTATATAACGGTAAACTATACTGCCGAGGCGACTCTGCAAGTAAATGCAGTTGACGACATTGGTTTTCAGGAAAGGGCGATTGAATTATTTCATTTACATCCATTTGGAGAGTCCGAAGAACATGCAACACTAAAAAGTAAAGTTGATTTTGTATCTCAGAATACATCACTTACACCAGCATATTGCAAAGGTGGAGAGCTTTTTATAGGTGTTTCCAATGCGCAAACTCTACAACAACTATCCTTGCTAATTCAAGTAAAAGAAGGATCAGAGAATGTACTTGCAAGTTCTTTTGAAGGGGATCAAAAAATTACCTGGGACATCTTATGTTCAAATCATTGGAAACCTTTGCACGACTCAACATTTATGTTGTTGAATCAAACTGATAATTTTTTAAAGTCCGGAATTGTTCGATTTGTGATTCCGCGAGAAGCGACTGACAACAATACATTACTTCCGGAAGGAATGTTCTGGGTTCGAGCAAAGATGTATAAGACATTTGATGCGGTTTGTAAAGTATTGAGTATTGATGCTCAAGCTACCCTTGCTGAATTTGACAATAGAGGAAACGAACTTTCGCATCTCGAACAGGGAATTCCGGCTGATACAATTAAAAAACTGGTTGACAGGAGCGCATTAGTTAAAAAAGTAAAGCAAC
This sequence comes from Crocinitomicaceae bacterium, assembly GCA_036825545.1. Taxonomy (GTDB): domain Bacteria; phylum Bacteroidota; class Bacteroidia; order Flavobacteriales_D; family Crocinitomicaceae; genus M0103. The sequence continues at coordinate 96,954 of DAISYB010000007.1, read as the reverse complement.
CTTATAACTCTTTTGGAGGTGCAGCAGCAGAAACGGATTTAGAGTATTACAGACGAGTAAGCGAAAGGTTGAGACATAAGAACAGGGCAATTACATTGTGGGATTATGAGCATTTAATTCTACAGCAATTCCCTGAGATCTTTCAGGTGAAATGCTTAAACCATACCTGCAAAGATTCATTTACTTCAGCCGGTCATGTAACCGTTGTTGTAATCCCTGATACTGCGAAGAAGAATGTATTTGATAATTATCAACCACGTGTAAGTAAAGCACTGCTTAATCAAATAGGAGCTTACATCAACCAGTTAAATACGCTGCACGTCAACGCTAAAATTATCAATCCTGAATATGAAGAGGTGCAGGTATCATTGAAAGTTAAATTCCATGAGGGATTTGATATACCGATTTATATCCAACAATTGAACAAAGATATTACAAAGTACTTATCGCCCTGGGCATTTGAAGACAGAGAATCTTTGCGTTTTGGAGTAACAATCTATCGTTCGCAATTGATTGATTTCATAGAGAAACTTGATTATGTGGATTATCTTCAGGATGTGTTGCTTATCAAAGAGGGAAACTCTTCATTAAAAAGTTGCACACCGTCCACTCCGAAGAGCATTCTGGTATCAGCTAAAATGCATGATATATCCACCAATATTGTTACATGTACCAGTGCTAATACGAATATAATTCCTGAAGTATGTCAACTATAAAAAATCCTGTAACTATTTCCAATACTGTTTCATCCAAAAATGATCTGGATTTTGAGTACCTGAAAGAATTGGGAATAGGGTACATTGAATCTATGGGAGGAGATTTATGGACCGACTACAATGAACATGATCCTGGGATTACAATATTGGAAATACTTTCCTATGCCATTACGGATTTAGGGAACAGGATCAACATACCAATTCAAGATTTACTTGTAACTAAAAATAACCCTAGTTTTTCACAGCAATTCTACAAGGCTTCTGAAATATTGACTTCAAAGCCGGTGGGAGCATTGGATTATCGCAAGCTTTTTATTGATTTGGATGGTGTGCGAAATTGTTGGATTCTACCCTATGAGCGCATGGTTTATGCCAATTGTAGAGATGGACTTCTCTCGTATAATCCAGATGCTTTCGTTGCTGTTCCACCACAATTAAAAACTGATTTTAAACTCAAAGGATTAAACAAGATTTTGGTCGATTTTGATATTGATGAAAATTTGGATCCAATAGAAAGAGAATTACTAATTAATGAGATTAGTGAAGCCATTACGACTAAATACCATGAGAATAGAAATCTGTGTGAAGATTTAGTTGAAGTCAAAGAAGTGGAGAAGCAATGTATTTGTGTTTGTGCAGAAATAGAACTTAGAAACACCGCTGATGAGGATGAGGTACATGCCCGCATTTTGTATGCAATTCACACCTATTTTTCGCCGGTTGTTCGTTTTTACTCCTTAAAGGAAATGCTAGATAAGGGTTATCGCACAGACCAAATTTTTGAAGGACCATTTCTCGAAAATGGATTTATAGACACACCGGAACTCATTCGAGCTGATTTACGGTCTGAAGTTCGTTTGTCGGACTTAATGCAATTGATTGCAAAAATTGATGGAGTCAAGTTAATTAAAGACATAACGATCAATGGTTGTGGAGAAGAAAAAGCCGGCAATGAATGGATTATCTGTCTCGATCCCGGAAAAAAACCTGTAATGTGCGATGGCAGTAAATTCAGTTACAAAAAAGATGTGGTTCCTGTATCATTTGATCCCGAAACGGTACAAGAAATTTATGATAAACTACTGGCTGAAGAGGATGCGAAAAATGAAAATGCAAAAGTCAACAAGCATCTTACTCTTCCAACAGGTGAATATCTGGATACAGATTTTTATACTACGATTCAAAATGATTTTCCAGACACCTATGGGATAGGGCAGAGTGGTTTAAGCTCATCGGTTCCTGTATCCAGAAAATCAAAAGCCAAGCAATTGAAAGGATATTTACTGTTCTTCGATCAAATTTTAGCATCGTACTTTGCTCATTTAGGAAAGGTTGCAGAATTATTGTCCATTGACAATCAGCTGAAGGAAACCTATTTTACACAAGCGGTAAAAGATGTTAAAGGAATTGAAGATTTGGTAGAAAATTATCCAATGGAAAACAATGCCTTACTCACAGCGCGTCTAATGAAAGATTTAGATAACTCAGTTGAGCGTCGCAATCAATTACTTGATCATTTGCTTTCAAGATTTGCAGAATCATTTAGTGAGTATACATTTTTAATGAAAGAGCTATATGGTAAAGTTGCTTCAGAAATGGTATTGAGTTCAAAGCAAGTATTTCTGAAAGAATATGTTGAATTGAGCTCCCAAAGAGGTGAAGGATTTAATTATTACCATCAACCACAATCCAACTTATGGGATACAGGAAATGTATCAGGAGCACAAAAACGAGTAGCTCGCTTATCAGGTATGAAAAACTACTTCAGAAGAGATCTATGTACTGACATAATTGAAATTTATGAATACGTTCCGGCACCGGGCGAGTTAGAATACAAATGGAGAATACGAAATTATTTGAGCCAAACAATTCTTTCCTCAGTACGATCTCACCTTCAGTTCAAAAATGCAGAACAGGAAGTATATAAATCGATATTAAAAATTATAGAAACTTCTGAAGAAAACATCAAACAAGCATTTATTCAAGGAGTAGTTGACGGTCAAATCATCGATAATATTCAAATCAAAATATCAGGGGGGGGGAATTATTATTTCAGGGTAGTTGACCCTTCCATTGCCGATCCTTTAGAACAAGTTCTTGCACGGCAATATATTTATTATGGTACACCAGAGGAACTTGAAATTGCCATATTGGAGATCATTGAGTTCATGAAATTTGAATTTACTGAGGAGGGCTTGTATTTGGTAGAGCACATTATTTTGCGACCTGATGTATTTGATAATGATGCACCAACAGCGCAGTTTTTGCCAATTTGTAAAGACGATTGTGATGAAATCTGTTCATTAGATCCTTATTCGTTTAAGGTTAGCGTTGTCTTACCTGGATTTACCCAACGTTTTGCCAATCAAGATTTCAGACTTTACATGGAGGAACTCATTCAAAGGGAACTTCCCGCACATGTTTTGGCCAAGATATGCTGGATTGGCTATCGAAAAGACGCAGTTCCTGATGCTGAGAATGAGTTGCTCCAATTTCAAGAAACCTATAAGGATTATTTGTTTGCCAAAACAGATCTGGAACAGGAGCAAGACGAACCAACTCTACTTGCATTTAAAGAGGTATTGACAAATCTGAATACCATTTATCCAACCGGTTTACTAGAAGACTGTGAAGGAGGTGAAACGGGTAATAAAATAATATTAGGAAGAACTAAAATAGGAACACTTTAATATAAGAAGAATGGGTACAAAATTAACAGCAATAACTCCTGAATATAGCTCATTTGAGAATGATCAGGTATTGACAGCCGCGCAACTCAACGAATTTTTAAATTATTTTGATGATCAAGACAGATTAAGCAGAATTAGTTTGAGTGGAGTTGGAATTGTCTGTGGCTTTAAACTGAACTTCACTCCTGCTCAACAATTGATACTATCCCAAGGTTGTGGAATTACTACAGATGGAGATTTGTTGAAACTTCAGGTTTCAATTCCGGACTCAGAGGGATTGAAGCGAATTGACATCCCAGAAATTCTTTATACCCACTTTACACCTTTTGTTGATAACAAGGCTTTTTACAAACCATTTTTCTATAAAGAATCCGGTGGAATTGAGGAGCAAATCCCTTTATGGGAATTACTGCCTTCCGACTCAGTTACTACAGAATTACCCATTTCAGATTTACCTGATTTAGAAGATAAAGTAGTGTTACTCTACTTGGAGTCCTATAACGAAGATGCAGATTTGTGTGTCGGTATCTCTTGTGATAATCAGGGAATACTTCAAGTTCAAAATCTAAGAGTACTTCTTGTAAATCAAGAAGACGCAGATTACATCTTATCGTTTGACACTATTTTCGATTCGCATAATATACTTAGCACCTATTTTAATCTGAGTGATGTAGTGGTTCCGCGAGTATTAGTAAATGAAACAAATACAGAAAGTTTTACAGAATTAAATCAAAGTTATAATGTTGCAATACTGAAAGACGGAATCACAGGTGATGTTAAAACCGGAATTGAGTCCATGTTGATGAAATTGAATATGGAGTCAGAGGCAATTGAAATAATTCAATTGATGGATTCCTTATTTAATGTCGGAGTTTTGCCTCAAAACGCGTTATACTTTCAATATCGTTATGATCTATATAGGGATGTGATAGACACCTATCTGGAAATGAAAGAGTTGTTTTTGGAAGGAAATTGCTTGTGTTCACCGGATATTCATTCCTTTCCGAAGCATCTAATGCTGGGCAAACTTATTCCAACAGAAGAAGATACCCTATACAAGCGTTACAGACACTCATTTTATAAATCACCCATCTTGTGCTGTAATGATGCTGCATTTGAGCGCTTTCAATCACTTGTAGCCCGATTGATTGAACAAATGAGAACGTATATAAAAGGCTCAATACCAAGAGGGGAAATAAAGATTACTCCTTCAAAATACAACTCCTTACTTGGTGATAAGGCCATTCCATTCTATTATCATTTGCAGAACAGCCTTCTAAATAAGTGGAGTTATGAGAAAACAATTCGCAATCAGCAGAGAAGAAATTTAAGTTACCATACAGGTTTACTAGCTCCTGCTGCAGCGATTCAAACTCCATTGAAGTATAATCTTGAGTCGTTTAACTTTCTGAGAATCGAGGGGCATCAAGGGTATTTGTATTCGGAGGCAATGGATAGAATAAATCAAATCAAATACAACAATGGATTGTCCTTTGATTTAAAGGCACTAGGAATAACCATTTCACCGGATGAAACAATCAACATTGAAGATTATATGTGTGAGTTTGCAGATTTGCAAATTCTCCTAGATACATGGCGAAAGGAACATGAGTGTATCATGGCTAATGCATCTTACTATCTTTCTGGATATAGTTTAGTTAAGCCGAATACAAACGGAAGGTTAATCACCTATCTTAATCCGATTAAAGTTAAGAAACCATTGAATTCACTTACTCCTGATAACGGCACACAAACGGCTACAAAGGAGAAATATATCAATCCGGTTCAAGAGAATTTGGATACTTCTGATGGTACAATGGGAAAAGTTGTAGCGAGTGTTTTGAAGGATTTTGAAGGCTGTTCTGCGAATGATATAATCTTTCAAGTCCACCTTGAGTTTGCAAAATGGGATTTTAGCAGATGGAATCCGGTGGTATATGATACAACAGTAAATAAACCAATGGAAATACTCGCACATTCCTATGTTCTATTGAACGTATTACCACAAAAGCTGCCCAACTTTACACCACAGATTATCACAAGTTATTCCATTAATGCTTCAAATATATGCAGTCTGGCAAAAAAAGTGCAAGCTGTTAATACGGGTGAGATTCCACCAGTTTTACCACCAATGCCTGTTGGAGATGTAGCCATTCCTGATATTCCGGTTGAGAAAGCATCAGGGGATTTTAATAATGACTACAATTCTGATTTTGCAACAAAATCCGTTTTGTATAAAGAGCCTTCTATGGTTAATCTTTTGATGTTTCAATTAGCAGAGATTTGTTGTAGCATTCAGAAACTTCAAGCAATAATTGACGAGATCGAAGTACGGAAACAACGGATTTTGTTGAAAATGAAACTCTCCGAGTTTGTCAAAACACATCCCGGATTAGAGCATCATGCAGGAACTTTGCATGGAGGTACATTTATTTTGGTTTACCTGACAAATTCAGTAAGTGGAATTCCTGCAAACACAGTTGTAGCTGATTTTTCATTACCCTATTTGTGTTGTTCAGATTGCTCGCCGGTTAATTACATCATGCCTAGACCTCTAGTGAGTTTATCTTTGTCACAAAGTACGTTTTGCATTGGAAAAGATGAAGGACCACTATTTTTCACTGTAAGTCCGAATGATGGAGAGATTAAACCTGATCAAGAAGTCCCGGGACTTACTATCATTGAACATCAATTATTGATCGATCCTGAATTAATTCCTGATTCTTTAATAGGTATTCCGATCTATTTTAGTGTTAATGATCAACCGACTAGTTGTAACCTGACTTTTTATAAAACACCGGTTGCAGATTTCAATGTGCCGGAGAGTCCAACAAATGAAACGGAAATTGAATTTTCTGCCTTGGGTGATTTTGAGGAAGGAACCACATTTTATTGGGAGTTTGGAGATGGGTCAACATCAAATGAACGAACGGTTCTACACGAATACGTACTTCCTGTAAACGAGGAGAATAGAGTAGTTGTCACCTTGACTGTTACACCACCGAATGGTGCATGTCCGGTTCAGATACAAAAAGAAATCACTTTTGAAGTCTAAAGCAGTTTCAGAACTAACCATTATTATTTTCAATCCAAAAATGCTATTATGAAAATGACAAGAGAACAAATTATAAACCTGATCAACCAATACATTTACACCAATGGTCAAGAGTTGATAACAGGAGAACAACTTAATGAAATATTAATTGTTATTGCCAATGCTTTTGCGATGGAAGGCGAAGCAAGTTCAGGAATTGATGCTGTATTAGAGAAAGGATCATTAGTATCAGAGGGTCGCGAAATCATCAATGGTCACGGAGGACAACTAAAATTGTCAAAAGAGGAGTTAGCTAATGGGATTTTGGAATATGCGATGGGGTTTGTTGTAGAAGGAGAAAAAGATTTAGGACTTGTTGATATACGAAATTGGATTTCCATAATAGGAAACATACATACCGAAGAAGGTCATAGTGAAGCTTTAAACTTTGAAAGCTCTATTTCGAACAGTGTGTTTGCTTCCCGCATCACATCAAAAGAAGATGTGACATCAGCTCCGGAAAGTTTTACTACAGGAAGTGTATATGTTACAAGAATAGCTGAAAAATCACCATTCAGACCGGGTGCGCATACGATCTATTATGATTCGAATACTCAGTCGATGTCTTCCGTAGACAGAAAAGGAATTACAAGTTCAATTTTTGTTGACGATCAGGAGAATTTAAGCGGTACATTTCAAAATATAGGAATGAGCAGTTACTCTTTGCAAGTTCAATCCGGAGATTCAAGATCTGAATTAATACTAGATTTTGAAAGTCAAAAATTAACTCATTTTAACGCAATTACAAAAGAAGTATTTGCAATTAAAAGTGATGTTGAAAGTCAGACCTGGTCCAATCAAAATGGCCAAATTGCTGTGATTGGGAATGATGGGTTCAAATTAGAAAATGGAAAGAAACTTGAGCTAGGAGGAGGTGGTGAGGATCCAACAGCAGGAAAAGTAACTCTCGTTGAAGGTAGGGCTACAATAATGACAGAAGCCGTTCAGGTTAATTCTGTCATCAATCTTACGGTGCAAGCCGGAGGAACATTTAGCGGAGGAATTCGTGTTTTAGAGGTGGTTGCAGGAGAGAGTTTTACAATTTCATCCGCTAGAGCTACCGATACATGCGTGGTTTTTTGGCAAATAATATCATTGATTTAACTCGCTGAGAATAATTTCAATTGACTACTTCAAGTGTACATATCATCGAAAAGGTGAGAGTTAAATTAACGACTCCTTCCCATACAGAAGCACAAGAACTGAAAAATAATTTCAGTGCATTTTTTGCTGATGTAGTACTTCCGTATATAGAATCGTATCTGGATGAGCTTTTCAAGGGGCAGCATAGAAAAGTAATTCGAATGAATCAGCTGAAACTTTCGCTCAATCTGGAAACGTTTTTTCAAAACAAGGAAGAATTGCTTAGTCAAGTTAAAAAACTACTTGATGAGAAATTTAAGACTGTTAATGAGGAGTCAAAATTTCCAACTGATTCGAAGTCAACAACAATTGAATCCGGTCATGATACAGTTTTGAATTTAGACAATGAAACACATTATTTTCAGGCGATTTGTTTTTTTCTGGAACGTGGAGTCTGTCCTTGGTGGCTTTCGAATGAAAAGTTGAGCCAATTGTTGGAAGAAAAAAATCTTCGGACATTCTTTACAACACACCCCAACAGAATAGAAGTACTGTTTGCTGAAGCTAATGCTTCTAAAGTTGTCAGACAACGATTGATCGCTCAGTTCCATTTGCCTTTTTTGATTTGGTTGCTGCAACAAGTTTATCCGGAACTAAAAAAGCTTTCAAAAAAACAACTTGTCTTTATTGAAACAGAAGTACGCCATTTTTCCGGAAAAGAGTACAGTTTATTTTTTGAATTATTACTTGCATTGGCAAGTCAAAAAGAGTTGGCCTCAACAACTCAAGTCGATCAGTTGCTTGAGTTAGTTGGAATTACGATTAAAAAACCAAGTTCTGAACAACAGAAGTTGGATTCCCAAAGGGAATGGGTGAATATTATTTCACACTTTGTTGGTCAGAAGGTGCAGCATGAGCAGATGAAAGCCACACTTGATAAAGCAATTGATCAAGCATTCGATCAAGTTGAAGAAGACGAAGCTGTCGAAGCACCTGAACAAGCAGAGATTCCGGAAGAAGGATTGTATGTCGATAACGCCGGGCTTGTTCTGGTACATCCTTTTTTAAAGCATTTTTTTACCAATATCGGATTACTCAAAGAAGGTAAGGAATTGGCAAATAAAGAATTGGCCGTACAGCTTTTGCATTATATCGCTACGGGAAAAGAAGAAGATTGGGAACACACCATGCTTTTTGAAAAATTCCTGTGTAATATGCCGTTTGATGTCCCGCTAAATAAAAAAAGTTTAATCACAAATGCCCATAAAAAAGAAGTAAAAGCACTGCTTCAGGCAGTTCTTGAAAATTGGAAAGCACTCGGAAATTCATCACCGGAGCTTCTCCAGCATGAATTCCTTACTCGTCCCGGAAAACTTTTTGAAGATAATGTCTCTCCACGCTTGGTTGTTGAGCGTAAGACACAAGATATTTTAATGGATAGTATTTCGTGGAATATTAGTATTGTAAAATTCCCATGGTCTTCACAGATTCTATACACCACTTGGTAAATGCGTTCAAAACTTGTAAAATCTTCGTCGAGCCGTAGCAGCGGTTTTTTTGCCAAAAGTGGCAAGCGTTCCCGTAATGGGATCCAGGCGAAGTTGCAGGTAAACAAGCCGGGAGATCAGTATGAAGTGGAGGCGGATAAAACGGCTGACCAAGTAGTTGGGCAAAGTATGGGGAGTATTCTAAATGGTAAATCGTCAACTCCCGGAGCCGATTTTGGCAAGCCTTTGCCGGTAACATTGCGTCCGTCAGTGAGTTCTTCTGCACAGCGCAAGGAGTCCTCCTCCGCTGAAGCTTCGGAGGATCAAGAAGTGCAACTAAAAGAATCCGAGATAGCTCCGATGGGAATGTCGGATAAGGATCTTGGAGAAGAAGATCCGATTCGGGCAGAAGCGATTCAGATGAAGGAGTCGTCCTCCGCTGGGGCTACGGAGGACGAGAGTGTACAGCTGCAGGAAGATGAAGCTACGGAGGAGGAGTCATCCACCGCTGAAGCTACGGAGGACGAGAGTGAAGATACACCATTAGACAGTCCTGAAATTCAGGCGAAGGAAGAAGAGGGGGTACAACTGCAGGAGGATGAAGTGCAGACCAAAGAGGATGATGTTCAGATGAAGGAGGATGATGAATTGGTGCAAGCCAAGGAATTTGTGGGATCACCTCAACCGAGTAATTCAACGACAATTAATCAAAAGCTGAGCGATTCAAAAGGTTCGGGCACAGCACTTCCGATGGGAGTTAAAGCAGAAATGGAGAGTGGATTTGGGATGGATTTCAGTGATGTGCGAATTCATACCGATACACGTGCCGAGTCAATGAATCAGGAAGTAGGGGCGAAGGCATTTACCCATCAGGAAGATATCTATTTCAATCAGGGGAAATTTAATCCTGAGTCGAAAGAAGGAAAATTGTTATTGGCCCATGAGTTAACACATACCATTCAACAGGGAGCAGTTACACAAGAGGCAAGTAACGAAACCCAAGCAACGGGCGAAGAGCAAAGAGGAGGAAACGCTTCATCGTCTTCACCGTCCGTATCAGGGAGTTCAAAGGAAGCAACAGTTGGAGTAAAGCCAACAAAAGGTATTCAGCCCATAGAAGCGGATAAAGTTTCAGAGACGGCAGAAGGTGAAGAAAAACAAGAAGAACCACCAACGCCTGAAAATGCTGAGAGCGATCCAAACTTTATCGAATTAGTAGGCAACATTGAAGAAACAGCCGAAGAGCAAACCGATCACGATCCGTCGGGAGCCTTATCCAATGCCGCACAGGATTCGGCAGAATCCCCATCGAATGAACGTGAGAGTATGGCTCAAGCCAATCAGGTGGATGAGATGGATGAAGTGGCAGAGGAGCCAAGAACGTTTGACAAAGACAGTTTTAAGGCAAAGGTCATGGAGCGCATTGAAAGCATGCAGATTCCGGAGAATCAGGAAGAGGCAGATGAGTTTGATGAGCACAACAACATAGCCGAGGTCAACAAAGCTGCTGTTACGGATGTAAAAGCCGAGCAAGAAAAAACAACCGGTCCGGTAGACCAAACCACCAATGCAGAACCCAATACTGCGGCTGTACCTGAGCGCGATGTAAAAGACTTAAAGCCACTAAGAAAAGCACCAAAGCCACAGCCGGTAGATGGCGCAAAGGCAACTCCACCTGTTCGCAACGAATCAGTTGTGAGCAAGCCTTTGGAAGATGAAGCATCGAAGATGGATCAAACTATGGCCGATAATGATGTGACCGATCAACAATTGGAGAAGTCACAGGAGCCGAAGTTTGAAAAAGCCTTGGATAGCAAGAATACCGCTAAAGAGAATACAAAGACAGCACCGGGCGAATTCCGTCAGCAAGAGCAGGGTATGCTTGCTAATGCTGGACAGAAATCCGGCGCAAAAGGAAATCAGGAGTTAGGCGCGATGCACGCCGTTCGAGGCTTAGCCGATACCAAGGTATTAGGTGATCAGAAGCAGACAGCAAAGAAAGACAGCAGTGAGCGCGAGAAAATAGCCAATGACATCAACAAGATATATCTAAGTACCAAGAAAGATGTTGACAACATATTGGATAAGCTAGAAACGAATGTTACCGGTTATTTTGAGAAGTATTCAGAATTAGCAAAAAAAGCCTTTGAAGATTATGTTGCTTCAATGATGGCATTATACAAGTATCGACGATATGGAGGAGTTTTAGGTCCAGCCAAATGGATAAAAGACCTTTTTATGGGACTCCCTGATGAGGTGAACCAGTTTTTTGTAGACGGAAGGCTGGTATTCATGAAGAAAATGGAAGAGGGGATAGAAATTATAGCCGAATACGTTGCCAATGAATTAAACAGAGCGAAAGCGAGAATCCAAAGAGGTCGAGAATCGGTAAACAATTATGTAGAGAGTTTACCGAAGAATTTACAGCATTTAGGTAAAGAAGCAGCAGAAGAGATCCAAGACAAGTTTACTGCCTTGGACGATGATGTGAACAGTCGGGAAGAGTCCTTGATAGACAGTCTGGCACAGCAATACATGTCAACACTTGAAGAAGTGGATGAGCGCATTGAGGAGATGAAGGAAGCCAACAAAGGCTTAATCGATGCAGCATTGGGTTTTATCAATGGAGTAATTGAAACAATTCTGAAGCTCAAGGAAATGATTGTCAATTTGTTCTCGGCAATCAAGAGTGTGATTGGGGTGATCATGGAAGACCCAATCGGCTTCATGACGAACCTCTTTGACGGTATTGGCAAAGGTATCGACAATTTCAAAGCCAACATCCAAACCCACATGTTGGGTGGACTCATCACGTGGTTAACAGGCTCTCTTGGACCAATGGGGATTACGCTACCAGATGATATATTCAGCTTAAAAGGCATCTTTAGTCTGGTAATGCAAGTATTGGGCTTAGGTTGGGATTTCATTCGTCAGAAAGCTGTCATGATGATGGGCGAGCCGATGGTGAATGCCTTGGTACAAGGATTTGACATGTTTACTACGTTTGCTACCCAAGGTGTTGCGGGTATTTGGGAATACCTCAAAGACCAGTTCAGCGATTTGAAAGAAACAGTGATCGAAGCCATTAAGGGAATGCTTATTACGCAAGTCATTGAAGCAGGGATCAAGTGGTTATTCAGCTTACTAATTCCGGGAGCAGGATTCATCAAAGCCATTATGGCGATTAAGGATTTGATTGTATTCTTTGTAGAGGCGGCTATGATGTTAATTCCTGCAATTACGGAAGCGATCTTGGCTTTGGCAGCGGGTTCAGTGGCAGGCGTGGCAATGGCGATAGAAAAAGGATTATCAATGTTAATTGCATTGGTAATAAATTTATTTGCAAAATTAATTGGCCTAGGTGGTTTAACTAAGAAAGTTATGGCTATCTTTAAAAAGATTCGCAAACGAGTGGATCGTGCCATAATGAAGTTGCTGAATAAGGCGAAGAAAGCAGGGAAGAAGTTAATGGCGAAGTTGGGATTTGGGAAGAAACCTACCAACCCGAAAGAGCATGATGCGCAGGTGAAAGCTGGTATGACGTATTTGCATCAGCAGGAGAAGGCTTTAGACAAAGATGGTAACAAAGCATTAACTCAGGAAGAGGCGAATAAAGTAGCTGCTACCACGAAGAAGAAGTTCCCGGTATTTACTTCGATTACACCAAGAGAAGTTGGAGGGAAATGGGTGTATGATTGGAAAGGAAGTAGTGGGACGGAGAAGGGGGCTAAGGTTGAAGGGGAAGCTGAAGGAGGACAAAGAATTGACCGATATATAATTACCCCTACCTTTAATGTATATCCAGGTAATCCTTCTGAGTTTAAAAAACAGATAAAACGACAAGAAGCAGGAATAAATGAAATGAAAGTTGAAGAATGGATTCAAAATAGAGATAAATTTGCTAAAAATGGTAGGGGAAAAGATAATCTAAAAGATTTGAGAGATAGAATAAGGAGAGATATAGCTCAGGCATACATACGGAAAAATTTAAATCGCCTTTCGGGTAGTTTTACGAGGCAAAAACTTGAATTAGAAGCTGAGGCTCACGCAAAAACAATTCTCACAAGAAATCATGCAATTCTTCATAATCCTGATCAGGTTGCGGGTGGAAATGCTATGGTTGGACAGCTGTATAATGATGGAGATATTACAGATGAGACATCACTTAAAGCAAGTGGATTGGTAGGCGATCGCGGTGCAAATAGTTCATTGGGGTCACAGTGGGGTGCCAATCAGCATGAGCGTGTGGTTGGATTATATAACCATGTCAAACAAGAATTGAGTATATTAGATGCTAATAAAAAGAAATTTGCACTAATGAATGTTAAACTAAAATATAAATAAATTGTCACAGTTCATTAACTTATTTATTGATTATGCAGGCGAGGGTGTCATGTTTGAACAACCAACTGATTCTGAGATTGAGTTTTTTATTGAAGAATTAAAAGCTTCAGCAGACGAGACTAATATCGTAATTGACATTTGGAGAACTTTTGGGTTAAGGAATTATTTAGATGGTCTTTTTTGTTTTGTTAACCCTAATGTTTACAATCCCATTGCTCAAAAATTCCCTAATATTTCAAGTAAATGTTGCGTGTTTGCTAGGAGTTCACTTGGCGGGCTTTTTTTACTGGATGAGCTAGCAGTTGGTAAGAGTGTTATTTATTTAAATCCTCATTTAGGAGTCAGAAAAATTATTGGGACAAGTATTGAGATATTATTAGCAGTTGAGCTAGGCGCGGAGTCTTTTTGGCATAGGGAGTGTTACGGAAAATTTGAATTAAAAGTAATTGAAAAATACGGACCATTAGCATTTGATGAATGTTATGCCTTTGTACCCGCTTTGGCTTTAGGTGGTTCTGAAAGTATGAAAAACATTCAGAAAGTAAAAGTAAAAGAGCACTTGGAATTTTTGTCGCAGTTGTATTAGTATTCATCGGTAATGTATCAGATTATCACCTAAGCGAATAGTAAAATATAAAATACTGATTTTCAAATAAATTTAAAATTGATATTTTGGTAAGCGAGATGACTCTTATGTCATCTCGCTTCTTTTTTGTTCAATAGTGGGCTTTAAAATCAATAAATACGTAATTAGTGTATCACATTATCACCTCGATGGAAAATTAACGGAGTAATTGAAACAATTCTGAAGCTCAAGGAAATGATTGTCAATTTGTTCTCGGCAATCAAGAGTGTGATTGGGGTGATCATGGAAGACCCAATCGGCTTCATGACGAACCTCTTTGACGGTATTGGCAAAGGTATCGACAATTTCAAAGCCAACATCCAAACCCACATGTTGGGTGGACTCATCACGTGGTTAACAGGCTCTCTTGGACCAATGGGGATTACGCTACCAGATGATATATTCAGCTTAAAAGGCATCTTTAGTCTGGTAATGCAAGTATTGGGCTTAGGTTGGGATTTCATTCGTCAGAAAGCTTTCATGATGATGGGTGAGCCGATGGTGAATGCTCTAACCAAGGGGTATGATATGTTTACCACGTTTGCAACCAAAGGTGTTGCAGGTATTTGGGAATACCTCAAAGATCAGTTTAGTGACCTAAAAGAAACCGTGATTGAAGCCATCAAGGGAATGCTTATTACGCAAGTAATAGAGGCAGGGATTAAATGGCTGTTGAGTTTATTGATTCCAGGAGCAGGGTTTATAAAAGCTATCATGGCGATTAAGGATTTGATCGTATTCTTTGTAGAGGCGGCTATGATGTTAATTCCTGCAATTACGGAAGCTATCTTAGCTTTAGCTGCGGGTTCTGTGGCAGGTGTGGCAATGGCGATAGAAAAAGGATTATCAATGTTAATTGCACTTGTTATTAACTTGTTTGCAAAATTAATTGGCCTAGGTGGTTTAACTAAAAAAGTTATGGCTATCTTTAAGAAGATTCGCAAGCGAGTGGATCGAGCGATTATGAAGTTGCTGAATAAAGCGAAGAAGGCTGGTAGGAAGTTGATGGCTAAGTTGGGGATTGGGAAGAAACCTACGAATCCGAAGGAGCATGATGCGCAAGTGAAGGCTGGGTTGACATATCTTAAACAACAAAGTAAGGTTGAGGATAAAGATGGCAACAAAACCCTAACAGCAGAAGAAGCACAGAAGGCTGCTTCTAAAACGAAGAAGAAATTTGCTGTGTTTACTTCGATTACACCAAGAGAAGTGGGTGGTAAATGGGTGTATGATTGGAAAGGAAGTAATGGGACTTTGGATTCAGGATTAAAAGAAGAAAAAGTAGATAAAGGTGAATTAAAAGTAGGCAATTATAGTTCGTTAGCTGCACAAAGTGTGAAAGATGGAAAAACACCAGACCATATTCCGTCTAAGGCAGCAGTAGTTAAGTATTATCAAAATCAAATTTCTCCTTTAAAATTAACTGAACCAGAAAAAAGAAAGATTGAACGAAATGGTACTTCCATAGTTTATGAATCGTCAATTCATCAGGCTTATTCAAGAACTTGGGGGTCAAGAAACAAACCGCTGATTGATTCAGATGCTAAAAACCTTAGAATGGCAGCGAAAGAAGATATGAAAACAATTAAACCATACCTAATAAAAGAAGGATATTCAGAAGTAGAGATTAGTAAAGCATTCAAAAAAATAGACAATCAAAATATATCTAAAGGAATCTATTAAAAAGAATTTTATGAAATATGTAGAACTATTAAATAAACGGTTATCGGAAATAGAATCAGACCCTTTATATTGCGCATTTCTCCCTCTAACAATTAGACAATCAGACGAAGAATTTTACCACTTTAATAAACAAAAAGGGATAACTTTTACGTTTGACACGGGAAGTAACAGACTATTACAATTAGATTTTTTTTCAAAGGGTTATCAGGGGTATGGTTTATATTCTGGTGAACTTCCAAAACAACTTCGATTTGATATGGGAAAGGTAGAAGTAAATAAAATTCTTGGAGAGCCTAGTCAACATAGTATTGCAAAAACATTACCTATATTAGGTCAAATACCAGCGGGGGATAGCTATGATTATCCTACTTATACATTAATCATCCGTTATACAGGAACTTTAAGAGAAATTTTATTAGTCACTCTTTGTGTAAGGTAAAATGCATATAAGAATTAGGGTTTGGGAAGAAACCTACCAACCCGAAAGAGCATGATGCGCAGGTGAAAGCTGGTATGACGTATTTGCATCAGCAGGAGAAGGCTTTAGACAAAGATGGTAACAAAGCATTAACTCAGGAAGAAGCAAATAAAGTAGCTGCCACCACGAAGAAGAAGTTCCCGGTATTTACTTCGATTACACCAAGAGAAGTTGGTGGGAAATGGGTGTATGATTGGAAGGGTAGCTCAGACACGGAGAAAAGTAATTTCAATTCTGAAGGAGGAAGTTCTGAGAGACCAAAAGAATTAGAAGGGCAATCAACACCTAATTTGGATAATCTACAGAAAAAAGAAGATAATAGTTCGGTCAAAGCTACTGAAAAAGTATCATTCAGATATGTAAGAGAATGGAATGAAGTTTATTCTGGGAAGCAATCGTTGCTTATCTATGTAGAAGGAAGAGCTGCGAGAAAATTAGGTAAAATAGGAGAGGGTGATTCGATCAAGAAATACTTAGATGAAAGAAAACGAAAAAATTTATCGATTCCTAATTTATCAAAACCGACTTTAAAGGTATATGATAATAAGGCTTTAATAGGAGGAGCAAACGAACGTATTCCAGACTTTTTTGAAAATGGTGTAGTTGTAGGCGATGTTAAGGATGTTAAAACAATATCGTATTCGCCACAGATGAAAGATAATGTAGCAATAACAGAAGGATATGCTACTTTTAGAAAAAATAATGAACAGATTAAATCAGGTGCGAGATTTGACCTAGTAGTTAGGGCTCCTAAAGATAATGATGCAAAAGGAACAGATGTATCAGGACCGCTTTGGGATGCTGTTGAGTCTACTGGAGGTAGAGTATATGAAGTAATATAACATTTGGTATATGAAAAAGAATGAATTAAGAGCTAAAATTATATTCAGAACGGATTTAGTAACAGAAGAAAAGTTTCGCCTATTGTGGGCTTATATAGCAGATTTCCCAATAGAAATACAAAAATATGATTATACAGAGCCGATTAAAAAAACTTATCTTCCAGATTATAAACAGGCAGATGAAAATTACATTAAATTTTTAGGTACAATTTTTTTTCGAGGAAAGTCTAAGAATAATTGGATTAAGTTAGGTCACATGATGGATGGATTTTCTATTATCTCAATATATACATTGGAGTTAAAGGCTTCAAAAAGTTTAATCGAATGGATAAGAAATCTGTTAACAATTATTCCTTTAGAATATGTAAATATTACGGATTCTTTTGAATATGATTTTAAACACAAAGACGTAGATCAAAATTCATACGGGTGGCATGGAGGCTCAAATGTAGAATTTTTGAAGTATATACCTGGAATATATTGGTTTAACGCTTTTGGGGAAAATTATATTAATGCCGTAGGAAAAGATAATTTCAAAGATTTACCAAATTGCGAATACGTTGATTTTGGGAATAAAATGATTGCATTTCACTTAAAGGATTCAGTGATTGCAGAAAATTATGAAGAACGAATAAAAAATGAACAAGACGTTGCGGACAAAATAGGGAGTTCCTTCTTCTATGATAAATATAGAAAGATAGACTTTTCTCACCCGCAGAAATTTATTGAGTATATTTCTGAAGTGAATGAAGAAATAGAGAAAATGATAGTAAGATTAAGACAAAAATATTCATAAGTGGTAGTGTATCAAACTATCAACTAAGCGAAATTAAAAAGATAAAACACCAATATTTTGAAGGTTGTGTATCAAACTATCACCTAAGCGAAAATAGAAATGTAAATTAGGTAATGTATCAAATTATCACCTAAGCGAATGATGAGATGTAAAATACTGATTTTCAAATAAATTTAAAATTGATATTTTGGTAAGCGAGATGACTCATAGGTCATCTCGCTTCTTTTTTGTTCAATAGCAAGCTTTAAAATCAATAAACACGTAGTATGTGTACCACAATGTCACCCGGAAATAAAATAGGACAAATCTCTAACAAAAATGAAATGTAAAACTTGTAATGAAACATGCATTAAAAAAGGGTTTCAGAAAAATGGTACTCAAAAGTTTCGCTGTAAAAAGTGTTGTAAATGGCAACATGAGAATTATCGATATAGAGCCTATGATAAATTGACAGATAAGAACATTGTTGTTCTCTTAAAAGAAGGTTGTGGTACAAGGAGTATTTCGAGAATTTTAGAAATTTCCACTACAACTGTGACAAAACGAATTTTTCTGGTAGCTTCTACAATTAGAAAACCACCTATTTTATTTGGTAAAAGTTATGAGATGGATGAAATGATGACTTTCATTGGTTGTAAAGAACGTAAAATTTGTATTACCTATGCTATAGACAGAGTAACGAAAGACGTTGTTAGTTACTCTGTTGGAAGAAGAAATAAAACAACTTTAGGTATGGTAGTAAATACCCTCTTACTTTCTGCCCCTACTGAAATAAGAACGGACAAATTTTCACTTTACTCTACTTTGATTCCTGAGAATATACACAATACAAAATGTCGAGGCACAAATTATATAGAACGAAAAAACCTAACCTTGAGAACACACCTAAAGCGTTTGAACAGAAAAACATTAGCTTATTCAAAAAGTCTGCTTGTGCTTATTGCTGTTTTGAAAATTTATTTTTGGTATGAGATCAATTTGCCTTAAATGAGTTTAGATAATCACTCGAATTGAACCTTGCCATCAGCCGTAATTTTTGCAATACCATTTTGGAGTGCATAGACAAGAATGTTAATTGAATTGCTTGAACCAATTTTTTTCGATAAGCGGTATCTGTGATTTTCAATCGTACGCTCACTGAGGTTCAATTGCTCGGAAATTGCCTTAGTATTTTTTTCTTCGCAAATCAACTTGACTATTTCGAGTTCTCTACTCGTTAAAGGACTTCTAATTATACTTTTCACAGAAAACTTTGAATTTTTTAGAGCCTCTTTTATTAATTCTTCGTTTAAAGTGTCAGGAAAATAATATCCTTTTTCCAGCACATGGTGCATCGCCTCTATAAGCGTATCAATTCCTATTTTCTTGTTCAAAAAGGCATGGGCACCCTTTTGCATTGTTTCAATTATTAAATGAGGACTTTCAAACGAACTTAGAATAATAATTTTTAAACTTGGAAATTTTTCGGAAATAATTGGCAATGCTTCAGAACCTGAAATCACAGGCATTCTGAGATCCAAGATTAAAATGTCAATTGTAGCTTTGTCTAGTTCAAAGAGTAATTCAGAACCATTTTCAGCAGTAAATAGAACATCAAAATCATTATCGTAGACAAGGGCGTCACGGAGTGATTTACAAAAAATTTCATGGTCGTCTGCAATTCCAACTTTTACCTTATTTGCCATAATTGCGCAGTTTCCAGAATCAGTGGTTAATTTTTATTGCGAATAAAATTAATGAAATTAGTAATTCCATTTGAAATACCTTATAAAATACTGAAGGGGTAATACCGTAAACAATAATACACTTTGCTACTTTTCCTTTGTTCAAAAATTAGAACATGGGGACTTCAATTGAAATATGGAAAACTCACGCTCACACTGAAAAAAGAAAAAGAACCACAATCAGTGTGAGTGTGGGTGTGAGAATGAGTGTGAGTGTGAGTGTGAGTGTGAGTGTGAGTGTGAAGTGTGAGAGAAGAGGAACAAAAAAAGCACTGAAAGAGCGAGTTTGAGAGTGAGTATTGAGGGACAAAAAGAAAAAAGCGAACTACTTTCGTAATTCGCTTTTTTCTTTTTGTGGAGTCGGAGGGGTTCACCTCGGCTACATTCTCTTCAGCAATCTCAGTACGAGACAATTCGCTCGGTATAAACTTCTCACCCCTCCTCTGTGGAGATAAAACAAAAAAGGAAGCATTTCTGCTTCCTTTAGATCAAAAAGTGGAGTCGGAGGGGTTCGAACCCTCGTCCAAACGACGAATTTTCAAGCTTTCTACATGCTTATCCTGTGATTAATTTTCGATCAGTGCACGGACAAAGGCACCCAAAACACTGACTTAGGTTCTCAGATCTTACAACAGCTTAAAACCATCACTGTTGCCAGCCCAAAAGGATGAACTTCCGAATTCTGAAATTAATGGGCTGAATTCCAGAGGAAGTACTTGTCTAACCTACTATACTTCGGAAAGATTAAGCCAATTTACATTCCGTAAATTAAGCAGCAAGTGCGTATGACGTGTTGTCAATTATTGTTCGTGACATGATATTTAAGAGCTACACCACAACGCTCTGCATGCTGACACCTGACAACTGCTATCGCTGTCAAATCCAATGTCGACCCCAAAGAACTAGTGCAAAGATACGCTATTTAATGCCCGAAGTCAAGGTTTAGTTGATGTTCGCTTTCACAGCGTGCAGTATTTCCTGATATTCTTGATTCAAAACTGTATCTGTAATGCCATGTTCCAAATCAAAATTTTCTTTAAAATTGGGTAGAGAGAAACTGTGAAGTATATGTGCTCCATGTCTCGGGAAACGTTCAAGCGCCGTAGCTAAAACGCTTTTTGCTCCTCGTCCACCGGGAGAAGTTGACAATAGAAGGACTTTCTTGTCTTGTAAAAATTTAGAATCAACACGGGAAAGCCAATCGAACAAATTCTTAAACCAAGCAGTGTAGGAACCATTGTGTTCAGCTAAGGAGATGATGATCAAATCAGCTCGGTCGATTCGTTCTTTTAATTGCAGAACAACAGGCGGATTTCCTATCTCTTTTTCAATGTCTACGGTGAAAAGGGGAGCTGAAAACTCCAAAAGATCAATCAAGTCCAATTCGTTTCCCTCAAATTGTTTCGCCGTGTAATGAGCAAAGGATTTGTTGATTGAATTTTTACTGGCGCTGGCTCCGAATGCTAAGATCATGACAAGTTAGTTTTGTACAAATGTAGAGCATTCTATCTCCTTAAGTGTTGATTTATGTTAAGGATTTTATCATTGAATTAGAATTGTTTGGTGTAACTTAGTGCGGACTCAATACAAATGAATTCGACTATGAAGTATTTCTTATTTTTTCTTTTTTTCGCTTTTTCAGGTTTTCTGTTTGGGCAGGATCTTTACTTGAAATCAGGAAAGTACGAAGTGAAACAAATGAAATCAGCCTCTTTTCCTACTGATGAATTGAAATATGGGAATCAGTCCTTTTTCAAAATCATTTGCTTCGACGAATTACCTGATGAGTCAAAGAAGAAAGAAATGGCGGAAAATGGGATCAGATTATTGGATTACCTGCCGCGAAATTGTTTTTTCGCCGAAATCATTTCTATAGCTACTGAAATCGATCTTTCACGCTTTGGGGTTTTGAAAGTAGTTGATATTCAGCCGGAATTCAAATTGTCGGAAATGCTCTTGAAAAATGAATTTCCACATTGGTCGCTCTTTGGTGAGGATCAGCTTGAATTGAATGCTCAGTATTTTTCCGGACTGGAAGTGGAATTCATTCTTAGTTCTTTAAGTGAAATGGAGCTTATAGTTCTTGAGCAGAACTCGGAATTAAATCTAATGACCTTGCGTGTGGCGATTTCAAAAATTCAAGAATTGTATAAAAATCCTTTCTTTCAGTATTTTGAGACGATTGATCCTCCTGGAGAGCCGGAGAATCTGCCGGGAAGAACGAGTCACAAAAGTAATGTCCTTTGGTCCAATTATGAGAACGGACTCAAGTACCGTGGCGAAGGTGTAAAAGTAATGATGCAAGATGATGGTTTTGTTGGTCCTCACATTGACTATCAGGGAAGAGTGGACCAATCAGCATGTGCTTCGTGTAGTTCAGCAGATGAGAATAATCATGGAGATCATGTAGGCGGTACCATTATGGGGGCAGGAAATCTTGATCCAAGAGCAAGAGGTATGGCGCATGGTGCTGAATTGTTGGTTTACAATAGTTCGAATGCCAATTATAATCTCGTTCCTTCGCTTTACACCAATCAACAGGTTTATATCACTTCTAAAAGTTACAGCGATGCATGTAATGGAGGATATACTACGCTAACAAGACAATTGGATCAGCAAGTTCGACTATATCCTCATTTAATGCATGTTTTTTCGGCAGGGAACAGTGGTACAACCGACTGTGGATATGGTGCAGGTGCAGGCTGGGGAAATATAACCGGTGGACATAAATCAGGAAAAAACTTGCTTGCGGTTGGTAATATGATGAGCACCAGCTTGTTGAACTCATCAAGTTCTCGTGGACCCGCTACTGATGGACGTATCAAACCTGATATTTGTGGCGTCGGTACTTCAGTTAATTCTACAATTTCGCCCTACACGTATGCCTCTTTTACCGGAACCTCTATGTCTTGCCCAGGAGTTTCAGGTACTATAGCTCAATTGTATGAAGCATATAGAGAACTAAATAATGGGGATAATCCGGATGCAGGTCTGATGAAAGCCATCATCTTAAATTCTGCTGATGATCTTGGAAATCCAGGTCCTGATTTTCGTTTTGGTTGGGGAGGATTAAACGCAAGAAAAGCATTCAGGGTAATGAGCGATCAGACCTACGAAACAGGTGAAATTTCACAAGGTGAACAGTTGCTTCATACTATTAACGTTCCTGCGGGGCTATCAAAATTGAATGTAATGGTTTACTGGACAGATTATGAGGGTGCTGCAAATGCCGCCTTCGCTTTGGTAAACGATATTAATTTTGAATTGGTTGATCCTTCTAACGAGACGATTCTGCCCTGGATTCTTGATCCGTCGCCAAATTCATCAGCTTTAAACAGTCCTGCTACGCGAGGAATTGATAATCTCAACAATGTTGAACAAGTGACAGTACTATCTCCTCAAGAAGGAACCTATGAGATACGTGTGAATGGCTTTTCCATTCCTCAAGGTCCACAGGAGTATTTTTTAGTCTACACTTTTGAAGAAGATGAAATCGTTGTCACTTACCCTGCAGGTGGTGAGCACCTAACACCCTCAACCAATGAACTCATTCGTTGGGATGCACCGGAAGGGACTGAGAATTTTACTGTTTCGTTTTCGTCTGATAATGGAGAAAACTGGACGTTGCTGGGGAATGTCAATGCCTCTGCTCGGCACCTGAGTTGGTCGTTACCGGCTTCAACCATAACCGCTCAAGGTAAAATTAAAGTGGAACGTGGTGCACTTTCAGGAGTGAGTGCCGCTGCTTTTTCTGTAATCGGAACGCCAAGCAACTTGAGCGTGCTATGGTCATGTCCTGACTCACTGAAGCTAGCTTGGCGTCCGGTGAATGGTGCGATTGAATACGAAGTGAGTCAGCTTGGAGCACGGTACATGGATAGTATTGCCACCGTTTCTGATACCTCTTTAACTTTGTTTATACCGGCGAATCAGGAACATTGGTTTAGCGTGAAAGCGAAAGGAGCTAATGGTGAGATGGGTGAACGTGCACTAGCTATTCGCAAGTTGCCTGGTGAGATGGGTTGCACATGGAGTAATCCTTATGCCGACTTTCAAGTAGATTGTGAAGCAGCTGGTCAGGCTTTCTGCTTTACATTGACAGAAACTTCTATTAATACAGACGAAACAACAAATGTTACTTGGTATTTTCCTGGAGGAACACCATCAAGTACAACAGGTTTCAATCCTCAGGTTTGCTACGCTGAACCCGGTTTCTATGATGTAGCCATAGTTGTGGATAATGGTGCGGGTGTTGACTCGGTTTACCGAACAGCTTTTATTGAAGTTCAGACAACCCCATCTTTGCCTTATTTGGAAGGGTTTGAAACATTCTCAACATTTCTGGAATCACCTTATTGGACGGTAAATAACATTTCAGGGAGTTCTGTATTTCATATCAGCACGATGGCTGCTTTATCGGGTCAGAGAAGTGCGATGTTGCAAAATTTCGGTCAACCGGAAGGTTCAGTCGATGAATTGATCTCAGGCCCTATTAATTTGTCTGAAGTAGCAAGTACTGAATCGTTGACCTTGAGCTTTCGTTATGCATACCGTAAGCGGAATTCATCGAATACGGAAGTATTAAAGGTGTTTTTACGCAAAGATTGTAAGGATAACTGGGTGCAGCGTAAGACTCTGTCAGGTAATGCGCTTTCAACGTTGACGAGTTCAACTTCTTGGTTACCGGCAAGTGAATCCGACTGGGTGACCGTTCACATGACAAATGTGACAAGTCAGTATTTTACGGGTGATTTTCGAATGAAATTTGTCTTTGAAAGCGGTGGAGGTAACAATTTATTTATTGATAACATCAATATTTACAAAGGATCACCTTCAGATGAGCTAATCGCGGAACTTCAAGAAGTGGAGACTCAAGGAATTTTGATCTATCCAAATCCGGCAGACAATCAGTTGAACATTCAATTCGATCGATTAGCACAAGGTGAGGTAGAGGTTGTTATTTCAGATCTAACAGGTAAACAGTTGATCAATAGTAGATTGATGGCTCAGGTTGGTGTAAATCTGATTGTAATGAGTACGGATGAATTATCTTCCGGGATGTATCTCTTATCGTTGATCGAAGGAAATTCAAGAAGGAACTTTCACTTCATGGTGAAATAACTTCTAATTCTAACGAACCATTCTGTTTTGGGATCTCGATGACTTGAAAGGGCTGAGTCATTACGCTTGCAGCCATTCCTTCAGGTTGAGAACGTTTGACTTTCAATATCAGTCCTTTTTCGTTTTTATCGATTTTTTTTAGTTCAAAAGTATGTCCTGAGGAGCCACGAACCTCATCGAAGAGGAAAATTATTGTGTGATCATGGAAATACGTGCTTTGGTACTCCAAGTCAATGGTGTAGGAATTAACAGCATTCATTTTTAAAAGAATTTTCTCCAATTCTTCTATTGAATTGATCAAATATGCACCACTTTCAAATCCTTCCTCTCCTGAACCGTATAGAACTCCTGAATCGATAACAAGGAAAGTTGTTTCGGTGGACTCCATGACAAGTTCTTGAGATGTTTTACAAGAAGCTAGCAGAAGAAAAAGAACAAGCAACAATTTAGACATGTGAAAAGTAATAATTCTAACATTTGAACCTTTTTGAACATCCGAAGCTGAAACGAAGGGTATTTAAATACTATAACTTTTTAAGGTACACAAACAACTGTATCGAACCACGTTGATACACCCGCCCAAACGCCCAATGCGCCAGATATATTGGAAGGCACATTTACAGGTACAGCAAAAGGATTACCCATATTACTTTGTTGCTCATTCATCTTGTTGTAAAACTCAAAAACATCCCGATCGAGTCGTGAGAATTTAGCGACAACAATATCACCGATTCTGTAATAGCGTCGAAATTCATCCAGATGTGTATCATCTTTCTTACGTTGACGGTTATAGGTTTCGAATTCAAAGGTGATTCCGTCAAAAAAACGATCATCAAAATAAGATCCCGGAGCTCTTCTGAACAGTGTATCCATTGGTTGACCATTTTGTTGCGGCGTAATTCGCTTTGCTTCCCATTTGTACGCGTTGTATTCGTTTGCAGGGTCTGCTAAGCGACCTATAATTAAACCGTATTCCTGATTCTCATTGCTTGGTTTCCAATACACATGCTGAAGTGGTACAGGAGGTAGTAGAGTAGTGCTGCCGCTATAATTTTTTCCATTTTCAACAATTGAAAGCGTATAGGTTTTGCCAATTTCGCCTATCATGGATGTATTGGTTGTAGAATAAATAGGGACGGGTAGAAATATAACTTCATGTAATTCAACCCGAAGAATTTCGGCAATCGTTTTTTGTGTTTCTACAGGTAAGTCATTGACGTAAAATAATTCCAATTCAATCGTTTGCTGACCATTACTGACTGAAACAGATGCATTGTCAATAAACGATCCCAAATACGAAAGAAGGCTGGTTGAGGCATAAACATTTTGAGATTTGGAGAGTAATACAATCGGGAAGCCACCAGTCTCAATCCTTCCTTCCACTACAAGTTGTTCTTTGTAACCAGGAATTTCAATATTCACCTCCTTTGTACATGAAAAGAGAAGAAAAGCAAGAAGAGTGAAACTCAAAAATCTCAATGATATGATCATTAGCAATTTTAAAAAGAAATATTGATCTCTACAAATCTTATTTTCAAGGCAGAAAAAACGGAATCATACACTATCTACGTATTTTTTCTTATACACGTTTAAGTACATTCTTTTCTTATAAACAGTAGTATTTCTGAATCTCTGAAACCCGCTATTTAAAAGCTTTTACACGCTATTATTCCTTCATTCATTTGTCCAAGAATATTAATTCTAAGGATTATGAAAATGTCAAGAAGTTTAGGTGTATTCAAGTTTTGGATGGTAGTCGTTTTAAGTCAAATTGCAACTGGTGTTTTCGCTCAGGAGAATAGAATATGGACAAAAATTCAGAATTTCAATGCATTAAATCTACAACAAGTTGAGAATAGATTGAGTTCAGATAACGTTAAGTTGAACCAGCTTATTTCGAACCATTCTATCCTTTCTATTCACAAAGCCGTTCCAAGTTCCAAAATGAGTTCGCTTCAGGACTTGTATGAGATTGACTGTAATTGTGATGCCAATGATTTGCTAGTAGAAATAGCTAGAATGTCAGATTTGTTCATAAAACCGGAAATAGGTCCAAATTATCAGACTTTACAAGGGCCTGATGATATTAATCTTGCTTTTTCATTTGATTATGCATTGCATTTGGTGAAGGCTCCGGAAGCATGGGAGATAACACGTGGTGATTCGTCAATTCGAATTGCAATTTCAGATGCAGGGTACATTTTTAGCCATCCGGAATTGCTTGATAAGGTGGATGTTGTTTCCTCAAATATCGTTCAATCGAATACTGCTCATGGTACTGCTGTTGCTATTGCTGCTGCCGGAGCAACAAATAATAGCTATGGAAAAAGTTCAATTGGTTACAATAGCCGCTTGGAATTGCGTGGGATGAATTACAATGAATTATTAGAAGCTAGTTATGCCGGTGCACGAATTGTAAATGCCAGTTGGGCGGCAGGATGCTTTTACAGTTCTTACGGTCAGGATATCATTAACGAGATTTATAACAATGGAACGGTTATTATTGCAGCAGCAGGTAACGGGTCAACTTGTGGCGGTCCATCTTATTATGTCTATCCCGCTGCTTTTGATCATGTTATTTCTGTGACATCCATCGGGCCTTCAAATAATCACGAAAGAACTATAGGTAATCCTGAGACCACTCACCAACATAATGATAAGGTGGATATTTGCGCTCCCGGATATGATGTAGCCTTATCAACTTCAACAAATGTATTTACAACAGGAAATGGAACTTCATTTGCAGCTCCAATGGTAAGTGGTGCAGCGGCATTGATTTTGGCTGTTAACCCATGCCTGACTCCTGATGATGTTGAGTTTATCTTGAAAAACTCAGCAGATACGATCAGTAATTTTCTTAATCCCGCTTATGCCGGACTGATTGGTGCAGGTCGTCTGGATGTAGATAAAGCTGTTCGTTTAGCGCTTCAATTCAATACCATGTCAGCAGAAGTGAAGTTAAATACAGTATGTGATTTTAATGAGCAGTACTTCGAATTGCAAAATATTTCAGGGCAGTCACCTTTTTCAATTCAATGGTCAAATGGTGACTCTGGAATGATTGGATTAATTGGTGCTCCCGGAGAATATTCTGTATTAGTCAAAGATAGTTTGGGATGTTTGTTTTCTTACAAATCGATCGTGGAGGCATATACACCAATTGCTCTTCAAGGCGATTTAGATCATGTTTCGTGTTTTGGTTTTTCTGATGGTTCTGTGAGTTTGGATATTTCTGGTGGTTCAGGTGTTTATGTGATCAATTGGTCGAATGGTGCAGAAACAAATACGCTTTATGACATGCCTGCAGGATACTATCACGTTACAGTTGCTGATGAATTTGGATGCACAAAAACAGAATCATTCGAATTAGTTGCTCCACAGCCTTTGGTTGTTGATGTTGCAATAACTCATCCAAATGAATTTGAGTTGGGAGCAGTAGAAGTCAATGTGACAGGTGGTACTCCGGAATACAGTTTTTCTTGGTCAAACGGAATGAGTTCGGATCAACTACTTGGTTTGGATGCAGGAATTTATCAGGTAACTGTTGTTGATGCCAACGGATGTGCTTCAAGTAAATTGGCTTTACTGCAGCAACAAACAGTAGCTGGAATTACGTCGAATACTGAATTAACACACAACTTGTATCCAAATCCTGCAACGGAGAAAGTAACCATCGATTTTGCTTCAACTGAAATATTTGACATTTACTTGATCAATTCGAGTGGACAAGCGGTTGATGTAAGATTTGATCAAGTTTCAACAACAGAGATGAATGTTTCTACCTTGTCAAACGGTATTTATTATGTAGAAATGCGCGATAAAAAAGGTGGGGTGATCCGAGAAAAGTTGGTCGTTCAGCACTAAAAAAGATCGAATTGAACGATACCGTATACTAGAAATTTGGCAAAAAATGGTCTTATAGCTTGATTTTGGCCATTTTTTTTCAAAAACTGAGGAAAACCACAGGGTAGAAAATTTGCAAGAGTAATAGCAAAGGAATAGTTTCGCATCATCAACGAAATCCTGTACTATGAAAGAACTAGTTAAATTTACATTTGACCGTGTTGTCCCGGCTGAAAACAGAACCGCTATCATTGGGATGGAATTGTTTAGTCACATTTCTGACAATGTAGCAAAACCATTAGTCTATTTACAATTTAAAATTGTTGATGATGTGTTTTGTGAGCTTGAGTTTTCCATTGATGGTGAAAAGAACAAGTATTTGTTTTCGCTTGAGGCTGAAATAAGGACATTACTAACATTGATAGAAAATTCGTTAAAAGAGGAAACGAACGAAACGAGAGGGCAATTGTTGAGTTCTTTTTCAAAGGGCATGGGATCTAGTAAATCTTCATTGTCTTGTAACTCAACATTGTATGCTTTTTTGGCGCATGCCGAGCACGGGAGAATTCATTTGTTCTGTGAAGAAGGAGATTATTGTGCAATTTTCCAAGTGAGTTCGATCGTATGCGATTTAAGTATTGAATTAAATGGTAATACATTGAATTTGACAGATCTTGCTTTGTGGATAAACAAAATTATCCAAATTAAACTTCCAAGTGAGTTGGATAAAATGTTACATCAACATACAATTGAGTTGGCTTTTGAGCAAATCATCAGTAAAAATCGTTATAATTGTACCACGTGGACTAGGGCCGAGTTGGAGCGATTTAAAGAGATGCTTTGTTATTTGAATCATTTAGATCAGTATCATTCTGCGGCTTAGGGCTACCTGCCTTTTATTAACCTAAATCTGGTGCAAATATGAAAGAATGAGCCAAAGCTATACGATACTCCTTGTTGAAGATGATTCAAACGACTTACAATTTGTAAGACAGCTTGTATATCAACAAATTCCTGATGCGATTTTTTTACATGCATCAAGTTTCATAGAAGCAAAGGAATTAGTGAAGGAGCATCGGATGGTTATTGACGCTTGTTTACTCGATTTGACTTTACCTGATTGTCATGGCGAAGAGTTGATCGATAGAATGATTGACATAATGGGCTTTTTGCCTTTGATCATTTTAACAAGGTCCGAAGACGTTCAAAAGGGGGTAAGTGTCATTGGTAAAGGTGTAGCAGATCTTTTGTTGAAAGATGAGTTGACTCCTTTGTTATTACAAAAAAGTATTTTGTATTCTATTGAGCGATCAATTGTTAAGAAAAGATTGTATGAATCAGAACAGCGTTATTCAGCGCTGTTTTTTCATTCTCCCCATCCTCAGTGGTTGTTTGACGTGACTGATCGACAAATAACAAAAGCGAATAATGCGGCTATATTGAAATATGGATTTACAGAAAAAGAATTTCGGTCAATGCGAATTTCAGATTTAAAGCCCAAGGAGTTGTATGATCAAGCGTTGCTACAGTTGGTCTCTAATAGTGAAATCAATAAAGTAAATTACTTAGGTCGCTTCAGGCATTTAACAAAAATGGAAACGGCTCTTTTTGTTGATATTTATGCGAGTCCATTGATTATCAAGGGAAGAAACTTAAGATTAATAATGGCCGTCGATCTGACGGATAGAATGTATTTAGAGGAAGCAGTTAAACAAGCTACAATTGACGCTCAAGATAGAGAGCGTTATGAATTGGGAGCAGAATTGCACGACAACGTTAAGCAGATTTTAGCCGCAGGACAATTGTCACTTGAGTTTTACATGGAAAGTACTGGTATAGAACATGTTTTATTGAATAAGGCGAAAGAGATGTTTGAGCACAGTATCAACGAAGTTAGGTCATTGTCGCATCGCTTAGCACCTGTTATTTTTGAAGGGAATTTATTGAAGAATTCGATCGAAAAGCTAGTGGAACAATACCATCATACAGGTATTGAGTTTGTGGTGGAATTTTCGAATCAATTGATTGATATAGAATTGGATCAATCATTTCAACTTAATTTGTTCAGGGTAACTCAAGAACAAATTAGCAATATTTTAAAGTATTCCGAAACCGACAAAATTCACATTTCTTTTCAGGAAGTAAATGGATCAGTGATTTATTGTATTCAAGATTTTGGGAAAGGTTTTGATAGCACAGTCATGAAGCATGCATCGGGAATTGGTTTTAGCAATATGGAAAGAAGAGTTAAAAGTATTAATGGGGCTCTTGAGATTGAATCTTCTATTGGACATGGTTGTTGTGTGAAATTAATATTTGATGCCCAAAGCTTATTGCATAATCGTAATTTTGTTGGATGAAAGGTTCTTTCAAAATAGCAACTATATACCTGAGTGTAGGTTTCTTGTGGATATTGTTAAGTGATAAACTTTCACTTATACTTTTTACGGAGGAGGAAACTCGGCAGATTTTATATTTTCAAACGTATAAAGGACTTTTTTACGTGTTGAGCACCGGTCTAATAATTTTCTTTCTGGTTAGACGTTTTGAGTCAGCTTTAAACGAGCGTATTCAAGAATTAAAAGCTGCAAATGATACGATTTTGAGTGAGAAAGAAGCCTTGTTAAAATCCAAACAACAATACAAGGAACTTTTTGATATAAGCCCGCTACCTATGTGGATCTATTGTATGAGTACATTTAGATTTTTAGCTGTAAATAAGGCAGCACTAAAGCTTTATGGCTATACAAAAAATGAGTTTTTCAAGATGTCACTATTTGATATTTGTGATCCTGAAGAAGTAGAGGTTTTGAAAAAAACCATAACCAGAATTCAAAATGGTGAAAGTCATATCTTTCAAGGGAGATTTAAGCATCGCACGAAAAAGGGGGATTTGATTTATGTAGATGTGAAATCGGATTATGTAGGAAAGAAAGAAGATGATATACGTTTGGTTATAGCGAATAATGTAACTGAATTTTTGTCGATGCAACAAAAATTGAAGAAACAAAATCAGATTATTGTTGAAACAGAGGACAAGGAACGTCATCGCATGGCCGGAGAAATGCATGATGGCTTGATTCAACATTTAGTTGCCACCAATCACATGGTGCAAATGATACAGTATGATGAGAACGATGATTTTCAAAAGGGATTGATGACTAAAATTCAGTTTCTGTTAAATGAATCGATCAATGAGTGCCGATGGATAATCAATGATTTGAGACCAAAAGAAGCAAAAAATCATATGTTCAGAACGGCTGTCGAACGCTTACTGGAGAAGTATGAAATGTTAAAGAAATTTGATGTCACAGTGGATGTTGATCTCGATTTAGATAATGAGTTGGACGATAATCTCAAATTCAATTTGTTTAGAATTTTCCAGGAAAATTTAAATAATACGGTCAAGCATTCAAACGCAAGCTCCGTCAACGTGACATTGAAGAAATTGAACGATAATGTTCTTCAATATACCTATTTTGATAATGGAACTAAGTTGGATGAAATTCAATTGAATAGTCCTGAGGCTTTTGTTTCTTTAAAGAATAGATTAATGCTTATCGATGGTGATTTCTCCTACGAATTAAAGGATCAAGGCTTAACTTTTAACTTCACAATACCGATTGTTAAAGCCAAAGTAGTTATCGCTTGACAAACTTTCATCAGATGTATCCTTTCTCACTAGCCCAGCGACTCAGTTGTGCTGCATTCGGGAGGTTTAATTTCTTCAGTATATTGTGTCGGTGGGTTTCTACTGTGCGAGGTGATAGAAACAATTGATCTGCAATTTCCTTCGAGGTAAGTCCTTTCGTAATCAGCTTGACAATTTCAATTTCTTTGGATGTTAATTCCTTTTTCACTTGATTTTCACTATTTGCACTGAAATCCATGAAAATTTTATCTTTTATTTCAGACGAAACAAAAGTGTTGCCTTCCATTACGGACTCAATAGCATTCACCAACTCTTCCTTTTTGGAATTTTTACTGAGGTATCCTTTTGCTCCAAGCCCTAAAAACCGCTTAACTACTGATACATCATCATGCATTGACAAACCAATAACGCGCGTTTTTGCTAGTTGATTATTGATGTTTTCTGTGGCATCAAAGCCATTCGAATCCTTTAAATTGAGATCCATTAAGACAATATCTGGCTTTTGAGCCAATGAAAAATTCAAAGCATCCTCTGCATTGTCCTTAATTCCAATGACCTCAAAATGATCAATGGTGCTCAAAATTAATTTCCAGGCATCTGCCACTAAAGCGTGGTCATCAACAATTACAATTCGAATTTTTGCTTTTTCTGTGAGCATTGTAGTCTGTTTCAATAATGAGTACTAAAAGTACTAAAAAATAAAAGAGTTGAAATCAATTTCAACCCTTTTATTTACTACCTAAAACCTAAAAACATGAATTATACTACTACTGAGGTCAAAAGTGAAAAGATTCAACCTGATTTTCTATAATTTACCGGATAAAAGGATATTTAATTAAGTGTCTGACTTGATATACACTAAGTAGAAATACGTAGTAAAAAATGAAAAGTAGAGTTGTGAAAGAAGAATGAGAAGTTTTTTTAGGGTTGATCTTCATTGTTCAAAAAAATCATATATTTGGATGCCGCGCTATAATTAATATCATTATTCAAAGGGAAATGGACAGTCTTGGGAAGTACTCAAAAGGATTTATTACTGATGTTCCGGCTGATCTAACTGCAGAAGAATATTTGTATTATAAGGAACGTATCTTCAAGTATCCTATGGAGGGGATTTACATTTACAGCTTCGAGAAAGGACGGATGATCTATACAGATGGTTGGGAGAGTGTGAGTGGAATTCCAGATAGTGAGGTAACCATGTTAGGGATTGTCAATATGACCTCACCTGATTTTGCGCCTTTTGTGAATGAGGTAAATGATAAAGCCTTGAAGTTTCTTCATCAGCGGAACGATCGATTGACAGAGTATAGCTTTACCATTGAAATAAAGATAAGAGATCGCAGTGGGCGAGATATACCACTGGTGGCAAGGGTTGGTGTATTCGATGTTTTTCCGGACGGAACATTAAAGAGTATCATAGGTCGTTTTCAGGTTGATTATGGATTGCGTTTCGGAAAGATTATGCGATTTTCAGCCTATGGTCCGGAGAAGGATGCTTTTGAAAATGATTTGAACGAGAACTTATTTTATCCGTACCGTATTTCGGATAAGGAACTTGAAGTGCTGCGTTACTTATCACAGGGATTGGCTTATAAAGAGATCGCAGAAAAAACGGGTGTATCGGTATCAGGGATCGAAAAGCGTGTCAGTCCTTTGTTTGAACGATTTAATGTCAAGAATAATGCGAGTTTAGTTGCCTTCGCTTTTGAGAATAAACTGCTACCATGATGCCGGTATAAATTGAGGGCAAAGACATCCCTATTTACCCAAATTAAGATCAATCATAGTAATATGTTGATTGTTTACGCCTAATTTTAATAGTGCATTTTTCCATTCATTTTGGTCTGAATTCACCGGACTAGTACCAATTACCCAAATGACATTCATTTTTAGCAAAACAGAAATGTTTCTATCTGAATAGGTATTCTTGGTAAATTCAACAAGGTCATTTGGGGAATATTTGTTTGCATTTAATGGCTCACCCGGATTAATATCGTCGATGACCATCAAATCAGACTCGTTCCAATTCCATAGACTAAATTTACTTTTGTTTAATTCCTGATCCGACATATTAATCAAATTACAGAATTTACTAAATGTCGTGTAATAACTTTTTTTATGGCGTATTGCCATTTCATTGGCGATTCCCACCGAAAGACGAGTCTTTCCAGATCCCTTGCCACCAAATACGATAAAGTGGTGTGCAAAATTCCCATTGGCTAAAAATCCTTTTATTGTCTCTGTGTCGATCGGACGAATCTCGCCATCCCATTGGCTTAAACGGAATTGATAAGGTAAAAAAGCATTTTGTTGATACAATTTGGTGAGAAACCAAAATCGTGTAAAAAGAAATATAAGTATAAGCCCAGAAATATAAACAATGAAATAGTTCGTGCGTCCTACACTAAGAAAGTAAAACGAAGAAGAGCCTAACCAGAAAAAACACAGATCAGTAAACGTATCAAATGTTAAATTTGACCAATGTGGTTTGAATGTGCCATTTCCCTTGTACTCTTTTTTATACAAAGGAGAAAGTGCGTTATATATTTCAAATAATAACCAAAATGCGGACACATATACAAGCGCGTGTAAGGGATCATGTCCACAAATCACGAATATCACGGTTGGAATAAATCCTAAGGCAAAATGTCCAACTTGGTTAGCCATCCATCCATAGGTTAAGGTTATCCCACGATGTGAATCTTTACCAATGAGGTCTGCGTGTAACGTTTTTAAAATGTCCACAAATCGTATTGTAGTCTTCATGCTCCGGTTTTCTGTCGTCAATGTATTAAATGTATAGTTAATACAAAATGCCCAATGGACGAAACTGAGGAAAACCACAGGGTAAAATGAATAAAAAATAACAAAAATGATTTTTTATGTATTAAAAAATAACAATAAATTAAAAATGATATGGCTTTTGTTAGGATTCATTTAGCATTTCAAGGTTACTTTAAGTATTTTTACTTATTATCGAATTATTTGAATGTTAAGTGTTTATTGTAATTATTTTTGTGCGATTTTTACGAAGAAGTTAATTTAGTATCTGTGTATAGTGCATTAATCGTTGAAAACTTCCGTCCTATAGCGGAAATCTGGGAACTAGCTCTAAAATCAATGGGCATAGGATCTGTTACTATCATCGAAAATTCGGATGATGTGGCTCCCTTTTTGGAAGTTAACAAGCCGGATATTATACTTATGGATATAAATTTGCCGGGAAGCAAAAACGGCATTCAGTTGACCAATGATATTCAGAATAGCAAAACACCCCTCAAAGTAATTGTGGTTTCTTTACATGATGAGCCACACTATTTGAAAAGTTCATTTGCAGCAGGTGCGAAGGGGTATGTCGTCAAAAATTCTCCATTAAATGAATTGAAGAATGCAATCACCAAAGTGTTGGATGGTGAAACATACGTCTGTGAAAAAATGCGTCAATACAGAGACTTTTGATTTGCAGGAATAAAGGAAAATTCTTTACCTCTCCATTCTCCCTCAAATAAATGGGGGTAGTACTTTTTCATTTCACTATTCATAAGGTCTATCGGAATATCATCAAAATGTCCGTAGAAATGAAGGTATTCCATAAACCGTTTACCTTGTTCGAATTCTTGAAACATGGAGTCCGTTTGTCCATCCCAATCCAACGCTTGGACATTTGAAATTCGACAGATACGTTGATCAAATGCAGGTGTGCATTTGATCCATCGTCCTTCTA
Organism: Crocinitomicaceae bacterium; assembly: GCA_036825545.1. Classification (GTDB taxonomy): domain Bacteria; phylum Bacteroidota; class Bacteroidia; order Flavobacteriales_D; family Crocinitomicaceae; genus M0103. The sequence goes on along the minus strand of DAISYB010000007.1, from coordinate 61,049 downwards.
GATACATTTCTGTGAAACCGTGAAAAACAATTTCCTTCCTGCGCAAATAATTCACCAACTTTTCTACTCCAATATGATTCGTGACAATGGCGTATCCTAAACGAGAAGGAATGTTGTATTTTCTGGCCAATGCGGCTAGAATGGCTGCTTTTTCTACACACCATGCTCTTTTTTTATTCAAAAGTTTAGAAGTTTGAAGTCCTTCCGATGTTAAATTCAAGTGATAAGGATCATATAAATACCGATCGCGAACCAGCATATAAAGCTGAATCGCTTTTTTAATTGGATCATCGTCCAATTCCAACCCTTCTGTGAATAGCGTATATTCTTCACTCTTGAAATCAAGAAAGAATGTATCCTTGAGGTAATCCGTCATTATACCAGAGTAAATGTTCTATTTTTGTTTTGCAAGTTTACAGAATTATGTCCGTCGAGAATAGTATTTCAAAAGAAACTCCATTTCAAAGTCCTGTACCCTTATTGCGTCAATTGGGTAAATTTGTTTTTGGTACAAAGGAACCGGATAATTTCACAAAACTTACATTTTTTCTGCTTCTGTTTTATTGGATTTGTTTCTTTATTTGGTCGATAGCATCCTATTTGACGATCTCTTTTCGCGAACTGATTATGACTGAAAAAAAGATTCCGGTTGAAGACATCATCAATTCGCGGGGTCTAGCATTGGATTTTGAGGAAGGCGACTTCTTGGATCACCTCATCACGGTTCATGGGGTAGGTGTGGTTTGTTGGGCAGTTGTTTTTTTAGGTTTGGTTTTACTGTGGAGAAAGCATGAGCGGTTTATATGGTTTATCGTTGTTCCTGTTATCTTCTACATAGGTATGCTTTTGTTTTACTTAAGTCCGGCTTATTTTAGAGAGGATATCACCTTTTTTGATAAAAGTGGATTTGTAATCGTTTTGGCAGCTACAGGGATGCATTTTCTCATGTTAAAAAGAGAGCAAACGGGTGGGAGTATCAATTTGTTTGAGGAAGATGACGAATAAGTTCTGAGACACTATGTTCATGCTCTTCCAGCGTGATTTCAGCTAGATCGTAAATTGGTTCCCGTTCTTTCATTTTATCTTGGATGAACATTTTGAGCTCAAATTCACCCATCCCTTCTAGTAGTGGCCGATCTTCCATTTCCACAATAAGTCGATCAAAAAGTGTCTTTTCACTTGTTTTCAGGTAAACGGTAATTCCCAATTGATTCATTAGGTGCATCGAATTACCATAACAGGGGAGACCACCACCCGTAGCGACTACTAAATTGCTTTTTCCCTGTAAGTTTTCAATTAGAGCTTTTTCCTCTGCCCGAAAGAATTCCTCGCCATTTTCAGCGAATAGCTGACTTACAGTAGCCCCATTTTTTTGTTCGATAAATTGGTCCGTATCAATAAAATTGAAATTCAGTGACTTTGCGAGTTGACTCCCTAAAGTAGTTTTCCCTGAACCCATAAAACCAATTAAAAATATGATTTCCATGGCACAAAGAAATGAAAAATATATGGAGAACCATTGGAATCTTTTTTGAGCTAATAACCAATTAATTAACCAAGTTTTAGGTGTAAAAAAATAAAAAAATCTCTTTTTACACTTGTCAAAACGAATATTACCAATATATTTGCACCCGCTAACGCGATGAATGAGGGCTCAGTTCTCAGTCTCGATAAGCAGGATTCGGTAGCTCAGCTGGTAGAGCAATACACTTTTAATGTATGGGTCCTGGGTTCGAATCCCAGCCGAATCACTCTGATCAAAGCGCTTCCCAAAGGGTGGCGCTTTTTTCATTTTAAACCGACTCTGAGCTTGCTCAAGGGAGGGAAAAAATGGATCAAGTCCAAAAGTTGGGGATTAGGCATAAAATTATATTTTAATTTTACCTCATGCGCCTTTTGTTAATTACTTTTTTATTTGCCCTAAATTCATTTTCTCAAATGGAGAAAAGATCTGTGATTTCTATGCCTGAGATGAATCTTGTATTCACCGGATTTGACAATTTGATTCAGCTCGCAGTAATTGATAAACAGATGAGAAAAGTGAAGCTCGAATGTGCTTCTTGTGATAAACTGCAGAGAATTGAAAATACCAATCAGTGGGTAATTCGTGTGGATTCTGTCAAGCCTGTGCTGCTTCAGGTAAAGAATAAAGCAGGTAAAGTAATAGATGAGATGAACATAATAGTTGTAGATCCACCTAGGCCATTTATACAATTGAACAGCCAATTTGCGTTTGAGGATGTCACCGAAATTCCAAACAAGATCTCCCTCAAAATGTATGGACCTATTCCTTTATCAATTAATTACCTCATAAAGAAGTGGTCTTTCAAAATTGGGAATGAAATTTATGAAGGAAGTGGAAGTTCGATCTCCGTTCAAGTTCAGGAAGAACTAATCAATTTCAAATCAGGACTGGTTACAATGAGTATTGTTTATTTGGATCCTTTTGGTGAAAAACAACTTACTGAGCATGTAAAAATCGATCTGCCATAATGCTCTGTTTTTGTCGAAAACAGTATCTTAAACTCGATGCAACAGCAAAATAATTCTGTTAAAAGAATTTTCACCGAGGATGGAGAACGTTGTACCATCTATCTTTGCGGATTATGGACACGATTAAACTCGGACTCAAGGAAAACTGGAAACAATTTACCTTACTGGTAATCATCAATGGTTTTGTGGGTGGAATGATTGGTTTAGAGCGTACCATTTTACCACAAATTGCCGAACAGGAATTTGCCATCGCAGCAAAGACCGCCATCCTTTCATTTATTGTCGTTTTTGGTGTTGTAAAAGCAATTACCAATTATTACACGGGAGTTCTAGCCAATAAATGGGGGCGAAAGAAGCTCTTGATCTTAGGATGGATCATCGCTATTCCGGTCCCATTTATCTTGATCTATGCCAACAACTGGAATTGGATCATCTTCGCGAATATTTTGTTGGGAATCAACCAGGGATTAGCATGGTCTTCTACGGTTGTCATGAAGATTGATCTGGTAGGAGAGAAGCAACGTGGATTTGCTATGGGTTTGAATGAATTTGCCGGTTACCTGTCTGTTGCCATTGTCGCTTTTCTTACTGGTTACATAGCCAATACTTACGGAGTTCGACCTTATCCGTTTTACATTGGTATTGGTTTAATAGTATTGGGACTTATGGGAAGTATCTTTTTTGTCAAGGATACACGTCACCACGTTGCAAAGGAAACGAGTACGAGTTCAGTAAAACGTCTCAAAAATGTTTTCTGGGAAACTACATGGAAACACCCGAATTTAGGATCTGTTTCACAAGCGGGTTTGGTGAACAACCTCAATGACGGTATGGTTTGGGGAATCTTGCCTATTCTCTTGGCTACTAAAGATTTTTCTCTGAAAGAAATAGGTGTAATTACAGCGGTTTATCCGGCAGTTTGGGGTCTTGGGCAACTATTTACCGGTAAAATGGCCGATCTGTATGAAAAAAAGAAATTATTGTTCTGGGGAATGTTTCTGCAAGCAGTGGCACTGGTTGTTCTGATCTGGGCAGATTCCATGACCGAATTTGTAATGATAGGCTCAGTTCTGGGGTTTGGTACAGCCATGGTTTATCCGACATTTTTAGCCACAGTTGCAGAGAATACTCATCCGCTTGATCGTGCAAAAAGTATCGGAATATTTCGCTTATGGAGGGATTTAGGATATGCGATTGGGGCAATTCTAACAGGTCTCATTGCTGATTTGTTGAGTTTGAATGCAGCCATCCTGTTTATAGGAGTCTTAACTTTCATTTCGGCGTTTGTTATTTTGATTCGTATGAAAAAAGCATGACTTTGTTGAACTTTTCTCCATTCATTCATTCATTTAGTTTTCTCGCAGTCTTCGTACTTAGAACTTTGTTGCTAATTCAGTGATTAATGTTAATCATTCCTGTTAGTTGAGATCTTCTGTTTCTTTGTCAGTTATTGTTTCTCTATCTCGAATTTTAGCACTTTCATGCATTTGCTAGACGTGCAAAGAAAATTCTAATTATTTGTTGTATATTCGCCGGCTACTCAGGTTGATTGAAAAGATTAACCAAATCTATTAGAAATGAATAAATTACTACTTACTCTTTTATTGATCGCATCGGTCGTTCAATTCAATGCACAAACAATAACAGTTCAAACGCCCAATGGCGGTGAATCTTTATATGCTTGTCAGAATTATACAATAACCTGGACAACTTCCGGATCCTTGTCTAATTATTATGACATTCATTATTCATTAGACGGTGGAACTATTTGGGCATCCATTGCCACAAACTACCTAAGTTTATCAGGTCAATATACCTGGACTGTTCCTCAAGTGCAGTCAAACACTTGTTTGATTCGTATTCGTGATGCTCAGAATACAGTTATACAAGATGTAAGTAATGCTTTATTTACGATTAATATTCCTGTTACGGTGCTTGCTCCCAACGGTGGTGAAACACTTCAAGGGGGACAAGTATATCCGATTACGTGGAATGCACAAGGCACATCAAATTCATTTCATCTCTATTATTCGACCAATGGAGGATCCACTTGGACAACAATTGTTTTAAATTATGCGACAATGTCCGGAACTTACAACTGGACTGTTCCAAATATTCCTTCGTCAAATGTGTTAGTACGTGTACGCGATGCTTCAACATCCTGTATGATCGACCAAAGTGACAATCCGTTTACCATCATTCCAGCGGATCCTATTTTGTTAACTCCCAATGGTGGTGAAGTTTGGTACCCTGGGTGTACCTATAACATAACATGGAATACCGCTAGTTTTTATTCTAATTTAAATTTGGAGTATAGCATAAACAATGGAAGTTCGTGGACAACTATTGTAACGAATACGGCTAATGATGGAATTCATCCTTGGGTAATTCCATTTAATGTATCGACAACGTGCCTTGTTCGTGCGAGCAATACTGCCAATACTTCAGTGAATGACGTTAGTGATGCAACATTTGAAATTGGTGAGCCGATCCAGTTAATTACACCAAATGGTGGTGAAACCTTTTATGGGTGTTCCAGTTATCCAATTACCTGGTCAAAACCATCGAATTGCATAAGCCAGTTTACTATTCAATACTCTATTGACAATGGAGGGGAATGGTTTACCATCGCATCACCTACAAATTCAGGAACAGGATTTAGTCAAACGTACAATTGGTCTGTTCCGAATAGTATTACTACAGATCAAGCTTTGGTGCGCGTTTATAACACAGCTCAACCAACGTGGCAGGATCAAAGTAACAATACTTTTTCAATAGCACCGAGTAATGATATTACCGTTACATCTCCAAATGGTGGAGAAGTCTTACAAGCCCTTACAACTTCTGTTATTTCATGGACCAATCTTCCGAGTGCATCAGGACTTTACAATATTCATTATTCAATTAATGGAGGATCATCATTCATTACAATAGCAACAAATATTACAGGAAATAATTACATCTGGAGTGTTCCCAATAATCCATCTACGAATTGCATTGTGAGGGTGATGGATGCATCGAATACATGTAAATTTGACATGTCTGATAATGTCTTTACAATTCAAGCTGCTCAACCATTGTTACTTACACCAAATGGAGGAGAAGTAATGGATGCAGGTTGTGCTTATAACATCACATGGAATCCTGCTACTCTTTATACTACTGTTCGAATTGATTATTCATCGGACAATGGATTCACATGGAACAATATAATTACTAACGCCACCAATAATGGGACACGAAGCTGGACGCCTCCATATACCTATAGTACGAACTATTTAATTAAGATTGCCAATTCAACAGATTTACTAAATACAGACGTTTCAGATGCTGTATTCACGGTTAGAAATCCGATAAAAGTTGTTTATCCTAATGGTAGTGAGAACTTAAACGCTTGTGCAACGCATACAATTACCTGGGAGAAGCCCGGTAGTTGTATTGCTCAGTTCAGAGTGGAGTATTCCTTGGACAATGGTTCGACATGGACATCGATCGGAACACCAACGAATTCAGGCACAGGAAATACGCAATCATTGAACTGGACAGTACCGTATTACTTTACTTCAACAACAGCTCTGATTCGTGTTTCCAATTTCAGTATTGCATCTGTCAATGATGTCAGTGATGCAGTTTTTAATGTAAATCCAACTGCTGGTATCACAGTGTTAACTCCGAATGGAGGAGAGGAATTGTCTGGTTGTAGTCCCTACGTCATTACATGGTCAAAGCCGGGCAATTGTATAAATAGATTTAGAATTGAGTATTCAATTAATAATGGAAGTACATGGACGAGTATTGCCACACCATTAAATTCAGGTACAGACAATACACAAAGTCAAATATGGAATATACCAAATACCATTACTTCCACAGAAGCATTAATTCGCGTTGCTGATTTTGATTTGGCTTCGATAAACGATGTTAGTAACGCTGTTTTCTCAATTAACCCTAGTTACAACATTACAGTTACTTCACCTAATGGTGGTGAAGTTTTAAATGCACTGACAAACCACACCATTACATGGACAAATACTCCATCAGTTTCAGGATTGTATAATGTTTTGTACTCAACAAATGGAGGAAGTACCTGGACTACAATTGCATCGAGTATTACTGGTAATGGGTATATATGGAGTGTACCAAACATTCCTTCGACAAACTGCTTGGTTCGTGTAATCGATTCTGGTAGCTCTTGTAAAGTAGATGAATCAGATGCGGTATTTACAATAGATCCTCCACTACCTGTATTATTATCACCAAATGGAGGCGAAATTCTAAATGCCGGATGCCCTATTAATATTACATGGGATCCCGCGGTATTTTATTCGACAGTAAGAATTGACTATTCAACAAATGCTGGTTTGACCTGGACAAATATTGTTACCAATGCAACAAATAATGGTACACGATCATGGACACCTCCATACGTCTATAGTACACAGTATTTAATAAAAGTAGCTAATACATCAAATGTGTTGGTAACTGATGTTTCTGATACAACTTTTACAGTACAAAATCCTATTCAAGTTACATCTCCGAATGGCGGTGAGACATTAATTGGTTGTAATACGCATACGATTACATGGACAAAACCGGGTAGTTGTATCGCGAGATTCCGAGTTGAGTATTCCATCGATAATGGTTTGACATGGACAAGTATTGCAACGCCGTTAAATGTAGGTTCTGTGAATACACAGTCACAAAGTTGGAGTATTCCAAATGGGATTAATACATCTCAAGCTTTAGTGCGTGTATCCAATTTTGATCTACCTACTGTATGGGATGTCAGTAATGCTACGTTTACAATTATTCCAAGTAATGACATTACAGTTACTTCTCCTAATGGGGGCGAGGTACTTACTGCATTGACCAGTACTACTATTACTTGGACAAATTTACCATCTGTCTCCGGGCTATACACACTTTGGTATTCGACTAACGGAGGATCCAGTTGGTCGACGATTGCATCAAGTATTTCTGGTAACGCATACATCTGGAACGTTCCCAATGTGCCTTCTACGACATGTTTGGTAAGAGTGAGGGACTCAGGTAATTCATGTATTATTGATGAATCAGATGCAGTGTTTACAATTGAACCTCCTCTACCGGTCTTATTGTGGCCTAATGGAGGTGAAGTTTTGGATGCCGGCTGTGCCGTTAATATTACTTGGGATCCATCTGTTTTCTATTCTACAGTACGAATTGATTATTCATCGGATAATGGACTGACATGGAACAATATTGTCACGAATGCAACCAATAATGGAACACGCTCGTGGACCCCACCCTATACCTATAGTACACAGTATTTAATCAAAGTGGCTAATTCAACAAACCTATTGGTTACAGATGTTTCAGATGCTGTATTCACGGTTAGAAATCCGATAAAAGTTGTTTATCCTAATGGTAGTGAGAACTTAAACGCTTGTGCAACGCATACAATTACCTGGGAGAAGCCCGGTAGTTGTATTGCTCAGTTCAGAGTGGAGTATTCCTTGGACAATGGTTCGACATGGACATCGATCGGAACACCAACGAATTCAGGCACAGGAAATACGCAATCATTGAACTGGACAGTACCGTATTACTTTACTTCAACAACAGCTCTGATTCGTGTTTCCAATTTCAGTATTGCATCTGTCAATGATGTCAGTGATGCAGTTTTTAATGTAAATCCAACTGCTGGTATCACAGTGTTAACTCCGAATGGAGGAGAGGAATTGTCTGGTTGTAGTCCCTACGTCATTACATGGTCAAAGCCGGGCAATTGTATAAATAGATTTAGAATTGAGTATTCAATTAATAATGGAAGTACATGGACGAGTATTGCCACACCATTAAATTCAGGTACAGACAATACACAAAGTCAAATATGGAATATACCAAATACCATTACTTCCACAGAAGCATTAATTCGCGTTGCTGATTTTGATTTGGCTTCGATAAACGATGTTAGTAACGCTGTTTTCTCAATTAACCCTAGTTACAACATTACAGTTACTTCACCTAATGGTGGTGAAGTTTTAAATGCACTGACAAACCACACCATTACATGGACAAATACTCCATCAGTTTCAGGATTGTATAATGTTTTGTACTCAACAAATGGAGGAAGTACCTGGACTACAATTGCATCGAGTATTACTGGTAATGGGTATATATGGAGTGTACCAAACATTCCTTCGACAAACTGCTTGGTTCGTGTAATCGATTCTGGTAGCTCTTGTAAAGTAGATGAATCAGATGCGGTATTTACAATAGATCCTCCACTACCTGTATTATTATCACCAAATGGAGGCGAAATTCTAAATGCCGGATGCCCTATTAATATTACATGGGATCCCGCGGTATTTTATTCGACAGTAAGAATTGACTATTCAACAAATGCTGGTTTGACCTGGACAAATATTGTTACCAATGCAACAAATAATGGTACACGATCATGGACACCTCCATACGTCTATAGTACACAGTATTTAATAAAAGTAGCTAATACATCAAATGTGTTGGTAACTGATGTTTCTGATACAACTTTTACAGTACAAAATCCTATTCAAGTTACATCTCCGAATGGCGGTGAGACATTAATTGGTTGTAATACGCATACGATTACATGGACAAAACCGGGTAGTTGTATCGCGAGATTCCGAGTTGAGTATTCCATCGATAATGGTTTGACATGGACAAGTATTGCAACGCCGTTAAATGTAGGTTCTGTGAATACACAGTCACAAAGTTGGAGTATTCCAAATGGGATTAATACATCTCAAGCTTTAGTGCGTGTATCCAATTTTGATCTACCTACTGTATGGGATGTCAGCGATAATACCTTTACGATAAACACAAGTAATGCGATAACGGTGACCTCTCCAAACGGTGGTGAGGTGCTTCAAGGACTTGGAACCACAACTATTACATGGACAAATACAGCTGAAACTTCTGGACAATATACAATCCGATATTCAACTAATGGCGGATCATCATGGACAACAATTGCCTCCAATATTATTGGTAACGCATACATTTGGAGTATTCCGAATATTCCATCTTCCACTTGTCGTATCAGAGTTCAAGACAGTCAGACTTCTTGTTATGTGGATGATTCAGATTCCAATTTCGAAATCATTCCTGCTCAACCGCTTATGCTTAGTCCAAATGGTGGAAACTCTTTTTATGCCGGAACGAGTACCACAATAACATGGGATCCAACTACCTATTATTCAAACGTGCGAATTGACTATTCGTTTGACAACGGTTTCACTTGGAACCTTATTGTTTCCAGTACTACCAATAACGGGGCTTATGCTTGGAATATTCCTAACGTGTCCTCCAATGTGTGCCTTGTTAAAGTGAGTAATACAGCAAATGTATTAGTTAATGATGTTTCAAATAATGTGTTCACGATTAAACCGGCAGTTACTATTATTACGCCGAATGGTGATGATGGAATTACCTCTTGGGGTGGGTGCTCTGTAACTTCGATTACTTTTGATCACACACCTATTTATTCAAGTTGGAATATCGCTTATTCAACAAATGGAGGAAGTACTTGGACAACCATAGTCAATAACTGGAGTCAAACTGCAAACCCAGCCACTTACAATTGGAACATCCCCAACCTTACTTCCAATAATGTATTGGTACGTGTTCAACCGGCACTTAATGTATCTTGGGGGGATCAGAGTGATGCACCGTTTGCGATAACGCAACCTGTAACAATCATCCAGCCTAATTTTGGTGGGATAATGCAGGTGAATTCAGTGTACAATATTACCTGGAGTGCAGATGGGATTTCTAATGTTTACGATATCCTTTTCTCAGACAATGGTGGTTCAACGTGGTCAACTGTTGTTCTTGGATATGTGACTTCAGATAATACTTATGCCTGGACAGTTCCAAATGCTCCTTCAACGAATTGCTTAATAAAGGTGCGCGATAATGTCAACAATTGTAAGGAGGACATTAGTGATTTTCCATTTACAATTTCTACTGTGGCACCAGCATTAACTGTAATAACACCTAATGGGGGAGAAACCTTGAGTGGTTGTTCCAACTATTCAATTTCTTGGGCTGAATCTTCGCCTAATGGAATTTATGACTTGTTTTATTCAACCAACGGTGGTACAAGCTGGATTACAATTGAAGAAGGATATACAACCGGAACGTTAAATTACAATTGGATTGTTCCGAATTTAGGTTCTTCACAAGTTCTTGTAAAAGTACGTGCGAATGGGACAGCTATCGAAGATTGGAGTGATGCACTAGTTAATATACAATTAAGCAGTATTCAGGTTGTGACCAACGATACTACAGTTTGTTCAGGATCTATGGTTCAGCTTCAAGCAATAGGGGCACCTTCTTTTATTTGGTCTCCTGCAGCCGGATTGTCGGATGCAGGGATTTCAAATCCAATAGCTACACCAACAGAAACAACAACGTATATTGCTTCCTATACTTATGGAGGATGTATTTTACAAGATGAGGTAACCATTACAGTGAATAATGATGGAGCGGTCCCTGTGAGTGTTTCAATAGTTGCGAACCCTTCCTCCTCTGTTTTCTGTGGTGATGAGGTCACTTTTGTAGCAACTCCCCAAAATGGAGGATTAACACCAGAATTCCAATGGATGGTCAACGGTAATTTGGTTGGAGGAAATTCTTCAACATATGTAACCACTTCACTATCGAATAATGACTTTGTTGAAGTTGTATTAACTACCAGTGAAACGTGCGTGCTTAATACTCAGGCAACTTCTAATGGTGTCACAATGCAAGTTGCAGGTGTTCCGGCGCCAACAGTAAGTATAGGTGCGTCACAAACTAGTATTTGCGAAGGAACTGAAGTAACGTTTACTGCAGCTTCTACAAATGGAGGAGATACCCCTCAGTTCGAATGGTATGTAAATAACATCGCGCAGGGTGTTAATAATTCGGTTTTTGTATCATCCAATTTACAGAGTAATGATCAGGTACATGCCGTTATGAATTCAAGTTCATCTTGTGCTATAGGCGGACCTGTTACAAGTAATACTCTAACGATAACAGTCAATTCTTCACCGGCTCAACCAGGCTCCATTATTGGAGGAGGATCTGTTTGTCCAGGATCTGCACATAGTTATTCTGTGTCACCAGTTGATGGTGCTACATCTTATACATGGGTATTGCCTTCAGGCTGGATAGGATCGTCTGTTACAAATTCCATTAATGTTCTATCAGGCACTACAGGAGGTTTGATTTCGGTTACGGCAAACAGTTCGTGTGGAACAAGCGTTGTTCAATCTCTTCCTATTGCAATGTATTCTGTTCCTAATGTTGTTGCCAATGCTACATTAAGCGAAGTGTGTCCTGGAGAAATGGTTACTTTAACAGGTACAGGTGCGGTGACATATACTTGGACAGGAGGGGTGACAAATGGAACGCCATTTACACCAACCTTTACGACTTCGTATACTGTTACAGGTACAGATGTAAATGGATGTACTGATTCGGATTTGATTACAATATCAGTTCTTGCTGTTCCAAATACAGTAGCAAATGCATCGACAACAGAAGTTTGTGCCGGTAATACGGTAACTTTAAGTGGTAGTGGTGCGAATACGTATACATGGTCCAATGGTGTTTCAAATAATGTCTCATTTGTACCAGGAGCGACGAATACTTATACTGTGACTGGTACTGGTTCTAATGGTTGTACCTCAACAGATCAAATTACTGTTTCTGTAAATTCACTTCCGCTTGTAAATGCAGGGGGAAATCAAACAGCATGTGAAAATGATTTAGTTACGCTGGTTGCGACAGGTGCACTTACCTATACATGGAATAATGGTGTCGTTAATAATGTTCCGTTCCCTGCTACAATTTCAGGTGTTTATACTGTCACTGGTACTGATGCGAGCGGATGTACGAACACAAGTTCTATGAACCTGACCTTGAATTCACTGCCAACTATCGGTATTGCTGCGTCAGCAACGGAAGTATGTGATGGAAATTCGGTGATTCTTTCAGGAACCGGTGCTGTTAGCTATTCGTGGTCTAATGGAGTTGTGAACGGAGTTGCATTTATTCCTTCAGGCACTCAAACGTATCAGGTTGTTGGTACAACAGCAAATGGATGTACAAATACCGCTCAAATTACGATCACGGTAAATAGTCTTCCTTTAATTACAGCGAATGCCTCACAAACTGCTGTTTGTACTGGAGGCCAAGTTACATTAACCGGAAGTGGTGGAACTTCATATTCATGGTCAAATGGTGTTATGAATGGTGTAGCATTTACACCTTCTACAAGTCAGACTTATGCAGTTACAGGAACTAATGCAAGTGGATGTGTTGCAACGGATCAAATTTTAATTAACGTGCTTCCAGCTCCAAATGTACTGGCAGGATCGGATCTAAGTGTTTGTCAAAATGAAACAGTCACATTAAATGCTTCGGGTGCACAAACTTATACGTGGGATAACGGTGTGGTTAATAATGTTCCTTTCGTGGCAACGAATACTGGAGTTTATACAGTTACAGGTACCGATGCCAATGGATGTACAAATACAAATTCTCTGAATCTAACGGTGAATTCATTGCCAACCATTGGCATTATTTCTTCATCTTCTTCAGTTTGTGTCGGTAGTTCAGTTACACTTTCAGGTACAGGTGGAGTGAATTATTCTTGGTCGCACGGAATCGTTGATGGAATTGCATTTGCACCAACAGAAACACAAACATATCAGGTACTTGGAACGGGAGTAAATGGATGCACGAATTCAGCTCAAGTGACAATCCAAGTGAATAATTTACCTCTCATTGTAGCCAATGCTTCTCAATCGGCAATTTGTCCTGATGGTCAAGTTACTTTAACCGGAAATGGAGGAACATCCTATTCTTGGTCAAATGGTGTCATAAATGGTGTTCCGTTCACTCCAAGTTCAACTCAAACGTATACAGTTGCTGGTACAGATGTTAACGGATGTATTGGGAATGATCAGGTAACAGTCAGCTTATTGCCGGTACCGAATGTTGATGCAGGATCGGATTTAGTCCTTTGTCAAAATCAATCGGTGACATTAAATGCTTCAGGCGCTTCAACTTATTCGTGGGATAACGGAGTGTTCAATGGGGTGCCATTTACACCATCGGCTGGTGGTGTATATACAGTAACCGGTACTGGAGCAAACGGATGTGTTGGTTCAGATCAGTTGACCATTACCTTAAATTCATTGCCTGTGGTTCAAGCGAATGCCTCAAGTTTAATTGTTTGTCAAGGTGAATCTGTAACATTGACTGGATCTGGAGCGACATCGTATTCATGGAATCTTGGGGTTATCAATGGAGTTGCATTTACTCCTTCATCCAATCAAATATATAGTGTAACAGGAACTGATATGAATGGTTGTTCTAACGTTGCAGATATCATGATTGAAGTGAATTCGTTGCCTTCAGTTGGAATAAATGCTTCAACATTGAACGTTTGTCAGGGTGGACAAGTTACATTATCGGGTACTGGTGCACAATTGTATTCATGGAATCAAGGTGTACTCAATGGTGTGTCATTCACACCTAGTTCTACTCAAACCTATACAGTTACAGGTACAACTAGTAATGGATGTGTCAACACTGCTCAAGTAACAATTGTAGTCGAAAATGCACCTTCAGTTGTTGCAAGTGGAGGTACGACTATATGTGAAGGAGAGGTAGTTAATTTGAGTGCGACAGGTGCAGTTCTGTATTCTTGGAACAATGGAGGTGGAGTAGGGTCCTCAGTCATGGTCACTCCAACAACTTCAACAATTTATACGGTTACTGGTACAAGTTTAAATGGATGTACTTCGGTCGATCAAGTTGCAGTTCTTGTCAATGAAGCACCTGTGCTGACGACTTCTGGAAATGTTGCAATTTGCGGTACTACTTCAACTGAATTAACTGTTAGTGGAGCTTCAAATTATGTTTGGAACAATGGTGCCGGTACTGGATCAATAGTTACAGTTTCACCTTCGAGTACAACTGTTTACACGGTTACGGGTACTGCAATGGATGGATGTATTGGATCGGCTCAGCTGACTGTTACAGTGAATGAACTTCCGCAGATAAGCGCATCCGGAACTTCGCCAATATGTGCAGGCGAAACAATTCAGTTGTTTGCTTCAGGTGGACAGAATTACGTTTGGAACAATGGGGCAGGTAATGGAGCTGTAGTATCTGTCTCACCAGTGACTTCTACAAATTATACGGTGACAGGTACAGATATGAATGGTTGTACGAATACCGCACAAGTAATGGTGGTGGTAAATACGGCGCCAAATCCTGTTGCAACAGTAAATGAAACTGTTGTTCAGACTGGAAATTATGTTACTTATCAGTGGTATGTGAATAGTTCACCTATTCCTGGAGCAACAACTCAGACATGGACGTTCAGTGAAAATGGAAGCTACTATGTGGTTGTTACAGATGGAAATGGCTGCGAAGGCACTTCCGAGATTGTAATCGTTAATACTGTTTCAATAATGGAGGAAGAGTTAATAGGTTTAATAAAACTTTATCCGAATCCAACATCAGGACAATTCACTATTGAATTTGGGATAGAAGTTCAAGGTGCTCAGGTGAGAATACTCAATTCACTTGGGCAGCTAGTAGACTTTACCTCTGATATTAATGGTAGTAATTTTGTAACAACATTAGAAGATAGAGAACCGGGAGTCTATTTCGTTGAGATCTTTACGAATGGAATCTCAATTGTCGAACGTGTTGTAAAACAGTAACACAAGGCTCTTCATGTAGTTCAATTCGAATTGTTAAATAGAACAAATAGTAAATCCCCGTTCAAAAGATTGAACGGGGATTATTGTGTCTTACACAATGGTGTAAGTACCTGACACTTTGTAAACTAAAATTAAAGGAACGAATTTACAATAGGTTTCTTTTGCTTATCAGGAGTGTATTTTTTCCAACTTGTTCTTCTTCATTCTCCACATGTGTAGTTCCAAATTGAATTTTGGTTTTACGTCTTCTCTCAAAAGTATCATTTACTTGTCCAAGAGTCTTAATATCTGTTAACATAATAATTGACGAAGTCGTTAGGCATAATAATTGAATCTTGCCAATCATTAATAATCAAAAAAAAATATATGAAAAAGTGGATGATTGGTGCATTGATGTCTGTAATGGCATTGAGCACATTTGCACAAAAAGGTGAACGTCTTGAAAAAACTCCAGAAGAATGGGCAGCAATGCGTGCTGAAAAAATGAAAGCATATTTGGAGTTGTCAGACGAACAAACAAAAAAAGTAGAACTAGCAGTTCTTACAAAAATGACAAGTTCCAAAGAAGTGCGTGCAAAAAATGCTGAAGACAAAGAAAACCTCAAAAAAGAAATGCGCCCAATTCATGAGCAATTCAAATCTTCAATAAAGGAAATCTTAACAGCCGAACAACAGACTATGTGGCAAGAAATGAGAAAAACACATCACAAAAAAGGACATTTTCATCATAGAAAATGCTTTAAAACTGATGAGAAAACAGAAGTAAAACCATTAGAAAAAGAGTAATATCTAAATTTCGAATCGACTATAACAAGGCTATCTCAAATAAAAAGTAGAGGTAGCCTTTAACTTTTTCTAAAATTTTGGAATTACAATCGAATTATCAATCCACCACAACCACCAGGTAATTACTTACCTTCCAAAATTCACGAGGATTACTGATCTTGATCTTCGTATTTTTTCCGGAAGGAACAAGGGTATAGGAACGTGACGGATGATCTGTGATGATCTTTATGTCAGAACCTTCTACAAAGATCTCGTTTTCCTTCGTCAGGTCGATCTCTGCAAAATACTTCTCGTTGAAATTGTCTACCAGCTTGATCTTTTTTCCAATACCTATAAATCCGTTCTTGCGCTCTAAAACTTGATTTTTGACCAACTCGTCTTCTGTTCCGTAGGTGTAATATACTGTGTTCAATTTTTCGGTTAACTCATCAACAAGTTCAGCTTTCTCTTGATACGCATCAAACAGGCGCGTATATGCTTTGTCCAATGCAGAAAGATCTGCCTTAAGGATCGCAATTTCATCGTCTTTATCGCGAATACTTTGAGCCAGTTGCTGGATCATCTTTTCCAATTCAGCGATCTTGAGATTGTTCGCTTTCAGTTTCTTATTCAATTGATCGATCTGCTTGAGATTCTGTTCACGCAAATAGTTGATGTGCTTGATCTGCTCAAGAATCCACGTTTTATCGTCTTCACTTAATTCTTTACTGCCACTTTTGATTCGGATCTCTTCTTTTTTAAGTTCAATGGCCTCCAGATTGGATTTGATCTCTGAAAAGAATTCCAGGGATTCATTGATCATAGCATCCTTTTCTGCATTTTCTTTTTCCAGTTCGGCAATTCTTTGGTTCAATTCTTTATCACCATTATCTGTCGCGCCACCACCGGAGTCACAAGAGGATAAAATGCTCAGTGCAAAAAATGAAATTGCGATAATTCGTATCATGGTGTTTGGAATTGATTATAAGGTAAAGATAATCCTTCGCCGACAAATCGTATCTTTGAATTCAAATTTTTTCGCATGAACAGACTTATTCTTCTTTTTGTTTCAGTAGTCATTACAAGTACGCTTCTGGCTCAACAGATCTCGTACAAACTTTCAATGCCAAAACCTCAGGACCACTATTTTCAGGTAGAAATGGAATTAAAGGATTTCAAAGAAAAAGCACTGGATATCAAAATGCCTGTTTGGGCACCTGGATCTTACCTTGTGCGTGAATTCGCCAAGAATGTTAATATGGTATACGCCTTTGATGAAAATGGAAAGGCTTTGAAAGTAACTAAAAAAACGAAAAATACGTGGACAATCGATAAAGGAAAGGCGAAGTCGGTCAAGGTGAATTATGAAGTCTATTCATTTGAATTATCCGTAAGAACCAGTTTTTTGGATCTCACCCATGGATTTGTCAGCGGATCAGGGGTGTTTATGTATGTAAACGGGTACCAGAACCGAAAAGGATCCTTAGAGGTTGTTCCGCACAAGGATTTTAAAGTGGTTTCAACGGGATTACCGAAAGCAGCCGGGGGAAAATTTACGTATGAATTTGAGAACTACGACCAGTTAGCGGATTGTCCCATCGAGATCGGTAATCAGGTGGTTTTTGACTTCATGGCTGCGGGCGTAAAACACACTGTCGCTATGTACGGTGAAGGAAATTATGATATTCCTCAACTGAAAGAGGATATGGCGCGAATTTGTGAAGCAGCAACAAATGTTTTTGGCGAGAATCCGAATAAAGATTACTTGTTCATCATTCACAATGTTGTAGATGGTCAAGGTGGATTGGAACACACCAATTCGACAACCTTGAGTGTCAATCGATGGACCTATTCGGGATCACAGTACCTTGGGTTTTTGTCATTGGTGGCGCATGAATACTTCCATTTGTGGAATGTAAAGCGTCTGCGTCCGATCGAATTGGGTCCGTTCAACTATGACGAGGAAAATTACACCACACTTTTGTGGGTGATGGAAGGTTTTACTTCTTACTACGATGAATTGTTGTTGCTTCGCGCCGGGTACTACAAACAAGATGAATACTTGTCCAAATTGCAGAGTTCGATCAATTATGTGGAAGGTACTCCCGGATCGCGTGTTCAGTCCGTTGCTCACGCCAGTTTTGATGCGTGGATCAAAGCCTATCGTCCGAATGAGAACAGTTCGAATACAACAATGACGTACTACACACGAGGCCAGGTAATGGCCGCTTTGATCGATGCTATGATCGTTTCAAAATACGATGGTAAAAAATGCTTGGATCACTTCTTGAAAGACCTTTACAATAAATACCACAAGAAACTGAACCGAGGATTTACGGATTCAGAATTCAAAAAGGAACTGGAGGCTTTCCTCGGGCAAGATTTGACTGAATTTTATGCGAAATACATTGATGGTACTGAAATTCCACCTTACCGTGCAATTTTTGGTCTGGTTGGACTTCGGGCAGATGATTTTACCAGTGTTTCTCCGTCTTTCGGAGCCTCATTGAAGCAGGAGGGAGGAAAAGTGATCGTGAGGTCGGTTAGAAGAGGTTCAGCTGCAGAAGATGCAGGGATCAGCGTGAATGATGAGATCATCGGTTGCAATGGATATCGCGTGGATCAAAAATCATTGGAAGCTACAATGAACTCGCTGAATCAGGATGACAACATTGAATTACTTATTTCAAGAGATGAGATCTTATTTTCGGTAAAGGTTAATATGACCACCTACACACGTCCACAATTCAAACTGTCTATTGACAGCAATTCTCCAAGACAGGAATTGTTGAATTATTGGCTACGTGTGGAAAAATAAGTAATACTCATGACACGATTTGTTTTCGTATTTCTTTTTCTGAACTTCTCAGTTACTGCACAGTCAACTTTCAGGAATGTGGTGATTCCAAAGCCGAAAGGATCGGTGTTCTACGCACAAAGTGAACCGGCGATTGCTATTCATCCCAAAGATCAGAACATTATTGCTGCAGGAACCATATTGAATGGCTATTACTATTCGTTGGATGGTGGAAAAACGTGGAAAAGTACTCGATTGAAAAGTAAATACGGTGTATGGGGAGATCCGGTGATGCTTTTTGATACCACGGGACGAATTTATTATTTTCATCTTTCCAATTACAAAAAAACAGCGTGGTTGGATCGGATTGTCTGTCAATCAGCAGATAGAGTCAATAAACGATTCGATCAGGGAAGTTTTCCGGAACCAAATGGGAAGAAGGCTCAGGATAAACACTGGACGGTCTTGAATCCATACAATAATGAGATCTACATGACGTGGACACAGTTTGACGCTTATGGATCAACTGATCCCAAAGATTCGTCAGTTATCTTATTCTCAAAATCCTCGGATCAGGGTAAATCTTGGTCTAAACCACTGAGAATTTCAAAGTTTGCCGGTGATTGTGTCGACGATGATTATACCGTGGAAGGTGCTGTACCAGCTGTTGGTCCGAATGGAGAGATCTATGTTACCTGGTCGGGTCCAAAAGGATTGGTTTTCCAACGTTCATTGGATGGTGGATCAACCTGGTTGCCGGAGGAGCAGCACATTACAACACATGAAGGCGGGTGGACGATCGATATTCCGGGTATGTACCGCGCCAATGGTTTGCCAATTTTAGTTTGTGATTTGAGTAATGGTCCGGATCGTGGGTCGCTTTACCTGAACTGGTGTGATCAACGCAATGGTGTGAACGATACTGATGTTTGGTTGTTAGTTTCTAGGGATGGAGGAGCTACCTGGACCGAAGAGAAGCGTGTGAATCAGGACGATTCGAAAAAACAACAGTTCTTCACTTGGATGGCCATTGATCAATCAAGTGGGTACCTGTATTTCATTTATTACGACCGTAGGAATTACGACAACAAGCAAACGGACGTCTATATGGCTGTTTCCAGAGATGGCGGACGAACTTTTACCGAGCATCGGATCTCAGAGACTCCATTTGTACCAAACGACAAAGTGTTTTTTGGCGATTACCTGAACATAGCGACAGTAAATGGAGTTATTGCTCCGATCTGGCCGCGCATGGACAATAGTAAGATTACCCTTTTGACAACTACCATCAAGGAAGCGGATCTGATCAGGTTAAGCGCTGAATAATTTCTTGGTGATCAGGATACTCAGCCAGCAGTTCAGTTGTTGAGAACAATTCAAAATCTCTGAAGTCAAATCCGGGAGCAACAGCACAAGAAACAAGAGCATAGCCACCGGGTAAATCTACCGATGACCCGAAAATAGTACTCGCTTTAACCAGAAGAAATGGTTGTTCACCATTTTCGAAGTTGTTACCCAGTAAATTTTGTGTGTGTCCTTTTTCATCCAAGGTGTGAACAGTTACGGCTGATCCAAAATGGAAATA
Source organism: Crocinitomicaceae bacterium (assembly GCA_036825545.1). Classification (GTDB taxonomy): domain Bacteria; phylum Bacteroidota; class Bacteroidia; order Flavobacteriales_D; family Crocinitomicaceae; genus M0103. Next base: position 40,660 of record DAISYB010000007.1, on the reverse strand, counting down.
CCACAATTCATCACTTTTGATCCGGTGAAATCGAGAGACATTATCAGAAGTCAATACAAAATAAATAGAGGTGAGAAGATCTCTGTCCTTTTCTGGAATGGATTCATCCGATCGATACGTTTCTTTGTAATAACCACCTTCAGGATGGGGGAGGAGTTCCAGTTTTTCAATGAGCTCCTGTAGTTTTGAATCTGACATAAACACAATTATTCAATTGGACCGCGTTTGAATTGAGGTCCACGTTGCTGTATGTTCGGGAAGAAATACTTGAAGTCAAGAGCTAGATAACTCCCGTCAATATCCGCGTAAATGGTATTTGAGTATCCTTGGTATTTGTATTGGGCGATCATGTTAAACAAAGGCGTAAAAGGTACAAGTCCAGAGCCACCTATGTAAAAGAACCCTGACTTTTCTGTTCGGAATTCAAAACCAATATTAGCATTCAACCCAAAATTTAATTTTGCACCTGCTTTACCGGTGTGTGTAAACGAATGTGAACCTCCCGGAAGCGTTAAGATACCAACGTTCGTAGGTTTGTAAGCGATGTTTAGTCCCAAGGACGCATTCATGAAGAATTGTTCGCTCAACTGGACGTAAAACAAAGTATTGAGTGGGATGTCATAAGTCAAGAATCTCAAGTTATTTTCACCATAAACGTTGGAATCGGCAATACTCATTGACACCGCAAAGTTTCGACGCGTCAAATTGATTCCGGTTTCTATTGCAATCAATTTTGTAATACCGGCGCGAACGGTCCCACCAAACGAAAATCCCATTTGCTGAGTGATTGTATTACTGTATTCATCTTGCGTCATTATCGTTTCCGGATCACCGATGAAACGGGTAGGAAATACCGGTCGGTATTGAAATCCGAAATAGGAAGGAAACTTTTCTTTTTTAGCTGAGGATTGAGCTTGAACAGAAAGTACCGACATTAACATCAAATAACCAAGAGCCAAGTAACGAAAATAGACCATATTGCGAATTAAACGAATCTCAATCACTTTTCGTATGCTTTTCTTGTTGAATGAGTTGTTCATTGTGTAAACGGAGCTTTTCTTTGCTTTTCATGTAGCCTATTAGCGCCAAAGTGATAACGCCTAGCATGAGCAACACAGAAGCATATCTCAATCCTTTCCATGGAATGAGCGGTTTTTTGTGTTTCGCCTCCACCAAATAATTGATCCGGGTTACTTTTTTATAGTCGTTTTTATGGATGCCAAACAAAGTGACAAGTCCACCACGTCGCTCTTCTTCCCCTTTTTCAAACCAGATCTTTTGTTTGTTTAATTCCTCTTCGAAAGAATTAGCTCTATTCAAATCAGAGAATCGAAAAACGATGTAATTGGGATTGGATGGGTGCTGTGTGTAGTTCACCAGTCCTAAATCCAATGTATGATCTACCGGATTTTCCATTTATTCAGTAATCCATTGTGTAGTATATTCCAGCGGCTTCCGATGTGCTTTAGGCCATTCGATCGAAGGGTAACCGATGTAGAATAAACCAATGCATTTGTCTTTTTCTCCCAATCCAAGAAACGCATTCATTTTTTGATGGTAAATCAATTTAGGAGTAGACCAAAATCCGCCCAAACCATAAGCTGTGCAGGATAAATGCATATTTTGAATAGCACAAGCAACTGCTTCAATCTCTTCCAATTCCAAGATCTTTTCCTCCTGTTGACGTTCCATACAAACCGCAATAACAACACTAGAAAGCATAGGGCGCTTAAGCATTTTAGCAAGTTTCGCATCGGTTTGTTGCTCGGCCGGGGTGAGTTCTAAATACGTTTTCCCCAAAAAGTCGGCTAGTTTTTGGCGACCATCCTCCATAAAAACCTTAAATCGCCATGGTTGAGTGTTTCCATGAGTCGGAGCCCATTGAGCATTATTTAAGATCACTTCGATCTGCTCTCGATGAACTTTTCGCTCCGTGTACTGTTCCGGATAGATCGTTCTCCTTGAACGGATCAACTCATTGATCTCAGAAAGATTGAAACGCATGATACTTTTCTTTGGATGCAAAGATACTGATCTTCTCAGAAACAGTGTGAAACAAAAAAGGACCGACAACCGTCGATCCTCAACCGAAAATTAAAACTTTTTTATCGAACGAATTTTAGTGTGTATTCCATGTACGGTATGATCAATTCATTGTTTTGCATATGAACATCTCCAAATAATGCGTTATGACTTTCACCTGTTTCTTGATTGACATATGAGATCTCAATTTTGTAAAAATGCTGCTCATCGATCACTTCACCGTATAGTGTCCAGGAACTGGAAGCTACTTGCCTGCGGGTAGTGAAATCTTTGTCAAAAGTGGTGATTCCGTTTTTATTCAATGCCATTTCGGAAAAGAAGTAAGATAAATAAGTAGGATCATTTAAGATCTGGTTCTTGTAATCTTTCCCATTGATAATAGCAGATTCTAAAGTCCATTTCCCAACTATATCTCGAATTGATTCCATGTACGGCTCCAGATTTTGAAAAGGGTCAACTGCATTTGTTTGACTTGAAGCACTGAGTTGAGATGCATCCAATGGTTTTGTTTCATTAGGCGTCGTTTCTGCATTGGATTGGAAAACCATTGGTTTCTGGGTTAAATTACCCTGAGATGCATACCATGTATTAAACTCAATAATTATCTGATCAAGGTTCATCCAGGTATATCCTTTTTCTTTGTTTTTGATTTTTGCAGCCAGTATATTGTGTTCTGAAACCAATGAACTCATACTGTTCTTGAAGTTGAGTACCATTCCTGTGAGTCCGACTGGTTCGTTGGTTAATTTCTGTAAATGTTCAAAAACTTGATAACCCGTTGCTCCGTTATTGGTAGTTTTCAGTATGCTGACTAATTTACTTAACGCACCTTCTTCCATTAAAATGTACCATTTACCAGGCGTCGCTTGAACGAACAATTGATCACCTACGTAAAAAGCACGTAATTCTTTTTTGTTTAACCAAGAAGCAAAATTAGGTTCGTTATGTGGATTGAGTACATCAGCCTTCTTTCCATTGGCTTCGCGACAAATCGCAAGGTCAAATCCCGAAGACATCAGTTTTTCAGGTTCTTGATAAACGATCACAGCTTCTTTTACAACTCCTGTTGAAGAAACAACATAACCTTTTAAAGGAAGTCCTATTTGGTCATGACGAATATACTTGGAAGAAACATCACTGCCATTTTGAGGGAAAGTCATTCCTGTATATGGCGAAGAATGAATTTGGCAAGTCACACTCATAGATAGGAGTGTAACCATGCATGATAGGATTAGTGTTTTCATATACAGTTATTTTGGTTAAGTCGATAAACTTTACCAAATAAAGAAAATAAATACACGAAATAAAAGAGATTTTGTGTTAAGAAATACACAATCAATAACTTATCGACGATACTCTCTCAACTCTTTTCTAGCTTTCTGAATAAAGAAGAATGTTTTGTCTATCGTTTCGTACTGACCGCTCGGCATTGGAGTAAGCGCAGGAGCTGCAACAATATAGCCCATTTCATCAATTAAAACATAATACGGATACGTTTCCACTTTAAAGGTTTTTATAATCGAAGCATTTTCTTCAATAGCAAACTTCTCCCATGGAATTTTGACAAGAACCTCTTTGCTTTTTTCATCTTCCCGCTCCGGATAAATGGTGATGAAACGAATGTCCTCTTTGTATGTTTGATATAGTTTGATCAAGGGGTCAATCTCAATTGTGGATTTCGAACCAGCAGGATCCATGAAGTGAATGTAAAGGTGTTTCCCTTTGAAATCAGCAAGTGTTTTGAATGTTCCATCTGTTCCCTTTAATGCAAAATCAGGTGATTTACCTCCCGGTACAAGTTCAGTTAGTCGGCGAATCATATTTTTTGCAATGACTCCATTTGCTTCAAATAGACTATGTTTGGAAACGCTGTCAAGAATAGTCAAAATATTCGTTTGAGGAAGATCACCCGTATAATACGATTCCCCCAATGCTTTGATCATAACGATTTCACGAATACGCAGATTGATCAGTGTGTATTCTGTACTTAAAGCACGCATGACCAATGTTGGACTACTCTTAAGTACCCCCAAATAAACACGGTTATTCGTTTCCATTGGTAGCCGAGGCATCATCTTCGTGTAAAACGAATTCAAATAACTCATATATGCATCATTCTTATAGGAAACCGGGAAGTTCTTTAAGTAAAAATCGTGCTTTTCGTAGCGATTCCGGTCTGCAGCATGTTGTATATTGTCCATCGAAGCAATGGAATAGCGAACAAATGTCATGAAATAAACATCATTTGAATCAGAAGCATAGTGCGTTTCAGCAAATGATTTAAACTCATCCAAACGCTTTGCAAATTCGATGGGTTTATGGCTGCGCAAATGGTAGTTATTTCCTACAAAGTTGTCTTGCCAACGTTGAAAGCGCAATATTTTGTAATTGATATCGGTGGTATCCAGATCGAAAAAAGTGACCTCTACAATATTTCCATTTGGACGATACGGTTCGTAAGCATCCTTGTCAGGCAAATATAAATCGTAAACGCCTCCTGGTTGAACATAAATGTAGGTGCGGTTCTTTTTACCCCGAATGATCACCTGTTGGGTTTCTTTCAAATAAAAACTCACGCTAAATGTACTATCTGGAAGTACGGTGGTTGTGGCCAGTGTACCTTCCTGCATACTCAGATAATCTTCTATTTCATTGAAATTGATCTTTGCCCCCACGTAGCTTGGGGCGTAACCTTTAATCGTGACAATTTGTTGATCTTGACCAATGGAGTACCCAAAAGTAACAAGGACAAAAAGGAGTGTGAGTTGAAACGCTTTCATGATTTGGAGATATAAACTGCGGTTCAGCAGAATTCGTACCAAGCTAAACGAGTAGCTCAGGATTGGTTACAAAAGGAGAGATATCACCACCATTTCGGTGAATTTCTCGTATGATGGAACTGTTTACAGCTCCGAACTCTTGATCTGTAAGAAAGAAAACGGTCTCAACCCCCGAAATAGCGTGATTCATGTGCGCAATGGCTTTTTCATACTCAAAATCTTTGGCATCCCGTAAACCACGTATTATGAAATCCGCCCCTATTTCCTTACAGAAATCTACTGTTAATTTTTGGTAGATCTCAATTCGGATGGCTTCATCGTTAAGGAAGTGAGAGCGAATGTGTGTTTTTCTCTTTTCGAGTTCAAATAAGTAATTCTTCGATGAATTGATACCAATACCAATTATAACTTCATCAAACAGTTCAAGCGATTTACGCACAACGGCATGGTGTCCCTTGGTAAAAGGGTCAAATGATCCGGGGAAAAGTCCAATTTTCTTCATTTATTTTCAATTTCTGACTCATTTCGAAAAAAACTGAAATGAACTCCACCATAATTACGTGAAAAAACGAATTGGGTTATAGTAGAAAGATCTACGTCCTTTCCATGCTCAATAACCAACAATCCATTTTCATTCAAAAGAGCTCGCTCAAAAACAAGTATAGCGATCTCGGCGTGATGTTTATAAGCATACGGTGGGTCAGCAAAAATGAGATCATACGTTTCTTCGGTTAACTTCAAAAAATGAAGGATATCCATTTTTACCGTTCGAATCTCATTATCAATCTTCATGTCCTCGGCATTCTTGCGTACAAAACGCAAACAGTTGAGGTTAATGTCCACTGCAGTGACCTGACCTGCTTCCCGTGACAACAATTCAAAAGAGATGTTTCCCGTTCCAACACAGAGGTCAAGAATGTTTAGATCGTACAGGTCGATTTGATTTTCCAGTATATTGAATAAACCTTCTTTGGCAAAATCGGTTGTTGGGCGAGAAGGAAAGTTCTTCGGAACTGAAAAACGCCGTGCTTTTAGTTTTCCACTGATTATACGCACAGCTTATGTGAATTTAAAATGAACGCTTCATCGATGGTAAACTTGATCTTCTTCAGGTCATTTACGCGTAGCATGTGCTCCTGAAATTGCGAACTTAGCTCACTGTTCGAACCTATACCGTTTACCCAAATTAGATCACCTTCTTGAATAAGTTCTTTTTGTTGAAGAGTAAACATTAAGTGATACAAAATATCCTCGGCGTTTTGATAGTCAAATACCGAATAGAATTGTAGTTTTCCATCTTTTACTATTGTCAGAAAGAAATGCTGCTCGTATGGAATCAATAAGATTTTGAGACGATAAGCTGGATTTTGCATCAGGTTTCTCAACACCATCGTGCTTTCGTGTTGGATTACTGAACGTGGATGTCGAAGTACAAAATAGGATTTCACCCAATAGGGTACTTCATATACATTGATGAGTCCCGCTTCCGGAAGACGATTGTAATCAATATCCTGACTCGCTGTTTTTGTTCCAAAACACAATCTAAAAACAGATTCAGCATCTGTTTCACCAAAGATATTTCCAGGGACAAGGGTGGTTTTCTCTGAACTCCAAGATATGGTGTACTCATCATGCGAGAGCAGTTTCAATCCCGATTCATCTACAAATTGATCGAGCTGTTCCTTGTATCTGAAATCCTGTTTATCAGAAAATGAAAACTGGAAATTCGAAGAAACATGTCCCGAATTCAATGAGGTCAGACGAACTGTAGAAGGAGATAGCTCAATGACAAGCTGTTTACCTTCCATAAGCTTATTTATCTTCCCAGTTACCGACCAAGTCGTTAGAACTTAATGATCCAAATGAAAGTTCTTCATCCGGGGTTCCTTGAATTTTCGCAAAAGGAATAAATCCATTTACTTTCAAAGTTGGGATTGTATCTTCTCCACTGATCAACTGACTCGTTTCCATTGTCCATTTTTTTCCTTTAGTGAAAGGGATGAATGGAAGTGAATCTGCATAGAATTTACCGTAACCTGCTTTTAAACGGCTGTCGGTATAGGCTTTACTTTTGAATTTCATGTCCAAAATTGAACGCTGAATCGTATCGCGTTTGAAACCAACAAGATCAGCCGGAACGTTAGCTCTTTTTGATAAATAATAGGCTTCTTTCTCGTTCATTTTGAAGTCAATCGCTTGGTTCTTTTTGTATAAACCAAATTGAATCAAATAATCACGTTCTTCTTCAGTGATTTTTCTATCCGGAACGACTCCTGCAGCATCGACTACCGGAACGGTACCAGTCTTGATGAACTCAACCAAAGTTTCCCAATCCGGTGCGTAAGTTCCGTGTTTCTCCATGTATGCTTTTTGAGCATAACGAACGTCATCCAGATTACGAATTGATTTCCCTTTACACAATTCATAGTCCGCATTGTACTTCGCAGTATCGCTTACACTTTTAAAAGAAAGTACATATGTTGCAATGGCTGCAACTCCTGCAACTCCTCCAAATATGTACAACAAGGTACGCTTAAACTCACCTGAACTGTATAGGATACTCAACAAACCTGCAAGGAACATCATCACTGAAGCGATCATGAACATGGTGTCTTGCTGACTTGAAACTCCTGCTACGAATAGGATTACACCTAATACAAAGAACAGAAATGGCACTGCATATTTCTTAAACAAAAGTGAGATATTGCTAAACATAAGGTCTGTAATTTCAAATTTTCCTCACAAATCTACAATTTTTTGAATAGTGCAAGAATTCACACACTAGTTTTTTTAGACCTTTTAATCAACGAACAGACATAAAAGGGATTATCTTTAAAGTCGAATGGATCAAACGAAGGAATTAAGTGAATTTGAAGGGCTGTTCCTGTCAAGGTTTGGGTTGACATTGACAGATGATCAGCAAGGTGCTCTAGCAGAATTGAAAGAATTTACATTTTCTGATCATTCGTTTCCCTTATTGGTGCTTCAAGGCTATGCGGGAACAGGTAAGACAAGCTTACTCGGCGCTTACGTTAAGATTCTGCCAGCCTACAAATTAAAGACACGTTTGTTGGCTCCAACCGGAAGAGCTGCCAAAGTTTTGGGGAATAGAGCAGGAAAGGAGGCTTTTACCATTCATAAACAAATCTATAGAAGGAGATCAACAACTGATGAGTTTTCGGCTATCGATATTATGCCCAATTTACATACGAATACAGTGTTTATTGTCGATGAGGCTTCAATGATTCCCGAGCATGCTTTGCAAAATGATGGTGGAATTAGTCGGGATCTGTTGGGCGATCTATTAGAGTATGTTTATTCCGGAAAAAATTGCCGCTTGATCTTATTGGGTGATAAGGGACAGTTACCGCCGGTAGGAAGCATGGAATCGCCTGCTTTGGAACCCAATTATTTAAAACAAGTTTATCCAAAACTGGCGATTCGATCTGTTCAATTGTCTGAGGTTGTTCGGCAAGAAAAGGAATCTGGAATCTTATACAATGCCACAGCATTGCGATCTACAGTTTTCCCGGATGAATACTCGTTTAATTTTTCATTTCCTGACTTTTTATATGTTGAAGGTGATGAATTACAAGATCGCATTGATTCAGAATTCGCAAAATATGGCTCGGAAGAATGCATTGTAATTACCCGTTCGAACAAACGAGCGAATTTGTACAACGGACATATTCGTGCTCGGATTCTGTGGTACGAAGAATTATTGTGTCAGAACGATTGTTTGATGGTGGTAAAAAACAACTATTTCTGGTTGGATGATGATTCGAAAGCTGGTTTTATTGCGAATGGAGAGATTCTAAGGGTCAAACGCATTCGCAGGATCGAGGAAATGTATGGATTCGAGTTTGCCCGAATTCTTGTCAAAATGGAAGATTATCCGGACGAACCTGAATTGGAAGTTCTAGTACTCGTCGAGTCGATCAATTGTGAGGGAGCTTCGGTGGGTAGGGATCGCATGAAGGAACTTTTCTTTGAAATTGAGAAGGATTATGCACACGAAAAGAACAAACGTAAACGCTATGAACTGATTTTAAAGAATGAGTATTTCAATGCCTTACAAGTTAAATATGCCTATGCAATTACTTGTCATAAGTCACAAGGAGGACAGTGGAGTGTAGTTTTCATCGATCCCGGTTTTATCCCGGAGGATTCATCAGGTGAATCCTACTACAGATGGCTTTACACTGCCATTACTCGAGCAACTGAAAAAGTGTATTTAGTGAATTTCAAGGATACCAAAATGTCCTCAAATCCTACCTCCTAAAGTCTTAATATCCTAACATCTTAATATCCTAAAGTCCTAATATCCCAAAAAAAACTACTTCAAATCACTCAATTTCAACGAAGAAATACCAACTGAGACACGCGTTTTGGCAAATTCACGATTAAGTCTGTCAATTACAATTGCAGCTTGTTCACGTGTCAAATAGGTTCCTGCAAGTACATTTAGTTCATTGCGTAAAGCGCTCATTACTGAAGCCGTCCTGTATGCACTCAATATATCGTTTTTGGAAAGCGAATAGCGCTGCATGTATGCCAATACTTCTGGATTAGTGACCGTGCAATTCGAAACCACGGGATCGGTATAGGAATTCACTTCTATAGTAACTCCGTGACTTAAATGAATGAATACTTCTGAAGTTCTTAGTCGTACAAATTCCTCTTTCATTCGACTTTCGAGTTGAGCTTCCCTGGTTGATCCGGGATAATTTTTCATTTCTACAGCCTGTCGATCTTTTGTTAATGCACTTCCGTTCCATTTTCCAATTCCCTGACCTCGTCCTTTTATGTTTAAAGCAACCTTTTTGTTTAATAGAGCTTCGAACAATTGTTGCACCGCCACACTGTCTTTTTCAGACAAAAGATTCCGCTCCAATTGCCAGCTGTCAGACGCAAAAATATCACTCAACTGAAGCTGTAAACGTGCGTCGTAATTTGGACGAGCATCAGTCAAGTTAACCGCTAACATAACTTCGTCGGCTTGTTTTGAAAGCGAAGATTCAGGAATTGCAAGTAATCGGACTTCAAATTGTTCACTTGAGTCTGTCGGTGCAAATTTGAATTCTTGGGTAGGCAAGTCGAACGTTGTTGAATCTTCAAAAGTGTACAGTCCGTCTTTTTCAGTGAATTTAGCCCAACGGTAGCCGATTAAGCGCTTGTAGGTGTCCAATCGTTGTTGTTGAATCGCTAATAGATCCAAAGCTTCTGCTTTTTCTTTTTCCAGTTCAGCGATCTTTTTTTTGTATGCTTCATACTGATTGTACAAGTCAACTATACTTTGTTCTTTTTGTCGCTTTTCTTTTCTATTGCCTTCTGTTTTTGGTTGATAGTCACGCGGACCCCCGCCAGATTTCTGAGCCTTCTTTTTAGCTTTTTTCACACTTCTAGGTGCTTTCTTACTTGTGGTTATCGGTGTGTAACCCATATCCGAATAGCCATGTTCGTGTTTTTTAATCTTGATCTCGGTTTCATCCTTTTTTTTCTTGTTATAATCGATCCAATAATCAAATCCTCTTTTCCCATAGATCTTATCTTTCAATTTGGCGATCTTATTGTTTTCGAGATCGTTGATGATTGCCATGAACGTTGTTCCTTCTGAGAAACTTGAATCGGGAGATAAAAAGCGTGTATCTCCTGCGCCAAACAATACATAAGACAGGCCATTTTTTTCAATGACAACAGTCGTCTGTTTTTTTGCGTTATAGCCCCATACATCGAAATGAAGGTTGGTGTAGCGCTGATTTCCTACTGTTTCAAAATCAAGCGTGGCATAGCGCATCGTTTCTAGCTTGTTGTCTTTTTTCTTTTCACCTTTTACTATGGTTGTTTGATAAGGAAACAATCCAACAGCCTTAGGTAGACCTCTATTCCATCTGCCCTTATCATCTTTTTCACGCTCGTCCATCAAGCCCGAAGTGGATGATCCATCTCCGGCTGCAACTAACACATTTTCAAAGGTGTCAGCTTCACCGCCCAAGACCTTGAAGAGCTCAAAAGAGCGTTTTTCAACGTATTGATTGATCGCATAACTAATGGCATCGATAACCTGCTTTTCTTCTTCCAATGAAGGAAGTTTGATTGATTCGATGAAAGCTGTTTTATCAACAAACGATAATGATGGATTGAGTAAAGGATTTAATTTTGAATTGGGCGTTCGTTCACCGTCTTTCATTTTTACTGCTGATTCAGGTAATTTTTCCAATAAGAAGCTCTCGAAAAGATCGTATTTGAACTTATAATTCTCCAGTTCTTTTTCGCTGATTCGTTTTGCCATTAAAACCTTATTGAGTTCCCAAATGGCCATTTTGTTGGAAACCTCGGCTAAGATCCCTTTTGGTGATTTTGCGATTTCCTCACGGCGAATGAGTAACAGTTCCGGTTGATTCATAATCACCAGTTCGGTGGAATCGTAATTCACTTTTTTGTTTGGCAACAAAATCACAGGACCTTTGTATTCTACATATCGACCGATGTTAAAGTCCAGTATTTCACTCTTTTTGACGATGTGATAGAGGTATGCGCGTTCTTCTGCAGTTAGTCCTTCATTGATCTGACAAAAAGAAGTAGAAAAGAAAACGGACACTATAAAAAGCAAGTAAAATTTTATCATGATGTTTACATAACTGAACTGAGTGGTAAAAGTAACACCATTTCGAGTTGTTCAGAAACAAAAGAACCGCCCTTTTGAGGCGGTTCATGTTAATAACGTTTGTTTGACTTATCGAACAGTAATACGTTGAATTGAAGATTGACCATCGTGCGTAATCTCAAACAAATAAATACCAGAATTATATCCGGAAACATCAATCGTCTGACCATTTGTCATAGAAGTTAATTCTGAGATCAAACGTCCAGCCTGATCAAGAATTCGAACTTGCGCTGAACCTTTTTCAAGACCTTGAATACTCACAATATTAGTAGCGGGATTTGGAAATAATGAAATTTTTGATGAATGTAGATTTTCAATTCCAACCCAATTTTGAGGTTGATCTTTAGAAAGCACAAGTGTTTGTTCGGTCAAAGGCGTCGTTGCACCAACCGATTGGATTTTGATATTTGAATGAATAAACACAGGTAAATTGCTTACACTGTGATCGTAGTATTCAAATTGTGTACGAATAACTTCAACACTTCCAAGAAGTATTACAGTAGTGAATGCTGAATCAATCATTTTGTATCGAATTGCATCGTAAGTATTTCCATCAGGAAGAAGTAGTGTTCCTGTACCATCAACACTAGCAGTAATGTTGCCATTGCACGGAGTGTTTTGTGGGAAGCCATTAAATTCAAAAAGTAAATTTCCTGAAAAAACATCCGTAAGTTCGTCAGGAGTAGACATAGGGTAGTTCAATAGTAATTCCGGATCATTTGTCCATTTTGCAATTACATCGCCAAATGATGGTTCATAGTAAACAAAACCTTGAGAAGTTCTGTCGCTTGATGTGGAACTAAAAAAAGTAGTAACCGCACCGCCAATTGAAATGGCTTTTTCAGACCCAGGGAATTCACCGTAGAATGAAGATGTAGTGGCGTCAATTACGTCAACAGATTTAGTAACACCGGACACTCCCGCAATATTAGAATAGTCCCAAGTGACACCAGTCCCTGTTATTTCAGCATAATTAACAGCGTTCGAATCACACAAATAAAAGCCGGCTTGATCACCGATTGATGGTTCATTTGATTGGTTAAAAGATTGAGCATTGGCCAGTCCACTCAAAATCACTGTAGCAATTAGTAGTTTTTGTTTCATTTTTCTTTTTTTTTGTTTTCAAACTTAAGCATTTTTCAAAGAGCAAAATGTGGGAAAAGTTCTTTTTGAATCTTATTCCTAAGCCATTTGTTCTTGGTACATTTACAAGCTAAAGAACGAAGCAATGTATAAAAACGTTGGTGAAAGTAAGTTTAAAAGAATTGCATGGGGTGGACTGATACTTTTTGTGCTAATCACCGGTGTATTATCTTTTTACATTACTCAACTGCGTTTTGATTACGATTTCGAAAAGTTTTTTCCCTTAGACGATGATGAGACGTCCTATTTTCTGGAGCATAGAAAAAAGTTTCGATCAGACAATGATTTCCTATTAATCGCGATTGAGAATAAAGGTAGGTCAGTTTTTGAGAAATCCTTTTTGAAGGAAGTGGATAGTTATGTGAAAGAATTAGAGAAAGCCAGTCCTCATATTGAAAAAGTTATGTCCATAACGAATATAGAGGAAGTTTTTATTTTTCCGGGGAACATGAGTTCCAAAAGACCTTATATAGATTGGATTGATTTGGATTTAGCACGTGACTCACTGCGTTTGTTTAAGTCAAAAGAATTGGTTGATGTTTTGATTGCGCGCGATGGTAAATCGCTTTCTCTTTTTCTAAAGCACTCGGATTATTTATCCAAAATCAAAAGTGATGAATTGTTGGATGTTGTTGAAAAAACAGCAAAAAAATATGACTTTGAACATGTTAGAATTGCGGGACGTGTAATCGGACAGAAGTATTACATCTCTGTTATGATGCAAGAGTTAATACTTTTCGTTGGATTGAGCGCATTCTTAATTGTCTTATTTCTTTACATTGCCTTTCGTTCAGGATGGGGAATTCTTTTGCCTCAACTGGTCATCTTTTCGTCTGTTGTTTGGTTGTTGGGATTTATGGGCGTTTTTAATGAACCGATCAATATTATTCTGACGACAATTCCCACAATAATGTTTGTTGTTGGTATGTCTGATGTGATTCATTTAGTGTCGAGGTATTTGGATGCTTTAAGGACTGGTATTTCTAAGTTCGATGCTATGAATACGGCTATAAAAGAAGTTGGATTTGCAACGCTTTTAACATCTGTCACAACAGCAGTTGGGTTCTTTACCTTGGTTTTTGTTCGCGTAGAACCGATTCAGAAATTTGGTTTTGTGATGGGGATTGGTGTTTTGATTGCATTTTTACTTACCTTTTTGTTGCTGCCATTTTTGTTTTATCTGGCGCCTTCACCCAAGTACATTTATAAAAAGAAAGATCAACACTTTTGGTATGGTCATTTAAGAAAATGGTTCATTTGGGTTATGCGCAACCGTAAGAAAACGATTGTATTTTATGCAGGTTTATTGCTTGTTTTTCTGGTAGGAATTTCAATGGTCAAAACCAATAATTTTCTAATGGATGATTTACGTTCATCGGAACCTCTGAAACAAGATTTTAATTATTTAGATGATCACTACGGTGGAGTAAGGCCATTTGAATTGGCTGTTGAATTGAAGGATACAACTGATTCTTTTTGGGACATAGAAATCTTAGAAGAGCTAGAGTCAGTTGAAGATTTTCTTGAAGAGGATTATGGTGTGACGTTGAAAAGTACCTTGGTTCAAACCGCGAAAGTGATGAATCGATCCTTTCAAGCAGGAAATCCGGATCATTTTACTCTTCCGGAATCCCCATCAAGATTAAAGTCAATTCGTCGTATGGTAAGGATTGCAAATGGTGGTGAATTGTACAACTCGTTGGTGGATAGTATGGGTATAATTACAAGAATCAACGGTACGATTCCTGACTGGGGCAATGAAAAAGTTACAGCGAAAAATAAAGAGTTGCTCCAATTTCTTGCTACTAAGAAGGATTTAAGAATGAATTATCGTATTACCGGTACAGCACATTTGATCGATAAGAATATGCGTTACTTATCCAAGAGTTTGGTACAAGGATTAACGTTTTCAATTTTAATTGTAGCATTGATCATGGGCTTAATTTATCGTTCAATAAGTATGATGTTAATAAGTTTAGTGCCGAATATTTTCCCTTTGATGGCTATTGCCGGAATTATGGGTTATGCCGGGATTGAACTAAAGATAAGCACAGCAATAATCTTCACAATTGCCTTTGGGATAGCAGTAGATGATACAATTCATTTATTAGGTAAGTTCAAGTTTGAATTGATGAAGGGCAGATCAGTTATGTATGCTATGAAAAGAGCCTATCTTACAACTGGAAAAGCAATGATTTTAACATCATTAATTCTTTGTAGTGGATTTCTTTTACTTGTATTTTCTTCATTTATGGGTAGTGTTTACTTAGGGATATTGCTCTGCATCACCCTGCTTTTTGCATTAGTGGCAGATTTAACATTACTACCTATTTTAATGGTGCTTTTTTATCGGCCTGCTAAAAATAAGAACCAGCGAGAGGTTTAGATATGATTTGATTACTTTTGAACTGCTTTTGAGAACCACTAACTAAAATGAATATGAAGAAGACATCAGAAACAAGACCAGTTACTTTGATTGCTGCCTTGTTGCCGATTCTTATATTGATCCTATTGCTTTCCATCAACGTATTGTACTATGGTGATGATGCATTGTCTGGATCTAACCAAATGGCTCTTTTGTTTGCCGCAGCAATTGCTTCTGCAGTTGGAATGTATTTCGGGTATAAGTGGGAAGAATTACAGCGCGGAATAGTGAGAAGTATTAAATCAGCATTGCCTGCAATTCTTATTCTTTTGGTTATCGGATCTTTGGCTGGAACTTGGATGATCTCCGGAATTGTTCCTACTATGATTTACTACGGTTTGAAAGTCTTGAATCCCACTTTTTTTCTGGTTGCTGCTGTGATAGTAAGTGCTGTTGTTGCATTGTCAACAGGCAGTTCCTGGAGTACAGTGGCAACAGTTGGGGTGGCTTTATTGGGAATTGGAAAAGCTTTGGGGATTCATGATGGAATGATTGCCGGAGCCATTATTTCAGGTGCCTATTTTGGCGATAAAATGTCGCCCCTTTCAGATACAACGAATCTCGCACCCGCAATGGCAGGCACTGATTTGTTTACTCACATTCGTTACATGGCACTCACAACTGTTCCTACCATTACGATTACTTTGATTGTCTTTTTGATAATGGGATTTTTCATTGAAACGAAAGAGGCTGCAGGAGGGGTCGAAACCTTGCTTCAGGCTTTAGAACAAAAATTTTATATCTCTCCAATTTTGTTTTTGGTCCCAGCAATTGTGATTTTCATGATCGTGAAAAAAGTAGATGCTTTGCCTGCTTTGTTAATCGGATCCTTGCTCGGGGGAATTGCAGCTATTATATGCCAACCTGATGTAGTTAAAGAAGTCTCAGGAATAACAAATGATTACGGAAAAGCTTCCTACATGGCCTTGATGAATGCAATGGGCTCTAAAGTAGAAGTGGTAACAACGAATGACAGCATTAATGAGCTTTTGTCTACCAAAGGAATGTCAGGGATGTTGAATACAATTTGGCTCATTGTCTGTGCCATGTGTTTTGGTGGAGTTATGGAAGCATGCGGTTTATTGCATAAGATCACTTCTTACATTGTGAAATTGGCTAAAAGTACAGGTTCTTTGATCGCAACGACAGCTGGAACTTGCGTATTCTTTAATGCAACTGCATCCGATCAATATTTGGCAATTGTCGTTCCCGGAAGAATGTTTGCTGAAACGTATCATGATCGTGGACTTCAACCACAGAATTTAAGTCGTACATTGGAAGATTCAGGTACGGTAACATCAGTCCTTTTTCCATGGAATACTTGCGGTGCTACTCAGGCATCAGTCTTGGGTGTGGCTACCGGAACATACTGGATGTATTGTTTCTTCAACCTACTTAGTCCTTTGATGACGATGTTTTTTGGCTTTTTGAATATTCGAATTGCCAAGAGAAAAGTACACGTAGATTGATCTTGATCTCGTCTTTCCATGTTTCAATAACTGATTCTGTGAGGAACATTCCATAATTTGTGAACAGATTCGTATCTTCGCAGTCCCAAATATTCTTAGAACATGTTTGAAAATCTTACCGATAAGTTTGAAAAGGCGTTTAAGATCCTAAAAGGTCAAGGACAAATCACAGAAATTAACGTTGCGGAAACCTTGAAAGAGGTTCGTCGTGCGCTACTTGATGCCGATGTTAACTTTAAAACTGCGAAGGATTTTACCAATACCGTCAAAGAAAAGGCGCTAGGTAGAGATGTGTTAAAGGCCGTTTCTCCGGGACAATTGATGGTGAAAATCTGTCATGAAGAGTTGGTTGAGTTAATGGGTGGGAATGAATCAGAGATCAATGTCAAAGGGAACCCGGGAATTGTGTTGATGTCTGGTTTACAAGGTTCAGGTAAAACGACCTTTTCGGGGAAACTTGCCAATTACCTAAAAACAAAGAAAGCGAAAAATGTATTGCTTGTAGCCTGTGATGTTTACCGTCCGGCAGCGATCGATCAGCTTCATGTTTTGGGTGAACAACTTGGAATTGAAGTTTACTCGAACAAAGAAGAAAAGGATCCGGTTAAGATCGCTCAAGCAGCTGTTCAACATGCTCGTAGTAAAGGATTCAATGTGGTGATTGTCGATACAGCCGGACGTTTGGCGATTGATGAGCAGATGATGGATGAAATTGCGCGTGTAAAAGAAGCAATTCAACCTACTGAGACCTTGTTTGTGGTGGATTCTATGACAGGTCAGGATGCTGTCAATACTGCTAAAGCATTTAATGATCGTATCAATTTTGATGGGGTAGTATTAACGAAGTTAGATGGTGATACCCGCGGTGGTGCCGCTCTTTCAATTAAAGCAATTGTCGAAAAGCCAATCAAATTTGTTGGTACAGGGGAGAAGATGGACGCTTTGGATGTCTTCTATCCGAAACGTATGGCAGACCGTATTCTCGGAATGGGGGATGTGGTGTCACTTGTTGAACGTGCACAAGAGCAATTCAATGAAGAAGAAGCACGCAAACTTCACAAACGTATTCAGAAAGATCAATTTGATCTGAATGATTTCCTTGGGCAGTTGCAACAGATCAAGAAAATGGGCAATGTGAAAGACCTAGTTGGAATGATTCCTGGGATGAGTAAGGCAGTGAAGGATGTGGATATTCAGGACGATGCTTTTAAACATGTCGAAGCGATCATCTTATCCATGACGGAGAAAGAAAGGGTAAATCCTTCAATCATTAATGGCTCACGCAAATCGCGTATTGCAGCCGGTTCAGGTACAAATATTCAGGAAGTCAATAAGTTACTTAAGCAGTTTGAAGATACGAAGAAAATGATGAAACTCATGAGTAATCCGAAGAACATGATGAGCATGATGAAGCAAATGAAAGGTGGAATGCCGGGAATGTGATTTCAATTGACAATTGACAATGCGCAATTGATCCTTAATACAACTTCTTTCTTTTTAATAGATATTCCAACAGGACTTGGTCGTAACCTTGGTTGATGTCGGTTGGAACAAAATCGATGCGGTAATCTGTACAGCGTTTTTTTAGAGTGCTAAAGTAGCTTTCGACTTGTTTCTTGTATTCTTCTCGAATTTCTGCCGGTTGAAGTTTGACACTTTCTCCCGTTTCCATGTCGATGAGGTTGTAAGGACGATTTTCCAGTTCAAACGCAGCTTCTAAACGTTGGTCTATTACGTGAAAGATCACCACTTCATGTTTGTTATGTCGCAAGTGTTGCAATGCTTGAAATAGTTCTTCAGTGCGAGTAGGATCATCAAAAAGATCAGAAAATAGGATTATTAAACTGCGCTGATGACTGAGCTCTGAAACATCGTGTATGGCTTGAATGGCATTCGTGTCTTTTTGTACATTCACTGAGTGCTCAACCATTCTCTTTTCCAATTCACTGTATAAATAACGGTGATGAGTCATGGATGATTTTGCAGGAGTGTGCAATTCCAGTTTGTTGGCAAATAGAGAAAGACCAACAGCATCACGTTGTCTTTTCAATAATTCAATCAATGAAGCTGCCGCATAAACACTGTATTCGAACTTCGTCAATTCAGCCTCCTTCGGAAAAAACATAGAACCGGAACAGTCAATGACGATCTGACAACGCAAATTGGTTTCTTCTTCGTATTTTTTGGTGAAAAGCTTTCCACTACGGGCATACAATTTCCAGTCAATGTGTCTGGTAGATTCCCCTTTGTTGTAGATCCTGTGCTCAGCAAATTCAACAGAAAACCCATGAAACGGACTTTTGTGCATTCCGGTAATGAATCCTTCAACTACTTGCTTTGCCAAGAGTTCCAAATTGCCGAATTGCGCGAGTTTAATCCTGTCGATGCTTTTTGCCATAGGATAAAGATACAAGTCAATTGAGAAAAAACAATCAGTTCGATCGTTTTTGCTTGCTGTTTTGATAGGATCTGATCAAAGCATTTACAATCACACCGGTTAAAATCAGTAGAATCCCAATGTACACGATCCAAGAGAGTCGTTCGTCGAAAATAAAAAAGCCTACGAGTGCGGCATAGATTGCTCCCAGATATTGAAAGGGTGTGATCATCGCTGCACTGCCTTCATGCAATGCTTTTGTCATCAACACCTGAGCAATTTGAGTAAAAATGCCAATGATCAATAAAATCAACCATTCTATTCCTCTTGGCAGGGTAAAGTCAACCAAACACCAAATTGACATGATGGGAATTGACAACATGGGGAAGTAGATGACAATGTTTATCGGTGTATCCGTTTCTTTCAATTTAATGATCGCTGTGTAAGCAATGCCGGAAAATGCTGCGGAAACAATACCCAAACCAAACCAGAAGTAGTTAATGCTTTCCTGTCTTTCTGCCGCTATCAAATTGTTGAAACCTATCAATCCAACTCCAACAAATGCCAGGATGATAAACAACCATTGTAATTTTTTCACTTGTTCACCCAGAAGTAGCATGGCAAACAGAACTGTGAAAATTGGAGCTAGATACTGTATTGTTGATGCAATAGCCAAAGGAAGGAAATGGATCGAATAAAAGAAGATCGTTAAAGCGATCATTCCGGCAAATCCACGAAGCAATAACCACTTGCGATTGTTGCCGAGAACGGGAAGACCTCGTCGTTTGATAACATAATAGCTGATGGCAAATGAAACGATCGATCGAGCCAAAACCAGTTCATGTGCCGGATATTTTTGAAGTCCCGGAAAAAGTGATTGATTGGGACCTGCTCCAAGAACTTTAACAAAGAAATTGACGATCAAAAAGGAAAGTCCGGAAAGAATGATGAACAGAATGCCCTTATTCATTGCGCAAAGTTACTAAGTTTGCATGTATATGCGCAATGAAATAATCGACCATCGTTTTTATAATTCCCAAGTTGACAAGTATGCTAAAAAGCAAACGATAGCGAATAAAAGGGTTTTCTTATTAGGGACCCTGCGCTTGGTCATTTTTTTGTCTGTACTTACTGCATGGTTTTTTCTTTTTGATTCCACTTTGATATGGTGGATATCACTTGCCGGGTTCACGGCATTTTTGTTTTTGGTACATCTTAGTTCGGATGCTCGTTATGAAAAGAAACGTGCAGAAAAAATGGTTAAGATCAATCAAGCTGAACTAAAAGCGATTAATGGTGACTGGTCCTCATTTCCTGATGGTGCTATTTATAAGGATTCGGCACATCCCTTTTCGAGCGATATGGATCTTTTTGGTTCAAGAAGCTTGTTTCAGTTGGTTAACCGTACGATTTCCAGAAAAGGTGAACGCATGCTGGCACGTCAATTATCAAATGGAACAGAAACGATACAATTGACCAATTTGGCTATCACAGAATTGTCGGAAAAAGTAGATTGGTCCCAGCAATTTCTGGCTGAAGGAATGGTTTTTATTGAGGCTGATGGCGAATCTGACTTGAAAGATCTGCGCAATTTCCCGGTAGAATTGAATGCTTCGGAGAAGGTGTTAATCTATTTGGTTCCGTTGGTTTCAATTGCTTCAATTGGTCTTTGGTACTTCGATCTGATTAATGGAATTATTTTTTCAGGTGTCTTGGCACTTGTACTCACTTTGGTAATGCGCAAGGTTAAACGAACTAATTCTGTTTGTTTGAGTATTGGTCGCTATGATCGTTTGGTTTCGGCGTATGAGCGCCAAGTAGAATTGATTAATCTGGTGGATTTTAAATCACCGGAGATGAAACAATGGAAGTCAAGTCATTTTGCTGAAAACGGAAATGTTTCAGAAGCCTTAAAGGAATTGGCTAAGATTCAGAAGCACATGAATTACAGATTGAACTTGGTTGCTGCATTTGTGCTCAATTTTTTATTGGCTTGGGATCTGAGAGTGCTGAATGAGTGGTCGCAATGGCATCACGCAAACGCATCGAAATTAGAAGGATTGGAAGAGCGATTGGCAGAAATGGAGGTGTGGATCTCGGGTGCAACTTATTTCAATAATCAATCAAATGGAGTCTTTGCTGAGTTCAGTTCTTCAGAAGAGCTCAACATTCAAGAACTGGCCCACCCTTTTATTCCAATCAATTCGCAAGTTAAGAATGACTTGGAATTCAATACACATGAGAAGTTTTACATTGTGACGGGACCGAATATGGCAGGGAAAAGTACCTATCTACGTAGTGTTGGCTGGGCACTCATTTCTGCCAATGCCGGATTTCCTGTGATGGCAAAAAAGTGTGTGATTCCAGTGATGTGCTTGTATACGAGTATGCGAACGGCCGACGATTTGAATGAACAATCTTCCTTTTTTCATGCCGAATTGAAACGCTTGCGTTTTATTGTCGATGCGATCGAAAGAGGGCAGAAGGTGTTTGTTATTCTTGATGAGATTTTAAAGGGAACGAATTCCAAAGACAAAGAAGAAGGATCAGCAGGCTTACTTCGTAAACTGGCGAAACTAAATGCCAGAGGGATTATCGCTACCCATGATCTTTCGTTGTGCAAATTAGCAGAGGAGTCTGCTGAATTCAGAAATCGTTATTTTGATTCAACAATAGAAAATGAAGAATTGCGTTTTGATTATCGAATTCGGGATGGAGTTTGCCAAAATATGAATGCATCTTTCTTATTGAAGAAAATGGGATTGGTGTAGGGAATGCACAAACGAAAGTTCGACGAAGTCAATTGATAATTTTAATTCATTACTTGTATTGAGTCATGAACTATCGAGTCCATCTTTTTACTTTATTAAACTTTTCCTATCTTCGGGGAGTGATCATGAAAAAGCTACTTACATATTTCGGAATAATTTTCACGCTATCGGTATATGCACAAGATATTGAGTTAAAGCATACTTTCAATGTTGAGATTGGTTTGCCGAATGGAATGACCAATAAGCCTTTTGCGAATATTATGCAGGGTTTGGTAAATGTCAATCCGTATTATCAGTACACGTTAGCCAATGGAATCGCTTTTGGAGGAGGGGTTCGTTATGCGTATTTTGGAGTGAATCAGTTTCGCGTTCCACAAAAGACTCTAGGTGGTATGCACAGTTTTGGTGTTTTTGGAAAAGTAGCACATGAAAAATTTTATACAGATCGTTTTTCCGGTGATTTTGGAGTGAAAGTAGGCTACACAGAAAATTATTTCAATACGGATAGAAATAAGAATCTTGGCCAGAATCCGTATAAGGTGACATCGGTTTTGGTTGAGCCTACTGCGGAATTGTCCTTGTTAGCGGATGAACAAGTCTCTTACAGCCTAGTCGTAAGTTATGCTTTTCAAGGATTTAGTTTTAAATCAAACATGATTGGACTAGAAACCTTTGGAGGTTACGATCCTTCACAATTTGAAAAGGTTACTTCCTATCTGACCATAGGTTTTGGCTTCACGTATTATTTCAAGCGCAAGAATTAATGAAACTCATCCTTCGTGAGATTACAGAAAAGGACAATGAAGCAATGGCTTTGATTATCCGAAAAGCGTTGGAAGAACATGGGGTTGCACGCCCCGGCACAGTGTACACCGATCCTACAACAGATGATCTATATTCCTTGTTTAAAAAAGAAGGCAGTGTCTATTTTGTTCTGGAATTTGAGCAAAAAATTGTTGGTGGTTGTGGTGTTTATCCAACAACTGGATTACCCGAAGGATGTGCTGAATTGGTTAAATTGTACACCAATCGAGAAGTCAGAGGGAAAGGATTTGGTGCTCTTCTAATGGAAAGTTCAGCCTTGGCTGCAAAAGAAATGGACTATAAACAACTTTATTTGGAAACTTTGCCGGAATTGGCTCAAGCAGTGAGTCTATATGAACGATTGGGCTACAAGAAGTTAGATACACCTTTAGGTGAATCCGGACATTTCGCCTGTTCGATTTGGATGCTGAAGGTGTTATATAATTAATTCATAAAAGAATAAAACAGAATATTTGCTCCCATTTGCAGTGCTTCTTTGCGTTTTTCGGGCGGATCATTGTGTACTTGAGGGTCTTCCCAGCCATCACCCAAGTCTGTCTCATAGGTGTATAGGCAAACCAGTCTTCCATCGATGATTATTCCAAAGGCTTGAGCTCTTTTTCCATCGTGTTCATGAATTTTCGGTAATCCGTTGAACTTGTATTTACTGGAAAAGATCGGATGGTTAAAAGGCAATTCTACCAATTCTAGATTGGGAAATACTTTTTTCAATTCAGGTCGAATAAATTCATCCATTCCGTAGTTGTCGTCGATGTGCAAGAACCCGCCTGCAGTGAGGTAGTTTCTAAGGTTTTCTGCTTCAGTTGGAGAAAAAACGACATTTCCATGTCCTGTCATGTGGATGAAGGGGTAGTTAAAAATGTCTTTGCTCCCGACCTCTACGTAGGGTACATCTTTGGAAATATTGGTACCCAGATTTTGATTGCAAAATGTGATCAAGTTGGGCAAGGATGTGGGATTGGCATAGTAATCTCCACCACCATTGTATTTCAATACCGCCAATTGATAGGTTCCTTGAGCATGAGTAAACAACCCGGTAAGTATAAGAAATAGCGAAAGTTTAATTTTCATTCTTGAACGGTTTTATTCAATACTGCAGCTGCACAAACCAAAAATCCAGCTGTCTCTGTCCGCAATCTATTCTTGCCTAAAGTAATGCTTTTGTAACCATTTTGCAAGGCCAATTCTACTTCTTCTCGCGTAAAGTCACCCTCCGGACCAATAAGTAATGGTCCCTGATTATCGGCAATTAATTCCTGTAAAGTCGATTTGTTTCCTTCATGGCAATGTGCAATGAGTCCGTTGGGATTTTCACTAACAAAGGTGTTAAGTGGTGTGAGATCATTGAAAACAGGCAGAAACAAACGCTGAGATTGCTTCATCGCAGATATCAGAATACGTTGTAAACGTTCAAGTTTAACCTGTTTGCGCTCATTATTGCGGCAGAGTAGGAGTGTGATCTGTGTTACGCCTAATTCGGTGACCTTTTCGGTAAGCCACTCAATGCGCTCCATATTTTTTGTTGGTGCAATCGCCAAATGGATCTCGGGTTCCTTGTCGATTTCCGTAAACACACTTGTCACATCAACCTGACATTTTTTAGGATGTGGATCACTAATTACACAGGTGTACCTGTTACCTTTTCCATCCAAAAGAAAAAGAGAATCTCCTGCTCGCATGCGCAATACACGACAGGCATGGCCGGATTCTTCCTCGTTCAGAATGAAGCTCTTGGTATCAGTTGTGATATTTGGATCGTAAAATAAGTGCATCAGTGCATCAGGCTATAGATCAATTCACGCATCAATTCTCCTTCACTTGAAGAACTATCTCCAACTCCTTTTGATCGCAAGTCAAAATCGTGTAAAATTTCTATGTTTTTGGCAATTTTGCTTGGATTATAAATACGAGTGGCGTTTATCAGTTCGCCAGCTGCGTAAGGATGAACCTTCAGGGCACCGGCAACAGATTCCTTACTTTTGTTGGGAAGGAAATGTATACGCATCAAACGACTGTAAAAAGTAAATAAATTGCCAATGATCAACACGATACTTGTTGCCTTTGGATTGTGCTCGAAGTAATTGATAATCTTATAGGCCTTGGCAATATCATTTGTGGCAACCGCATTCGTGAGTTCGAATCCGTTGTAATCCTTGGATATACCAATATTTTCTTCGATATGGATCTCGTTGATCGCTGTTCCCTTTTCAAGTAAAATGTAGAGTTTACTTAACTCATTGGTGATCTTACTCAGGTCATTACCAAGAAATTCTGTAAGTAAAATAGCTGCCTTACCTGTAATGGAATAACCTGTTGATTTAACATAGGTCTGAATCCAGTCAGGAAGCAGATAGTCTTTTACTTTGTCAGATTTGAAAACGAGTCCGTTTTTTGCTGCTTCTTTGATGACCTTCTTTCTGGAATCAAATGTGTCGTATTTATAGCAGATTACAAAAACAGTAGTGTCAGAAGGAGATTCACAATACTTATCCAATTCAGCCAGTTTTTTGAAATCTTGTGCTTCACGTAGAATGACAAGTTTTCGTTCTGACATCATCGGGTAACCTTTCAGTTCACCAATCAAGCTCAAAAGTTCGGCATCCTTACCATAAAGAATTGTTTGATTGAAATCGCGCTCTGATTCGTCCAATACGTTTTGAATCAATGCTGTCTCTATCTCATCAATAAAAAATGGCTCTTCTCCGTGAAGAAAATAGATCTTCTCGAATTGCTTTTCTTTTATATTCTTAATGATGAGCCGATGGTCCATTTCAATTGTGTTTTTCCCAGATCTGAACCAATTCAATTAAAGTACAAACGGCCTTTTCCATGTCCTGAATACTCACGTACTCATGTTTAGAGTGAATCGCCATTTCACCTGTAAAAATATTCGGACAAGGTAGTCCCATGAACGAAAGCCGTGAACCGTCAGTTCCTCCACGAATAATGGAAAGTTTAGGTTCAATACCTGCTTTTCGCATCGCTTCCATTGCATAATCAGTAACAAAAGGAACTGAACGAAGAACTTCCTTCATGTTTCTGTATTGCTCGGAAACTTCAAAATCGTAGGTTACATTGTAAGGCTCCAACACCATTTTTAAAAGCGACTCTAACCTGTTTTCGTATTCGCCCAATTTTTCTGTAATGTGATCGCGTATAATGAACTGAACAGTTGCTTTTTCAAGTCCACCCTCAATCGACACAGGATGAACAAATCCTTCGCGATGTTCGGTTGTTTCGGGTGACCATTTGTCTTTTGGTAATGCACTTACAAATTCAGAGGCAACTTTTATAGCGTTCACCATTTTTCCTTTCGCATATCCGGGATGGGCACTGATACCATGAATGGTAACCTTAACTGCATCCGCAGAAAAAGTCTCATCTTCAATGTCTCCCAATGGTCCACCGTCCAAGGTGTACCCATAATCGGCATTTAATTTCTGCATATCCAGATGTTCAACTCCTCTTCCTACTTCTTCATCGGGAGTGAATAGAATGCGGATCGGACCATGTTTGATCTCAGGGTGAGTTATAAGCTGTTTGGCTAAATCTACGATAATCGCTACACCTGCTTTGTCATCTGCACCAAGCAAAGTTGTACCACTAGCTGTAATCAGATCGTCACCGATTTTTTGAAGCAAGTAGGGGTGACGTTCCGTCGTAATGATTTGAGTTGGATCATCCGGAAGTACTATTGGCGATCCACTATAGTTGCGGTGAACAATCGGTTTTACGTTTGTTCCACTGCAATCAGGGGCAGTATCCATGTGTGAGCAAAAACAGATCGTTGGTAAGTCGTTTCGATCACTGTTGGATGGAATCGTAGCAAATACATAACCCCATTCGTCCATTTCAGCATCCAAGAGACCAATTTCTTTTAGTTCTTCAACCAGTAAGACTGCTAGGTCTTTTTGTTTTGAAGATGATGGAAAACTAGTTGAGTTGGGATCGGCAGTTGTATCGATCTGTGCATAGCGTATAAAACGTTCCTCGACGGTATGGGAATAGGGTGTCATAAATTTTGTTTGAGTGCTCAAAGATAAGGATTGTATTGAGATGGTGTTGGATGGACTTTATCTTTTGTTCTTATTTGAATTTATGACCAAATGTTAAGAAAAACACAGGTTTATGCAATTAAATTTTTAAATATCAAATACTTAGCCTAGATTTGCGGCCTAACTAGAAAAGAACCCATTCATGAAACTGCTATTCCCCATTTGTGTGGGGTGTCTGTTATCTATAGATGCCCATTCTCAAGTAGTCCAGTCTGATTCCCTCAAATCTTTAGAAGTGAAGTCAAAATTTTCATTTGGCGAAATTCAAAGTAAAGGGGCGAATCAAATTTCAGAAGACCAAAAAATTGAAATTAGGAGTAAACTTGATTTGATTGAGTCTCATTTAGAAGCAATTGAAATTAAAAGAAAATTTATTCTCGACAATCCGGAGCAAAAAGCTATTGCTGAGCGTGAAGGATGGTTCACTGATATGGCACGCCAAATTGAAGAATTGCAAGAGAGAAAACGTGCATTGAATGCACTCCTACAACTTTAACCTTATTTCTATTACCTGATTTATTATGAGATATTTAATACTGTCTATTGCAACAGTTTTTCTGTCGGCAATAACATTTTCTCAAGGTGGTTCTACTTGTTCTGAAATGGAGCCAATCTGCACAGATGTTGGTTTAAGTTTTACTGCCAACTCAGGTGTTCCCCAAGCTTCGACAACCGATCCGGGAAATAACTATGGTTGTTTAATTACCCAACCGAATCCAACTTGGTATTACCTGGAAATTGCAACAAGTGGAAATATTAACATGAACCTTTCAGCTAATAGTGATATTGATTACATCATCTGGGGTCCGTTTAATTCCTTATCAGAAGCACAATCTCAGTGTGGGAATTTAGGTGTCCCTTCTTCGGAAATTGTGAGTTGCAGCTTCTCCCCAACAAATAATGAATTCCCAACTATAAATGGAGCAATTGCTGGTCAGGTTTACGTTATGTTGATAACCAATTATGCGAATGTTGTTCAAGATGTTTCATTAGTGCAGGTTGGAGGAACTGGATCAACAGATTGTTCTATTGTTACTGACCCACCTTGCGGAATGGTTGCATTAAATGTGACAGTTACAGGTTGTAATACGGTAACTAACCAATACACGGTGTCTGGTTCTATTGAATTTGTGAACGCACCGGCATCAGGAGATTTAATCGTTACTGGTTGTGATGGAGTGCCTCAAGTTGTTGCTTCAGCTCCTTTTGGGACCGATCCAATCAACTTTAATTTAGGTTCCTTCGCTGCCAATGGAGCTGCTTGTAATGTTAGTGCTTATTTCTCTGGAGATCCTTCTTGCACACAGAATTTTAGTTATACAGCTCCTTTATGTTTAGTGAATTGCCCGACCTATGACCTTCAATCCTATTCTCCCCCTGTTGCATGTGGAAATCAAATGTATAATCTTGCAGTTAACAATTCAGGATGCGATGGTTATATAGAGTTCAATGTAGTTGGTAACTGGGGTTCACTTTATGCTAATGAGTTAGAATGGATTGTAACTAGTAATCTTACAGGAAACATCGTTGCAAGTGCTGGTCCCGGCGTTAACGGGGCTAATTTTAATGTGTCTACTGGTCAGCTCGATTTAAACACACAAGGAGCAATTTATACACTTGAAATATGTGATGTGAGTTTTTGGCAAGACGGCTTTAATGGAACAGGTGGATTCATAACCATTCAAGTAAATGGTGTCGACATCATAGTTCCAATTACTTCCTTTACTGGATGTAGCTCCATTATGTTCCAAGCGCCACTAGTGGTGTCTACTTCAACTTTAACTGTCCAAACACCTTCTGGTCCTGTAACTTCCGTTATGGGTAATTGTAACGACCATAATGTTCAGTTCATGCTGAATAATAGCAATTTCTGTACTCCTATTCAAGTAGAATTGCCATGGACTATTACTTGTGATAATACAGGTCAATTAATTGCCAGTGGAAGTCATACTGTTGTTGTATATCCTCAAGTTCCGGATCAGTCGTCAGACCTTGTGAGTATTACATGGAACACCTCGACTTGTACGTGGGACGTAAGTCCGAACAATGACTGTAATATTTTTGATTTAGGAACTGTATTTACAATATCTCCTGATCCATCAGGTCTTGCCAACTATTGTTCGGATGGAAATCAGAATTTCACAGTTGACTATTTAGGTGTCTCAGGTAGTCCCGATTGTTGCTCGACCGCAGGTCCTTCAGTGCCGATTACCTATTCTGTAACTGAAACGAAACCTGATGCTGTCGTTACCAATTCACCTTTTGGAGGAGTAAATAATGCGGCACTTATTGAGATCTCTCCTAACGGTGAGGGAGGAAATGCCACATCGTTATCATTGAATGTATCATTTACTGGTTATTGTGAAAATATAGCTTCTACAACCGGTGATGACATGTGGGTTACTATTTATGTTGATGGTTTTATAATCTACGATCAACAAACTACGCTATCCAACTTTTCTCAATCATTTACCCTCGCAGATTTACCGTATGGTTACAATGAAAACAGTGTAATAGAGGTATATATTTACCCTAATCAGTTAGGAAGTACGGTTTATTCTCCAAATACCGCATGTGGATCCTTGCCTAGTAATCACTGGAATGTTTCTGGATTTACTGTTTCTTTAGCTGTTACATTTGAACAAGAGATAGGAAGTCCAGTTTCCTGTGCATTGCCTGTTTCACCAGCATATACTTGTTGCACAATAAACCCACTTGCTGCTGATGCGCCGGCTGATGTTACGGTTGATTGTCCTTCTGCTGCTCCAGCTGTAAATATTGGTTCTGTAACGGTAACGTCAAGTGATTGTCCAACGACTGTAACACATGTTGGAGATGTGCCGAGTGGACCATGTCCTACATCGATTGCAAGAACTTATCGTGTAACTGATGACTGTGGAAATTTTGTCGATGTTGTTCAAACCATTTATATAAATCCTCCAGTAGTAATAATGCCGGCGAATGGCAGTGCAACTGTTTCTTGTCCAAGTGAAGCGTCAGGTCATTCTGTGCCTACTGTATTAGATAACTGTGGAAGAGCATTATCGGTTTCTGCACCTGTTATTTCAGCTGATCCAGCTTGCGAAGGAATTAAAACTTACACATATACTTATACAGATTGCGCTGGTGCTGCATACAATTGGATTTTTACATACACAATTGATTATTCAGGAGGTTTGATGCCACCTGCGAATACAAACTCTACTGTATCATGTCCTGCAGATGCGATCAATCCAGGGGCACCTGCAACTATCACAGATGCTTGTGGAAGAACCGTTGTTCCAGTCTTGATTGGACAAGATGCCGCTACACCGGCTTGTGAAGGAACTGTAGTTTGGCGTTATCGTTATACGGCATGTGACGGAACAACAACGGCTGATTGGACACATACGTATACAATTGACTATTCAGGAGGCTTGACGCCACCAGCGAATACCAACTCTGCTGTCTCATGTCCTGCAGATGCCATCAATCCAGGTGCTCCGTCAAATATCACAGATGCATGCGGAAGAACAGTAATTCCTGTTTTAATCGGTCAAGATGCCGCTACACCGGCTTGTGAAGGAACTGTAGTTTGGCGTTATCGTTATACGGCGTGTGACGGAACAACAACGGCTGATTGGACACATACCTATACAATTGACTATTCAGGAGACTTGACGCCACCAGCGAATACAAACTCTACTGTATCATGTCCTGCAGATGCGATCAATCCAGGGGCACCTGCAACTATCACAGATGCTTGTGGAAGAACCGTTGTTCCAGTCTTGATTGGACAAGATGCCGCTACACCGGCTTGTGAAGGAACTGTAGTTTGGCGTTATCGTTATACGGCATGTGACGGAACAACAACGGCTGATTGGACGCATACCTATACAATTGACTATTCTGGAGGCTTGACGCCGCCAGCTAATGCAAGTTCGACTGTTTCATGTCCTTCAGAAGCTACAGATCCAGGTGCTCCTGCAGATATTTTGGATGCTTGCGGACGAACCGTGTCAGCGGTATTGATTGGTCAGGATGCAGCGACACCGGCTTGTGAAGGAACTGTTGTATGGCGCTACCGCTATTCGGCATGTGACGGAACAACTACAGCTGATTGGACGCATACATACACAATTGATCTAACAACTGGGCCTTCTGAAGTAGGTGGTCCGGTAACTTCAACAAGTACTGTCAATTGTCCATCTGCTGCTGTTGTACCTGCAACTCTTCCGAACATTGAAGACGCATGTGGCAATACATTATCACCATTGGCAGGTTCTCCAGTTGTAGGAGGGACTTATGTTGATTGTGAAGGAACGATAACTTATACATACAACTATCAGGACTGCGTTGGTAATCCTTTTGAATGGACGTATACGTACACAATCGACATTCCAGCATTCACGATTGGTTTTGCTAATGGATCAGAAACTGTGGCATGTCCATCAGATGCGACAGATCCGGGAGCGCCTGGAGTGGTAACAGATGCCTGCGGAAACACATTGACACCTGTTGTCACAGCACCATCGACAGTGGGTTGTAGTGGAGGAACAATGGATTGGGTGTACACATATACGGATTGTGCTGGAAATACAGCTGACTGGACTTACTCATACAACGTATCGCTAACATCTTTCACGATTGCAGAACCGGCAGGATCATCAACAGTAAACTGTCTGGTAGATGCACAGGTTCAGCCTACACCACCTTCGGTACAGGATGCATGTGGAAATGATATTGTACCTACAGTTGTTGTGCCGTCTGACATTGCTTGCGAAGGTGACATGGTTTGGACTTTCAACTATGAGGATTGTGGAGGAAATACCGATTCATGGACTTATACATACACCATCAATATTCCTGCCTTTACGATTGCTGAACCGAACGGATCATCAACTGTCAACTGTCTGGTAGATGCGCAAGTTCAACCAACAGCTCCAACAGTACAGGATGCATGTGGAAACACTTTGACTCCAACAGTGATAACACCATCTGATGTTGCCTGTGAAGGCGATATGGTTTGGACCTTCAACTATGAAGACTGTGCGGGTAATACAGCATCATGGACGTACACCTACACGATTGACATTCCTGCCTTTACGATTGCAGAACCGAATGGATCATCAACAGTAAACTGTCTGGCAGATGCGCAAGTTCAACCAACAGCTCCAACTGTACAGGATGCATGTGGAAATACTTTGACTCCAACAGTGATAACACCATCTGATGTTGCCTGTGAAGGCGATATGGTTTGGACCTTCAACTATGAAGACTGTGCGGGTAATACAGCATCATGGACGTACACCTACACGATTGACATTCCTGCCTTTACGATTGCAGAACCGAATGGATCATCAACAGTAAACTGTCTGGCAGATGCGCAAGTTCAACCAACAGCTCCAACTGTACAGGATGCATGTGGAAACACATTGACTCCAACAGTGGTTGCTCCATCAGCTATTGCGTGTGAAGGAGATATGGTATGGACCTTTAATTATGAAGACTGTGCAAATAATACAGCATCTTGGACGTACACCTACACGATTGACCTACCAACATTCACGATTGGTTTTGCTGATGGATCTGAAACTGTGGCATGTCCATCAGATGCGACAGATCCGGGAGCGCCTGGAGTGGTAACAGATGCCTGCGGAAACACATTGACACCTGTTGTCACAGCACCATCGACAGTGGGTTGTAGTGGAGGAACAATGGATTGGGTGTACACATATACGGATTGTGCTGGAAATACAGCTGACTGGACTTACTCATACAACGTATCGCTAACATCTTTCACGATTGCAGAACCGGCAGGATCATCAACAGTAAACTGTCTGGTAGATGCACAGGTTCAGCCTACACCACCTTCGGTACAGGATGCATGTGGCAACGCTATTATACCTACAGTAGTTGTTCCTACAGATATTGCCTGTGAAGGTGATATGGTATGGATCTTCAACTATGAGGATTGTGGAGGAAATACCGATTCATGGACATACACATACACCATCGATGTTCCTGCCTTTACGATTGCTGAACCGAATGGATCATCAACAGTAAACTGTCTGGCAGATGCGCAAGTTCAACCAACTCCACCAACTGTACAGGATGCATGTGGAAATACTTTGACACCAACAGTGGTAACCCCGACAGATGTAACGTGCGAGGGTGAAATGGAATGGATCTTTAATTTTGAAGATTGTGCTGGTAATGTGTTGAGTTGGAAGTACAAATACAATGTTGATGCGGCTTCGCTCACTGTCCCGGCGGATATATCTGTTCCGGTATCATGCATTGGTGAAATCACTGCACCTACAGGTACATCGATTACTGATGCATGTGGAAATACTATAGTACCAACAATGACTGAAGGTGCCGATCCAGTATGTTCAGGACTAAAGATCTATACCTTCATGTATGAAAATTGCGCCGGAGAAACAGCTAGTTGTCAGTACATTTTTGATGTGAATGATGATATGCCTCCTGTGGCACAGGCAATGGATACGATCTATTTACAGGCAAATGACCCGGTTCCAAGTTCTAATACTGGATTGGTACAAGCAACTGATAATTGTTCTTCAACACCTTCAGTTGTCTTTGTTAGTGATGTTTCTGATAATCAGAAGTGCCCTGAAACGATCACAAGAACCTATCGGGTTTCTGATGATTGTGGGAATTTTGTAGATGTTCACCAATATATTGTCATTAATACTGGTTGTGAAATTGTAGTTCCTACGGCATTCACTCCGAATGGTGACCAAATGAATGATTATTGGGAACTTGTCGATATTGATGATGTCTATCCGAATAACAAAGTACTTATTTACAACCGTTGGGGTAACTTGTTGTTTGAATCAGAGCAAGGTGATTACTCATCAAACAAATGGAATGGTAAGTACAACGGAGAGTTATTACCAGTAGCAAGTTACTACTACATTATTATGACTGAAGGAGACAACTCTGGAGAGATCCTAAAAGGAACCGTTTCAATTATTAAAAAATAATAAGAGAGTTATGAAAAGAATAATTTCGATCTTATCTTTTGTTTGTGTGACAATTACAATAAAGGCACAACAGATTCCACAATACAGCCAGTACATGAGAAATCAATTCATGGTTAACCCTGGTGCAGCTGGTGTGTATGATTTCATGGATATTACGATGAGCGGTCGATGGCAATGGGTTGGATTTGGTGATGAGCCACGAACAGCTTATTTGTCAGGTAGCACTGTTTTAGGTAAAAAGAATCGCCAGCCATACAACCCTGCTTTTCGCATTAGTCAGGGAATCGTGCGAAATCCTGAGATCAAAACAGGTAAGTTAAAGCATGCTGTAGGTGGGCAATTATTAGTAGATCAATATGGTGCTTTCCGTAAAGTGAATTTTGCTGGTACCTACGCAATTCATTTGCCGTTGAGTAAAAATTATAATCTTTCCTTTGGAACTCGCTTGGGATTAACGAACAATACATTTTTACAAGACAAGGCTATTGCGTTAAATCCGACAGATCCTTTTGCTGCTTATGGGGGAGGAGATGAGGAATATGATGCTTTTGTTGCCAACAATTCCAACAAATATATCATGGATGTGGGTGCAGGATTTTATTTGTATTCCAAGCAAATGTTTTTTGGAGTCGCTGCCGATCATCTGTCAAAAGATTTTGTCGAATTCGGATCAGGTACTGTAAATTTTAATACACAGATTCACTTTAATGTTACTGCAGGAGTGAAGGTCCCAGTCAATGATGATTTCACATTGATTCCATGCATACTTGTAAAGAATATGCGACCTGCTCCATTTTCCTTAGAAGGATCTTTGTTAGCAGAATACAAGGAATGGTTGTGGATTGGAGCATCCTATCGAAATGCGGACGCCGTTGTTGGCATGTTCGGTTTTAACATTAGTGAAACCTTTAAGTTTGGTTACTCGTACGATTTCTCTGTCTCGAGAATGAACAAGATGAGTTCTGGAGGACATGAACTTGTACTAGGAATTATGCTGCGATAAATAAACATACAATGAGAAAAATAGTTTGTCTTCTTCTGATTATAGGATCCTCTTTTAGCATGTTTGCTCAAATTTGGGATTTTGATGGAGTGCGAGTACTTCCAGGAGATGTGAATACTCCTGCGGAAGAGAGTATCCCAATTTTTTCCAGAGATAGTTCGATGCTATTCTTTGTGCGTACCTTCGATAAGAAAAATAAAGGTGGTGAACTGGATCAGGATATTTGGGTAAGCTACCGTCAGAGTAACGGTGAATATACCGGGGTAAAGAATGTCAGTTCGCTCAATACGAAATATAATAATGGAGTGGTTGGAATTTCAGGTGACGGTCAATCTCTTTATCTTTTAAATACCTATCAGGGAAAAAAAGACCTCGAAAAAGGAGTGGCGATTGCTCGAAGAAAAGGAAACAGTTGGGGAACACCGGAGAAAGTGGAAATTCCCGGACTTGATATTGATGGGGATTACTATGGATTTCACATTAGCGAGGATGAGACCGTAATTTTGATATCCTATAAAGGTCCAGGAAGTTTAGGAGAAGAGGATCTTTATGTGAGTTTGCGTGCCGGTGATGCATGGTCTTCACCTTTGAATCTCGGTAATGTTGTAAATACGAATGGATTTGAAATGTCACCTTTCCTTTCTAAAGGAAAAGACACTTTGTTTTTTTCAAGCAATGGACATGGTGGATTTGGAGATGCCGATGTTTTTTATGCGGTGAGAGGTAACTCTTGGACTGATTGGTCTAAGCCGGTGAATTTAGGCCCTAAAATCAATTCTTCTAAGTTTGACGCATGTTTTAGTTATTCAGGAAACAATGTTTATTGGTCAAGCAACAAAGACGGAGAGCGCAGTGATATTTATATGGCCTATTTGATTTTCCCGCCACCAATAGAATTAAGTTGTTCATCAATGAATGCAACATTCTTTCAAGGAAAAAACGGATCGGTCACTTTAACACTGAGTGGTGGAGCTGAGCCTTTCACTTTTCAGTGGTCAAATGGAGCCGTAACAAAAGATATTGAAGGGATTGGTAAAGGATCATATACTGTTGTAGTGAGGGATTCATACGGTCAGGAAGCTATTACTAGCTGTACTGTTGATGAACCGGCACCCGTTGTCTTTGAACCGGTGGATGTCACAACATGGAAGAATATTGAATTCATGCACTATTTTGATTACAACAAAAACAAACTTTCTGTTTCCAAAGGTGATTTAAAGAAGTTTGTTAAGGAGGTGGAGGCTCAATTGAAAGATGGTCGTCAGAAGATCACGATCAATGTGTATTCATCTGCATCACAGGTTCCTACAAAGACCTATGAAACCAATGATAAACTAACTCAGATTCGTGCTGAGAACATGAAGTATGATATCACAACTTATTTCGATAACAAAAAGGAATTTGCTGGGAAAGTCAATGTAGTAATTGTTTCAGCGATTGTGGATGGTCCTGAATATACCGGTGACGCTAAGGATGTTTCCAAATACAAACCATATCAGTTTGTTGGATTGAAGACGGAATAAACGGATAAAAACGAAGGAAAAGAATTGAGAATGAGGGGGTAGCCCCTCATTTTTTTTGCCATCAATTCCGTTACTTTACCGGTGAAAATATACTCCGTTGAAATGAAGATCAATCTGCTTTCTATTCTTTTCTTTTGTGTCAGTCACATTGGCTTTTCTCAGTTAACAACTTTTCCATGGAGTGGGACTTATGGCGGGAGTGGAGTGAATAGGACGTACACAACGACTGTTTCGGGGGTAACCATGTCAGCAACAATTGTAAATTCTGAAGATGTTTGGCAAGATGCGTCTCCACGATGGTTTCCAACAGGGTCTGTTGTGCCCGGTGAAAGTTGTTCAGGGATATCTGCGACCAATCAAGGATTGCTTTTAAGTACGAATTGGACAACTAACGCGACAAAAACAATAACTACTACAATTACATTTAGTACACCCGTTCAGGGACCTGTGAACTTTTTTCTTTACGATATCAATGACGATGGATTTGGTTCTTGGCAAGACAGGATTGTTGTTACGGGAACAAATTCTTCAGCAGCTCCTGTAAATGTTTTTAAAGTTGGAACAGCATGTGTCCAAACCGGTGGATCTGTGACTGGATCAGGAACACCTACTCTTACTTTCAATTCTGGAACATCCTCTGCTTGTACGTGTTGGGGAAATAATGAGGTTAATGTTGGAACAAGTTCGGATTGCATTTCAACCGTTACTATCCAGTATAAATCTTCGAATACAACGTATAACAATCCGAAACAATATGTTGTTATTTCAAATCTTAATGCTACTATAGTTAGTTCTACACCACCAGTGTCAATTACTGGTCCAAATTCAGTTTGTAATGGTGGATCAATTACCCTAAATTCTACCGGAACTAATTCTTCGTCTCAATGGTTTACTGGTTCATGTGGTGGAACTTTAGTTGGGACTGGTACAAGTATAAATGTATCCCCTATCGTTCCAACAACTTATTATGTAGCCAATGTCAATGCATGTAATTCGTTATCCTCTTGTGTCTCTCATAATGTTACGATTTCTTCTGGCCCTACCGCACCAATTGTTGGTACAATCACACAACCAACTTGTGCGACGCCGACAGGTTCTGTTGATTTAAGTGGTTTACCTGCTGGTTCGTGGACCATCACGGCGAGTCCAGGTGGAGCAACACAAAACGGTTCAGGAACGACAGCCACATTCACCAGTCTCAATCCAGGTACAAGCTATACATTTACTGTAACCAATAGTGACGGTTGTACTTCAACAGCTTCTTCTTCTGCGGCAATAAATGCAGCACCTGCCTCACCAACTGCACCGGTTACAGGTACAGTGACGCAACCTACATGTGCAACACCAACAGGTTCAGTTCAATTGAGCGGTTTGCCGGCATCTGGTACTTGGACGGTAACTGCTTCTCCTGGAGGTGCTACCATGACAGGCACAGGCACTACCGCAACATTTACAGGTCTTGCACCTGGAACATACACTTTTACAGTCTCTACTTCATCAGGCTCATCAACTATTTTTACTGAGGATTTTGAAACAGGAGCGATTGGTTGGACTTTAAATGTTGTAACCGGTGTGGAAGGATCTGATCCTAACTTCTTTCAAGTTGATGATGATGAGGGAGGTGTTTTACCACCAGGATGCGGTGTTGCAAGCAATGGAGATAATACGCTTCATATAACAAGTGTTTGGAATCCAAACGGTGGAGCAGCATATGATGCCGGAGGTTTGTGTGGTTTTCTATTTTGTCCTCAAACAAATCGCCGTGCTGAATCACCCGCAATTAGTACAATTGGACAAAGTGGACTAACTTTAAACTTTGACTTTATTGCAAAGGGTGACATCCCTAATGATCAAGCTACGGTTTGGTACAATGACGAAACAGGATGGTACCAATTGGGAGCTGCATTAAACTCCCCTTTATGCGGAAGTGGCCAGGGGCAATGGACAGCGTATACCTCTGTGCTTCCTTCATCATGTGAAAACATTACAAATCTTAAAATCGCAATTAGATGGGTAAATAATGACGATGCTCTTGGAACGGATCCTTCAGTCGCAATTAATAATATTGTTATTTCTGCAGCTGGTTCAGGTTGTACTTCACCTGCATCAGTAGAGGTGGTAATCAATACACAACCAACAACACCATCCGCACCAATAGTTGGTACAATCACACAACCGACTTGTACAACACCAACAGGATCTGTAGCCTTAAGCGGACTTCCATCCGGTTCTTGGACGATCACAGCTTCACCTGGTGGAGCAACACAGAATGGTTCAGGAACAACAGCAACATTTACCGGTCTTAATCCAAGTACAAGTTATACTTTCACAGTAACAAATAGTGACGGTTGTACCTCCACAGCATCTACATCAGCTGCAATTAATGCGGCACCAACGCCGCCAGCCACACCAATTGTGGGTACAATTACACAACCAACATGTGCAGTACCAACCGGATCGGTACAATTCAGCGGTTTACCGGCTGGGTCGTGGACGATTACGGCAAGTGGAGGAGCAACACTAAACGGTTCTACAAGCAGTACTACATTTACCGGTTTAACTCCAGGATCATATACATTTACCGTTACGAACGCGGCAGGGTGTACCTCTACCGCAACATCCAATGTGACGATCAATGCTGTTCCGGGAGCGCCTGCCGCTCCAGTTGTTGGGACAATCACTCAACCAACTTGTTCGGTAGCTACAGGATCTGTTGATCTTAGTGGATTACCGGCTGGATCGTGGACACTGACCATGAATCCGGGAGCAGTAAATACAAATGGAAGTGGAACAACTACGACTGTTTCAGGACTTGCAGCGGGAACTTATACATTCACAGTGACCAATGATCTGGGATGTACTTCGGTGGCTTCGGCTAACGTTGTGATCAATACACAACCAACAACTCCTACAGCACCGGTACTTGGAACAGTAACTCAGCCAACCTGTACCGAAGCAACAGGTTCTGTTGCAATCAGCGGACTTCCATCCGGTTCTTGGACAATTACAGCTTCACCTGGTGGAGCAACTCAGAGTGGTTCAGGAACAACCGCAACATTCACAGGGTTGACAACAGGAACATATACCTTCACCGTTACCAATGCTGATGCCTGTACTTCTGCAGCATCTTCCACATCTGCGGTGATCAACACTCAACCAGCAACTCCAGCTGTTCCAGTTACTGGAACGGTAACACAACCTACATGCGCTGATCCTACCGGTTCTGTTGAATTGAGTGGTTTACCGACAGGTTCGTGGACGATTACGGCAAGTGGAGGAGCAACACTAAACGGTTCTACAAGCAGTACTACATTTACCGGTTTAACTCCAGGATCATATACATTTACCGTTACGAACGCGGCAGGGTGTACCTCTACCGCAACATCCAATGTGACGATCAATGCTGTTCCGGGAGCGCCTGCCGCTCCAGTTGTTGGGACAATCACTCAACCAACTTGTTCGGTAGCTACAGGATCTGTTGATCTTAGTGGATTACCGGCTGGATCGTGGACACTGACCATGAATCCGGGAGCAGTAAATACAAATGGAAGTGGAACAACTACGACTGTTTCAGGACTTGCAGCGGGAACTTATACATTCACAGTGACCAATGATCTGGGATGTACTTCGGTGGCTTCGGCTAACGTTGTGATCAATACACAACCAACAACTCCTACAGCACCGGTACTTGGAACAGTAACTCAGCCAACCTGTACCGAAGCAACAGGTTCTGTTGCAATCAGCGGACTTCCATCCGGTTCTTGGACAATTACAGCTTCACCTGGTGGAGCAACGCAGAGTGGTTCAGGAACAACCGCAACATTTACAGGGTTGACAACAGGAACATATACCTTCACCGTTACCAATGCTGATGCTTGTACTTCTGCAGCATCTTCCACATCTGCGGTGATCAACACTCAACCAGCTACGCCTTCCGCACCAATTACAGGAACAGTAACACAGCCAACATGTATTGCACCAACAGGATCAGTTGAACTGAGTGGATTGCCTGCGGGATCGTGGACAATCACAGCTTCTCCGGGTGGAGCAACACAGAGTGGTTCAGGGTCATCTGCAACATTTACCGGACTTGCTCCGGGAACAAACTATACGTTTACTGTGACTAACAGTGATGGATGTACTTCAACAACATCATCCAGCGTAGCTATCAATACTGTTCCGGGTGCTCCAACTGCTCCAACTGCAGGAACTGTGACGCAACCAACATGTGCTGTTCCAAGCGGAACGGTCATCGTGGACGCCCCACTGGGAGCACAATACACCTATAGCATAGACGGAACAACCTTTCAGGCTGGAACGACCTTCAGCGGACTTGCGCCCGGTTCCTACACGATTACCGTATTGGATAACACATCAGGTTGTTCGAGTGTGTCTGCTACTGCAGTAACCATTGATCCTGTTGCAAATGCTCCGGTAGTAACTCTTGTTTCTTCAACATCAGTAACATGCAACGGAGACACCGATGGAGAATTGGAAATTAGTATTTCCGGTGGACAAGCACCATATACCATTGTCTGGGATCCAAATGTGGGCAACACCACAGCTCTGGATAATCTCGCTGCAGGATCG